>JAFUCA010000024.1 GCA_017459895.1 Bacillota bacterium | reverse complement strand
ACCACAGCTGCCGGGAGATGCACCAGTCGCGGATCTCCTCCAGCCAGCGCAGGTAGGTCTTCTCAAACCGCTGGGGCACATGGGTCAGCCTGCCTTCCTTTGCGGCCGCAATGGCCGGCTTCGCCAGACTTTCCATCTTAACGAACCACTGATCGGAGAGCATCGGCTCAACGACCGTATGGCAGCGGTAACACTCGCCGGTGGGAATGACCATCTCCTCGGTCTTCACCAGGAATCCCGCCTCGTCCAGGTCCTTCACCCACGCCTTGCGGCATTCGTAACGGTCCATGCCGGCGTATTTGCCCGCCAGATCGTTCATGGTCGCATCCTCGTTGATGCAGCACAGATTCTCCAGATCGTGCCTCTGGCCGACCTGGAAGTCGTTCTCATCGTGAGCCGGGGTGATCTTCACCGCTCCGGTTCCCTTCTCCGGATCCGGATACGGGTCCGCGACCACCGGGATCTTCCTTCCCACCAGCGGCAGGACCACTTCGGTTCCAACCATATCCCGGTATCTCTCATCCTCCGGCGATACAGCGATCGCAACGTCACCGAACATGGTCTCCGGACGGGAGGTCGCAACGACGATCCCGTCTCCTCCATCCGCCCCCGGATAACGGAAATACCAGTAGTATCCGTTCTTATCTTCGTGCTCTACCTCGGCATCCGACAGGGATGTGCCGCACTGGGGACACCAGTTGATGAGCCGGTTGCCCCGGTAGATCAGGCCTTTTTTATAGAGCTGGACGAAGAAGTGATTGACCGCTTTGTTGCAGCCCTCGTCCATGGTGAAGCGTTCTCTCTCCCAGTCACAGGAATCCCCGAGCTTGCGGCACTGCTTCGTGATCTTGCCGCCGAACTCCTCCTTCCATTTCCAGGCCCTGCGCAGGAATTCCTCCCGGCCCAGGTCTTCTTTTTCTTTGCCCTCCTCCGCGCGGATCCGGTCGACGACCTTGACCTCCGTCGCGATGCTGGCATGATCGCTGCCCGGAAGCCACAGGGCGCTGTATCCCTGCAGACGCTTGAAACGGGTCAGCACATCCTGCAAAGTCTGGTCCAGCGCGTGTCCCATATGCAGCTGTCCCGTGATGTTTGGCGGGGGCATGACGATCGTAAAGGGCTTCTTGCCGGGATCCCTCTCAGCGCGGAATGCGCCGCTGGATTCCCACTTTTCGTAGATTCGGTCTTCAAAATCCTTCGGATCGTATGTTTTTGCCAGATTCCTGTTCATTGAATTCTCCTTTTATTTGATGCGCTTTGTGTATGCCAGATGGATCCAGTAGCCGGTCTCTTTCACCTTGCCCCATTCTCCGCTGATCTTCGAGATGTTGTATTTGCCGGGGCTGATCTGATTGACAACATCGTACTTCGTCCCCGGGCCCTTTCTCTGATTCAGCTCCGAAGAGGTGACCTTCACCTTATAGGTTCCGGTGATCTTCGTGTATTTGAGCATCACCCAGTTGCCGGATTTCAGCTTGCCCCATCCCTTCTTCACCTTGTAAATGTTAAGGGTCGTTCCCTTCTCGTAGGAGGTGGCGATATCCTTTTTCTTTGAGGGGCCGGTGCGGGCATTCACTCCGCCGCCGGCGGTCACCTCGACCTTGAAGGTCTTCGTATTCTTCTCCGCGCTCTTGCTTTCAGTCTTCTTCTCCGTCTTCTTGACGGTGGTGGCCTTGGTTTCCTTCTTCGATTTGTTTGAATCTGAGCTCGCCACCTTCTTGGTATAGCTCATGCTGATCCAGCCGCCGCCTTTGAGCTTGCCCCATCCGTCCTTTGTCTTCGCGATGGATACCGTCTTTCCCTCTTCGACGTATCCGATGACATCGTAATCTGTTCCGGGGCCGGAGCGTTTGTTGAGCCCGGAGGTCGTTTTGACCTTCGTGTACTTTGACTTCCATACCGCATACAGGGTGACGTTCTTGTTCTTCTTGAACGTGCCCTTCGGCTGATACTTTGCCTTGGTGGCCGTCTTTGATCCGGACCAGCCCAGGAAGGTGTATCCGGAGCGTTTCGGTTTACCCTTGCGCAGTGTCAGGTTCTTGCCGTATTTCTTCTTCTGCGCCTTCGGCGCCGATGTTCCTCCGTTGGCATCGTAGGTGATCGTGTACTTCGCCACCTCCCATACAGGAACGGCGTAGATCCTCTCGGTCACAGGTTCGGTCACCTTGATCTTTTCTCCCGGTTTCAGGGTCACCAGCTGATACTTCGAGGAGATCTTCTCCTGTACCAGCCACTTCTCTTTCTTGCCGGTGGCTTTGTCTTTGCAGAAGTAACGTATGCTGCCATCGCAGACGCGGTACAGCTTCCACGCGGAATAGGTGTAGCCGGTTCTGGAGAACTGTTTGTCCGTGATGCTCTTGCCGGTGCCGTAATCGACCTGCATCGTCCCGATCCGGTCGGAGTCATCCGCAGTGCTGTCCAGTCCGTCGCTGTACTGCAGGGTAAATGTCTTCAGTCCCGCTTTGACGGTATAGTCGAGCATGATCCAGTTCCCGTCCTCCAGCTTGCCCCAGTTGTCCTTGACCTGCGTGATCGCCAGTGTCGTTCCCTTGGCAAAGGTATCTACGATCTCGTAGTTCTTCCCAGGACCGGATCTCTTATTGATTCCGGTGGTCGTCACCACGTCATAGGAGTCCATGGACCACACTGCATACAGCGTGAGATTCGCATCGGTCGTATAGGTGGATCCCGGCGCGAATTCCGCAGCAGGCGAGGCTGCATCCGCCTTCTTGGCCCAGCCGAGGAAATTATATCCTTCTCTGGTGGGCACGGTCTGGCTCAGGGTCACCGACTTGCCGCTCTTCTTTGTCTGGGCAGCCGGAGCACCGGTCCCGCCGTTGGCCTTGTAGGTGATCACATAGTCCGCCTTTTTCCAGACGGGGGATACATAGACCGTCCCGCTTACCGCGGTGGCGATGTTCAGAGCGCTGCCGCCGTCGACGATCACCTGCGTGTAGTCACCGGGAATGGAGCTCTTCACGTACCAGCTTTCTTTCTTGCCGGTGGCTTTATCCCTGCACAGATAGACCAGCTTGCCGCTGTCGTTTTCCCGGTACACATCCCAGCTCGCGTAGGTGTATCCTTTTCGGGTGAACTTCTTGTCGGACAGGATCAGATCCTTGCCGAAGGTCCCCTTCACCGGAGGGATGATCTTATCCTCTTCATCGTTGCTGGTGGAATCCAGCCCGTCCCTGTATTTCAGCGTGTAGGAAGCGGCTGCCTTCGTAGTCGTCGCAGTCGCGTTTCCTGTCGTATACTTCGGCGATATGTAGCCAAGGATGTATTTATTGTTCAGAGGGTAGCTTCCCTCGATTACCTTATCGTGTTTGTTTCCTTCAATTGTATAGACGTAGGTCGTTCCGCCGGACTTACCCGTGCCGGTGACCATGCCGATGTGATCCGCCCAGTCCCGGACGCTCCAGGAAAAATAGATCAGATCGCCCTTCTTGGGGGTATAGGATCCGCCCCAGTATTTGGATTTATGATAAACCCCCTGGTCCTTGCCCCAGGAGCGGTCCGCGGTCGCAAGCCGCGGCAGGACCGACTTGGATACCCCGGCCTTGGCCGCACACCAGCTGACGAACATCGCGCACCACGGATTGTAGTTGCATCCGTACCAGGAGCCGAAATAGGTGTTGTTATTGCTGCCTTCTTTGTAGCCTGTCTGCGTCTTCGCAAACCCAATGATGTCATCTGCCTGATTCCCGGTCGCCGTATAGGTGATCTTCTTCAATGCGGGATAACTGGCCGCCGAGCTCTCGATCCCCTCATCCGAGACCAGCATCTGCGGAAATCCCGTTCCTATTCCGGTAACTGCGATACAGACTGATATAATAATCGCGGCAATTCTTTTCATTCTAAATCTCCGTTTTCCCCAAACGTTTATCTATGTCACATGCCAGTGCAGGCATACTATCATGGTATTATACCATGGAATTTCTAAAAAAGCAAAAAAATTCCAAAAAACAGGAAGTCCCGGAGACTGCCGGAACCTTACGGCCCGTTTCTCCGGGGCTGTGTTCTCTTCGGATAAGTCCGCCGCGTCAGACCTGCCGCGCGTCTGCTCTGCGGGAAGCCGCCTGCAGAACGTGTTTCATCAGCACCGCGGTGGTAACGCTTCCGACCCCTCCGGGAACCGGCGTGATCATCGCGGCCGACTGCTCGGCGGTTCCGTAATCGATGTCACCGCAAAGGCTGCCGTCCTCGTCCACGTTAATGCCTACATCCAGGATCACCTGATCGTTTCCCAGCTGATCCTCACCGACCATCTTCGCCCGGCCCATGGCAGCGATCACCACATCCGCAGTCTGACCGGCTCTGGCGAAATCCTCCCGGCTGGTGCGGCTGTGCAGAACGGTCACCGTGGCGTTGCGGCGCATGGCCATCATGGCAGCCGGTTTGCCGATGACCAGACTGCGGCCCATGATCGTGACTTTTTTGCCCTCCAGATCGATGCCGTAATAATCCAGCATGTCCATACAGGCCTGGGCGGTGCAGGGAGGATAACCGACGTCGGTATCCATGAATACGCCCGCCATGGAGCCGGAGGTGATTCCGTCCATATCCTTGGCCGGCGACAGCTGTTCGCAGACGTACTTTTCGTTGATATGGTGCGGCAGCGGCCGCAGCAGCAGTATTCCGTCCACCTTATCATCCTCATTGAGGCTGTGAATCGCCTCCAGCAGCTCCCGCTGCGTCACGTTCTCATCGAAGCGGACGTGGCGGATCTCAACCCCCGTCATCTGGGCCCGCTTCACTGCGCCCTTCTCGTAGGAAATATCCCCCGGATCCTCTCCCACGCGAATGATCGCCAGCAGAGGAATGATCCCCCGCTGGCGCAGCCGGTAAGCTTCTTCCTGATTGACTGCCGTCATCTGATCTGCGACGGGTTTGCCGGTGAGACGTTTGGCTGTGCTCATTTCATGCTCCCTTTCCCCGGACAGCTACAGGACTGTATTCATCAGCCGGTTCGCTGTATATCCGAACACGCCGTCCGCCAGGCCGCTGTAATACACAATGAATGTCGCGCAGCGGTTGTTCAGCTTCTCGGCGTTCTTCTTATTCTTCATCATATTGGTGTTGATGTAGACGTTCAGGCTGGCGGCCTGCATGGCTGCCTTGCAGAGCACCGCGCTGGAGGCGGCGTCACTGACCGCGATCCGGTTGCCCTTGGTGGCAAATTCCTGGGACAGCTCGATGGCCCGGCCGCATTCCCGGATGATGTCCATCGGGACCATGCACGCATCGTAGAGCGCCTTCTCCATGTTGATCTCATGGGCGCGTTTTTCCTTTTGGGTCTGCGGGTGAACTCCGTACAGGTTCGACAGGGGTTCGAATGTTTCGATGTCCTTTTCGACCAGATCGATCAGGTGCTTCTGAATCTCCCGGATCTCAATGATCATTTCCTGCATGTCCTCCTCCACATCGGCGTATTTCTTCTTGCCGACGGTAAGCGAGGCAACCATATTCCCCAGCGCCGCGCCCAGCGCTCCCACCAGAGCGGCCACACTGCCGCCGCCGGGAACCGGCGCCTTGCTGGCAACATCCGTGATGAACTCTGTACAGACCTTATCCGTGTATGTCATTTACTATCCTCCGCAATGCTTTCTGTTTCATGCCCGTCTTAGAACAGGCCGGTGATCACTCCTCTGCTGTCTACGTCGATGTTCTCCGCTGCCGGATTCTTCGGCAGTCCGGGCATCGTCATGATGTTGCCGGTCAGAACGACGATGAATCCCGCCCCTGCGGAGACACGGATGTCTCTGACCTGCAGCGTGAATCCCTGGGGCGCTCCCAGCAGGTTCTGATCATCGGAGAAGCTGTACTGGGTCTTCGCCATGCAGATCGGAAGTCCTCCGAATCCCAGCGCCTCCAGTTTCTTGAGCTCCTTCATCGCCGGTGCCTGGATGGCCACGTCCTCCGCATGGTAGATCCTCTTCGCGATGGCCGTGATCTTCTCTTCGATGGTCATGTCCAGCTCGTAGGAATACCGGAAATCGGATGGCTGCTCACACAGACGGACGACTTCCTCCGCCAGAGCGACGCCGCCTTCGCCGCCCTTGCCCCAGACCTCACTGAGGGCAACGTTGACGCCCAGCTCCCGGCACTTCTCCTCCACCAGCGCCAGCTCCGCTTCCGTATCGGTGGGGAACCGGTTGATGGCAACCACCGCCGGAAGTCCGTACACCTGCGTGATGTTTGCCACGTGCTGCAGGAGATTCGGAAGGCCCTTTTCCAGCGCCTCCAGGTTTTCGTTTTGCAGATCCGCCTTCGCAACGCCTCCGTGGTGCTTGAGGGCCCGGACCGTCGCTACGATGACCACCGCCGAAGGTTTGATGCCGGCCATGCGGCATTTGATGTCCAGGAATTTCTCCGCCCCCAGATCCGCGCCGAATCCGGCCTCGGTAATGACGTAATCCGCCAGCTTCATGGCTGTTTTCGTCGCCATGACGGAGTTGCAGCCGTGGGCGATATTGGCGAAGGGTCCGCCGTGGATCAGCGCCGGCGTGTGCTCCAGCGTCTGGACCAGGTTCGGCTTGAGGGCATCCTTCAGAAGAGCCGCCATGGCGCCCTGCGCCTTCAGCTGACCGGCTGTAACCGGCTCCTCCCCGTAGGTGTATCCGACGACGATCCTGGAGAGACGCTCCTTCAGATCATCGATGTCGTTTGCCAGACAGAGGATCGCCATGATCTCGCTGGCAACGGTAATGTCGAATCCGTCCTCTCTGGGCGTACCGTTGACTCTGCCCCCCAGACCGTCGGTGATGAACCGCAGCTGCCGGTCATTCATATCGACGCAGCGCTTCCATGTGATCCTGCGGGGATCGATGCCAAGGCTGTTTCCCTGCTGGATGTGGTTGTCCAGCATCGCCGCCAGAAGGTTGTTCGCCGCTCCGATGGCGTGCATGTCGCCGGTGAAGTGCAGATTGATATCCTCCATAGGGATCACCTGCGCGTAGCCGCCTCCGGCCGCTCCGCCCTTGATCCCGAAGACCGGTCCCAGAGAAGGCTCCCGCAGCGCCACCATGGTCTTCTTGCCGATCCGCGTCATGGCGTCCGCAAGGCCTACCGTTGTCGTCGTCTTGCCTTCACCCGCCGGCGTCGGGGAAATAGCTGTCACCAGAACGACCTTGCCATCCGGCACATCCCTGCGGTCAGCCATAATGTTATAGTCGATCTTCGCTTTGTAAAACCCGTAAGGCTCGACGTATTTCTCTTCGATGCCCGCCGCCTCAGCAATCTCTGCGATTCTCAGCGCCTCTGTCTCCTGCGCGATCTGGATATCTGTTTTCATTCCGGTTTGCTCCTTTCCATCTTATCAGTGTTTTCCTGTTATATGATCAATGCATTTTCTTCAAAAACGTTCTGCGGTGGATGGGACAGGGTCCGTGCTCCCGCAGTCCCGCATAGTGATCCTTCGTGCCGTAGCCCTTGTTCTTCTCGAAGGCGTACCAGGGATACTCCTGTGCGTACCGGACCATCATCCGGTCCCTGGTAACCTTGGCTACGATGGACGCCGCCGCGATGGCCAGCACCTTCGCGTCCCCCTTCACGATGGATTCCTGAGGAATCTGCAGTCCCGGCAGCTCCACCGCGTCCAGGAGCACGCAGTCGATGCTCCCGCCGGTTCTTTCCCGGAGCATCCGGCTTGCTTCTTCGATCGCCTGTCCCATGGCCTGCTTGGTTGCCTGCAGGATGTTGATCTCATCGATCACCTGATGATCCGCCATGCCGATGCCCCAGGCCAGAGCCCGCCCGGTGATCACATCGTACAGCTCTTCCCTTCGCTTCTCGGAGAGCTTCTTGGAATCATCGATGCCGAGGACATCGAAATCCTCCGGGAGCACGACCGCTGCCGTTACCACCGGCCCCGCCAGCGGGCCCCGGCCGACCTCGTCCACGCCTGCAATGAAAGCGAATCCCCGGGCATGCAGCTGATGCTCCCGCTCCTTCATCTCCGCCAGGCGCTGTCTCTGTTTCTCCAGTCGTTCTTCCTTTGTCATCGCTGCTCCCCGTCTGCCGGAGCCGGCGGCTGTTCTAATGTGATCCGGCCGATCTTCCCCGCCCGGAACTCATCCAGCACCAGCCGGCCGATCCGCTCATAGTCGATTCGTTTTCCCGGCAGGATGCAGCCCCGCTTCACCGCCATGGCCTCCATGGTCTGCAGCGGCTCCTCTCCGATCTCCTCCAGCTTGTACCGCTGGCTCAGCAGCACCGGGTAGTGCTGCGACAGCACGCCGATCAGCTCCAGCGCCAGGCTCGGCAGATCCATGATCTCATCCCGGATCGAGCCGCAGAAGGCCAGGTTCACTCCCGCCTTCGGATCCTCGAACTTCGGCCAGAGGATCCCCGGTGTATCCAGCAGCTGCATCCCGTTGGAGAGTTTGATCCATTGTTTCCCCCGGGTCACCCCCGGTTTATCGCCGGTCTTCGCCGATTTACGGCCGGTCATCCGGTTGATCAGGGAGGACTTGCCCACGTTGGGAACCCCCACGATCATCAGACGGAAGGGCCGCTTCACCGCGCTGGATGCGTTCTTCTCCCGCTCCATCCTCTCCAGGATCCGAAGCAGGTCTTTGATGCCGCTGCCGCTGTTCGCGTTCATGGAGACCGCCGGGAAGCCCTGCTGCTCAAACCAGCTGATCCAGCCTTTGCATGCGGCGCCGTCCGCCAGATCGCTCTTGTTCAGAGCGATGATCCGGGGCTTATTCCCCAGGATCTCATCGATCAGAGGATTCCGGCTGGATACCGGGATCCGGGCGTCGGTCACCTCAATGACCGCGTCCACCATCTTCAGATTCTCCCGGATCAGCTCCCGGGTCTTCTTCATGTGTCCCGGATACCAGTTGATGTTGTCGATTGTCTGCGCCATGTCTGCCCCTGCTCTCTGTTCAATATATTCTTCATTCTACCACATGATTTTCCCGGGGAAAAGTAACAAACGAAAAAGGAACCCGAAGGTTCCCTGTTTCTTATTCCTTGACTTTGATCTTGGCGGATTTACCGGTTCTCTGGCGCATGTAGTGCAGTCTGGCTCTTCTGACCTTACCGCGTCTGACGACTTCGATCTTCTCAACCAGCGGTGAGTGGACCGGGAATGTCTTCTCTACGCCGACACCGGATGCGATACGCCGGACGGTGAATGTCTCGCCGATGCCGCCGTTCTGTCTCTTGAGTACGAATCCCTCGAAGATCTGGATTCTCTCTCTGTTTCCTTCTTTGATTTTAACGTGGACCTTGACGGTGTCACCAACGTTAAATGCAGGGATGTCAGACTTCATGTACTCCTGAGTGATCTGATTCAATACATCCATGGTTTCTTCCTCCTTCCCTTCGTAACGTTCATGACCGGACTTACCGGCGCCTTCCGCGCCCGCCGTATCAGAGGACCGCCCGTTAAACTAAGTGTCCTTCGCAGACACTTGATGATTATATCGCAAAGGCCGGAGGAATGCAAGTGGTTTTTTATCCGGTTACGCTCTGGGATGGGCCCGGTCGTAGACGTCCTTCAGCCGGCTCTTGGTCGCCGAAAGATAGACCTGGGTCGCCGTGATATCATCGTGGCCCATCAGCTCCTGCAGGGATTTCAGATCCGCCCCGTTCTGCAGCATGTGCACCGCGAAGGAATTGCGCAGCGTATGGGGCGTCAGGCTGTGGGACAGCTGGGCTTTTTCGCCGTAATCCCTCAGGATCTTCCACAGACCCTGCCGTGTGATCCTGCGTCCGTACTGATTGACGAACAGAGCCGTTTCCTCCGTCCGCTCCCGCACCAGCTGCGGCCGCGCGCCGGAAATGTAATTGTCCAGCGCCGCTCTGGCAGGCCGTCCCAGGGGGATGATCCTCGCCCGGCTTCCCGGCCCGTCGCAGGTTACGAAGCCCATCCGCAGATTGATGCTGTCCATGTTCAGATCGATCAGTTCGCTGACCCGGATCCCCGTCGCGTAGAGCACCTCCAGAACCGCCCGGTCCCGGATGCCCCGCACCGAGTCATCCGGACTCTCCAGCAGCCGCTCGATCTCCTGAATGCTCAGATACTCGATCTCCTTGCGCTCGATCCTGGGGGAGCGGATTCCGGAGGTCGGATCCGTCTGGGTGTACCCCCGGTCGATCAGATACCGGTAAAACGCGCGAACCGAGGCGACCTTTCGGTTCACCGTGGATGCGGAGCGTCCCATCTCCTTGAGCTGATGCAGCCAGGCAACCATCTCGGTGCTGGAGCTGGACGTAACATCCGTGATCCCGCGGGAAGCCTCGAAGGCAACGAATTCCGACACATCCCTGCGGTAGGCTTCACAGGAATTCTTCGCCATTTTTTTCTCTGTTTTCAAAAATTCGATAAAATCGTCCGTATACATCGCAATTACCTCTGTGCCCTTGCCATCAGCACCGCCGCAACCGTCTTGGCATCGGATAGTTCTCCCTGCTCCGTCATCCGGCAGACCTCGTCGAAGGGCATCAGTTCTACCTCCAGCGCCTCGTCCTCATCCAGCTTCTGATCGCCGGGGGAAAGCCCCGTCATCAGATAGAGGTGGATCACCTCCTCCGAATAAGCCACGCTGGGATTGATGCAGCCCAGATACCGGATGTCCTCCGCTGTGTAGCCGGTCTCTTCCTTCAGTTCCCGCTGCATCGCCGCCTGAGGATCCGTCTCCCCCCGGTCGATCTTGCCGGCGGGAATCTCCAGCACCACCCGGCCTGCGGCGTACCGGTACTGCTTCACCATCACGATCCGGTCATCCGCAGTGAGGGCCACTGCGGCCACCGCCCCGTTGTGCTCAATGATCTCCCGGTGCGCATGGCCCTTCCTGGCCGTGACCGTGTCGACCCGTACGTTCAGGATCGCCCCTTCGTAGATCTTGCGGCTGTTGACCCGCTTTTCTTCAAAAATCATCTGAAATTTATCCTTTCTTCTGTCTGGTCATTTCCTTGGACCGGTCCACCGCCGCCTGGAACGCCTCTTTGACGTCATCCATGAATCCGTTCTTCTCCAGCTTGCGGACGGCTTCGATGGTCGTGCCTCCCGGCGAGCAGACATTGATGCGCAGCTGCTCCAGGCTTTCCTCGCTCTCCATCACCAGCTTCGCCGCTCCCAGCACCGCCTGGGCCGCGAACATTCTGGCCTGCTCCTGGCTCATCCCGTTGGCCACCGCCGCCTTCACCAGCGCCTCGATGTACATGAAGGTATAGGCCGGGCTGCTTCCGCTGACACCGATCACGCAGTCCAGCATGGATTCGTCCACTTCCTCCACCTTTCCGACGGATTTCAGAATCGTTTCCGCGGCCATCAGCTGTTTCAGGCTCAGCCCTTCCCCCGGGCACATGGCGATCATGCCTTCTCCCACCAGCGCCGGCGTATTGGGCATGATGCGGACGATCTTCGCGTCGTCTCCCAGATACTTGCGGATGAACTCGATGCTGATGCCGGCGGCCATCGAAATGATCAGCTTATCCGGCTGATAAGCCCTGGCCACTTCCTCCAGCACATCCTCCATGACCTGCGGCTTGACACCCAGAACGATTACTTCGGATGCTTTGACCAGATCGCTCACGTGATCCGTCATGGAGCCGCGCACCTCCTTCAGCCGCTTCTCACACAGCTCCCGGTTCGTGTCAAAGATCATGATCTGATCCTTCTGTCCCTGGGGTGAAGCTGCGTAACCGGTCAGAATTGCGCCGCCCATATTTCCTACGCCGATAAATCCCGTTCTCATGTTCTTTTCCTCCAATTATTATAAATCCCTGAACCGGAACTGTGACGCGCCGCTCGCATAGTCTGCCACAATATGTCCGTCACCGACCAGTTTGTATTTGTACGTGACCAGACCGTCCAGTCCCACCGGACCCCTGGCGTGAAGCTTGCCGGTACTGATGCCGACCTCCGCTCCGAACCCATACCGATAGCCGTCCGCGAAGCGGGTAGAGCAGTTCTGATACACCCCCGCCGAATCCACCAGTGCCATGAACTTCGCCGCGGAATCCGCATCCTCTGTAATAATGCAGTCCGTATGGTGGGATCCATACCGGTTGATGTGATCGATGGCCTCGTCGATGGATCCCACGACGCGCACGCTCAGGATGTTGTCCAGGTACTCCGTGTGGAAATCCTCTTCCTCTGCGGCCGCGCAGTCGATGAGCTGCACCGTCCGTTCATCTCCCCGCAGCCGGATCTTCGCCCCGGCGGCGTCTGCCAGCGCCGGAATCAGTACGTCGGCGATGGCGCTGTGCACCAGCAGTGTCTCCGCCGCGTTGCAGGCCGCCGGATACTGGGTCTTGGAATCGATGATGATGGGCACCGCCTTGCCGATCATTGCCGCCCCGTCCACGTAAACGTGACAGATTCCATCGGCATGTCCCATGACCGGAATGTTGGTGTGATCCATGATGTAGCGGACGAACTGATTGGAGCCCCTCGGGATGATCAGATCCACATCCCCGTGGCACTGCAGCAGTTCATCGATCCCCGCCCGGTCCTCGATCAGCTGGGCAAACCCCTCCGGAAGTCCCGCCCCGAGCGCCGCATCGCAGATCGTGTCAAACAGGACCCGGTTCGTAGCTCTGGCTTCGCTTCCGCCCTTCAGGATAATCCCGTTGCCGCTCTTGATGCAAAGGCTGGCGATCTGCACCAGCGCATCCGGCCTGGATTCGAAGATCACTCCGATGACGCCGATGGGACAGGTCTCCTTCGTCAGAACCAGACCTGTGTCCAGCTCCCGCTTCAGGATCTGTCGGAAGAGGGGATCGGGCATATCGATCAGATCGTGGATCCCGTCGATGCAGCCGCTGATTTTCTTTCGGTCAAAGCGCAGCCGGGAAAGCAGCGGCGCCGAAAGCTGCGTGGCCTCCGCCCGCTCCAGATCCATCTGATTTGCCTCCAGAATCTGTGTCTGCTGCGCGGCCAGCGCCTCACAGACCGCCTCCAGGGCCCTGTTTCGCACTTCTTCCGGAAGCGCCGCCAGAATATAGCTGCTCTGTTTGACCTTCCTGATATTTTCTTTGATATCCATTCGTACCTCTCTATAGCGTGTTTTCGAACCGCCCGATCAGGGCCTGCGCGAAATGATTGACTTCTCTATATTTTACTCCATCCCTGTCCTCTACGACAAGGAATCCGCTGCCAAAACCCGGATATTTTTGAAATTCCGCCTCCTCCGCTCCGCTGGAGCGAAGATCCACGGCGGCAATGCCGGCCTGCCGGAGGACAGGCAGCTCCATATGAAACGTCCCGGCCTTCGCGTCAAAACAGCTTTGCAGCGGGAATCGGCCCATCTCGTAGCCCAGATAATCGATCCGGTTTCCCGCCTGAATGCCTTCGATCATCAGCCGGTCCCGGTGAAAGCCGATCCTGCGAACCTGCCAGCGCCGCCATGAATCCCCCGCAGGAAAGCCCATATGGTACATTGCCCGGTGAAAGTCGCTCTTTTCGATCACCGGCCGCAGGCGCTGCAGCTGCAGCACATCGTCGCTGTTATGGAGCAGGATCCGGCGGCGGGCCCCGGGATCACGGGTGCGCATGTAGTCCATATACAGTTCCACGCTCTGTGCCCCTGAGATCTCATCGCTCCGGTCCTGCCACAGCCCCATATAGCTCTCGACGGTCTTCTGCTTCAGGTTCGGCAGCAGCCGGCGGATCGGAGAGTGCCCGTTCACCACCTGATACAGATCCAGATCGTATCCCGTATACTCTCCCGTGATGCCGCATCGCTCCATCCGCTCCGCGAGAAAGGGCATATCAAAATGCCTGCCGTTATAGGTGATCACGACATCGAACCCGCAGACCAGTTCCATGAATTGCCGGAGGGCCTGGGGCTCCTCCTTCGTATGATCGGCGAATACCTGATGGAGCACTCCCCTCTCCGGATCCAGCAGACCTCCCAGAATGAAATGATTTCGTTTCCGGTCCAGTCCCGTGGTCTCGATATCCAGCACGCAGACCCTCCGGCCCCGAAAGTACTGATCCCAGATGGCGCTGCTGTATTGCTCTGTCTGTACCTGTGCTCTGATGTGTTCCATGGCATCAGTATAACACAAAACAAAAGAGACCTGACGGTCTCTTTTGTTAAAAGGGGTATTGGGATTAGAGATTAATGAGGTTATCAGGGGGATAACCACGATGTAATTATATTAGAAGAAATGGGAAAATGCAAGGAAAATCACCAAATTACCGCAAAAACAGCCGTTTTTCGCCCGTGCGGAGGGATCTACAGATCCAGCTTATAATCTCCGTCCTTGATCAGCCCCATCCCCCGCATCGCTTTATCGATGGCAAAGGCAAGGATCGCCGGCAGCACGATGTGCAGCAGCAGCACCTTCCAGAGAACATCCAGGGAGAATCCCATGTCGGTAAAGGTTCCGATGGATCCCACAAATCCGCAGGTGCCCATGCCCGCGCCGATAGGAATATTGCTCATATGGAACACGCAGGTGGACAGGGGGCCGATGATGGCTCCGGTGAGGGTCGGCGGCACGAGAATCCACGGATGCTTGATGATGTTTGATACCTGCAGCATGGAGGTGCCGATGCCCTGAGCCACCAATCCTCCCACTCCGTTCTCGCGGTAGCTGGCCACAGCGAAGCCGACCATCTGGGCGCAGCAGCCCACCGTAGCCGCGCCGGCTGCCAGGCCGGACAATTCCATCATCACGCAGATCGCCGCACTGGAGATCGGCGCCGTCAGCGCCAGGCCGACGATGACCGCAATGAAGATCCCGAAGAAGAAAGGCTGCCATTCGGTGGCCGCCATGATGGCCTGCCCCAGCTTCACCAGGCACCAGCCCACCGCCGGTCCCACCAGCTTGGCTGCGATTCCTCCGGTGATCAGGGTCACGCCGGGCGTCACGAGAATATCCACCTTGGTCTCCTTGGATACGAGTTTGCCGAATTCCGCACCGACGGCCACCGCGATAAACGCCCCGGCAGGTCCCCCCGCCATCGTAATGCCGAATCCGGTCAGCGTCGCTCCCATAGCTCCGACAGCCGCACTGGAATAGATGACCAGCGGCGGTGCCTTCAGCGCGGTAGCAACCGCCACCCCGATGCCGGCGCCCATGATCATCATGTTCTTGGCAATGGCCGCGATCTCAACCAGAAAGGCCGACACCGCGTTCTCGCCAAACAGATTCGCCGTCTGCGTACCGAGCACATCAAGGATCGTGCCCATCAGCAGCGTGGCAAACAGCCCAAGCGCCATGGCAGACATGGCGTCCTGCAGATATCTCTTAGTCGAGATCTCTATATCCTTGCGTTTGCGGAGACTGATCCGCTCCTCCAAATGTTCACTCCCCATGGTTTCTTATCTCCTTTCGGGCAATTTACAATCGTTTCTCCGGCATTGTAGCAAAAGTCACAACAGGTGTCAAGACACTTCGCCGAATCTTCCCGATTCGAAGGGCCGGCCCCAGAAAAGAGGGGCTGTCCCTTCGGGACAGCCCCTCTGAAATGTCAGCTGATATAATTCCTGGGAATTATTTGCCCATTTCCTCCTGAATCGCGCTCTCCATGATGTCCAGACCGCAGTTCAGCTGCTCGTCTGTCACGCACAGCGGGCACAGGAAACGGATGACGTTGTTGTAGGTTCCCGCAGCTTCCAGCAGCAGTCCCTTGTT
>JAFUCA010000023.1 GCA_017459895.1 Bacillota bacterium | reverse complement strand
CAACAAAGACGAAATGGATGTTTTCGCTTTTGCCTTCGGAGAAGAGAATTGGAAGGGATGGTGTGAGAACCGCAAGGCAAAAAAACTCGTGCAGCTGCCGGAGGATGAGAAAAAGCTGGTGGAGAGCTTCGAAGATGACAGTCGCCTAATTGAGCAGATCCTCTTCGTTGCACCGCAGATCAGATTGTCAGAGGAACAGACCAGAGGCGGCGGGAAATCATATACATATCTATTCACACCGGAGTCAACCTATCCGGGAGTAGGCTGCGGACATGCGTCGGAGCTTTCGACGGTGTTCAATCATCCGGAGGATACCGAACTGAGCGGCAGAGCCTTTGACGAGACTTTCGCCAGGACCATGCGTAAGATGTGGGTCAAGTTCGCGAAGACCGGTGATCCATCCCTCAGCGCGGAGGATTCACCGGACGGCAAGGAGAAGGCGTGGCCGCTCTACGATACAGAGAATAAGTACGTGATGATCTTTGACGAGTTTGACATCCACCCGGAGAAGGAATCTAAGAGAAAGATCGTGGATTGGGAAAGGACTTATTTCCTGACGAATTACTATATGGTCTGATAGGGAAAGGAGTGCACAGGGTGTCAACCAAACCCTCATAACTTGACGTAAGAAAACAAAAATAGTAAAAGTATTTAGAAATGATAAAAGAAAAAAATTCCGAAGGGATAAAGCAATTATCGCAAGATGGAGACAGAGCATCGATGTTAAAGGAAACGATTGGCTATCTGGATGATATGCCAATGAACATCCGAATCGTAAATATTAAGAATTACCCTCTTCATTATCATTATGATCATGAATTCATTTATGTGCTCAAAGGTTCTGCTGTGCTGAAATGCGGATCCAGTATTTATCAGATGCAGCAGGGAGATGTCTTTATCGTGAATGACAGCGAAGTACATGGAATAACTGACTGCTCCAATGACAATGTCGTTTTACTGATACAGATCAACGCGGATTATTTCATCAGGCAGTTCCCGACCTTGGAACATTACGTATTTAGGACAATGGAAAAAGATAGGGTCAATGAAGAGATTATCGTGCTGCGAAATCTGTTATTGAAAACAGGTCTCAATTACCTGACCAAACGTCCCGGTTACAAAACGACGAATACGAACATCATGATTGATGTTCTCAACTATTGCGACAGGAACTTCAAATCCTTTTATTTCGAAGGGCGAATCGTGATGCACAAACGGTATGACTATCCGGAAATGGGGAAAAGACTGGGAAGAATCATAGACTATATCTATGAGCATCACAGTGAGAAGCTTTCTTTGAGAGAGTTAGCGAAAAAAGAACATTTCAGTGAAGGGTATCTGTCAAGACTGATTACGGCGGGAACCGGGCTGGGCTTCAGGGAACTTCTGGCCTTTGCGAGAGTAGAAGAATCCGAAAAGATGCTGCTCAGCGGTTCGCAGAAGATCAGCAGCATTGCTGCAGAGGTAGGCTTTTCAACAACCGCATACTACGAGAAGTTTTTCAGAAAATGGTTTGGCTGTTACCCTGAAGAATACAGGAAGCTGTACGCCAATAAAATTAAAGGAAGTTCGCCGGAGCTTATCTTTGAAATCAGTCAGTCCGAGGCGACATCGATCATCTCAAAATCGATCCAAACACTTTCTTTCGAGGGCGACGAAAACACAGAGAATAAACTGACGCACCATGACCTCAAGGAAGATGAGTTAAAGGAGCAGCATCGAAAAGAGATTTTAGATGCTTATGAAAGAACGACTCGCAGTCACGATGAGATCCTGCGATTCATGCTAAGTGCAGAAAGTGAAGATGCGCAAAAGTCATAATAATTAGATTTCATGTAAAACTAATTATAGAAAACGAGCCTTTTCTTGATTACGATAAAGAAAAAGACTCGTTTTTATTATTGATTAGGCAATATGGCTAATCGAAGAGGTGACAGCATGAAAAAAGTACTTGTTTTGGGATTAGGTGCACAGGGAAGCGCGGCAGCGAAAAGACTGGATAAGGACCCTGGCGTCGGTGAAATTATTCTGGCGGATTACGATCTGAAATCGGTAAATGAACTGGTGAAGGAGCTGACCAAGGCAAAAGGCATGCAGGTCGATGCATTTGACGTAAACAGTATCATTGCGGCGGCGGATGGCGTCGATCTCATTCTGAACGCACTGGCGCTGACCTTCAATCAGAACGTTCTGGAAGCGGCACTGGCGGTCAAGACAAATTATCAGGACTACAACGGAACGGACAAGCTCCATGAGCTATGGGACGAAAGTGAACTGAGCAAGCAGTACAAGGTACCGGAAGGGTTTTCCCCGGAAACGGAAAGATGGTGGAAGAGCTATATGGCCATGTTCAAGATCTATGCTCCGAAATTCAGGGAAATCGGCAAGTTGGCGATCTTCGGCACAGGGTCTGCTCCGGGTCTGATCTGCGCAGCAACCAAATACTCAATGAGATATCTTGATACATGCGATACGATTTACAATTTCGTATGGGAAGGCGCTTACGCGAAACGTTTTCAGCCCTTCTGGTGGTCTCCGGCTACAGCAATGAGTGACATGTCCGATCCGGCGGTTGCATTTGAAGACGGGAAGATATTAGATACGGTTCCGTTCAGCAGACCGGTGAAAAGGCAGTATGAGTACATGGACGAACCTGTCATTTTCAGAGAGCACTGCCATGACGAGCCGTTCCAGTATGCGTTCAATGCGGAAACGGAATTCAAGGGGCTTAGGAACGCATATTTTAAGTATGCGGGCGCAGGTATGGATTTCGCATCACAGCTTTTCCCGGCAGGTCTGCTTAGCCATGAGGAAGAGGAATACAACGGAAAAAAGATCGTTCCGTTCGATTTCATCCTGAGCCATATTCCGCCGGCACCGCACTTCAAAGAAGATATCCAGTCATTTGTGGATGAGGGACTGGCACTGGATTCCGGCTGCATGGTGATCGAATCCTACGGCAAAAAGGACGGCAAAGACACACTGGTAGAAGTGCATGTGAGCGCGCCGGGATTTGTCGAGTCTTTTGAAAGGGCTGGGATCACCGCCGAAATGTACCTGACAGGACAGAGCGGATACCTCTTCTCAAAACTGTTCATCAACGATGATTTCGGCGACATGAGCGGCCTGATCTCTTCTGACATGATCACACAGGAACAATGTGATAAGTTCTTTGAATATGCAGCAGAACTCGATATAACACTTGATACGAAGATCAAGGATCCAAGCGAGGTCTGCGAATAAAATCTCTTAATATAAGGAGGGATGGGTTATGTCTGACATTCGAAAAGGCGTAGAAAATGTCAACAAAAAGCACTACGGCGTGATCGCTATTGTAGCACTGATGTACTGCTCAGTCGCTGCCGGAGCCTTCGGCATTGAGGAAATGATCTCCACCTGCGGACCGGGTATGGCGATCATCGTCCTGATCGGCATGGTTTTCGTCTGGGCAATCCCTGACTGCTTTTGCATTACAGAAGTGGGATCCGTGCTGCCCGCGGAAGGCGGCGACATCTTCTGGGCGAAGCAGACTCTGGGGGAATTCTATTCATTCCAGGAAGGCATCTGGTACGCGATTTCATACTACGCATGCAGCGGAACGTACATCGTTCTGGCGACAAACTATCTGGGCTACTTCTTTGAATGGAACAACGCGGAAGCATTCATTGTCAAGCTGATCATCGTCATCGCGTTTACGTCTGTGAATCTGATGGGATTGAGAGAAGTAAGCGTTCTCAGCATCATCTTCTCGATCTTCATATTGCTTGTATTTGCTTTCATAACGGTCGTTGGATTTGGAAACTGGAATTACGATCCGATCGAACCGATCTTTAATGAGGAAGAGGGATTCAGCAGTTCCCTCGGACAGGCGCTGGCCATTGGTGTCTGGATGTATTGCGGATGGGCCATGATCAACCAGCTTTCCGGCGAGGTCACCAACAAAATGGTCATTCCGAAGAGCATCCTGATCGTATGCCCGCTGATCGGTCTTTCTTATGTCCTGCCGACGATAGCCGGCGTGGCTTCTGTAGGACACTGGGATATGTGGACCACAGATCTTAGTGGTGATGGTGTTGGCTACGCTGCCGTCCTTACACAGAATGTAGGCGGCTGGTGCGGCGTGCTTGTTGTCCTGACAGCCATCATCGGTAATCTGGCCATATTCAACACAAATATGACCTGTGGGTCACGAAGTCTTTTCGTTGTGGCAGACGACAATCTGGCACCGCCGTGCTTCACATGGCTGACCAAGAGGAGCGGCGTTCCGTCCATCGGAATTCTGTCTATGTCTCTGGTTACCATCCTGCTGATGCAGATGGAATTTACGACACTGATCCTGATTCAGGTCATTCCGGAGTTCGCTTGTGCTTTCTGCCTGGCGGTCATGGTCTATAAAGGTCGCAAACTGTATCCGGAAGAAACGCGCAGGCCGGATGCATATAAGATCCCGGGAGGTAAAGTGGGCACCCTGTACTGCACAATCTCCATCTGCTGCGTTTCTGTCGCGGCATTCTTCCTGAACGGAACGGACTACTTCCTCTACGGCGTATTCCTGATCCTGGCAGGTGTCGTTCTCTACGTAGTCTGCAAGTGGATCTGGGGCGGCCCCTGGAAGAAGAATCCGGACAAATGGCCGCGAAACCCTAAGACCAAGCTGGCATACGGAGATACATTCCGTATCGCCATTCTGCTTGAGATCATGGCGGCGACTTGCCTCGCCGGACGCGTCTTCCTGAACCTCATCGAAGGCAGCTGGGGACCGGAGTACTACCTGGAAGAGTACGGCAGCGGCCTGCTGAGCGATTTCTACGGTATGCTGAATCTGCTGCTGATCATGGGTATCGCACTGGCCATTATCGGAGGTGTGCTGATCGTAGTTGGCAGGAAAGTTGATAAGTACATTCCGCAGCCTGTCATCCTCAGTGAAGAAGACAGACAGGAAGCCATGAGCGGAAGTGCCGGCGAAGCATTTTAAGGAGAAAGCATAGAATAACACCAAGGTCGTAACGATGCTGAAGCAATAGATTCTGAAAGAATCAGAGGTTTGACATGTTAGAGGAAAAGGCTGGATATTTAGATGATATGCCGGTGAACGTCCGGATCGTGAATATTGAGAACTACCCGCTTCATTATCATTACGACCATGAATTCATTTATGTGCTCAGAGGGGTTGTTACACTGAAATGCGGATCAAGCATTTATGAAATGCAGCAGGGGGATATCTTCATCATCAATGACAGTGAAGTGCATGGAATATACGACTGCTCAAGTGACAATATTGTCTTATTGGTACAGATCAACGCGCCATATTTCAAAAGACAGTTTCCGACACTGCCATGTAACGTATACCGAACGATGGGAATAGAGAAGAGCAACGAAGAGATCATAGTACTAAGAAACCTGTTGTTGAAAATCGCTCATAATGATATCATCGAACGCCCCGGTTATAAGATGATGAATACAAATATCATGATCGATGTGCTTCATTACTGTGACCAGAACTTCAAATCATTTTATTTCGAAGGGAAGATCGTCATGCACAAGAAGTATGATCATCCTGAAATAGGGGAAAGACTGGGGAGGACAATCGACTACATTTACGAGCATCATAATGAGAAATTATCGCTTCGGGAGCTGGCCGAAAAAGAACATTTCAGCGAATGGTATATGTCGAAGCTGATTACTGCGGGAACCGGCCTTGGTTTCAGGGAACTTCTGGCCTTTGCGAGAGTAGAAGAGTCAGAAAAAATACTGCTCAGCGGTTCTCAGAAAATCAGCAGCATTGCTGCAGAAGTAGGATTTTCCACCACGGCATATTATGAGAAGTTTTTTCATAAATGGTTCGGCTGTCATCCTGAGGAGTATCGGGAGATGTACTCAGGCAGAATCAAAGGAAACTCACCGGAACTTGTTTTTGAACTCAGTAAATCTGAGGCGATACCGATCGTGCTGAAATCCATCAGACATCTCTCAATAGCAACAGAAGAAAACACGGAGGAAAAACAGAATAACCATGACACCAGTTTAAAGGTAACAAAGAAACAGAGGGAAATCCTGGATGCTTATAGAAAAACGACTCACAGTCACGAAGAGATCCTGCGTTTCCTGTTGGGCACAGAGGGTGACATCAACGAATGAGTCCTGGAATAAGAACTAAACAGATTCGTTTTGATGACATAATAATCAGATTTTATGCCAAACCAATTATAGAAAGCGTTTTCTTTCTTTATTAAGATGAAGAAGAGGATATGCTTTTATTAGTGCATAAACAGATTATCGAAATTACGAGGTGAAAACATTATGTCAGAAAGACGTAAAGGCGTAAAGAACGTCGGTAAGAAAAACTACGGTGTCATTTCGATCGTAGGTCTGCTGTTCTGTTCTATCGCAGCCGGCGCATTCGGCGTCGAAGAAATGGTATCGACATGCGGTCCGGGACTCACGATGATAACCTTATTTGTAATGGTTTTCATTTGGGCGATTCCATGGTGTTTCTGTGTTACGGAGGTAGGCTCGGTTTTGCCTGCGGAAGGCGGTGACCTGTTCTGGGCCAAGCACACGTATGGAGAATTTTATTCCTTCCAGGAAGGCATCTGGTACGCGATCCAGTACTATGCCAGCAGCGGAACGTACATCGTTCTGGCGACGAACTATCTCGGATACTTCTTTGACTGGAACAATGCCGAGGCGTTCATTGTGAAGCTGATTATCGTCATTATATTTACGATTGTAAACCTGATGGGCCTGAAAGAAGTAAGCATACTCAGTATTCTCTTCTCGGTCTTCATACTGCTTGTATTTGCATTCATCACGGTGGTGGGATTCGGGAACTGGAATTACAACCCAATTGAACCGATCTTCAATGCAGATGAGGGTGTAACGAGTTCCATTGGATCGGCTCTGGCGATCAGCGTATGGCTGTACTGCGGTTGGTCCATGATCAATCAGGTCTCCGGGGAAGTCCGGGATCCAATGGTCATCCCGAAGAGCATACTGATCGCATGCCCTGTGATCGGTATGTCCTATCTGCTCCCTACCATGGCAGGTGTGGCATCCGTTGGACACTGGGATATGTGGACCACAGATCTTAGCGGAGACAGTGTTGGTTACGCTTCTGTTCTCACACAGAATGTAGGCGGCTGGTGCGGCGTGCTTGTTGTCCTCACCGCTGTCGTCGGTAATCTGGCGATTTTCAACACCAACATGGCCTGTGGTACAAGAAGCCTGTTCGTTCTGGCAGACGATCATCTGGCGCCGCCGTGCTTCACATGGCTGACAAAGAGAAGCGGTGTTCCGTCCATCGGAATCCTCTCCATGTCTCTGGTCACCATCCTGCTGATGCAGATGGAATTTACGACGCTGATCCTGGTGCAGGTCATTCCTTGCTTCGCGACGGTAGTCCTGCTGGCGTTCATGGTATTCAAAGACCGCAAGCTCTATCCGGAGGAAATCCGGAAGCCGGAAGCGTATAAGATCCCGGGAGGCAAAGTCGGAACGTATCTCTGTACGATCACGATCTCTGTTGTAGCGGTAGCAGCATTCTTCATGAACGGAACAGATTACTTCCTGTACGGCGTATTCCTGATCCTGGGCGGCATCGTTCTCTATGTGATCTGCAAGCCTCTGTTCGGCGGATGCTCTGTGGAACATCCGGACAAATGGCCGCGCAATCCTAAGACAAAGCTTGCCTACGGCGATCTGTTCAGAATCGGCATCCTGATCGAAATCATGGCTGCCGTCTGCATAGCGGGGAGATTCTTCCTGAATCTCATCGAGGGAAGCTGGGGCCCGGAATACTATCTGGAAGAGTACGGCAGCGGACTTCTGAGCGACTTCTATGGCATGCTCAATCTCCTGCTCATCATGGGTATCGTACTGGCGATCATTGGTATCATTCTCTTCCTCGTAGGAAGAAAGATCGACAAATTTATTTCACAGCCGGTGATCCTCAGCGAAGAAGACAGACTTGAAGCCATGAGCGGAAGTGCCGGCGAAGCATTTTAAGAACTGCAGCATTCAGATAACATTAGCTTTCGAATTATAAATAGCATTATAACAAGAGCATTCTGGTAACCAAAGGAGAAAGGACATGATCACACCAAGAGTACAGAGATTAAAAGACAGATTCTTATCCGTCAGACCGAATATTACACCGGAGCGTCTGCTTCTCATCACAGAAGCTTACAAGAAGTTCGCCGGTGAGCCGCGGTACCTGTTCCGGGCCAAGACACTGGAATACGTCCTGGACAATCTCAGCATCACCATCCACGACGAAGAGCTGATCGTCGGCGTCCCGACCTATACACTGCGCGGCGCGCTGCTGTTCCCGGAATATGCATCGACGGAATGGCTTCTGGAAGAGATTCCGGAATTTCCGACAAGAGAGATGGACCAGATCGATGTGACAGAAGAGGATAAGAAGATCATCATGAACTGCCTGGAAGAGTTTTGGCAGGGCCGGGCCATTGAGGACGTGATCTACGATATTCTGCCAGAAGACACCATGGCCATGTACGAAAACTCCATCATCGACATGGGACAGACCAATACTATTTCCAGTGAGGTCGTACCGAATTATAAGAAACTGATGGAGCAGGGCTTCCGGGGCTACATTGATCGATGCAAAAGCAAGATCGCCGAAACTGAGGGCAACACCATCGAAGCCCAGGAGAAGCAGGACTTCTGGAGAGGCTGTATTATCACTGCAGAGGCGGTGATCCGTTTCGCGAACCGCTATGCGGACAAAGCTCTCGAGCTGGCGGCTCAGGAGACCGACATGACCCGCAAAACCGAACTTCTGGAGATCGCCTCCAACTGCAGGAACGTTCCGGAGAATCCGCCGAGAGGCTTCTATGAGGCGCTGCAGTTCGTCTGGTTCGTGCACCTGGTTTATCACATCGAAGGACCCGCGACCGCCTGCAGCTTCGGACGGTTCGACCAGATTTTGTATCCGTATATGGAGCTGGATATGAACGCAGGGATCTTCGATGAAGACAAGGCACAGGAAGAATTGGAATGTTTCTTCCTGAAGTGCGGAGAAGTCATCGAAGTCAGAGATAAAGAATGTTCCAAAGCCTTTGCGGGCTTTCCGATGTGGGCCATCGTCATGGTGGGCGGCCTGGGACTGGACGGAGAAGACGCGACCAACAAGCTGAGCTACATGTGCCTGACGGCAGGTGCGGATGTGAAAACGGCGCAGCCGGTGCTGGCCATGCGCGTCAGTGACAAGACACCGGAAGACCTGTTCCACCAGGCATCGGAGATGATCCAGGCAGGCATGGCGCAGCCGGGACTCTTTAATGACGATGTATGCATGAAGATCGTACGCTCCAAGGGCGGCAGCGATGAAGAGGTCCTGGGATGGAACGTGGTCGGATGCACCCAGCCACAGTACGGCGGCGGCGGTGCCGACTGCTTCCCTGACGTCGGCTACGTCAACTACGCCAAGTGCCTGGAGATGGTTCTGCACAGAGGTGTGGATCCGAACACCGGCATGAAGCTGGGAATCGATACCGGCGATCCGTGTGAGTTTACCTGCAAAGAGGACCTCATCGAGGCCTGCAAAAAGCAGATTATGTATATTCATACGAGAATGGTGGAAGCGTCGAGAATCATTCAGGTGGAACAGGCCAGGAGGCTTCCGGCAGTTTATACTTCTATGACGGTTGACGGCTGCATCGATAAGGGTATGTCCGTGCAAGAGGGCGGTGCGAAGCACTCCAGTTCGGGAATATTCGGTACGGGACAGGCGAACCTGGCAGACTCCATCGTCGGGATCGAATACGCAGTGTTCAAGGATAAGATCGTCACCATGCAGGAGCTGATCGACATCCTCGACAGCGACTATAAGGACAACGAGAGAATCCGCCAGTATCTGATCAATGTACCACCGAAGTTCGGGAATGATGACCCTTATGTGGATTCTATCAACAAGGACATCTGCAGCTACGTAGCAGAGACCGTACAGGGATGGAAGGATGCCCGCGGCGGCCACTATGACTACACGCTGATGTCCCAGTCTGAGAATGTGCCGCACGGTGAGGAGACCGGCGCGACACCTGATGGAAGACACGCCGGGGAAGCGCTCAATGACAATGCATCACCGATGATGGGCCGGGATATCAACGGACCGACCGCAACTGTGAAATCTGTGGCTTCCCTGAAGCCGGAGAATTTCTACGCAGGCGCTTTGTTCAATCTGCGCTTCGATCCGAAGAGTGTAGAAGGGGAGAAGGGCATCGACACCATCGAGAGCGTGGTCAAGACCTACTTTAAGGAAGGCGGCCAGCACATCCAGATCAACGTGGTGGATGACGCCACCCTGCGGGCTGCTCAGGAGAATCCGGAGGAATACAGAGGATTGGTCGTCCGTGTTGCAGGCTATCTGGCTTACTTCACAGAACTCGACCGGCATGTTCAGGATGCACTCATTGCCAGAACAGCACATGGAGGATGCTGATGAGCAAAAGCAACACAGCTTTGAATACTACCGCCTTAGTTGGAGATATACAGAAATTTTCAACCCAGGATGGCCCGGGAATACGGTCGACCGTATTCCTGAAGGGCTGTCCTCTGCGCTGTGTCTGGTGTCATAATCCGGAGATGATCCGCCCGGAGAATCAGATGATCCTCAGCCCCTCCCGATGCATCGGGTGCGGAGTCTGCGCGGAGGTCTGCCCGGAAGGCGGCATCACCATCGGCGAGCATGGACCTGTGATCGATTTCGCATCCTGCTCTGCCTGCGGCGCGTGCAGCGAGGCCTGTTATTCCAAAGCGATCAATCCTGTTGCGAAGGAAATGTCTGTGGAAGAGGTCATGGCTGCCGTTCTGCAGGATAAGGATTTTTATGCTGATTCCGGCGGCGGAGTGACCATCAGCGGCGGAGAGCCGCTGTCCCATGTCCCGTTCGCGCGGGCTTTGATCGATGCCTGTGCAGAGGAAGATATCAATGTATGTATTGATACATCCGGTTACGGGCGGACATACCAGCTGATGGATCTGGCGCTGTCTCCCAATGTGACACACGTACTGTATGATCTGAAGCACATGGATCCCGCATCCCATGAAAAACTGACGGGCGTCAGGAACGAACGGATCCTGGCTAATCTTCGCACCCTGGCGGCGGATCCGCGGACTCACGACAAGATCTGGGTGCGCATGCCTCTGATCAAAGACATCAACGACGGGGACGAAACCATCCAGGCTGCCGTGATTTTGCTTAAAGAACTCGCCATTAAACAGGTATCCCTGCTCGGATACCACGAGATGGGGATCGCGAAGGCTCGCAATATCGGAGCACAGTTTGAGAGATTCGAGGAACCATCCGGGGAGAGAATGCTTGAGATACAGCATCAGATGGAAGCTGCAGGCATAAACGTTGAAATCAGATCAGCCATGTAGGATCTGTATGCGGTGCAGAAACAATTATAGAGTAATAAAATGATCGATTATAAAAGCTATCACAAGAGTCCGCTGTTTTTGTCCAGTAAAGAAGGAACTGATTTCAGAGGGCTGTCGTTCAAAACGACCAGAAATACATATCACCCGTTTCATTTTCATGATGGGCCGGAGATCATGTACGTGCATAAAGGCGTCATACTGGTCAATGCCTTCAATACGGTTGAAACAGTGAAAGAAGGTCAGTTTATTGCCCATGACCCATATTGTTTCCATTCAGTAGAGAGCATAGCTGCAGACACTGTTGTGACCACGATCAATATTTCCGAGGAATACATTGATGAAAATGATGGCCTGATTTCCTCAAACATTCATATGGTCACAGACACGAAGGAGTATGCCCATCTGAAAAAAGATATCTATGAATGGATCATTCTGTCCTCTCAGCCGGGCATAACAGAAGAAAAGATTTTTTTGCAGATGAAAAAAATCATTCCGAACCTCCAGAAGCACATGAATATCGCTTCCCTGAATATCAAGGAAGACAGTGTGGTTGTTCAGGAGTCCGAGAAAGATCATGAGAAACTGACACGCATTCTCAATTATCTGTTTTATCATCACGATGAACCGATCAAACTGGATTCGATCAGTGCAGAACTGTATTTAAGCAAATACTATCTGTCGCATTATATCAAAAGGACATTAGGATATACACTGAAGGAAGTCCTGTCGGCCTGCAGAGTGGGAGAGTCCGTGATCGATCTGCTTGGCAGCCAGCTGACGATCGAAGAAGTTGCAGCAAAACACGGATTCCCATCCGTCAGATCATACAATGAGACATTTCCAAGGTATTATGGCATGTCGCCTGTGGATTATCGACGTCGCCACCAGAGGGAAACCGTATTATATAAGGACCTTGCCGGAGAAGAGGTCGACATTGCGGATTTCATCAGCAGAGAGGAAGAAGACGCGGTTGAGGCAGCTGAGGGATGCAGTGTCATGGTCAGTCTGCCGAAAGGAAGTTACGAAGTTCTTTATGTTGAAACCGACAAAAACAATGCCAGTAACCGCATCGCTGCACTGAATGCGAAACACAGGACGATCAGTCTGGACTGCGATTGTGACGAGATGATTCTCCGGATCAGGAAGCAGTAACAGCCTGAGGTTTGCGGCAGCAGACATGTATCGGGCGCGGGATTTCAGAAGTGGATGTATAATCAAGCCGAACCGAAGTTGATATATTCGTTCTCTGGCTTAAGACATGGGACAAGAACCCGAACAGGCTCAACGATCCGGTGGATCGTTATGGTCCGAGCACGGCTGAGGGAAGGGCCCCTCCGCGTAAGTCCCATGTCCTTAACAGGGAATCCCGAAGGACTTTTCGAGATTGCAGTGCCAGAGAGAGGCCCTGATCTCGAATCGACTCCTCCGGAGGACTCAAATGCACACCTGAATCGGTGAAAAAACTGAGATGAGCTGCATCGGTTCGAGATTTCCCGTACCCGGACCGTCTGAAATCTCTGATACAAAGGCTGGCCAGCCTTTGCGGGAGTACATTTTCGAGATTCAGGTTACTCAGATGGACCGAAATCTCGAAAGTTCCTTCCATCGTGCGAGACATGAACTGATTGAATCGTTTGATACGTACGGTGGTGTGAGAGGTCGGTGAGTGAACTATTCACTCACCTCCTACTCGCTTATTGCATATCAGACAGAATCCATAGTGTCTGTATTTAATATCCTGAAATGATTCTTGTGATAGCTGATGAGCCCGTCATCCCGCATCCGGCTCAGTTCCTTGGACAAAGCCGTACGGTCCAGATTCAGATAGTCCGCCATGTGCTGGCGGTCAAAGGGAATGTCAAATTCTGTGCGGTGCATCTTCAGTGCGACGCTGTTCAGATACGCCATGACTCTTCCGCGGGCGGACTTCGGGGATGTGTGGAAACTCCGTTTCGTCAAAACCATATTTTTATGGATCGAAATGCTCAGAAGGTTATGAAGCACCCTGATGGTCCAGGCAGGAGGATCAGTTTGCAGGTTCTTTAATTTGGACATATCAAAGAGCGCAACTGTCGTCGGTTCACCGGCTCGTACATCCACGTAAAGAGTCTCCTTTGGCAAGAGGGAAAAAGCTTCTGCATAGTAGTCTCCCGCGCCGGTATGATTGATGATCGTGCGGTTTCCCCAGACATCATTGCTTTCGATCAGAACGCTTCCCGAAAGAACCATACCGAAGTCATCCGTCAGATCTCCTGCCATCAGCAGGAGTTCGTCTTTGTCATATTCTTTTTTTCTGGCGCGCAAAGCGCTCAGCGCTTCCTGCAGTTCCTCTTCCGAAAGCCCTGTGAAGAGGGTTGATTTTTTGATTATATTGAGATCATTTTTGTCCATTATGCACCTTCTGAAAAAGTTTCAGATTCCGTGGTTGAGGCAACGCAACATCTGATTCGATTATATTAGACTAACTGTAGAAAGACAAGAGAAAACAAACTTGAAAATATATGAAGGAGGCGCACGATGAGCTACACAGACTGGAAAGATAAGAAAGATACATTCAAAAAGATGGACGTCAGAGGCATCGCCTCGAACTTCCTGCCGGGAGTAAAGAAGCAGGCGGTCAGCCTCTCTGCAGGAGAGGGGATCGAGGTCATCCAGAGTTTTGAACCGATCCCGCTCTATGATCTGATGGAAAGGCTGGGCTACGAGCATCACACAGAACAAACCGCAGATCACGAGTATCATGCATGGTTTTACCGCACCGAGGTAAAAGGAAGCCTTGATGAACTCCCGGAAAGACCGGCGGTCATCACAAACTACCCGCTGATCGATGAATCGCTGGGAGAACTGGCTGTGGAATTCTGGGATCTGACCTGGAACGACCGGAACCGTTTTCTGGACTACAACACGAGGCTGCTTCTTTCCCTGGCCAATGCGGTCGGCGCAGGCAGAAAACGCCAGGCCATGAGAGAGCTTCTGAAGGCCTACGCCAACGGACTGGACTCCAGGGCACTGGATGATGTGTTCGAACAGTTCGCATGGAACATGGGCATCGGATACTTCAGTTCCGAGATCGCTCCATCGCCCCTGTTTCAGGCTTACAAGACCATCAAACAGATGGAGAAGCAAGGGAAGAGCAGAGAAGAAATCAATAAAACACTGAAAGCGAAATTCGCCGATCACAAACCAGGTGAAGGACCACAGGGAGGAGGCTGCTGAGATGGTAATTACGAGAGACACAAAGCTGGCAGATTTATTGAAGGAATATCCCTGGCTGAAAGATGAAGCCATGAAAGTCAGTGACAAATTCAAAATTCTGAACACGCCGGTAGGCAAGATCATGCTGAAGAAGGCAACCGTAGCTGAGATGAGCAAAAGGTCAGGGATCAGTGAAGACAAGATCATCGAAAAACTGACGAACATGATTAAGGAAAGGTGACGGAATGAGAAAACAGGTCAAAAACAACGTAAGCTGGATCGGTTACATGGACTGGGAACTGGAAACATTTCACGGAGATGAGTATTCCATCATGAACGGATCCAGTCAGAACGCATATCTGATCGAAGAAGAGAAAACAGTATTGGTGGATACCGTCTGGCTTCCCCACAGGGATGAATTCATCGAGAATCTGAGAGCAGGAGGTGTGCTCGACAAGATCGACTGCATCATCGTCAATCACGGTGAACAGGATCACTCCGGCACGCTTCCGGCCCTGCTGAAGGAGATCCCGGGGACACCGGTCTACTGCACGTCCAACTGCGTCAAATCCCTGGAAGGCCAGTACGGTAAGCAGGGATGGGATTTCCATACCGTCAAGACCGGGGACAGCCTTGACATCGGTAATGGCAAACAGCTCATTTTCGTTGAGATGAAGATGCTCCACTGGCCGGATTCCATGGCAACTTATATGACAGGCGACAATATCCTGTTCTCCATGGATGCCTTCGGGCAGCACTTTGCGGTGGAAGAACTGTTCAACGATAAGGCAGACCAGGCTTTGCTCTATAAAGAAGCCATGAAATACTTCGCCAACATCCTGAACCCGTTTGCGCCGTTTGTAACAAGGAAACTGGATGAGATCGGTAAACTGAATCTGCCCATCGATATCATCGCGCCTGCCCACGGCGTGATCTGGAGAAATGATCCGATGCAGATCGTGAATAAGTACGCCGAGTGGGCGGACGCCTATCAGGAGAACCAGATCACGGTGGCCTATGACACCATGTGGGAGGGCACCGCGAAGCTGGCTCATGCGATTGCCGCTGAGATCAACCGTCAGGACCCGGAGACAACCGTCAAGGTATTCAACATTGCAAGGACCGATAAGAATGAACTGATGACGGAGGTGTTCAAGTCAAAGGCGATCGCGGTAGGATCTCCGACCTGCGTCAACGATATTCTGACCAGTGTCGCAGGCTGGCTGTCATTCCTGAAGACTTTGAAATTCAAAAACAAGAAGGCGGCGGCATTCGGCTGCTACGGCTGGAGCGGAGAATCCGTGAAGATCCTGCAGGAAAAGCTGGCGGATGCAGGATTTGATGTCATCGATGCGAACGTCCGCAGCAACTGGAATCCTGCAGAGGAGGATTATGCGGCTATTCCTGAAATGGTAAACGCACTTGTCACAGGTGAAGAGGCGGAGGATCAGCAGGCGACCGAAGCGGAAGCGTCCGAGGTCTGGGTCTGCGACATCTGTAACTGGGAATATAGAGACAATGAGCCGATGCCGGACGATTTCAAATGTCCGATCTGTGGAGCGCCAAAGAGCAAGTTCCATAAGAAATAAACGATAGCAGCAGCAGATATGGACGTGAGTTGGGAATATATGGGATTTTTTGGGGTTGAAACGCTTCATAATATGAAGTATGATAGATGTGCAGACCAGCCTTTGCAGTAGAACAGCATTAGCAGATGTCCTTGCTGTGAAGCGGAGTTTCATATTGCAGGTCTTTTCCGGCCGGACCCAGTCGCGGGTTAAGTGCGTCAGGATATACGTGATTTCAGGCACGTTATCCTGACGTTTTTTGTTAATCACAAGACGAGAAAAGGAGGTATGGATTATGAGTAACATTCAGAAGTATGACGAAGCAGTTGATGTAATAAAAACTGCAATCCTGCAAAGTCAATATGACGCTGCCAGAACGGTAAATGAGAAGCAGCTGACTCTGTATTACGGAATCGGAAAGTATATTTCCATCAATTCCAGAAATGGCAACTGGGGCAGCGGTGCCATTGACGCAATCAGCGAACGGCTTGAGAAGGAACTTCCGGGCCTGAAAGGTTTCTCACCACGTAATCTTCGTTATATGCGTACGTTTTATGAGGAGTGGGCAGATGTATCAATTGTTTTGGAACCAGCTGGTGCCAAATTAGAGTATACTGAAGGGAAACGGCCAGCGTTAAAGAAAGATGAGTTTCCATTTGAAGAATTCTTCTCAATTGGCTTCTCACATCACCGTGTGATTCTGTCAAAAGTTAAGAACATTAATGAAAGAATCTTTTATATCAGAGAATGTGCTAGCGAAAAGTACAGTCGCGTTCAGTTGGAGAAAAGTATCGCTCGAGATGATTATTGTCCTTCCCTAGCGCAGATCGGCTATAGGATACAGAGCGGACTGATTGCGATGAAAAGAAAAGGAGATAGTTAGAAGAAAAAAGTAATATGAGAATCGTTAAACCAGCGGAAGAGAGCAAAAATGTATTGACAAGAGGTTTTCGCGGGAGTATACATTACACATAAACCTACCAGATAAATAGGGCAATGGACGGGGCTTTCAGACAGGGGGTGCAGATTAATGAGCAGAAAGAAGCGGCCTTTGAGCGTGGAAGGGAAGAAGTGGGTTCCTTCCATTCAGGATTGGTCATGGATCATAACCATTGCGTGGATGGCTGTCGCCAATGTGTGGAAACCCTTCGGTCTCTTTGGGTTTGTGTGCATGCTTACGCCGATCATAACAGCAGCATCGGGCAGAGGCAAGATGCACTGTTCCCGTGTCTGCCCGAGAGGATCCTTCATTGGGAAGATCGGCAGTCATATCAATATCGGACTGAAAAAACCTGGTTTCATGACATCGAAGAACTTCAGGTTCGCGCTGTGGGCCATCATGATGGGCTCCTTTGCCGTCATGCTTGTAATATTCATTCCGAGAGGTCTTTATGCCACGGGCAACGCGGTACTCGTATTCATGGAGATCGCAACGGCGTTTGCGGTCCTCTCCGGCATACTTTTCACGCCACGGGCATGGTGCACTTACTGTCCGATGGGGTTTACGACAGAGCGGATCAGGGGTCTTACCAGAAAGAGACAGCGTGATTGATACAATTGCCTACGATCCCAGGGGAATCTCGACGACTTCCGACATCTTCACGAGGGTGTGCTGGATCTGGGAGGAGATCTCCTCGACCATGCGCTTTCGGATCTCGTCGTTTTTCTCCTGCTCCAGACTTTCATAGAAGGCTTCCTTGACGCTGGAGCTCAGGTTGTCCATGCGGGAGCTGAATGCGCTCTTCGGCACGAGGCGGCGTACAGCCTTTGGAATATCCGCCGTCAGCATTTTTTCTTCCATCTTGTCTTTGCCGAGAAACAGGAGCACGACGGAGGTGATGATCCCGATCATGATGCCGCTGGGGTCCGCGAAGAACGGGATGAAGCTGAAGGTGGACATCAGGATGGCCAGCAGGGCCGTCACGATGGAGTCGATGAGCAGAGTCATCTCACTGATGGCAAACATCTCTTTGGCATCCATCTTGATACTGATGTCGGAAACGGACAGATAGGACTTCAGGCTCAGAGCCGTGTAGGGCACACGGTGGGCGATGCAGATCGGCACCGTGAATTCCTCCAGTTCCTCAACCACCGGCCGCAGCCAGGACGCGATGGAGCCGGCCAGCATCTCGCGGATCTCATCTTCCCCCAGGAACCGGCCGATCTCCTCCTGCAGCACAACATCGGTATCCGAAAGCCGGCGGATCTCACCGGAGCGCCACTGCTCGAAGACCGGCAGCGCGACTTTGGAGATGATCGGATCCACCAGACGGTCGACGGCGTCCTTGTACAGCCGGGTGATGTGTTTGCCTACGATTTCTTCAATGGTGCTGGAATTCAGGAACTGATCCAGATCCGCCTTGAACTCCTTCATATCTTCATCGATCCGGCCGCAGTAAGCCAGGCCCCGGGCAACGGAGAACTCGGGATCGGCCGCAGAAATGACGACCGCCTCCGGGAATACCTCGCTGCACCACTGACGGACCTGGGGCATCTTGCTGACCCCGCCGGTGAGAAACAGCAGCTCCGGCTGTCTGCCTGTGATGCTGTCCCGTACATCCTTCAGGGAGGTCCTGAATACTTCGCCGAAGGAGCGGCCTCCGAGGCTGGCCATTTTCCCGTTCACCAGCTTGTCCGCCACGGTCTTGTCCATCCGAAGCGTCAGTTTCACGGGGAGGTTATAGTAGAGCATGACCGTTTCAGTGCATTTATTCCTGCTCCAGTAGTCCTCATCGGAGAAGTACTTTTCCTTCAGACGTCTGGCGGCAAACTCCGCGTAGGCGCGCCAGGGCTCGCTTTCTTCGAAGACCGAACGGATTTTCTTCTGGAATACGCCGGAGGAGGCGATGGATTCCTCCAGCAGAAGCTCGTCCATGAGTCCGCCTCCGAGAGCGACCTCACCGGCGGTATGCATCTCGACCTCCTTGCCGCCCATGATGTACGCGAAATCCGTCGTCGAGGATCCGATGTCCACGACGAGGACCGGGCGGGACAGAATGTCCACACCGATCTGCAGGTGCTTCGACTGGCAGGCGCTGACCATGGCAGCCCTGGATTCGGAAATGATCTTGACCGGCGGGTATCCGGCGCGCTCGAAAATCTCCCGGTAGTGCTCCCGGGCATTCCGGTCCCATCCGGCGGGGCATCCAATGTAAAGGCTGGTCTCCTCGTTTTGAATGAGATCGCCGCTGCCGTACAGGGATCCCAGGACTCCCGCGGCGAAGCTTCGGATGTCCGCTTCCGTGGAGCTGTCCGTCAGGAAATGACTCTTGAACCGGATCCTGCGCTTCGTGACATGGTCGGCATAACAGGCTTTCTCGCCGATCAGCAGTTCTCCCGATGTCAGCTGGGCATAGGCGGTGATAAAGCTTTTCTCTCCGGCGACGGGGATGATCTCCGGCGCCGACGGGTCTTCCTTATAAAGTCTGGCGATGGCGCTCTCCGCATCACCCAGATCAAATCCAAAAAAACGATCCATCTTGTACCTCATTTCGCTCCCGAGGAAGCGATTCCCCTGCAGAGCAGTTTGCCGTCCGCCACCAGAGCAGGGCGTATGGTCCGGGCGGTCTGCCCGGGCATCATGTTAAAGAACGGCTGTGTATCCTCGGTGTAATCCACCGCTTCGATCTGCTGGCTGTGCAGATAGTATCTGATCTGACTGATCTTTTCGAGAGCGAATTCCGGATCCTGAAGATACTCTGCCTCCAGCAGATCGGAAAACAGCTCAAGCTGCGCAGGGGATACCGGGCGTCCATCGATTGAACCGGCCTGATCCCGCTTGTCCCAGCGATCCATGGCCCGGATCTCTTCGAGACTCTGATCCGCCGCGAGGATCGCGTTTCGGAAGGTCCGGTAGATCTTTCCTGGATCCGTTCGTACTTCCACCTGCCTGCGGTACCGTGGCTGCGTGCTCCCGATGCGCCGGCAGAAGGTTCCCCCAAGCGCAGCGCATACCAGCCCTCCTAGAAGCAGGGACAGCGGTTTGATGAGCTCCGGTGATTTTCCCGCTTCCCACTGCGGCAGAAGGAAGGGCAAAAGCCCCAGCCCGCACAGAACCAGTGCCGCGATCAGAAACAGGAACAGCAGAGGACTGATCCGGCCCTTGCTTCCGTGCTCCGTCTCCGTTTCCCAGATCTTCGTTTCCCCGGCGGAATCGATCAGGGGCAGCGACAGCCGGATCGCCTGCAGCAGGTTCGCCGCTGCACTGCGCTGCCGGTCATCCGCGCACTGTTCATTGTACGTCAGAAGGAGCCGGTCCAGCTCGTTCTCAAGAATGCGGACGGCCTTGTCCGCCGCCTTCGATGCTGCCAGCTCGGTCAGTAGGTTTTCTTTGTTTCTTTCTAATAATTCGATCATCTTCATATCAGTATTATAGGACATATCGGTGAAGATTGGAACTTTTTCTGAATGTTGACGTTCGCGAATTTGCATTGCATAATAATATCGCAGGATTACTGCAGAGAAGAGAGGGCTGAGGAGAAGATATGGAATTATTTGAACTGGTATTACTATTACTCGCCTGTGTCGCAGCATCATCGGTTCTGGATCAGATGATTTCACGCATGTCGCTGCCCCTGCTGCAGATCGGCGTCGGATTTGCGGCGGCGCTGATCCTGCCTGCGCTGGCGGAGGTGCACATCGATGCGGAGCTGTTTCTGATGCTCTTTATCGCGCCGCTGCTGTTTCGGGAGTCACAGGAATCGACCCGCGTTCAGCTGTGGAACAATAAGTGGTCCATCCTGTCGATGGCCATCGCGCTGGTGATCGTCAGCGTCCTTGTCGCGGGATTTGTTCTGAACCGGATCATCCCAACCATCCCGCTGGCGGCAGCCTTTGCATGCGCGGCGGCGCTGGGACCGACCGACGCGGCGGCAGTAGCGGCGCTGGGGCAGACCATCAGCCTGACGAAGAGACAGTCGGTGCTGCTGTCCGGAGAAGCGCTGATCAACGACGCCTCCGGCGTGGTATCCTTTCAGTTTGCCATTGCGGCGGCGGTGACGGGGGCCTTCTCCGCCGTCAGCGCCATCGGATCCTTCTCCGTGCTCTTCTTCGGCGGGATCGCCGTCGGCATCGTGATCGGCGCGATTCTGCGTCTGGTGATGGGGTGGCTGAGACGACGGGGATACGTCAATACGATCATCCACGTGATGTACGAGGTACTGACCCCGTTCATTCTCTTTCTCGTGGCGGAGGAGATGCACGTCAGCGGGATCCTGGCCGTGGTGGCCGCGGGGCTGGTCATGCAGGAAAAAGTGATCCGCCTGAATTCCCCGGAGCGGGCCCGTCAGGAGATGGTATCGAACAGTTTCTGGGAAGTGATCGTGTTTCTGATCAACGGGATCCTCTTCGTCATGCTGGGGATGCAGCTGCCCATGGTCATGAGTCCGGATGCTATGGGAGGCATCGCGCCGGGGATCGTTCTCGGGGCGATGTTTGCCGTCACCGCGACGATCATCCTGATCCGGTTTCTCTGGCTGGCCGCGCTGGAACTGATCCACCGGGATCCCCAGACCGGACAGCGGGGAGGCGCGCATCCGTCCCGCACCATCCGGCGGGCCCTGGTCACAACGATCGCAGGGCCCAAGGGGGCGGTGACCCTTTCCATCATTATGACGATTCCTCTGTTCGTGCGGCAGGGCAGCGCCTTCCCCCACCGGGAGCTGATCATCTTCCTGACCTCCGGAGTGATTCTGTGCACCCTGCTGCTGGCGGATTTCCTGCTGCCCCGGCTTGCTCCAAAGGCTGAGAACGCCGACGAAGAAAGACACCTGCAGCAGGCCCGGGTCATGACGCTGGAGGGCACCGTGGAGGAAATGCGAAGGCTTCTGGATGAATATCCGAATTCGGAGTTCACACCGGCGCTGCGGCTGGCGCTGATGCGCTACCGGGTGCGGCTGATGCGGCAAAGGCTGGCGATGGACACCTGCGGGCAGATCATGGAACAACTGATCCAGGAAGTGCTGGCGGTGCAGCAGAAGCGCGCGGACGAGATCCAGAAGCAGGATCAGTCGGAGATATCCATCGGTCAGGCCCTGCCGTACTTCGCGGCTCTTCCCGGGATCCGGTCCTCCGTCGGTTACTTTGGCGGCGCGGAGCACGTGGGAGCACGGTTCGCGAGCCGCCGGGGACGTCTGTTCCTGCGCCTGTTCCGGTTCAAAAGACAGGACTATGACGATGATCAGAAGGCCAAGCTCTACTACGATACCGTCCTGTTCGCCATCGATCTGGAGCACGCAGCGATGGATTATCTGCAGACGGTGAAGGATGGGAAGGATCCGGAGCGCAGCCGCGTGGCAGCCGTGCTCCTGGAGGAGCATGAAACGGCGCTGGAATCCCTGTGGGGCAGACTCAATTACGGTCAGGACAAGGTGCGGGAGGATACCGATGAGCTGAACCACGGCATCCACGATGCCCTTCCCCGGGGCGTGAAAAACACCACCGGAGAGCAGTTCCGCAAAGCCTGGCATTTCGCGGATGAGGCGGATGCCAACGCCTTGGAGATCGAGCTGGATCAGATCCGCCGGCTGCGGGCGGAAGGCCGGATCACGGAGCATGAGGCCAGGACGCTGCGGGAGGAGGTTTACCTGATGCAGACCACGCTGATGGAGTAGTCTGAAGGAAAACGCCTATTGACTTACTGGGTCATTTCGTGGTAATTTTCTCTCAGGAGGACACGGGAAAAATGATCTATGCGGACAACGCGGCAACCACAAAAATGAGTGAAACAGCGAGGCAGGCGATGCTCCCGTATCTGGACGGAATCTACGGGAATCCGTCCAGCATCCACCGGATGGGGCAGCAGGCGAAGGCGGCGCTGGAGGATGCGAGGACAAGGATCGCCGGGATACTGCACTGTCAGAGCCGGGAGATCCTTTTTACGTCCGGCGGCAGCGAATCGGATAATCAGGCGATCCGCTCGGCAGCCCGGCTGGGGGCAGCCGACGGAAAGCGCCATATCGTTACGTCGGCATTCGAGCACCATGCGGTGCTTCACACGATGCAGAAGCTGGAGCAGGAGGGATTCGAGGTCACGTTCCTTCCGGTCCCGGAGGACGGAGTCCTTGCGCTGCGGCAGCTGGAGGAGGCGATCCGGGAGGATACCTGTCTGGTCAGCATCATGTTCGCCAACAATGAGATCGGAACGGTGCAGCCGGTCCGTGAGATCGGGCGCATCTGCCGGGAGCACGGGGTGCTGTTTCACACGGATGCGGTGCAGGCGGCGGGACACGTTCCCATCGATGTGAAGGAGATGAACATCGACCTTCTGTCCCTTTCCGCCCACAAGTTTCATGGACCCAAAGGCGCCGGGGTCCTCTATGCCCGGCGGGGAGTGCGTCTGTCGAATCTGATCGAAGGCGGCGCCCAGGAACGAAACCTGCGGGCCGGAACGGAGAATCTGGCCGCGATCTGCGGGATGGCAGCGGCGCTGGAGGAGGCTGCTGCGAAGATGGAGGAAGATGCCGCCCATACCGCGGCGCTGCGGGACCGCATCATCGAAGGCCTGGAGAAGATCCCCCGGGGGATCCTGAACGGAGACCGCCGGCGGAGGCTCCCGGGCATCGTCAATTTCTGTTTCGAAGGGATCGAAGGAGAGACCCTGCTGCTGCTGCTGGATGAACGGGGCATCTGCGCTTCCTCGGGCAGCGCCTGCACCTCCGGCTCGCTGGAGGCCAGCCACGTGCTTCTGGCCCTGGGACGCAGCCGGTCCCTCGCCTATGGATCCCTGCGCCTCAGCCTTTGCGCGCTGAATACGGAGGAGGAAGCGGAGCAGCTGATCGGGGCCGTGACGGAGTGCGTCCGCCGGCTGCGGGAGGAATCCCCCGGATGGCACGACCGTATGGAGGGCAGGATCCCCTTTGAACTGAAGCAGGGCTGAGGACAGCCGGAAAGGCAATATATATGAGAAGAAGTGAAATCAAACGGATCCTGGAGGCTGCGGCTCAGGGACGAACCGAATATCTGAACATCGAAACGGATCAGGGAAGCTGTGTGCGGCGGTTTCAGCCTGCCCAGCGCCTGATCGTGCTGGGCGGAGGCCACATTTCCCAGCCGGTCTGTCACATCGGGGCATTGCTGGGGTTCGATGTGACCGTGGTGGATGACCGCCCGGCCTTCGCGAACTATGAGCGGTTTCCGGAGGTGTCGAAGGTGGTCTGCGAGGAATTCCGGCCGGCCATACGGGGTCTTCAGATCCACGGCGAGGACTACGTGTGCGTGGTGACGAGAGGGCATCAGTGGGACGGCGATTGCCTGCGGGAGATCTTAAGCGGCACCCGGCCTTCCTATCTGGGGATGATCGGCTCGAAGCGCCGGGTGAAGGGACTCTATGAGGTGCTGGAGAGCGAGGGGTTTGACCGGAAGCTGCTGGAGCAGATTCATTCTCCCATCGGCCTTGCCATCGGAGCGGTGACTCCCGAGGAGATCGCCGTTTCCATCTGCGCAGAGCTGATAGAGCACCGCAGGATGACGGGGAAACAGGAGACTTGCCGGGAGGCGTCAGACAGAGTTTTGGAGCAGACCAACGTGGATCTGCCGCTGCTGGAATTCCTGACGGAGGAAGGCCCCAGAGCCATGATGCTGGTGCTGCAGACCAGGGGATCCACGCCGGCCGTTTCCGGAGCCATGATGGCCATCGATCCCATCGGGAGAAATCGCGGCACCATCGGCGGCGGCTGCAGTGAGGCGGAGGTGCTTACCCTGGCGCGGCAGATCGCCCGGGACGGCGGCAGAGAGATCGTACCCATTGACATGACCAATGAAGCGGCTGCGGAAGAGGGCATGGCCTGCGGCGGAACGATGGAGGTGCTGATCGAAGCAGTGACGGACTGATTCCCAAGGAAAATGCAGTTTACCCGTACCACTTGACAGATTCCTGTACAAGTGGTACTTTATATTTTAATAACATACTGAAATAGTAGGTGAATAGGCAATGACAACAACGAGGCTACAGGTGGATACGGATCGGATGACGGAATGCTTCCTTTCTCTGGCGCGGCTGGACAGCCTGAGCTTTCACGAGATGCGGGTGGCCTACCGGCTGAAGATCGAGCTGCAGGCGCTGGGATTCGATGTGACGGAGGACGGCGCCGGGGCGCACTACGGCAGCGAATGCGGGAATCTCTACGGGATCCTCAGGGGAACATCAGAGAAGCCGCCGGTGCTGTTTTCGGCCCATATGGACACTGTGGCGCCGGGACTCGCCAAGAAGCCGCAGATGGCGGAGGGCCGGATCACCAGCGACGGGACAACGGTGCTGGGCGCCGACGATATCTGCGGGATCGTGGAGATTCTGGAGGGGATCCGGCTGGCGAAGCAGGATCCCGCCGGCCATGGAGATATCGAAGTTCTGTTCACCATGGGGGAGGAGACGTACGGCAAGGGTGCCACAGTCTTCGATTTCAGCCGGATCCGGGCGAAGGACGCCTACGTTCTGGATATGAGCGGCCCGCCGGGAGCCGCGGCGAGAAAGGCTCCGTCCATCATCTCCTTTGCCGCGGAGGTGAAGGGCAGGGCAGCCCACGCCGGCTTCGCGCCGGACACAGGCATCAACGCGCTGCAGACCGCAGCAAAGGCCATCGCCAGGATCCCCCAGGGACACGTATCCGATCAGACAACACTGAACATCGGCACCATCGAGGGAGGCGCGGCAAGCAACATCGTCCCGCAGCAGATTCGCTGCAGCGGGGAGGTGCGCAGCTTCGATCATGAGGAAGCGCTGCGGACAGCGGATCGGATCCGGGATACCTTCCGGGAGGAATGCGAGCAGAGCGGAGCAGAGCTTGCCTACGATCAGACGGTGCACATCCGCGCCTACGAGACACCGGAGGATGCTCCGGTATGCCGGCGTTTCCGCGCCGCGTGCCGTCAGCTGGGACTTCCGGGACATCTGAAGGCGACCCACGGAGGAAGTGACAACAATATTTTCGCTCAGAAGGGACTTTCCGGGATCGTTCTTTCCTGCGGTATGTACCGAACCCACTCAACCGAAGAATATACCAGCATCGGGGATCTGGCCCGGGGCGCCCGGCTGGTGGCTGCCATCATCGGGCAGCGATAGAGCGACAGGAGGAACGCCAATGATCAGCAGAAGGGATATTGATGAAGAACTGCAGCGCAGATACATCGCCCCGACGAGAAAGGAGCGCACGGAGCACGTCGGGGTGGAATTCGAGCTTCCCATCGTCAACCTGAACAAAGAACCGGTGGATTTCGAAGTGATCCACCGAATGGTCCGGGCATTCACAGAGGAATTCTCCTTTACCGAGTTCAAATTCGATGACGAGGGGAACATCTGCTCCGCGCTGGAGCCTGTGACCGGAGACGATCTTTCGTTTGACTGCAGCTACAATACGCTGGAGTTCTCCTTCGGGCGGGAAGAAAACCTTCGGATCATTCAGGAGCGATTCCGGACCTACTACCGGTCCATCTCCGATTTCCTGCGGGAGCACGGACACGCCATCACCGGCATGGGCCTCAATCCCTATTTCCGGTACAACGACATCGTTCCGGTTCCCAACGGCCGTTACCGGATGCTCCTGCACCATCTGAAATCCTACGAGAAATACGCGGACCAGATGCTGTTCCACAAGATCCCCTACTACGGTCTCATCGCGTGCTCCGCTCAGACCCACCTGGACGCGGCGGAAGAGGATCTGCCGGATATGATCAACAGCTTCAACCGGCTGGAGCCGCTGAAGGCTCTGCTCTTCGCCAATTCGCCCTTCGAGGATCCGGAGGGGACTTACCTGTGCGTGCGGGATCACCTCTGGCGGGAAAGCATGCACGGACTCAATCCCCATAACGTGGACGGCTGGCAGATCGAACTGGAGACCACTGATGAGATCATCGCCTACATCCGCTCCATGAGCCTGTACTGCACCGAACGGGACGGCAAGTACATCAATTTCCCGCCGACTCCGCTGGAGGACTATTTCTCCCGGGAGGAGATGACCGGAGAATACTTTGACGGGGAAGGCTACCGTCAGATCAGCTGGCAGCCTCAGCTGCAGGATCTGGAATACCTGCGGTCCTTTAAGTTTGTGGACCTGACCTTCCGGGGGACGATCGAGCTGCGCAGCGCCTGTATGCAGCCGGTGGGGGAGGCGCTGACGGTTCCGGCGTTCCACCTTGGCCTGCAGGAGCGGCGCCGGGAGCTGAAGTGGCTTCTGCGGGACGCGGCGATCTATAAACAGGGATTTAATCCGGTGGAGCTTCGCCGGCTGTTCGTCCGCCGGCGCTGGCCAGCCTTTGCAGACCGGCAGGAGCTGACGGTCCTCGTGCAAAAGCTGGTGGAGCTCGCAACGGACGGGCTGAAGGGCCGCGGCTTCGGAGAGGAGATCCTGCTGGAGCCCCTGCAGAGCAGAGCGCAGCGGCTGGAGAGTCCCGCTCTGGAGATGCTCCGCGGCATCGAGGCCGGGAGAACCGTCGAAGATTATATCAGGGAGTATGGAACGCTATGAGACTGCACAGTGAGAACAGCAATATCCGTCAGTATATGCTGGAGGGAATGACCGGTCTGGAACTGGAATCCCACCGGATCGACCGAAACGGGCGGCTCGCGCAGACGCCTCATCCCTTCTCCGGCGATCCCTACATCGACCGGGATTTCAGCGAAGCGCAGATCGAGATCAATACGCCGCCAAAGGATAATCCGACGGAGGCTCTGGGGTTTCTCCACGATCAGCTGAGCATTGTCCACCGGAAGCTGCAGGCGCAGCAGGAGCTGCTGTGGCCCTTCTCGAACCCGCCGGTCATCGGAAGCGAGGAGGACATTCCCATCGCCCGCTACGAAGGGGATCTGGCCCCCAGCTATCACTACCGGGTGTATCTGGCGGAGCGGTACGGCAAGTACAAGATGACCTACTCCGGCATCCACTTTAATTATTCCTTTGATGAAGCGCTGCTGCGCCGGAATTACGAGATTGAGCGCCGCCAGGGGGAAATTGAGCGGATGAAGTTCGATGCGTACCGGGATCAGTTTTACCTGCAGCTGGCCGAAAAGGCCCTCTGCTACAGCTGGGCCGTGGTATCGCTTCTGGCGGCAAGTCCGCTGGTGGACAATTCCTTCTATGAGACCGGCAAGAGCGGCAGCAGTATTTTCACGGGATTCGCGTCGCTGCGCTGCAGCGAGTTCGGCTACTGGAATCCCTTCCTGCCGATCCTGTCCTACGGGTCGGTGGATTCCTACACGAACTCCATCGAGGTCTATCTGAAGCAGGGGATGCTGATCCAGGCCAGGGAGCTCTACTACCCGGTGCGGGTCAAGCCGCCGGGAAAATACACCCTCAAGGCGCTGCGGGACAAGGGGATCAACCACATCGAACTGCGGCAGATCGATCTCAACCCTCTGGCGGACGACGGGGTGCGGGGAGAGGATATGGAGTTTCTGAAGCTGCTTCTCGTATGGCTGGCGTCCACCGAAATGGAGCCGCTGTCCATGCAGGATCAGATGCAGGCGCTGCAGAACCACAAGACAGCGGCAGCCTACGACTGGGATCTGGCGCGGATCAGTCTGCCGGGGCAGCGGGCGGCGACGCTGCGGACGTATCTGCGGCAGTTGCTGGACCGGATGAAGGATTTCTACGAGGATGTCCCGCAGGCCATGCAGATCCTCCGCTATCAGGAGCAGAAACTGGATTCCGAAAATCATCGTTACGCCCGGCAGGTACGGGACAGCTACAGTTCGGATTACATCGGCGATGGGATCCGAAGGGCAGAGCAGATACAGGAGGCATTTCATGTGTGAGTTGTTCGGCGTATGTGCAGCGCAGAGCTTCCCGGTCAATGACCTGTTGGAAGCTTTTTTTCATCATAGTTACGAGCATAAGCACGGCTGGGGACTGGCGGTTTTTCGCGGGGGCAGCGTGTCTATGGAGAAGGAGCCGGTCAAGGCGGAGGACAGTCTGTACCTGCGCCAGCGGCTGTCGAGAAAGGTGGAGGGGGCGAACCTGTTCGCGCACATCCGCTTCGCCACCATCGGCCGGATCGAGTACGCCAACTGTCACCCCTTTATCTGGGATGATGACAGCGGCAGGACATGGACTCTGATCCATAACGGCACCATGTTTGAGGGAAAGAAGCTCTCCCCGTTTCTTGACGCGCAGGAAGGGACCACGGACAGCGAGCGGATCCTGCTCTACATCGTAAGCCTTATGAATGAGGCTTATGCAAAGGCCGGAGAGCCCCTGAGCGACCGGCAGCGGTTCCGGCTCCTGGATGAAACGATCTGCGATCTGTCCGCGGGCAACAAGCTGAACATGCTCCTCTACGACGGGCAGACCATGTACGTGCACACCAACTGCAGGGATTCCCTGCACCTTCGCAGGAGCCCCGGGCGGGTGATCTTTTCGACGAAGCCGCTGCTGAGCGAAGGCTGGGAGAAGGTTCCGATGAACCGGCTGCTGGGATTTCGCAGCGGCGAGCAGATCTTTGAAGGCACGGACCACGGCCATGAATTCCATGAAGAGGACGTGGATATGACGCCGCTGCTGTCGGCCTTCGCGGAACTGTAGCCGGGCCTGGAATTGTTCTTGACTTGTTTCTTCCTTCTGATAGATAATACAGTGAAATGGACAACGCACGCTGTAATGGACAGGAGAATCCGATGAAAGAATATTTTGAGACCATTCCGCAGATCCGCTATGAGGGACCGGAGACGAAGAATCCGCTGGCCTTTCGGTTTTATGATCCGGAGCAGGAGGTGATGGGAAAGCCCATGCGGGAGCATCTGCCCTTTGCCATGGCCTGGTGGCACAACCTGGGCGCCGCCGGAACCGATATGTTCGGCCGGGATACGGCGGACAAATCCTTCGGAGCACGCCCCGGGAGCATGGAGCACGCCCGGGCGAAGGTGGACGCGGGGTTTGAGTTCATGCAAAAGCTGGGCATCCGTTATTTCTGCTTTCACGATGTGGACCTGGTCCCGGAGGCGGATACCATCGGTGAGATGAACCGGCGGCTGGATGAGATCTCGGATTATATCCTGGAGAAGATGCAGGGGACAGGCATCCGCTGCCTGTGGGGAACGGCCAATCTGTTTTCCAATCCCCGGTTCGTGAACGGCGCCGGATCGACGAACTCGGCGGATGTCTACTGCTTCGCGGCGGCCCAGATCAAAAAAGCGCTGGATCTGACCGTGAAGCTGGGCGGACGGGGCTATGTGTTCTGGGGCGGACGGGAAGGTTATGAGAGCCTTCTGAACACGGACGTGAAGTTTGAACAGGAGAACATCGCGGCTCTGATGCGTATGGCGGCGGACTACGGGCGCAGCATCGGCTTTGAGGGAGACTTCTACATCGAACCCAAACCAAAGGAGCCCATGAAGCACCAGTACGATTTCGATGCGGCAACGGCCATCGGCTTCCTGCGGCAGTACAGACTGGATCGGGATTTCAAGCTGAACATCGAAGCCAATCACGCGACCCTGGCGGGACACACGTTCCAGCATGAGCTTCGGATCTCGGCGATCAACGGAATGCTGGGGAGCATCGATGCCAACCAGGGGGATCTGCTGCTGGGATGGGATACGGACGAATTCCCGTTCAACGTCTATGAGGCGACGATGTGCATGTACGAGGTGCTGAAGGCGGGCGGACTGACCGGCGGCTTCAACTTCGACGCGAAGACCCGCCGGCCCAGCTATACCCATGAGGATATGTTCCACGCATACATTCTGGGCATGGATACCTTCGCCCTCGGCCTTCGCAAAGCAGCGGAGCTCATCGAGGACGGCCGGATCGATGCCTTCGTGAAGGAACGCTACGAGAGCTTTTGCACGGGGATCGGCGCGAAGATCCGCAGCGGGTCGGCAACGCTGGAGGAGCTGGCGGAGCACGCGCGGAAGCTGGGAGCACCGGAGCTTCCCGGAAGCGGCGGCCAGGAATACCTGCAGGGCATCGTAAACAGCATTCTATTTAAATAATGATACCGTATTTTCGGATCCGGTACTGGAGGCTCTGGCGCTTGATGTCCAGAGCTTCCGCTGTTTTTGTGATGTTGCCGCCGTACTGGTCGAGGGCCGCCCGCACGATCTGCTCTTCGCATCGGTCCATGACGCTCTGGAGGGTATCGATGTGCCAGTCCGGGCAGACGGCGAAGGTGTCTGTATCCGCCTTCTCCCGGGCATCGGAAGTTTCGGAGGGGCGAACGCCTTCGGCGGAGGCAGCGCCGGTCAGATACTTGGGCAGATGCTGCAGCTCCAGCCGGTCGGTCTCAGCGATGTTCATGGCGTAATCGATCACATGAAACAGCTCCCGCACGTTGCCGGGCCAGTTGTATTGCTGAAGGAAGGAGAGGACCTCGGGGGAGATCGTCTGGATCTTATTGACGAAATGCTGGTTGGCGTTGCGGATCCGGGCCTGCATCAGCGCTTCAATGTCCTCCGGATGCTCCCGCAGGGCCGGCAGGTTGATCATGACCGTGGAGAGCCGGTAAAACAGATCCCGGCGCAGCCGGTTTTCCCGGATGGCGGTAAAGGGATCCTCGTTGCAGGAGGAGATGAAGCGGACATCGATGTGAATGTCCTCGGAGCCGCCGATCCGGCGGATGGTCCGCTCCTGTACCGCCCGCAGCAGCTTGGACTGCATCATCAGGCTCATGGAGTTCAGCTCATCCAGAAACAGGGTGCCGCCGGCCGCCTCCTCCAGATAGCCGATCCGATCCTCGCTTCCCGTGAAGCTGCCCCTGACCGTGCCGAACAACAGGCCTTCGATCAGGCTCTCCGGTATGGCGGCGCAATTGATGGCCAGAAACTTCCTGCCGTGGCGGCGGGATTCGTTGTGGATCGCCTGGGCGAAGAGTTCCTTGCCGGTTCCGGTCTCGCCGACCAGCAGGACATCGCATTCCTGATCGGCGATTTTGCGGGCGATGCCTACGGCTTCCCGCATGGCGCGTCCGTCTCCGAGGATGTTTCGGAAGGTATAGCCCGAGAACCGCAGGTACTGGCTGCTCTCTCCGTAGGAGTTCAGTGCAGTTTCGATGCTGTTCATCCGCCTCAGGTAATCCGCGACAACGGACTGGTCCTGCTCAAAAACGACCGTCCCGATGATGTCACCGTCCCGCCGGATGGGATACGCCGTATTGGCGGTGGCGATGAAGCTGCCGTCGGTGGTGTTGAAGTGATCGACCCGGTCGATGACCGGCTGGCCGGTGCGCAGCGCGGTCAGGGTCGTGCTGACCTCTTCATCCAGGGGATACATATCCAGCAGGTGCATGCCTTCGATCCCGACTTCATCCCGGATCTCGGAGATGCGCCGGCTGCGCTCGTTGAAGAACACCGCATAGGCGTTTCGATCGTAGATCTGCACGCCCTCGCCGACATGATCCAGCGCCCGCTCCAGCAGGAATTCCCGGTTTCGGCTCTGCTTCAGTAGCAGGAGCTGGCCATCCCCCCGGGAAAGGTTCAGAGAGTCAAAGACCATTTCCTCCCAGCGAAGGATGCCTTCGGACCTGGCATCCTCCGGCTCGGAAATCGTAAACACATCGGCGAGCTTCCGCCCGGAGAACCGCTCCCAGATCTCCTGCAGCAGTTCCCGAAGGGTATCATCGTACCAGTGAACCCCGCGGATCGTCCCCTCCGCGGATACCTCGATCAAAATTTCAGCAAGCATGGCATACCTCCATTCAGGTTCTGTAGGTGTTGGTACTATTGTAGCAGAAACGGACAAGGGATGCAAATTCATTATGCGGTATGCAAAATGAATTTGCGGAAACCGGCAGACAGGAAGCGGTTAATCCAGAGGATCTGAAGAAGGAATTTCAAGGCCTCCCGGCGCAAAGGCTGCAAATACACGGACCGGAGGCTTCGGCCCAGAGCTTCTGTATGCGTGGCATGGATTTTGCTTATTTACCTGTTTACCTAAGTAAAGCAACAAACCGCAAGGAGGCAGGGATGAAGGTCAACACAGATAAAGTCGTATTGGGACCGTTTCTGGATCTGGACGGATTCATGAACGTCTGCCGGGCCGGCGCGACGGTGGAGTTTTCCGAGGAATATGTGGAGCGGGTAAGTGCCGCCAGAGCGCTGGTGGAACAGTGGGCCGCGGAGGAACGGGTCATGTACGGCGTCACCACAGGATTCGGCAGCCTTTGCACGAAGGCGATATCCTCCGAAGAAACGGCGCAGCTGCAGCACAACATCCTGGAGAGCCATTCGGTGTCGGTGGGTCAGCCGCTGCCGGTGGAAGCGGTCCGGGGGATCATGCTGATGGTCCTGCAGAACGTCGGACAGGGACACAGCGGCGTGCGGATCGAGATCCTGGAGATGTACCGGGAGTTTTTGAACCGTGGGATCACCCCGTGGGTACCGGGAGACGGATCGGTGGGATACCTGAGTCCGGAAGCCCACATCGCCAGAGTCATCGAAGGAAACGGCAAGGTCTGGTATCAGGGGGCGCTGGAGGATGCCTCCGAAGCCCTGGCGAAGGTCGGAATGCAGCCCAGGCCGCTTTCCAGCAAGGAAGGACTGGCTCTGGTCTCCGGTACGACATCTCCGACGGCCTTCGCGGCGATCGCGGTTTACGATATGATCAACGCGGCGAAGGCAGCGGATGTCATCGGAGCGCTTTCGCTGGAGAACCTGCGGGGAACGCTGCGGGCCTTTGATGACCGGATCTGCCTGGTCCGTCCCCACAGCGAGCAGGCCCAGTCAGCTTCGACGGTGCGCCGGATGCTGGTGGATTCCCGGATCGTTCAGGAGTCGCAGCGGCTGCAGGATGCCCTGTCGCTGCGGGCGATCCCCCAGCTGCACGGGGCGGCGAAGAAGACTCTGTATGATGCGAAGCAGACGGTTGAGACCGAGATCAATGCCTGCTCCGACAATCCGGTGATCTGGACCAGGGCAGGGGAGGAAGATATCATTTCCTGCTGCAACTGCGATGCGGCCTACGTGGGGATCGAAATGGACTCGGCGGCTGTGGCGGCGGCCAATCTGGCCAAGATGAGCGAGCGAAGAAACAGCCGGCTGATCGACGGATCCATCAGCGGATTTCCCGATTTCATGGTAGCCAACCCCGGACTGAATTCCGGGCTGATGATCCCCCAGTACGCCCAGGCGGGACTGCTCAACGAGATCCGGGTCCTGTCATCCCCCGCCACCATCGATAATACCCCTACCTGCAACATGCAGGAGGACTACGTATCGATGGGATACAACGCGTGCAGGAAGGCGATGGCCATCGCGCAAAAGCTGGAGTACATTCTGGCCATCGAGCTTCTGGCGGATTACCAGGCAACCTGCTTCACGGAGGATTGGCCCCAGAGAGCTTCTGCCAGCCGGGCAGTCTATGAGGAGATCGGCAGGAGCCTGCCGCTGATCCACGAGGACACCTTCATTCACGGATACATCGAACACCTGAAGGCCTACATCCACACGGGCGCCATCATCGACACTGTTTCAGGACTCATCGGAGAACTGAAGTAGCAATACATCATTTTCTATTACTTATTACTGTGGAGGTTTGTATTTATGGAACAGACAAAGAGTAAAGTCACCATACGTAAACCGGTGTTCATCTCCATGGGCGCCATCTACGTATTCATCATCGTGCTCGGTCTGGTTGCGCCGGAGCAGTTCGCTGCCGCCGAAACAGCCGTCGTCGAGTTCGCGTGTCTGAAGTTCGGCTGGGCCTATCAGCTGCTGACCGTGGTCCTCCTTGCGTTCTGCTTCTGGGTTCTTTTCTCAAAGAAGATCGGAAACATCAAGCTGGGGGGAGAGAAGGCAGAGCCGGTCATGTCCCGGTGGTCCTGGTTCGTCATTTCGCTCTGCGGCGGAATCGCGACCGGCATCGTCTTCTGGGGCATCGCAGAGCCGGTCACCCATTACATGGACGGAATTCCCCTCTTCGAGACCATTGAGGCAGCCACCCCGATGGCGGCCAAGATGGCGCTTTCCACCACGTTCCTGCACTGGGGTCTGGCGGAGTACTGCTACTACTGCGTGGCCGGAATCGTTATCGGCGTTGCGGTCTACAACATGAAGCTGCCCTACCGGGTCAGCTCCTGTCTCTATCCGATCCTGGGCGACAAGGCCATGGGATGGATCGGAACGGTCATCGACGTCATCTGCGTGTTCGGCCTGGCCGGCGGCGTCAGCGCTTCCCTGTGTGAAGGCGCGCTGCAGATGGGCGCAGGTCTGGGCATCGTCGCTCATTTCGATCCGGGAAAGTTCACCTGGATCTGCATCCTGGTGGCGGTCGTCATCACCTTCCTGCTTTCGTCTTATACCGGTATCGCCCGCGGCGTACGGTTCTTCTCCGACATGAATGCGAAGATCTACATGGCGCTGCTGGCCTTCGTCCTGTTCTTCGGACCGACGTTCTTCATCCTGAATCTGGCCTGTGAGGCGCTGGGATTCCACGTCACACACTTCATGGAGCAGGTGACCTACACCGGCGCATGGAACGACGGCGATATGTGGCCGACCTGGTGGACGGTCAACTACTGGAGCTGGATGATCGCGTACGCGCCGCTGATGGGTATCTTCTGCGCGAAGGTCGCCCGGGGCAGAACGCTGAAGCAGTTCACCGTGTACAACTTCCTTCTGCCGGGCGGTTTCGGCGTCCTGTGGTTCAGCATCTTCGGTTCCTCTTCGATCTTCTATGAGAAGGAGCACGGAACGATCTGGAGCGTGATGAACGAAAAGGGAACGGAGTCTGCTGTCTTCGCTTACTTTGACAATCTGCCGATCACTACGATCATGAGCATCATATTCCTGTTCACGATCTTCATTTCCATCGTTACACTGGCGGACTCGATGACTACGACGATCTCATCCCTGTCCATCAATGCGAAAAACGCGGCGACCGTCGAGCCGCCGACCAAGATCAAGATCTTCTGGGGCATCACCCTGTCACTGGTCTGCTTTGTCAACCTGGCAACCGCCAGCGATGTGGGCGCGGTCAGCGGCATCGATGCGACCAAGCAGCTGGCGATCTCCGTCGCTTTCCCGCTGCTGATCGTCATGATCCTCATGGTCATCAGCGGATTCAAAATGCTGGTGCAGTACGATAAGTACGATACCGTCGATCACCCGGAAAATTCCGTTGTATCCAAGGAGCATATCATCGACTACGATATCGATGATGTAGTAGACTGATGAACGAACTGCAACAAGAAATCCTTACCATATTCGAAACTCTCGGGCTCCGTGACTACACCATCACGGAGCACGAGGCTATCTACACCTCAGAAGAAGCAGAAAAAAAGGGGTTGATCCTGGAAGGGATCACCCCGAAAAATCTGCTGCTTCGAAAGAAAAAGACCGATCGGTACTTTATGGTCATGTCCGACTGGCGAAGACCTGCGGATCTGAAGGCTCTGAAGCCCCTCGCCGTCTGGGGGCAGGTCCGCTTTGCCAGGGAGGAGGAGATGATCGAGCTGACCGGAGTTGGCGCCGGGGCGTTATCCCCCCTCGCTTTGTGCCGGGACCGGGATCATCAGATCACGGTGGTCATGGCAAAGGAGATCGCCGGGGCAGAGAGCGAGACCCGCATCAATGTGCATCCCGGAAGGAACACGGCAACGCTCTCCATGTGGATGTGCGACCTGATGCGCTACCTGGAGCATCTGGGGTGCAGCATCATCTGTGAAGAGTGAGCCGCGCTGCCGGAGGCAGCGGTTTAAATGATATAATCCGATGGGCGGCCGTCCGGATAGGACATCAGGTCGCTCAGTTTTTTATTGTAAAAGAAGTCACGGACCAGACGGTCGTATTCCTCCCACATGGGCAGGGTCTGACAGATGTTCTTCCTGGAACAGATGTAATCCGGATCCGCAAGACAGGCGACCGAAGAAAGGGTCCCCTCCATCAGTTCCAGAATCTCTCCCACCGTGTACTCCTCCGGCTCGCGGCACAGCTGATATCCGCCGCCTTTGCCGCTGAGTCCGGTGATCAGGCCGCCTTCGACCATGGTCTTGACGATGATTTCGAGGTATTTCTTGGAGATCTCCTGCCGGGCGGCGATATCCTTCAGGGGAATGAAGCTGCCGTTGCGATGCTCCGCCAGGTCGATCATAACCCGCAGTGCGTAACGTCCTTTCGTTGAGATCATGTTTTCACCACCTTTCGTTCAATTACCTATTATACTGCAGGTTAGGTGGGTAAATCAAGTGTCTCCAGCCTTTGCATCCGACGTATTTCGAAAAAATAAAATAATTTCTAAAAACCTATTGACATGGTGGGTAAGTGGTGTTAATATAGCATCGTTCCGAACAGAGAACAAATACGAGAAGAAGGAGGCGGAGATGATGGGCAAAAGCAAATTCAATCAGAACAATCACACGATGTGTTGTTGTCGAATGCTTTGCTCCCGGGCATGTAGAATGACGGACGCCTTCGGCTGTTAAAGCTGCGCTGAGGATCGGACGGGAAGGTCCGCCTGACTGATGACTGTCATTTGCCCGGGAGAAAACATGCAAGCTACCGGGTATTTTTATAAGAAAAAAGGAGAACATACGAATGAGCGATTACAGATTTGAAACATTACAGATTCATAAGGGACAGGAACAGGCGGATCCGGCAACCGACGCGAGAGCGGTACCGATCTATCAGACCACAGCCTACGTTTTTCATAACAGCCAGCACGCGGCGGACCGGTTCGGTCTGGCCGATGCGGGAAATATCTACGGTCGTCTGACCAACTCTACCCAGGGGGTACTGGAAGAGAGAGTTGCGGCGCTTGAAGGAGGCAGCGCGGCACTTGCGCTGGCTTCCGGCGCAGCAGCAATTACCTATGCCATCGAGGCGCTGGCCGCAGGGGGCGGTCATATCGTGGCACAGAAGACAATTTACGGAGGAACATTCAATTTACTGGAGCATACATTACCGCAGTACGGGATCAAGACCTCCTTTGTGGACGCCCATGATCTGGCGGAAGTAGAAGCGGCCATTCAGGATGACACAAGGGCCGTCTTCCTTGAGACACTGGGCAATCCGAACAGCGATATCCCGGACATCGATGCGATTGCGGAGATCGCGCACAAACACGGTCTGCCGCTGGTCATCGACAATACATTCGGGACTCCTTATCTGATCCGACCGATCGAACACGGCGCAGACATCGTTGTACACTCTGCGACCAAGTTCCTCGGCGGACACGGCACCACGCTGGGCGGCGTCATCGTAGAAGCGGGTAAGTTCGACTGGAAAGCCAGCGGCAAGTATCCCCATATCGCAGATCCGAATCCGAGTTATCACGGGATCTCCTTCTACGATGCGGTCGGTCCGGCAGCCTTCGTAACCTACATCCGGGCGATCCTGCTGCGGGATACAGGCGCGACCCTGGCTCCCTTCAGCGCATTCCTGCTGCTGCAGGGTGTTGAAACGCTGTCCCTGCGTCTGGAACGCCACGCGGAGAACACGGCAAAGGTCGTGGAATATCTGAGCAACCATCCGCTGGTGGAGAAGGTAAATCATCCGTCGCTGCCGGATCATCCGGACAACGAGCTGTACAAGAAGTACTTCCCGAAGGGCGGAGCATCGATCTTCACCTTTGAGATCAAGGGCGGCAAGGATGAAGCATGGAAGTTCATCGATCATCTGGAGATCTTCTCTCTGCTGGCCAATGTAGCGGACGTCAAGAGCCTGGTCATCCATCCGGCGACGACGACCCACTCGCAGCTGACCGAAGAGGAACTCCTGGATCAGGGGATCACCCAGAGCACGATCCGGCTCTCCATCGGAACGGAGCACATCGACGATATCATTGCGGACCTGGAGAAGGGATTCGCAGCAATCAAATAATCAGGAGAATTTGAATTAAGAAAGAAGGTACATAACCATGGCAAATATCTATAAAGGAACACTGGATCTGATCGGAAACACACCGCTGGTAGAGGCGGTCAATATTGAGAAGGACCTGAACCTGGAGGCGACGTTGCTTTTGAAGCTGGAGTACTTCAATCCGGCGGGCAGCGTCAAGGACAGAATCGCGAAATCCATGATCGAAGACGCGGAGGAGAAGGGACTGTTAAAGGAAGGCTCCGTTATCATTGAGCCGACCTCCGGCAACACCGGAATCGGTCTTGCGGCCATCGCCGCGGCCAAGGGCTATCGGGCGATCCTGACTATGCCGGAGACCATGAGCGTCGAGAGAAGAAACATTCTGAAGGCCTACGGCGCAGAGATCGTTCTGACGGAAGGCGCGAAGGGCATGAAGGGCGCCATCGCAAAGGCTGAGGAACTGGCCAATGAGATCCCCGGCGGATTCATTCCAGGACAGTTTGTCAACCCGGCCAACCCGGCCATCCATAAGGCGACCACCGGTCCGGAGATCTGGAACGATACCGATGGCAAAGTCGATGTCTTCATTTCCGGCGTCGGCACCGGCGGCACGGTCACCGGCACCGGCGAGTATCTGAAGGAGCAGAATCCGGAGGTGAAGGTGGTAGCTCTGGAGCCGGACGATTCCCCGGTCCTGTCGGAAGGCAAGGCAGGCGTTCACAAGATTCAGGGAATCGGCGCCGGATTCGTACCGGATGTTCTCAACACAGCGGTTTACGACGAAGTGTTCCGTGCGACCAACGAAGACGCCTTCAAGGCGGCGAAGTATCTGGCCAAGAAGGAGGGAATTTCCGTCGGAATCTCCTCGGGCGCAGCTCTGCACGCCGGCATCGAGTACGCGAAGAAGCCGGAGAACAAGGGCAAGGTCATCGTGGCCCTGCTGCCGGACAGCGGTGACCGGTACTACTCCACTCCGCTGTTCACCGAAGCATAAAAAGACAGATGTCATTCCTCTAATACCACACCAGCAAAACCACCGGATGTCAATCCGGTGGTTTTGTGGTATGATACATGTGTTGTAAAAGGAAACGAAAAGCAGGAGCAGACGGAAAGAATGAACACAGCGAACGAGATATCATACAGCCTGCTGTCCGCGGAGCAGGTTTTCGGAGAGGAAGCGGTCCGTGTGATCCGAAGCCTCGGCGCCCGGTGCGCGGTCTCCGATTATGCGATCCTTTCGGGGGCGGATGTCAGCGAAGGGGAGCATACAGAAGGAGACTCCTCGGAGCGGGGCAGGACCGGCCGGTGGGCGCTGCAGTCTATGGCCGGCGGCGGTGACGTGTGTGTGGTGAACGCCGCCGGAGAGCGGAGGGTCTCCTACGCCAATGCGGGAGAGGGCATGCGCCCGGTGCTGCGCTGCGAAGATCTTTCCCGGCTGGAAGCAGCGGAGATCCGGGAGGACATCAGCGGATTTTCGGAAGTCCGGTTCGGAGAATACCCCCAGTACGCGGCGGACCGGGAAACGGCGCGGCAGCTGGAGAGCGAGTACGCCGCCGGGAGCCTGCGAAAGACGGGGAAATGGTACGAAGCCGAGCACGAGGAATACGTCTTCCGGGGCGGCAAATACATCCGGCTCGTGTATGCCCTGCCCAAGCTGCGGCTGCTTTCCGACGGGAGAGTCCATAAGAAGGACGATTGCCTGTGGCTGCGGGTGGAGCCGGTGCGCTGGCTCTATGATGAAGGGGCGCAGCTTCTGATCAGCCGGACCGTAGTGACCTGCGGGCCGGGATTTACCAGCAGCAATTATTATGACGGAGTATTTGAGAACACAGCCGCCTGTCACTTCCTGAATACAGCCTTTGCAGAGGGACTCATCCCCAGCCGCATCCGGGAAATGACCGCCGAAGAGCGAAAGCAATACGAAGAAGAGATGAAAGAGACAGCCAAAAAACGCAATCCCTACGGTCTGACCTTCGGACAGGTCACCGAAGAAGACATCATCCGCGGCGCCATCGAAAGCGATATCGCCGTGTTCCTGCACGGACCCTCCTCGGAGGGGAAGAGCGCCCGGGTCAAGCAGATCGATCCGACCTGCGAGATCATCTACCTGAGAAACGCGACGCCGGACAGTCTGAACGGCCGCAGCGTCTACAATCAGTCCACCGGCGAGATGATCGATATCCCGCCCACCTGGTACAAGAAGGTCAAGGCGAAGTGCGAACAGGAGCCGGACAAGTTCCACGTGGTGTTCTTCGATGAGATCAACAACGCGCTGCCCAGCATTCAGGGCATGGCCTTCAACATCGTGCTGGACCGGGAGGTCAACGGCCTGTGGAAGCTGCCGCCGAACGCCCGGGTGGTGGCGGCGGGAAACGATATGCAGGATTCTCTGGCGGCCAATCAGATCGCGGCGCCGTTCTTCAACCGGTTTGCCCATGTGTACATCGAGACGACCACCGAGAAGTGGCTGCAGTGGGCCAGGGATCATCAGATCCATCCGGCGATCTACTCCTTCATCGCCTATAAGAAGGGCGAGAGTCTGCGCAGCAAGTACGACGGGGTAAGGCCCAACGCCGATCCGAGAAAATGGGAGATGGCATCGAAGATGCTGTATGCCACGGGCCGGCCGGAGATGCTGCGGGCGCTGATCGGTGAGGAGATCACGGACGAGTTCGTTCAGTTCTGCAGTCAGCCGGTCATCACCCTGGATAAGGTCATGAAGGGAGAATATACCGAAGAGGAGATCCGGGCACTGAACACCTCGGAGCGTTATGCGACGACCATGGGGCTGTCCCAGGCGGAGGAAGAGCAGCTGGAGACGGTCCGCCGGTTTGTCCGGAACCTGGGGGCGGAGTTCCTGGCGGTGTTTGATACCCTGAGGAGTTCCCGATGAGTTTTGATATGGAGGGCCTCGCCCGCAAGGTGCGGACCAGGTATCCTTTTTTCGGCAGCGTGATCGCCGGCTTGGAATACGAGGAATCGGACCGGGTGGCAGCGACGGCCGGGGACGGGAAGACCATCTATTATAATCCGGAATGGCTCACCGGCCTGGTCCTGGATGCCCAGGTGTTCGCGCTGGCCCATGAGGTCTGTCACATCGCGTTTCAGCACGTTCGCAGAAGCCGCGGCAAGGATCCGATCCTCTGGAAGAAGGCGACGGATGCGGTGGTGAACCAGCTTTTGAAGCGGGACGGACTGACGCTTCCGCCCTACGCGGTGGATTTCCCGGAAGCCATCGATTACGACGCGGAGGAGTACTACGAGATCCTGCTGGAGCAAAAGCTGGCCATGGACCTGATCGAGGGAAACATGCAGCGGCCGGAAGGCGCCGGCGGCGGAGAAGGCGGCGAGGGATCCTTCGGCTCATCCGAGGGAGCTTCCGAGGATGAGGACGATCACAGCATGTGGGAGGAGGCTGCCGAGCAGGAGCAGCAGGAGCTGGAAGAAAAAGAAAAAGATCTGCTGGAGCAGCTGCAGAAGATACAGGAAATGCTCGAAGATCCGCAGGACCGGGATCTGCCGCGGGAGGGGCAGGAGGAAGATCCCGAAGAGAAAGCGGAGGAAGCGCTGGTTTCCCAGAAGGTTTCCCAGGCGGGAAACGATGTGAACCCCGACACGCGAAACATCGGGGAGATCGGCAGTGCCGGCCCGGTGCTGGACTGGCGGATGATCCTGCGGGATACGGTGAATTACGGAGTGGACTGGTCCATGGAGCATGCGGTTCTTGAGGATGGGATCGTCCGTCCGATCCTGGAGGAATGTCCCATGCCGGAGACGGAGATCGTGCTGGACACCAGCTGGTCGGTGGATGACGATCTGCTGCGCGCCTTTCTTCGGGAGGCAAAGAACGTGCTGCAGAAATCCAGAGTATGGGCCGGCTGCTTTGACACGGTGTTCTACGGATTTCATGAGATACGGACGGAGGAAGACATCGAGAACATGCCTTTCGAGGGGGGCGGCGGCACCGATTTTGACACGGCGGTGAACGCCTTTTCCCTGCGGGTGGACAACCGGATCGTCTTCACCGACGGGGAAGCGGATATGCCGCAGAAGCCTCTGGATGCGGTCTGGATGGTCTACGGAGATAAGGAAATCGACCCGCCGGGCGGCCGGGTGATACGTATCACGCCGGAACAGACAGAGCGTCTGAAATCTCATTGTAAACTGGAATCATTTGACAACGTCACTTCACGGTGATAGAGTAATAAACCAGAGGAAACGAGATGTTAAATAATAACAATTGCGGCAATCATCTTTTCGGGAGGTACACATCAGCCCTCGTTTGTGTTCTGATCACAGGGGTGATGTTTTTTGCTGCCTTTTATGTAACATCAGAGGCCTGGCACGACTGCAGCGGGGAGGATTGCCCGATCTGCGCTCATATCGAGAACTATCAATCGCTGCTGCGGACGGCTGGTGATGGTATTGCTTTTGCCGCGGCTGCAGCATTGGTTTGTGCGATCGTTTCACTGACGATTCTCCATGATCCAAAGGTTCTCTCGTTTTCTACGCCGATTCTTTGGAAAACCCGGATGAATGACTGAGGTGTCCGCTTTATTGACGATTCGTTGATGTAAGCCGATACAAGGAGGTCATATCGATCATGAAAAGAAAACTGATTTTAATTCTGCTCATCGCCTGCCTGGCAATGGTTTTTTCTGCCTGCGGATCGGATGATGCCGGACAGCCGCAGAATACCGGAGATCCGGACAACATTCAGATCGTCGCTACCATCTTCCCGGAGTACGACTGGGTACAGAACATTCTGGGAGACAACCCTGCAAAGGCTGAGGTTACGCTGCTGCTGGATTCCGGCGTGGATCTGCACAGCTTCCAGCCAACGTCCGAAGATATGATGAAGATCGCCACCTGCGATCTGTTCATCTATGTCGGAGGGGAATCCGACCGGTGGGTCGAGGATGCACTGTCGGAGTCGGTCAACGAGAATGTCCGCTCCATCAATCTGCTGCAGATCCTCGGGGATCAGGCGAAGGAAGAAGAAGTTATCGAAGGAATGGAAGCGGAAGAGGAAAGTGATGAAGCCGGGGACGAAGAAGGCCCGGAACTGGATGAGCACGTCTGGCTGTCTCTGCAAAACGCCTCGCTCCTGTGCGGCGCCATCGAGGAAGCAATCGCCGAGATCGATCCGGACAACGCTTCTGTCTATGAAGGCAATCTGAAGGATTACCAGGCGCAGCTGAAGGAACTGGACCATCAATATAAGGACGTGACGGATCTGGCGAAGGTGAAGACGCTGCTCTTCGCGGACCGGTTCCCGTTCCGCTATCTGACGGACGAATACGGCCTGGATTACTATGCCGCATTTACCGGCTGCTCCGCGGAGAGCGAGGCCAGCTTCGAAACGATCCAGTTTCTGGCGAAGAAGATGGATGAACTGGGGCTTTCCTGCGTCATGACCATTGAGAATTCCGACCAGAAGATCGCCCAGACCGTGATACGGACCACGAAAGCGAAGGATCAGAAGATCCTTGCTATGAACTCGATGCAGGCCGTGACCGCAGGGGATGTGCAGGCGGGAGCTTCCTATCTGGACATTATGGGGAATAATCTGACGGTGCTGAAGGAAGCGCTGCAATAAGAAGGGGTATGAGATGAGAAAAATAACAACAATCCTGGCGGCGGTGATCCTGCTGATCACGCTGGCAGGCTGCGGCGGCAGCAAGAGCGCAGCAGACGGACCGGTGGATGTGGATTTGACGACACTTTCCTCAACAATGGTCTATTCGGAAGTGTTCAACATGGTCAACGAACCGGAGGATTACATCGGCAAGACCGTCAAGATGAACGGAGCGGCAGCCTCCTATTACGATGAAGCGGTGAAGGAGACCTATTACGCCTGCATCATCCAGGACGCGACGGCATGCTGCGCCCAGGGGATCGAATACGTATTGGACGGGGCGGAATACCCGGCCGACGGTGAGGAGATCACCGTAGTCGGCGAGTTCCGGACCTATGAAACAGCCGACGGCACATCCTACTGCACACTGGAGGGCGCCGAGCTGCTGTAATATAATATCAGGTATGAAGAAGACGAAGACCCGGTGGTTCGCCGCGGCGCTCATGGCAGTGCTCCTGCTCTGCGCATCCTGCGGCGGAGGAGAAAGCTCAAATACAGAAGCTGATCCCAATGAGATCCATGTGTTCGCGGCTGATGCGCTGCGGGCTCCTCTGGAGGAACTGTGCGAGAGCTATGAAGCGGAGCACGGCCAGATCACGGTCTCATTGAGCACAGGAAGTACGCAGCAGCTGCAGGAGAGGATCCTGGCAGGCGAGCCATGCGACCTGTTTTTCAGCGACAGCCAAAGCCCGATGGATGCTCTGGAGAAGGAGGGACTTCTGGCGGAAGACAGCCGTCAGGATGTGATTAACGATCAGCTGGTCTACATCACATTGAAGGCGGACGAAACGGCAGCGAAGACCATGGCAGATCTTCCGAAGGCGAAGCACTTTGCCATCGCAAAGGCTGGTACGCCGCTGGGAAACAAGAGCCGGCTGGCGCTGATCCGCCTGGGAACTCTGGATCCGGCGGCAGACCCGGAGCAGGTGAGCGCAGCTGAGATCGAAACAGCTCTTAACGGGCCAACGGTCTCGGAAATGGATACGGCAGGGGATATCATCGAGGCAATCGAAGACGGAAGCTGCGACTGCGGTGCCGTACGGCTGTCCGATGTCTGCGGCCATGAAAAGCCCCTTCGGATCCTGGAGGCACTGGGGTACGATCTGACCGGGAGCATGCTCTATCCGATCGCCCGGATCAGCGGAGAGGGGAGCACGGCAGATGAGCAGGCGGCTGACCAGCTTTTGCAGTATCTGACCGGGGAGGAAGCGTCGGCCTGTTACGACCGGTATCTTCTGAGCACCGATCTGTCCGCGGCCACCGGATCCTACCGGCCCTGGCAGAGGAAACCATGCCCCTGCTGCAATAATGTTCTGCCCCAGGCAGACGCGGGCAGCGGAAACGATTAAGTATTCGTTAACGTTCGTTATTATCATAAGTTAGGACAATCAGGAGGAAAAGCAATGAAGGAGAAAACGAAGAAGTGCTGGTGCCGTTTCCTGACACCGATGCTGATCCTGTCCCTGATCGCGGTCTTTTCGCTGACGGGCTGCGGCAGCTCAGGCAGCGGCGATGAGGAGCAGGCACAGGAAGCATCCATGACCATCATCACCGGTGGAGTGGTCGAGCAGATCCAGGGCGATGCCGAAGGTGCAACGGCGGTCGTGCTGCAGGACGGCAAGATCGCCTTCGTCGGAAGCGATGAGGACGCGCTGGCCATGGACGACGGCAATGCGCAGGTCATCGATGCCGGCGGCAACACGATCATGCCGACCATGACCGAAGCTCACATGCATTTCGCTACGGCGATCCAGGCGAAGTACGAGATCAGCCTCGCGGACATCATCGATGTGGGTGAGATGCAGGAGATCATCAAGGCATTCGTTGAGGAGAACCCCGATCTGGAAGTCTACTGCGGAGCCGGCTGGATGGTTTCGGCATTTGAGAACGGCAGCCCCACGAAGGACGTGCTGGACGAGGTGTGCCCGGACAAGCCGATGATGCTGCAGGATGCGGACGGACATTCCTACTGGGTGAACTCCGCGGCTCTGGAAGCCATCGGATGTGACAAGGCCTTCGCGAAGGAGTACAACGATAACTATAAGAAAAACGGCGGACGGATCGTCGTGGATAAGGACGGGGAGCCGACAGGCCACCTGAAGGAAGCTGCCGGCAATCTCGTCGATAAGATCAAACCGGTCTACACGGTAGAGCAGTGCAAGGAAGCCATCGCTGAGCAGCAGGAATGGCTGGCTGGACTCGGATTCACCTCCGCCTTCGATGCGGGCATCCTGACCATGGGCGAGGAGACCTCCGAAAACTACTGGACTGCCATGTCCGAAATGGCCCAGGCCGGCGAGCTGAAGTGCAAGGTGCGCGGATCCTTCTGGGTACAGCCCTACGACTTCGACAGCTGGGATGAGTGCAAAGAGTACATCGACGGCTGGGTGGAGAAATCCGAAGGCCTGAGCACCACCGATTACTACAAGATCACCACCATCAAGATCATGGCGGACCAGGTGCTGGAGCAGGGAACCGCCTACATGGGTGAAGGCATGTACGCGGACGGCGTCCTGGAGGACGGCGACATCGAGAGCAACAACATCTGGGCCGGCAAGGGCGATCTGATGGAGCAGGTCTTTGAATACGGCGCGGAGAAGGGTCTGAACATCCACATCCATCAGATCGGCGATGCGGCTGCGACCTTCGCGCTGGATGAGCTGGAGAAGGCAGAGAAGAATCATCCGGAGCTGGCGGAGAACCGGGTCAGCTTCGCTCACTGCCAGTTCATCACCGAAGAGGATCAGCAGAGAATGAAGGAACTGGGCGTTTCCGCGATCGTAGCGCCGTACTGGGCGGTCATGGACGACTATTACTGGGGCGTCTATCTGCCGCTGATGAGCAGCCAGGAAAAGCTGGACACCCAGTATCCGATGCAAAGCCTGGAGAAGAAGGACATCAATGTCGCCTTCCACTCCGACTATGTCGTGACGCAGCCGGATATGGGGTGGCTGTACTACAGCGCGATGACCAGAGTCCTGCCGCAGAAGATCTATGACATCTGGTACGAGGATGATCCGGCGTACCAGCGCAGCACGGATCAGTCTCTGTCCCAGGATCCGAAGGACAACGAAGAAGTCCAGCTGATCGGACCGCTGAAGCCGTGGGATGAAGCGCTGAATCTGGATCAGGTGCTGGCGGCATCCACGCTGAACGGCGCGAAGACCATCAATCTGGATGAAGAGATCGGCAGCGTCGAAGAAGGCAAGTCCGCGGACGTTATGGTGCTGAACATGAACGTCAGGGACGCGCAGACCGAAGACATCCAGAACGTGGCTCCGGCTAAGACCTGGTTTGAGGGTGAGCTGGTATACGACGCGGATACCGCGGAAGCAGAAGAATAAAAACTTTTGATATTTTTGAGCGATCATAAGAAAGTCTTATGACCCTGCGGGGCAGCCCTTGCAACGACACGTTTCAGGGGCTGTTCTTTTTTTTACATTCAAATATAAGATAATCCTATTATTAGAATAGAATTTATCAGTT
>JAFUCA010000022.1 GCA_017459895.1 Bacillota bacterium | reverse complement strand
TCAGAGAGCTGGTCTGGTCCGCCAAGAACAAACGCGGTTCTCTGAGACCGTCCTTTCGTTTGTTCTATGGACAGTATACCGAGCAGTTCATGGACATGCAAATCGAGCCATGAGCGGCCCGCTCATGCGGGCATCAACAATATTGGTCGAATTAACCCGACTCTGGGTGGCTAAATTCACCCGACGCTAACAGCGGAAACATGTGATGGTCAACTACGAGCATATGCGGCGAAATCCACTTGACAGGCGCCAAGTGATGCTGCGAAAGGGCGGATGCCGGAGTTCAACTTCTCGGAGAGGGAAAAGGGTGAGATCTCAGCCTTTGCATAAAGACGGATCTTACATAGAAAAGAGGTGAACCAATGTTAAAAATACATTATGGTGATTTGAATTCAGAGAGATACATATTCAATCCGGACATTTATTTTAATAACAGTTATGAGGATGATTGGATAACGGCACCATTATCCAAGGAGATGATCAAGGACATCGATGGATCAGATGTGGTTGGACCGAGGTTGATTGACAGTCCATTTCTCGGGGCGATTCCGGCGGAACGTTTGTCCGGTGGCGTCAAGACACTGATTTTGATGGCGTTTGACTCGGAGCATGTGTTCAATGCGTCTGCATGTGGTGATAATTGTGCACCATGGATATTGAAGATCGCGAGGGACAAGGATTTGACGATTCGTTTGGGATATCTGATGGATTTCGGGAATGAGGAACTGGATATTGAGATCGAAAATCTGGGCAAAAAGGTTTCCTCTATGAAAGAGCTGAACGAGTTGGTGTTGGAGCATCATTTAATATAGATTGGGGAAAACATGATTGGCAGATACGAGATAGAAGTTTACAATAACAGGATTCATTATTTCCTGACGGTAAAGAGAAACATCACCATCTTACAAGGAAACAGTGCGACAGGGAAGACCGAATTGATTCGGTTAATTCAAGAGTATGAGGCAAACGGAGCATCCTCTGGAATCACGCTGAGATGTGATGCTAAATGCACGGTTTTGACATCGATTGATTGGGAATTAAGGATGCAGGCACTGAGCGGCACAATCGTGTTTATTGATGAGACAGCGACGTTCCTGAAGTCGGGTCGATTTGCCGAATTAGTGAAGGGATCCGATAATTATTATGTGATTGTTACACGAGATGACCTGGGACAGCTCCCGTATAGTGTTGAGGAAATATATGGTCTGCGGAATGTAACAGATTCTCAGAAATACAAAAAGTATCGTCGGGTCTATAACGAAATGTACCGGTTATACCATTTTGACATCAAGGATGGAACGGAGCCGGAGACTGTTATCACCGAGGATTCAAATTCCGGGTTTGACTATTTCAACCTTTTGTTTCCGAAAAAATGCATCTCGTCACACGGCAAAGCACGGGTGCAGGATATGATCCGCAAAGAGCAGCGAAAAACGATGTTGATCATTGTGGATGGTGCAGCCTTTGGATCTGAAATTGGCAAAGTGATGCGTTACATCAAAAGTAATCATATTAAATGTGCGTTATATGCTCCAGAGTCGTTTGAGTATCTCGTGCTGAGCGCAGGATTGTTTGATGTTCCGAAGAGTGTTCTGGGAGAAACCTATCTGTTTGCAGACAGTAAACAGTATATGAGTTGGGAATCCTTCTATACTTCGTACCTGACCGATATGACTCGGAATACAATTTTTCAATATGGGAAGATGAGTCTTCCGGCATACTACAGATCCGAAGGTAATGTACGGAAAATTGCTGAACAGTTACCACCGGTGCTGCAGGATAATAGTACACATGAAAACTCATAGTTTTAATGAATTGAAAGGATTTCCCTTAGACCCACGATTGTAACACCTGATACATCCAAGGTGTATAACCAATAGCGACATACTATGACAGGAGGCAGGCAGCATGAAGAAGATCGTTGCGTTATTGGCAGTAGTTTTAGTGATAGGAGCGTGTTGTATCAGCGCTTCGCCAGCTTTTGCGGCAGGAGAAGGATCCGCGCTGACACCGGCGGAGCGGACGATGCCCCGGCCGGTGGACAACGCCCGGGCCAAGAGGATCGCGGAGTCCTATCTGACCCGGACAGCAGACGGATACATGAGGGTCGCTTATGATGACCCGGAGATCGTTGTGGAATACTACGATGATCAGATGGATTATATCAGCGGCGGGACCCTGGCTTTGGAGCTGCCCATTTGGGGCGGTTTTTATGCCGGGACGGACGCGTACTACCTCGTCGAGGGACAGAACAACGAGGATGAGGATGATGCAGCGGAGTTCATCCGGGTGATCAAATACGATCAGAACTGGAACCGGATCGCTGCGGCATCCATTACAGCGGATCCGTCTATGTTCGGAGCCCAGGTAAGATATCCTTTCGATGCGTCAACGGTGAGCATGACCGAGATCGGGGACACATTGTTTATCGCCACCGGTCACGAGGGATACGTCGACTCCAACGTCGGCCAGGGCCATCAGGGGCTTCTGCTCATCTCGGTGGATACCGGCTCTATGACAGGTTCCATCGTCAAGTCGGATCTGTATCATTCCTTCGCCCAGTTCCTGGACCAGGATGGAAACGACCTTTACCTGCTGGAGCTGAGTGAAGGCAACCGGCGCACCCAGCTGAAAGAATACGATTCCCGGACTTTGGAGAGAACGGGCTATTGTTCCGTTCTGGACTACGGCGGCAAGCGTACCGATTCCTCGGCGGTCGAATGCTATGCCAGCGTGAACGGCCTTGCCGTATCGGACAGCAATGTGCTGTGTGTCGGCACATCCATCGACCAGTCCGGCTACGACAGCGTCACAAAAGAAACGCCGCACAACATCTATCTGACCGTCACGCCCCGGGATGCTATGACTAAGTCGGCGACCAGGGTCGTCTGGCTCACAGACTATACGGGCGGCGGCAAAGCCTTTACCGGGCTGCACCTCACCAAGGCGGGCTATGACCGCTTTCTGGTCTGCTGGGAAGAAGCGGAATCTCAGGAAGCTCAGGACGGCGGAGCGGCCCTGGGAGATCCTGCGGATCCTCTGTCCCACTGGACCATCCATTATCTCTTCGTTGACGGGAATGGCCAGCCGGTGACCGATGAGTTCACACAGCGGGCGAGTCTGGCCGACTGCAGCCCCATCGTGGCCGGCGGCAAGATCGTCTACTTCGCGTCTTCCTTCAACACCCTGGACTTCTACGGGATCGATGCAAAGTCTGGCGCATTCAGCAAGAAAACACACCGAATCGGAGGAGAGAACATTTCATGGAACTTTCAGGATGGGGTGCTGAGTTTCGAAGGAACCGGCGAGATATCAACGAAGAGCACAGCGATATATAAAACGCTCCTTTCCTCCACCGGCACGGGCAGTTTCTACTTTCTTTCGGATAATTCCTGGAAATACATCCAGCCGGATACCACCGGGATCATCATCGGCGAGGGGATCACTTCGATCGGAAGATCTGCTTTCTCCCAATTTGATAAATTGACTGATCTGCATTTGCCTGAAAGTCTGGTCAGGATTGACAATCAGGCCTTTTACAGGTGCGATGCTCTGACGTCTGTTCAGGTCCCGTCCGGCGTCACAGAATTCGGAGAGAACGTGTTCTGGAGCGGATACGTCTCGGGCCTTTCCGGAAAGCATATTTATAAAACCAGGTTCTGCGCCATCTGCACGGCGCCGGCCATCCAGTACGCGAAGGACTGCGGCATGAGTTATACGGCTCAGCACATGTTCGGTACCCCGACCTACACATGGTCGGAAGACAGTAAGGAATGCAAAGCCTGGGCACCATGTATATATAATCCAAAGCACGGGAGGAAGGAGATCGCGAAGGCAAAGGCTGAAGGCGACTGGTTAGTGGCGGAATTCGAAAAAGCAGAGTTTGAGAATCAGAGGAAGGAACTGCCGGAAGGTTGGGAACCGGAGCCGTCGGAGGATGTGATTGATATCTCCGGGAAGAATGTGCTGGAGATCTATGAGGTCTATTCGAAGGTATATACCGGAAAGCCGCAGACACAGAAACCGGACATCTATACGGAGACTGATTGGCTGGAAGAAGGCGTTGATTACAGGCTGACCTACGAAAACAATGTGAACGTGGGCAGGGCGGTTATGATCATCACCGGGATCGGACGCTATACCGGAACCGTTCGTAAGACCTTCAAGATCAATCCGAAGCCGACCAGTCTGAAGTCTGTCAGGAAGGCGAAAAGAGCCATGACTGTCAAGTGGAAGAAGCAGGCGGTGCAGACATCCGGCTACGAGATCCAGTACAGCCTGAAAAAGAATTTCAGGTCCGCCAGGATCGTTCGCATCGCAGACAATCGTAAGACTGCGAAGAAGATCAAGAAACTAAAGAGCAAAAAGCAGTACTATGTCCGGGTGAGGACCTATAAGACGGTGAATGGTACGGACTTCTTCTCGAAATGGACTACAGCGAAAAAAGTCAAGGTGAAGTGATCGGTCAGGCGGGTCGCCGTGATTTTGAGAATACAGGAGAATAAGTTATGGGTGGATCAATCAAGTGGGTGATTCTGTTCGTTTTGGCCTTTGCCTTTGCCAGTATGATCGTCGGATTTATCAAAGGGGCGATCCAGCAGAGAAGGATCAACAGGAAAGCGGCGAAGGAAGCTCCGCCGAAGCCGGAGGAGGCTGTGCCAACCGAGAAGGATCACAAGAATAAACCAAAGAAAAAAACAGCGAAGCAGCCGGAGGTCAGGAAACCGAGGCGGCTTGGAAATTCACCGGAGGAACCGGAGGAGAAACGATGAAGAAGATAGTTATTTTTGGAGGAGGGACAGGTCTTTCCTGTATTTTGAACGGACTGAAGCTGTTCCCGATGGACGTGACCGCGGTGATTGCGGTCAGTGACGACGGCAGTTCCACCGGAGTTCTGCGGGAGGAGCTGGATATTCCGGCGGTGGGAGATCTGGGGAAGGTGCTCCTGGCCATGGCCAATGTGGACGACGATTTCGTCAAGCTGCTCCGGTACCGGTTCAACAAAGAAGGGTCCCTCAAAAATCACCCCGTGCGCAATGTTCTGCTGGCGGCGCTGATCGATCTGAAGGGAAACCTGACCGAAGCGGCCAAGTACATGAGCCAGCTTTTGCAGGTCAAAGGCACGGTGCTCCCGATCACCGAGGAGAACGTGGATCTGGTGGGTCATGGAAAGGCTGGAGAGTACTTCGGCGAAAGCGAGGTGAGCCGGAACGTGGAGCACATCGAGCGGCTGACCTACGACCATCCGGTGGAGATCAACCCGGAGATCCCGGCGAAGATCGCGGAGGCGGATCTGATCATTCTGAGTCCCGGAAGTCTCTATACGAGCACGCTGCCCCACCTGATTATCCCGGACATCCAGCGGGCGCTGGAGCAGGCGGATGCTCCCATCATGTACATCTCCAATCTGGGAACACAGCCCGGGGAGACGGACGGGTATACGGTCAGCGATCACATCGCTGCGCTGAACCAGTATCTGGGGAAGAGGAAGGTGGATGTGGTCATCGCCAATGAAGGGGACGTGGACCGTAACATCGCGGGACTGTTTCGAAACGAAAACAAGTCGGTCGTCGATCTGGACCGGTACGCCGTGGAGCAGCTGGGCGTGGAGGTCATTACCGATGACATCATGCGCATCGGCGAGAACGGCTGGATCCGGCACGACGAGCTGAAGACCGCGTATCTGGTATTTTCATACCTTATGAGATAACAGCATGACCAGGGAGGAAGACATGGGAAGCATTTTACTCACCGGCGGAGCCGGTTTCATAGGATCGCATACAGCGGTAGAGCTGATGGAGACAGGCCGCCAGGTGGTCATCGCGGACGATCTGTCCAACAGTGAGGCATCGGTGATCGACCGGATCCGGCAGATCACAGGCAGCCACCCGGCTTTTTATCCGATCAATGTGACGGACCGGAAGGCCGTGGACCAGCTGTTTGCGGAGGAAGACATTGAGGCGGTGATCCACTTCGCCGGCTTTAAGGCCGTGGGGGAATCGGTAGAGAAGCCCCTCGAATACTACGACAATAATCTGAATACAGCCCTGACCGTGCTGCACGCCATGCGCGAGAGGGGAGTGAAGACCTTTATCTTCAGCTCTTCAGCGACGGTCTACAGCCTTTGCGAAGAGGTGCCGTATACCGAGACCAGCGGGCCTTTGGGGTGCACCAATCCTTACGGCTGGACCAAACTGATGATCGAACAGATCCTGCAGGATGCCTGCGCGGCGGATCCGGAGTTTTCGGTGGTGCTGCTGCGGTATTTCAATCCCATCGGCGCCCATCCTACGGCTCTGATCGGCGAAAAGCCGAATGGCATACCCAACAATCTGATGCCCTACATCACGCAGGTGGCCGGCGGCATCCGTCCCCATCTGAACGTGTTTGGAAACGATTATCCCACCCCGGACGGGACCGGTGTCCGGGACTATATCCACGTCGTCGATCTGGCGAAGGGGCATGTGGCAGCGCTGAATTACAGCGAAGGCCATACCGGATGTGAGGTGTTCAATCTGGGGACGGGCAAAGGCTGCAGCGTGCTGGAGCTGGTGAAGGCCTTCGAAGAGGCCACCGGAGTCGCGGTGCCATATGAGATCACGGGCCGCAGGGCAGGGGATATCGCCGTCTGCTATGCCGATACCGCGAAGGCGCAGCAGCTGCTCGGCTGGAAGGCGGAGCGGGATATCCGGCAGATGTGCGAGGATGCGTGGAATTGGCAGATTTCCTGCAAATAGTTCGTGACAAGCATACAATAACTGTGTATAATAAGGACATGATTGTCGAGCGTGCGGAGCACATAGTAGATTTTCATACACATGTATTACCAGGCATAGATGACGGCAGCCGGGATCTGACCGAGACCCGGGGACTGCTTCAGGAAGAAAGTCAGCAGAATGTGGATTGCGTTATTGCGACTCCTCATTTTTATGCTGACCGTTTTTCTGTGGAAGAGTTCCTGAAACGTCGTCAGAGAGCGCTGCAATCGGTGCTGGACGATTCAAAAATAACAGCAGTGGGACGGCCCAGCCTTTGCGTGGGAGCGGAGGTCTACTTCTTCCCCGGCATGGGACGGGCAGAGAAGCTGCGCTCGCTGTGCATTGAGGGCACGGATGTAATTCTTATCGAGATGCCCTTCGTGCAGTGGACGGAGGATGTGCTTCGGGAAGTCCGGGAGGTTATCAGCCGGCAGAAGCTGCAGGTGGTGCTGGCTCATGTGGAGCGGTATCCCCAGTTTCAGAAGGATCAGCGGATCTGGCGGCAGGTGATGGATCTGCCCCTGACGATCCAGATGAATGGAGGCAGCTTTATTAAAGACCGCAGGCGGCGCAGGATGTGTCTCCAGCTTTTGAGGGAGCATGAGCGGGCGCTGCTGGGAAGTGACTGCCATAACCTGAGCAGCCGAGTGCCAAATCTGGAAGAGGCCCGGCGGGTCATCGCCAAAAAGCTGGGAGACGGTGTGCTGGAACGGATCGATCAAATAGCTCGGGAGCTTCTGAAGGGGGCAACTGAGATGATGCTGGAGCAGGATGATGAAACGTCATAGCAATAAGAAAGTCATACTCTGGATTATCATCGCGGTTGCCGTGATCGCGGCTTTCGGTGCAGCTCTGCATCTGTTGGAGAACGGCTTGTTCGATGCGGAGGATGCCGATTATGATCCGATCGAGGATGAGAATAATCTTTACCTGAATGGTGCTGAGTATCAGATAACTCATAATATTGAAAGCTATCTGCTGATCGGCACGGATGACAGCGGCAATGTCGAGGCAGAGGGAACGAAGGAATATCGCGGACAGATGGCAGACTTCCTGCTGCTGTTCGTTATGGATCGAACGGACAACACGCACGGTTATCTTCAGATCAATCGAAACACCATGCTCGATGTACCTACGATGGACACGGATGGCAATGGCGAGGGAGAAAGCTTCGAACAGATATGCACGGCCCATTGGTATGGAGGTGCGCCGGAACACGGCTGCAATAATACCGTATACTGTGTGAGCACACTGCTGGGTGAGATGCCGATTGATGGTTACTATTCCATCCATATGAGCCAGGTCGGCGTCCTGAATCAAGCGGTTGACGGTGTTGAAATTACTCTGGACGAGGATTTTTCGGACGCGGATCCGATGATGGTGAAAGGGCGTACCCTGACACTCAGCGATTCGCAGGCTGAGATCTACGTCAGGGGACGGATGCAGGTAGGCGACGGAACGAATGAAGCCCGAATGCAGCGGCAGATGCGGTTCATGAATCAGTTTAAGAAACAGGCACGAGAGAAGATGAACCATGATAATTCCTTTATTAATGATCTGTTCGAAGAACTGCAGGATGAAGCCGTGACAAACATTCAGCGGAACCGGTTATCAGTTATTACAAATCAGATCTATAAGGGAGAAGATCTGGGGATCCTGACCATTGATGGCGAGACAAAAATCGGAACGACCCTGAAGGATGGGCAGGAGCACGAGGAGTTTTACGCTGACGAAGCCTCCATTGCAGAAGCGATGGTTAAGCTTTGCGGGATTGATGAAGATCACATAACATATGAAGATACGGGAGAAGATGAATGAGTCAGATACCTGAAATCAATACAAATGAGACCGAGCGGGATGAGATCGAAATTGATCTGCTGGACCTGTTCTATTACTATCGATCGAAGATCAAATGGATTATTGCCGCGTTTATTGTAGGCGCGCTTCTGGCGGGGCTTTGCACTCAGTTTTTGATCACGCCCAAATATACCGCCACTTCAACGATGTACATGGTCTCTTCCTCCAGCGGTTCGGTGGTTGACCTGACGGATCTGAACATCGGAGAATCCCTTTCTCAGGATTATATCGAACTGATCAAGACACGTCCGATTATTGACAGCGTGATCCGGATGGAGAATCTGGATTACGATTACGAAGAACTTTTGAATATGCTGAGCCTGACGGTGGTGTCGGATACAAGAATCATTAAGATTGCTGTAACCAGCCCGGATCCGGAAGAGGCTATGCGAATTGCTAATGATCTGGCAGTGAAGGCAGAAGAGACGCTGCCAAATCTGATGGACGCACCAAAGCCAAACATTGCTGAGGATGCCATATTACCCACAGAGAAAAGCTCACCGTCATTGACAAAAAATGTGATGATCGGCGCCTTGCTTATGTTGCTGCTGACGCTTGCGATACTGACCATAATGTATCTGATGGATGACACACTGCAGTCAGCAGAAGACGTTGAGAAACATTTCGGCATTATGCCTCTGACAGTAATCCCGGAGGGTAAGATTGAAGGTCTGCAGAGTGCTGAATCGGATAAAGCCTATCGCAGCCGGCGTTTCGGAAAGGGCAGAAAAAAGAATGGAAAAAAATACGTTTAGAGATATAGATATCGATTTTGAAAGCCTCGAGCCTCTCGAAGCGGTTAAACCAGCCAAGGAAGAAGCTGTCATTGAAGATGCTGCTTTGCAGGAACCGGTCGATGCTGCGGATGATCACTCGATTCATGAAGCGATAAAGGAATTGAGACAGCGTCTTGGAGACGAGGATCTTGTCGAGGTTGTTGAACCGGCTGCGCCTGAGACAGTAGAGGTCAGAAACACAGATAAGAAAGCGGAACCAGAGGAAAAACGCGCAGAGGATACGAAGGCTGCAAGTCCGGAAGTGATCCCGATGGAGAAGGAGAACTCAGACGAAGCAGAGCAGGAGATTTCCGAAACATCGAAGACGGACACGCAGGAAGAGAACGCATTATCAGAACAGACTTCTGACACTTCTGATTTGAGTAAGATCGAAGAGCCGGAGAAGATTGCCGGCCGGCCCAATTACCTTAAGTTCGGATTGGAACCGGTGCTCCCGTATTCTATGGAGGAAGCAGTCAATCGCCTGAGGATCAATATCAGCTTTCTCGGGGGAGATGTCAAGAAGATCATGGTCGTCAGTTCCGAGCCAAACGAAGGGAAATCCTTTGTGGCGTTGAATTTGTGGAAACAGATGGCAGTCAGCGGTGAACGTTCGATTCTGGTAGATCTGGATATGCGGAAATCTACCATGCTGGTCAAGTATCAACTGGAGAGAGAAGACGGTAAAGAACTCAGAGGAACGTCTCATTTCCTGTCCGGAAATGATAATATTGAAGACATGATACTCCACACCAATCTCGAATTCGGTGACATTTTGCCGAATGTCGACAATATTGTAAATCCATCGATGCTGTTGGAAAGCCGTAAATTCAGCGAGATGATGAGGTACATGGAAGAGCATTACCGGTACGTTTTTGTAGATGTGCCGCCTCTTGGGCTGGTTTCTGACGGCGAACTGATTGGAAATGCATGTGACGGAGCTCTCTTATGCGTAAGGGGCGGAGTTACATCCCGTACCATCGTGCGCCGATCGATTCAGCAGATCGAAAGAGCTGGCTGCCAGCTTCTGGGCATTGTTCTGAACCGGGTCGGCGGAAGCGGAAGTGGTTACTATCACAAATATTATGGTAAAAAATATTACTATAATGACAAGTATTATTCTGAGGGTTAACCATTGAAAAGCACTATATATTGAGGTATAATGACGTTAGTTGCTCAGACGGGGATTCCGCCGAGTTGCTATAATCAACATTCTAGACCGAAAGGAGGTGAAATAACCAATGGGCAACAAAGGATTCAAGAGAGTTCTGGCGATCGTACTGGCTGCAACATGCATGCTGGTGTTCTCCTTCTCCGCGACATTCGCAGCGACAGGTTCTCCGGTCAACGGTACCGCACCTGGCAAGGTCAGTGGCGAGTATAAGACCACGACTAAGTCGACTGCTGCACTGGTCAAGGTCATCAAGAAGAGCATCAAGACCAAGGCAGTTCCGAGCACTCTGACTGCGAATGGCGTAACCTACAAGATCACTGAGATCAAGGCTGGCGCATTCAAGAATGCGAAGAAGCTGAAGAAGATCAACGTGAAGGGCATCAACCTGAAGAAGGTCGACAAGAAGGCTTTCAAGGGCCTGAAGAAGAGCCAGATCAAGAAGATCAAGGTTAAGATCAGCAAGAAGAATAAGAACTACAAGAAGCTGAAGAAGCAGTTCATCAAGGCTGGTATCAAGTCTAAGAACATCAAGTTCTATTAATTCGAGATCTTAGCACACTGAACGTCCCGTGCAATGGGGCTTCCATTCACACGAACGTTCATCAAATTTCATCGATGAGATTTGAAATGAGAACCCTCCGCAAAAGCGGGGGGTTTTTCTTAAAAAAAAACCCCCGCTTTCGCGGGGGTTCGTGGTTGAGTTCATTGGATTCGTCAGACGACTTATACAAGACCCTGTTCCATCATTGCAGCAGCAACCTTCTCGAAACCAGCGATGTTTCCACCCTGGACCAGCAGGTTCTTGTTGCCGAAGTACTTCTCAGCAGCAGCAGCGCTGTTCTTGTAGATGTTCTTCATGATGGTGTGCAGCTGTTCGTAAACGTCCTCAGCCTGGAATACGGTGTGGCCCGCATTCTGACCCATCTCGATGCAGGAGCAGGCAACGCCGCCGGCGTTCGCAGCCTTCGCGGAACCTACTGCTGTTTCGTTCTCGATGAGGTACTCGAGAGCATCGTTGGTTGTCGGCATGTTCGCGCCTTCACAGTAGAACTTGCAGCCGCCTTCGACGATCTGCTTCGCGTGCTCCATGTGAACGTCGTTCTGCATAGCGCAGGGGATGAACATGTCAACCTTGATGCCTTCATCCTGCTGGACGCCCCAGGGCTTCTTGCCCTTGTAGAACTTCGCACCAGCGAACTTCTCAGCATAAGGCTCGCAGATGTTCTTGCCGGAGCCTCTCAGCTCGAGCAGGTAAGCGATCTTCTCGTCTGTGTTCAGACCTTCCGGATCGTAGATGTAGCCGTCCGGGCCGGAGATGGTAACGCACTTAGCGCCCAGTTCCTTCAGCTTCATGGCAGCGCCCCATGCTACATTACCGAAACCGGAGATAGCAACGGTCTTGCCTGTGAAGTCTTCACCGTTTGCCTTCAGCATTTCCTCAGCATACCATACGATACCGAAACCGGTAGCTTCCGCTCTTCCCAGCAGGCCGCCATAGGACAGGCCCTTGCCGGTCAGTGTGCCTTCATATCTGTCAACGATTCTCTTATACTGTCCGAACAGGTAGCCGATCTCTCTGCCGCCAACACCCAGGTCGCCAGCCGGAACGTCGGTGTTCGGTCCAATGTGTCTGTACAGCTCGGTCATGAACGCCTGGCAGAATCTCATAACTTCCGCATCGGATTTGCCGTTCGGATCGAAGTCCGCACCGCCCTTGCCGCCGCCGATTGGCAGACCGGTCAGGGAGGTCTTGAAGATCTGCTCGAAGCCCAGGAACTTGATGATTCCGGGATAAACGTTCGCTGCAAATCTCAGGCCGCCTTTGTAAGGTCCGATTGCGCTGTTGAACTGATATCTGTAGCCCTTGTTGACCTGGACTTTACCAGCATCGTCAACCCATACGACTCTGAAGGTAACGCCTCTCTCAGGCTCGGTCAGTCTTTCGAGAAGAGCAGCCTCTTCGTATTCCGGGTGCTGCTCGATGACCGGCTTCAGGGAAGTCAGTACTTCTTCAACAGTCTGGTGAAACTCTACTTCGCCAGGGTTCTTAGCTTTGCACAGCTCGATAACTCTTTCTACATAGTTTGACATTTACGTTTCTCCTTTACCTTAAATAATAGATTCAAGTTGTTAATGCCTTGTGCCCTTATAATAGCACTTTGATATTTTTTAGTCAATGGGGAGCACCCCCCAAAACCGTCCATTCCTGCGGTAAAACGGGTATATTCTTGTCATTTCACAGAATAAAAATATGCATTTACGCATCACAGTTAATGATTGAAAACATTCCAAAAAAAGACTAAAATAAAATAGTCTATAGTTATGAGCCGTTTCTGCCGTTTTTGCGAAGGAGATACAGAAGATGAGTGAACATGATTACAGGTTGGAATACGAGAAGTGGGCGGCATCCCCGGCGTTATCCGATGATGCAAAGGCTGAGCTGTCCGCGATAGAAGATAACGAGACAGAGATCCGTGAGCGGTTCACGAAGATGCTCAGCTTCGGTACGGCGGGCCTGCGGGGGATCATGCGGCAGGGACTGAACGGAATGAACGTAACCATGGTCCGGCTGGCGACCCAGGGACTGGCGGAGCTGATCATCGAGGAATCCGGCGGCGGGTACATCGCCACCACGGATGATATTGCCGCGTCGGTGACCATCGCCTATGATTCCAGAAACAATTCTCCAGCCTTTGCGCGGGAATCGGCCTGTGTGCTGGCGGCGAACGGGATCCGGGTCTACCTGTTTGAATCCCTGCGGCCGACGCCGGAGCTGTCCTTCGCTCTGCGGGAGACGGGATCCATCGCCGGCATCAACATCACCGCCAGCCACAACACGAAGGAATACAACGGTTACAAGGCCTACTGGTCCGACGGGGCGCAGATGGCGCCGGAGCAGGCCCAGCGGGTGTCGGATGTGATGAACCGGATCGATTTGTTTGAGGATGTGAAGACCATGGACTATCAGGCGGCCGTGGACGACGGACGGATCGTGCTGATGGGCGAGGCTATGGACGAGAAATACATGCACCGGGTGCTGGAGCAGTCGGTGGGCGGAACCTATGTGGAGAAGGCGGCGGACGAGCTGAAGATCGTCTATACGCCCTTCCACGGAACCGGGTACATCCTGGTGCCGGAGGTGCTGGACCGGCTGGGAATGAAGCACGTGATCACCGTGCCGGAGCAGATGGTCATCGACGGGGATTTCCCGACGGTCAAGTCCCCGAACCCGGAATATCGGGAGGGCTTCGATCTGGCGGTGGCGCTGGCGCAGAAACACGGTGTGGATCTGATCATCGGAACGGATCCGGACGGCGACCGCTGCGGCATCGTGGTGCGGGACGGCGAGGAGTACCGGACCCTGACGGGAAATCAGATCGGCGTGCTGCTGCTGGACTATCTGATCCGGGCGAGAAGAGAGCAGGGGACGCTGGCGGAGGATGCGGTCGCAGTTAAGAGCGTGGTGTCCACCACCATGGCGGACCGGATCTGCGAGGTGCAGGGCGTGGAGCTGATGAACGTTTTGACCGGATTCAAGTACATCGGCGAGAAGATCAAGGAATTCGAGGAGAACGGGGGCCATACCTTCCTGTTCGGATTTGAAGAGAGCAACGGGTATCTTTCCGGCTCCTATGCCCGGGATAAGGACGCGGTGGTCGCTTCCATGCTGATCTCGGAGATGGCCTGCTACTATCATCTGCAGGGCAAGACGCTGATGGATGCGATGAACGAGCTGTATGAGACCTACGGTTATTACCGGGAGAAGGTCGTCTCCTTTGTGTTTGAGGGTCTGGACGGCCAGGCGAAGATGCAGGCGATCATGGAATCTCTGCGGGAGAAGGCGCCGGAGGCCATCGGGGCGAAGGTGGAGCGGATCCGGGATTTTGACAGCGGACTCGTGACGGATCTTGCCAGCGGGAAGACGCAGCCCACGGGCCTTCCGAAGGCCAACGTGCTGTTCTACGATCTGGCGGACCGCTGCACGGCGATCATCCGGCCTTCGGGAACGGAGCCGAAGATCAAGTTCTACATGATGGCCGCGGGGGATTCCCTGGAGGAGGCCGACGCGAAGCTGGCGGCCATCGAGGCGGCTGGGCAGGCGCTGCTGGGATAGGGCGCGCCAAATCAGAGATTTGGGCAGCACTCCCAACTCAGTCAACCCAGCCTTTGCATAAAATACACAGAGAAAGGAGGCGGTATCGTGCCTGAAATTGAAACCATGGATATGGACACGAAAAACCAGCAGTTCGAACGGGACCTGGGCAAGGTCATCGCGTTTCTGGAGACCAGCGCGTATTTCAAAGCCCGGGATCTTCTGCTGAACTACAATGCGGTCGATATCGCTGAGATGCTGGAGGATGTACTGGAGGATCTGGGCATCGAGAAAGTGGTCATCATTTTCCGGATGCTCCCGAAGGACGTTTCGGTGGATGTGTTCTCCTATCTGCCGGGAGACGATCAGGTGAACATCGTGCAGACGATCACCGACCGCGAGATCTCCTACATCATGAAGGAACTGGATTTTGACGATAAGATCGACGTGCTCGAGGAGCTGCCGGCCAACATCGTCGATAAGATCCTCGAGAAAACGCCCCGGGAGGAGCGGAAGCTGATCAACGAGTTTCTGAACTACCCGGATGACTGCGCGGGCTCGCTGATGACGCCGGAATACATCAGTCTGCAGGACACGATGACGGTGGGCGAGGCCATGGCCTACATCAAGAAAGAGGGTATGGACAGCGAGACCGTATATACGTGTTATGTCAAGCACGCCGGACGGAAGCTGGAAGGTGTTGTTTCCCTGCGTGCGCTGGTCATCGCCGATGACGATATGCTGATCGGGGATCTGATGGAGACCGATTACGTCTATCTGAACGTTATGGATGACCAGGAGGAGGTCGCCGAGGCCTTCAAGAAGTACGGCTTTCTGGCGATCCCGGTGGTGGACAACGAGCACCGGCTGGTGGGCATCATCACCTTCGACGATATCATGGAGATCATCGAGGAAGAGACCACTGAGGACATCGAGCGTATGGCGGGCGTCATGGGGGACGACGAACACAGGGAATACCTGGATATGAGCGTCTTCCGCCACGTAAAGAACCGTCTGCCCTGGCTGCTGTTCATGACAGTGACGCTGATGATCACCGGCTCACTGATCAACCAGTTCGAGGCGGTGCTGTCCCAGGTGATCGTCCTGGTCGGCTACCTGCCGCTGCTGATGGGAACCGGCGGCAACACCGGTACTCAGGCGGCGACGCTGATCATCCGTGGTCTGTCCGTGGACGAGGTGGACCTGAAGGATATATTCAAGGTCCTGTGGAAAGAACTGCGGGTCAGCATCATCATCGGCATCGTGCTGAGCATTTTCAACTTCCTTAAGATCGTGCTGTTGGACGGACAGTCGCCCCAGATCGGCATCACGGTGGCAATCGCGATGATCGTGGTCGTCATGTTTGCCAAGCTGCTGGGCGGAATGCTTCCGATGGCGGCGAAGCGGATCGGCGTCGACCCGGCTCTGATGGCGACCCCGATGATCTCATCCATTACGGATATGGTCTCATCGGTGATCTTCCTGTTCACCGCGTCGCTGGTGCTGGGAATCGCGCTGTAAATATGTGGCAAATTACTGGGATTCATTAAATTAGGATTATTATGACTGGTTTTTAAGGAATTTCTGCCTTAGTGGGCGTCTCCAGCCTTTGTGATTCATTATTTCAACCGTTATTTGGACTGAAATTAAGGAATCGCCCGTGAATGTTTAGGCTTCGTGGTAGGTGTTTTCAGGCGAATTCCTTAAAACACGCCGGAAACAGTACAGAATTAAGGAATACCGGTTATCCGGCTGCAGGTGAGTGTAAATGATCATCGAAACCACCGAAAACTACATACGCGAGATGATCACGCCCCGGCCGCGGGACGCGCACAAAGGTACCTGCGGACGGGTGCTGCTGGTGTGCGGCAGCGTGGGCATGGCGGGAGCAGCCGTCATGTCTGCAAAGGCTGCGCTGAAGTCGGGGGCAGGCCTGGTGACGCTTTGCGTGCCCCGGGAGATCTTCCCGATCCTGCAGACGGCGGTCCCGGAGGCCATGTGCATCGAGCGGGACGCCATCATCAGCAGTGAAATCGATCTCGAGCAGTTCGACTGCATTGCCGTCGGACCCGGGGTAAGAACCGGCCGGGAGCAGTACCGGATCGTGGAGCACCTGCTGACCAGCTACCGGGGGCCGCTGGTGATTGATGCCGACGGGCTCAACTGCATCTGCAGATACGGGCAGGTACCGCAGCGGCAGACCTATATGGAAACCGACGCCAGCGCGGACACCGATGCCATGGATATTCCTCGCCGGATGACCAGCCTTTTGCCGGAGATTACCGCCCGAAGGAAAGCACCGGTGATCCTGACGCCCCATCCCGGGGAAGCGGACCGGCTTCTGGCGCACCTGGGTCAGAAGAAGTACCGGGAGCTCGGCCGGGAGAAGGCTGCCGAAGCTCTGGCAGCGGGAACCGGCGCCATCGTCGTGCTCAAAGGCGCGGGCACACTGGTGGCAGTTGCCCCAAAGGCTGGCGAAGCTGAAATTGCTGGGACAAAGGCTGGCGAAGCCGAAACTGCTGGGGCAAAGGCTGGCAGCTCAGGGGCTTCTGGCGTGGATGAAACGGCTGGGGCCGGAGAGGCGGCGCGGGCGGATGACCTGGTGCAGAGCGGCGTTGACCTGTTCTATAATCCCACCGGCAACCCGGGCATGGCGACTGGCGGCAGCGGTGATGTGCTGACCGGCGTAATCGCAGCGCTGGTTGCCTATGGACAGGCAGGACGAAAACAGGCCGGCCGGGCCGCTGATGGCGGCGGCGCAGGATACGGAAGCGGCCTTGCCGGAGAACTTCCTTCCGGGATTTCACCGGTGGATGCGACCCGGACGGCGGTATACATGCACGGACTGGCAGGGGACATCGCGGCCGGGCGGATCGGCGAAATCGGCATGACCGCTATGGATATTGCGGAGGCGCTGCCCGAAGCATTCCTTAGGATTGCCGGGAGGTAGGCGTAGGACGAAGGGCGGGAGCGCTTGTGGCAAGGTTTCGGAAGCACCGCGGACTGCTGGTGCTGTGCCGACGGGATCGGTTTTTGTACCTATGACGCACTTTGAAGCTTGTTTTTACAAAAATTAGCCCCAGATTTTGTACAAAATACTGTTTTCAAAAGCGTTTTTACAAAATCGCCTGGCAATTATGGGAATATAAGTATATTATTTACAATATTAACCATTTCACGGGCTTCTGAAGCCAGGAATCCTGAAAGATTTTGTAAATATGGCTCTGAAACCGGAAAAAGGTACAAAAACGAATCAGATTTTTTGTAAATAATCGCCTGAAAACAGGAAACTGTACAAAAACGAAAGGAGCAGCATGAACATCAAAGAACTTGAGATCAAGGCAACCGAGGTCAGATGCGGCATCATCAAAGCCTTGCACGCGGCGGGATCCGGCCATCCGGGCGGATCGCTTTCCTCGGCAGACATCGTGACCGCACTGTATTTTGACGAGATGAATGTGGACCCCGAAGAACCGAAGATGGCGGGAAGAGACAAACTGGTCTTTTCCAAAGGACATGCTGGTCCCTGTCAATACGCGGCGCTGGCGGTCCGAGGCTATTATCCTGAGGAGGAACTGCTGACTCTGCGCAAGATCGGCTCGAAGTTCCAGGGCCATCCGAACATGCAGTACGTTCCCGGCATCGAAATGTCCACCGGGTCTTTGGGACAGGGGTTCGGCGCGGCCGGAGGCATGGCGCTGGCGAACAAGCTGGATGATGACCCGGGCAGAGTGTACGTGCTGCTGGGTGACGGCGAGCTGCAGGAAGGCCTCGTATGGGAGGCGGCCATGTCGGCTGCCCACTATAAGCTGGACAACCTGGTGGGCATCGTGGACCACAACGGTCTGCAGATCGACGGCCGCAACGATGATGTCATGACCGTCATGCCCATCGCGGAGAAATTCGAGGCTTTCGGCTGGAACGTCATCTGCATTGACGGACACGATATGCAGCAGATCCTGGATGCCTTCGCCAAAGCCAGACAGACCAAGGGCAGACCGACCATGATCGTCGCCGAGACCATCAAGGGCAAGGGCGTT
>JAFUCA010000008.1 GCA_017459895.1 Bacillota bacterium | reverse complement strand
TTTTCACGGCAACACCATTTCGGGTTCGAATCCCGAGTCTCTGTCTCCGCCAAAACACGGCAGAGCCTTCGGCGCTGCCTTGTTTTGGCGGAGACGACCGGATTTGCGATTCCCGAAGGCGTTGCAATCACTGCGTTCCAGCCGATGTGTTTTTTTAAATCCCACCAATTATCCCATGAAGGGCTTTTTTGTATAGGTTTGTATGGGGTGTATTGATCTGCCCGTTTGATTCTGAACATGAAACGACTCGCCAAGCTGTGGCGAGTCGCATGTGCTTTAATCAGACTGTTTCTCTTAATCTTTCGTGAAGATTTGCAGATGCGTCGCATTTGCGTCGCAAACCTCCAAATGCGTCGCAAATTCCGCAGATGCGTCGCAAAATCATTGTGGGCAATTCATCGCCTATGGTAAGCTGTATTTTTAGAATCTCCTCTTTTTTCAAGAACCTCCAAGTCTATTAATCTCTTGATCAACCTAAGGGATGTATCCTTTGATTTTCCTGTGATTTCCTTGACCCGCGCAGACGTAATTGAGTTATGTGTCTTCAAGTATTCCACCACCGGAAGGAATCTTTCCTTTTCGGCATCTGATAAATGAGTTGACAGTTTCTCCATCATCCTAGCAACAGAATCCGAAGCTGTCGTCTCTGGTAACGATGCTTCTATGGATTTGAGCTGTCCGATTCGCTTACCTTCTCCGCGTTGAAGCTCACGGTAGCGCTCACTGGCCTCACATCGAATGGTGATCCCTTTGTCTGGAGTGTCTCCATCTCCGATCTCTATGATCGGCAGTGGCGCGCCAGCCTTTGCGCATTCTTCTCTGATCTTGTTGAACCCACTGCCCCAGGCTTCGATCTCTCCGGATTCGAAGAAAAGGCTGGCGAGCTTCGGGTTCGCCGGATAGGAGGAATGTTCCTTATATACATCCTCGATAGCCAGCTTTTGCACTGGCCAATGGCCTTCATTGAAGACAGTGATGCTGTCGTCGTAGACCTTCACCTGAATCGGATTACCGCTCTGATACAGCTTGTTATTGATCGCGTTGAGCAACACCTCTCTGAATGCTTCCCTCGGCCAGAAGTAAGTCTCTACCCGCTGCAGTCCGTCATAACTGATGAGTGCCTTCATGTACTTCGTGTAGATCATTTCCACAGCTCTGTCAATCTGCTCGATGAGCGGGCCATGCACGCTGTCATGATATATGACATCATTGTATTTATTATCGCCGTATGCTCCCGGTGCTCCGAAAAATCCGATTTTGATGTAAGAACCAGTAACGAAGGCTTCCGGATTCGGATGAAAGAACAGCAGTGTCGCCCTGTACAGGCCCTCATCCTCTTCGTTTATCGCATTCAGATCAGACAGCAAAACTTCATCTGTCACATCCACCTGATCTCTGGATCGCCTGCCTCTGCGCACCGCTTTTTCGCGGAATAGGTTCAACGCCTCCCTGCTCAGGTCAGCGACCTTCAAGCCTGGAACCACCACTTCATCCCAGGTTTTGCCGCTGCGCTCGAGTACGAACTTCTCAAGATCAAGATTGTTCAGAACCTGCAGCGTACTGCCTGATCTCTTATATACCCGGCCTTCATACGACACCATATGAGCATACGGCTCCACCACGATTTCCAGATAGTCCAGCGTCCCGTCAGCGTTGATAAAGATCGGCTCCTGTTCTTTCCATTTCTCCAGCTTCTTTTCCTGCGCTTCGGTCTGCGGAACAAAACTTCCGACAGCATAGAGGTTTTTATCTCTGCTCCGAATCCCCTCAGGTATCTTCTGATTCGAGCTTTCCGTTCCATCGGTACCATATCGGATGTTTACCCCCTGCCGTGACGCCCTGTGATACAGCACGCTGGCAACGATTCCGATTTTCGTGTTGATCTTATTCGGCAGCTCTTCCAGCAGCTCTCTGAAATTCCTTAGTCCAACGACAAAACCGTCATCGTTCACTCCGATGAACAGATGACCTCCCTGCACGTTGGCATAGCCACAGAGCCATTTCATGTATTCGTCACGCCAGGAGATCTTCCACTCGTGATTCTGATCTTCTGGTCTATTGTTCTCGATATCCATTGTGTTCATTTTGCTTTGTCCTTACACATATGTATCATTCAGCGGCAGCATGCGTGAATCCTCTGTAGAACGGCTTGTTCGTAACTTCGTCACAGTCGATCAATATCTGCCTGAACCTATCCTTCGCTTCATCCGTCACGGTGTACCACAGTGACTTCATTTCCTCCCAGACCATCTCTACGCCCTGGTCTGCTTTGAGATAAAATACGATCTCCGCAAGTGCCTCCTGGGCATCCTCGTAGACATCATCCATCATATAGGCATCTTTCTGTCCATAGGTATCATCGTTCGATATCGCACGAAACATTCCCAAACTCATCTGTTCCATGACCATCTCATCGTGGTAATATTCTATCAGATACTGCATTAACTCCTGATAGGGTTTCCTTGTCGACCAGTATCCATGGTTAAGATACTCATACATCTCCTCCGGGGAAGGAATATAGTATGTCAATTCATCATCCCATTCCTCTGCCAGTGCATCGAGTAGAGATAGACCCTCATCCAGCATCTCTTCTGCAGCATATGGCTCGTATATGAAGAACCTTTCGCCTCGCTTCGCAATCGCGACATACTCATTGTCTGCGAGAACCTGCGTGACTGCCTTCGGAAATGCTTCCCACGAAAGTATCTCTGGCAGTTTTTCTTCTCCAGATACACTCTGATAAAGGCTGTAGGCATTCTTCAACGATGAGAATTCATGGTATTGAATCAATATATCACAACAGTCGCTGATGATATTGTAATTCTTACGTTGTTTCTCGAAATCCGGTCCGTCGATCTCTCTTAGCGTTGATAGCACTTCCTCTGGAATAGCCATGCCGTAGACCCGGGAACGTTCCCATGGATCCTCTCCCGGAAGAATGCTTTTTACTTCCGCGTATCCTAAATATTCAGGGCCCCGAATCCGATGCACCAGTTCCGGCGGCGTTTCCTTGATAAAAACCCCTTCGTCGTCAGTTTCGAGTTCGCCGGCAGCCGCCTTCCTGAAATACTCCATTGTCATATCATTCATTCTGCCAAAGAGTTTGTTTGTGTTCTCGGGCAAAAGCAGGAATCGCTCTGTTATCCGGCAAAGCTGATATTGCATTTTGTCGGCCATCAGCAAGACTTCCCCTTTGTGCCTCTGAAGTTCTTCATACTCCAGGATTTCAGGGGGCACTTCCCTGTCCGGATCCTTCAATAATTCAATGTCGGGATCAAGTAACTCCCTGTAGTATTCCAGGCGTATGTCTTCTTCCACCCGAATCATAAGCAACAGAAGTTCCCAATCCTCCGACGAGAATCCCTCCGGTGCTGAAATATGATTTTCATACATTATTGTCAGTAGATCTTTCAGACTTTTATTCGCAAGCATCTCCTGTAGATGTAATTTTTTACTTGTCTTCTCCACACCGTCCACTTCCCACTGTTTTGCTTATTTTAATCCAAACCGTTTGAGTTCGGCATGAAATGCTCTTCTTCGGGGATACTTCGCCTTGTACTTCTGCAGAATGCCTGTTCTGGAGCATTTCTTATCTCTGGATTCGAGGACTTCTCCTAACGCAGCAATGTATTCTGCACATTCCCCGTAATAGTTTCTGCGGTTCGCATTCATGATTGCTTCAACACGAAGTGCGATCCATCGGTCAATCTTCCGCAAAAGAACTTCTTCCTCAGCTTCCGTCAACTGGGTGCACTGTTCTTTCCATCGCATGAATACCTCCCGAAACATGGCTGAGTCCTGCACCTTTTGCGCAGCTATTTCTTCCCCGGTCTCCGGTTCTGTTTCATTGCCCGCCGCGTCTGGTTTCATCCCCAAACGATATGTCCTCGATGTGAATCCAACAGCCTCCATCGCCCTCTGCTGCATGATCCGCATTGCCGTTCCATCCATATTGCCGCGGTCAAGCAAAAGCAGGAGCAACGCAAGTCCCTGTTTCATGAATGTCGATGACCAGCCGATGCCCTTCCCGGCATTCATATATTTGCGTACGACCTGAGCGATTTCCCCTTCAAAGAATAAAATGACCGGATAGGCCAGGTTTTGCATACCCGTCCCCAATGAGGAGGAAGAAGCCCTGCCGAACATCCCTTTATATACTTTTCGGATATCTTCCGCAAAATCCTCCCAGCATTCCGTGTTCAGCCGAATGCGCAGGTAGTTCACCGGCGTTGAATCCGAACGAAATGCCTCCGTCCAGCATTCCTCAGCTGTCGCATGATCGTGAAGCTCCAGCGCATGCTCCGCTGTCTGCAGTGCAACTCTGCTCCTTTCACTCAACGAAATCGGAATCTCCTTCATTGCGTCCAGTCCAAGCCGGAGCATCTTATCATGATCCCTATCTTGCCTGTGATCTTCAAAAAAGGTTACATATAACAGCGGATGCGTCTCTGCAAGTCTCTTCGCATTTGCCAGCACCAACTCGTCATCCTGGAGCATGGACTGTGCTTCCAACAGCAGTTTTTCGTCATAGCCCGTACGCCGCCGGCTCAAGGCGTCTATCCAGCGAGGGAGGAATTCCGATAGATTGATTTCTTCCGTCCCCGTCTGGAGTATGTCCTGAAGTGTGATACCCGTAGCAGAAAAATTGTGCAGCACATCCAGGATACGATCTGCCCTCTCTTCCGGCGCAGTACCCATGCAGGTTAGAAATGCAGCTTCCGTAACGAACCCGTGGTCATCCAGATCCAGCAAACCGTAATGGATGAGGTCGGAGTAATCCAGTCCGCCGTAGTCATCGAATTCTCCAATCACATTGACCTGCAATGCTGATAAGATCTCGGCCAGATCTGCGCCATCCTGATACAGCTCCCGGTCAACGCAGGTATGAAGCAGATACATCGCACTCCGGATGTCGTCAAGAATATGCTCCGGATCCGAAAACAGGAATTCATCCTCGGCTTCATCGTACCAGTCATCCCACATCTCATTATAGTCGCTGTCCAGAGACCGTTCTCCATCTATGATCGACTGGATACTGTCGATGGCATCAACGATTCTTTTCTTCATTTCTGCCAAATCCTCTGTCAATCCTACGGATGGTTCTTCTTTTTCCGGAACATCCGAGAAATGCTTCAGGACAGACAAAAAGCTTTCTCGCCTTTCTTCTGGTGTGGTTCTCGCAATCTCATGAATAATCGCCCGAAGCTGCTGCACATCGCATTCTTCTGCATACCGGTCCGTTTCATTCAAAAAAGAAGGATAATTCATATGCGCTCCTGTTATGGTTTCTACACTTGCGTTTTCTCCTGATGCTTTGAAATTGCCGTTATAACAATGCCAAATGACCTCATTCATCCACGGCATTTTTCGCACGAATAGCTGACTTGCAGGTTTTCAGTTTCATTGCCAATAATGTTTGAAGAGGTTCAAAGAAATTATATCAGATGCTCGACTAACAGAAAAGGCTCGCTTTATTATGGGAGCAGAAACTGTACCCACTGTACCCAGTTTCTAAAAAAGGGGAAGCCCTGAAACGCTTTCATTTCAGGGCTTCCAGTGGCGGAGACGGTGGGATTTACACGGATCACGTTGCGATCCGCCGTCCTGCGCGAGCCCTCCGCGGCTCGCTTGGACCCGTCGCTACGAAACAGTCCACCGGACTGTTTCGCTTCACGCTCCGGCCCTTCGGGTTCGAATCCCGATTCTCTGTCTCCGCCAAAACAAAACAGCGCCTTCGGCGCTGCCTTGTTTTGGCGGAGACGGTGGGATTCGAACCCACGTGCCCTTGCGGACAACCGCATTTCGAGTGCGGCTCGTTATGACCACTTCGATACGTCTCCATATGTATTTCACGTGACTTTGTCCCCGGCTCGGGGAACCGGAACAAGTGTTAGTATAACTGAAAATCCGTCGTTTCGCAACCAGAACCTTGCTGAATAACCGGAGTTCATTATTTTTGCTGTCTGATGCCCTTCAAATAAGGAATCTGTCAATCGGCCATCTGCCCGTTCCTTATAATCAGGAGAAAAAGCCATAGAAATAAGGAATTATGAAAATCATCGAACCCTTATGAGAGCATTATTCGTATTCGGTGAAGCGATTTTCCTTAAAACAGGGCTTCGTTCAGCTCATTTTAAGGAATGCCGGAAATTCCGGGGAGGGTTTCACTTGACCGGGCAAACCCCACCTGGCCAGCCAGACAAACCTGACCTGATCTGGCCTCACCCGGCCCAGCCCTCCCCTACTCCATATTCTCAAACTTCTTCGTGGCGGTGAGATAGTCGTTCAGGGTGCCGAGATGCACGTAATAATAGGAGAAGCGGTCCTTCTTCACGACCTGCACCAGGTCCGCCTCGACCAGCTTCTTGACGTGCTGGGAGATCGTCGCCTGGGAATAGTCAAAATAGGCGACCAGGTCCTTGTTGCAGACCTGGGTCCGCTCCCGGTTGCACTGCATGATATAACGAAAGATTTTGATCCGTGCCGGGTGGGCCAGCGCGTCGGAAATACGTGCGATCAGCAGGATCTCTTTTTCCTGCATTTCATCCAGTTCTTTGCGAAGTCTCATTCTAGCTCCTTATCTTCTCTGCTGCTCTATCTCAGTCCCAACTGCCCCGCATGCTCCTCAAGCCATTTCAGCACTACGTCCGCGAGGAAACGGTAGCCCTCCGGCGTCGGGTGCACTCCATCCAGATACGCTCCCCCGCCCAAAGGCTCCTCCGCCGGTGCTTCGGTAAACTCCTTCCACGCAGCGCCGGTATCGATATACCATTCCCCGCTGCCGCGGATCATTTCCGAGAATTCCCCGATCTGCCGGTTGATCTCTTCATAATCTATCCCAAGGCCTGCCATCCACATGCGGCCGGCCTTCTCCGCATCCACTGCGATCGGCGTCAGAAACACCGGCAGGATACCAGGCTCCCCTGGCGCGGCGCTCTCTGCAGGGCCCCCAAGCGCGCAGGCCGATTTCACGCGGTCATCACCCGCGCAAGGCGCATCCTCCCCCGCAGCTTCCCCCCGGGCCAGCGCCGCCATCCGCTGCAGGTTCTCCATGCACCCTGCCGGGCCGGCCTCCCGGTAGATGAAATCGTTGGTGCCGGTCATGATGAACACGGCCCGGGGCTCATGATCCAGCACATCGTGCTCAAAGCGCCCCAGGATATCCGCCGTCGTCTCCCCGTTGGCTCCCTTGTTGATCACATCCGCGTGAAAGGAAGTCTCTCCCGCCTTGATCGCGGCGCGGATCAGCCCGGGAAAACTCCGTCCCCGGCTCATGGGAAAGCCGTTCACGATACTGTTTCCGATAAATACCAGCTTGTTCTTCATAGTATACCCCAATCAACGCAAACTGTCGATGCCTTCATTCGCCAGGGCATCCGCCCGGTTGTTCTTTTCGGTCACGTAGAGGAAGTCCTCATAGCTGAACTGCGCGCCGTTCCATTCCACAAACTTCGCGTACAGCTTCCGGAAATCCGTCGCCTGACTGTTCAGGTTCACGTGCCCCTTGACCCGGTAAAACTGAATGTCGTGCCGGTCCAGATAAGGCAGCAATGCCTTCCACAGATCCTGGTTCTCCACCGGTTTTTTCCCCGCCGTCTTCCAGCCATTCCGCTGCCAGCCTTTGTACCAGCCTTTGCGAAAACAATCCATCAGATAGCTGCTGTCGGAGAACACCTGAATGGTCTGACCGTCTTTCTTCAGCGCCTCGAAGGCCCGCAGCAGCGCCGTCATCTCCATCCGGTTGTTGGTGGTGTTGCGCTCGGCTCCATACAGTTCCTTCACCGCGCTGCCGTACTCCAGCACAGCGCCCCAGCCTCCCAGATTCTCCTCATTCTGGTTGCCGGCGCACCCGCCGTCCGTGTATATTCTCAGTATCCTGTCCTCGTACATTTTGCCGCTCCTTAGCACACCTCCGGGCCGCCCGGTCACTTGTGATACGTCTCGTGACGGATGATCTTGAAGCTGCGGTAGATCTGCTCCAGCAGGATCACCCGCATCATCTGGTGCGGGAAGGTCATCGCCGAAAACGACAGGGCCAGATCCGCCCGCCGGCTGACCTCCGCGGACAGCCCCAGGGATCCGCCGATGACGAAATCCACCGTGCTCCGCCCGTCGATCCCCAGCTTTTCGATATGCTCCGCCAGATGCTCCGAGCTGAACGACTTCCCCCGGATCTCCAGGCTGATCACATAGTCCCCGTCCCGGATCTTCTTCAGGATCTCCCGGCCTTCCGCCTCCTTCACCGCCTCCTCATCCGCCGGCGACGGATTAGCCCGCAGGGGGCTCTCCTTCAGCTCGATGATGCAAAGGCTGCAGTAGCTTCCCAGGCGTTTCGCGTATTCCCGGACCGCCTCCTGCCAATATTTTTCTTTAAGTTTACCAATACAGATGATGTTGATGTTCATTCTACCACATAGAGCCTGCTGCGCTCATCCCGGCGGGCCACCTGGATCTGCAGGTCTCCGCCAATATAGATCTCCTGTTCCTCCAGCGTGTTTTTCACCGCCAGCATTGCCACGTTCGGGTCGTTGTTCTCCCGGGACAGATGCCCCAGGAGTACCTGCCGTTTTTTCTGCCGCTGGGTCGTGATCCGCCCCAGGATCTCCCCGGCAGACACGTTGGACAGATGCCCTTCGTCTCCCAGGATACGCTGTTTCAGCGGGTAGGGATACCGGCCCATCAGGAGCATCTCCCTCTCGTGATTCGCCTCCAACAGCAGCAGATCCGCGTCCAGAATCTCCCCGTAGATCTGGTCGGTGATGCACCCGGCATCGGTGCAGATGCTGACCTGGCGTCCGCACCCGAAGATGGAGAAGCCCACCGGCTCCGCCGCGTCGTGGGGCACCGGGAACGTGCGGATCTGCAGAGATCCCACCTGAAAATCCCGCCCGGTCTCAAACACCTGCCGGGCGTGCTCCGGCACCGGCCGCTGGATGGCATCCCAGGTCGCCTCGTTCGCGTACACTCTGAGGTCCGGGATCCGTTTCGTCAGCACCGGGATGCTTTTGACGTGATCGATATGTTCGTGTGTGATCAGCAGCGCCGATACCATCTCCAGAGGAGTCTGTGTCTCCTCCAGCCCCTGGAGGATCCGTTTGCCGGAGATCCCCGCGTCCACCAGCACCGCTGTCTTGTCGTCCTTCACCAGGTAGCTGTTGCCGCTGCTTCCGCTGGCGAAGGAGCAGAATTGTAATGCCATTCCGTTGTCCTGTCTAATCCCTGAGCAATTCCTGCCCGATGGATAAATCCTTCCTGATGTTTTCGATTGCCCGATCCACGCTCGCCGGATCGAACAGCGTTTCCCGGATGAGCCGCCGGTGCTTCAGCCGATCCCGCAGCGCAGCCGGATCCATATGGATCGGATTGCCGCGGTAGGTCTTCGCCAGAAACTCCGCCGAGAAATCCTTGTCCTTCAGCGCTTCCCAGGCGGTGTCCGCCGCTGCTCTTGCCGAATCGGCCGCCGCCGACAGTCCGTCTCCACGCAAAGGCTGCATGACCGCTGCCGCATCTCCGATGAGGATCAACCCGTTCGCCGTCTTCTCCATGTCCTGGGTCAGATAGGTGAGCTTGCCTCTGCGCCACGGGGAGATCTGCTTCGCATCTCCCAAAAGGCTGGCCGCCCGTGTGGAAGAGGCCATCCACTGACGGAACCTCTGCTCCAGATCCTCATGTCCGGGCCTGCTCCCGTCCGCGTAATCCACGATCATACCGACGTTGCAGTGTCCCCGGAGCACGCCCCCGTCTCCGGACGGGAGCACCCAGATGTAGCCCGGGCTGACATGCTCATCAAAGAAGACGGCACCATAGGCGCTGTACTGCCCGATGGCAATGTTCCGATCAAATCGTGCTCCCTCGAAATAGGCACTCATGCCGATGCTCATGGACGCGGGAGCTTCCTTCATCAGCCCCGCCTCCTTCGCCGCAAGGGAGAATGCTCCGTCCGCTCCGATGACGATTTTGCAGCGGATCTCACTTTCGATGCCGCCGCTCGTCACTGTAACTCCGCAGATGCTCCCGCGCTCCCGGATCAGACCGGTCACGCGGCATCCCGGCCGGAACTCCGCGCCCCAGCTGATGGCGGTCTCCACCATCAGCTTGTCGAAATCCCGCCGGCGGGTGCCATAGCATTCAAATGGGATCAGTGCTTCGTTTCCGCTGTTGCTCACAAACAGCATCTGGTTGACGAAGACGCTCATTTTATCCAGTTTATCCGCCGCCTCCAGTTTGGCGACATGGTTTGCCACATTCTCAGTGATCATGTCCCCGCAGGCCTTGTCCCTGGGGAAATAATCCTTATCCAGAAGCAAAACGTCCACTCCGGCCTTTGCGAGATAGGACGCGCAGATCGATCCCGCGGGGCCTGCTCCGATGATGATCACATCCCGTTCGATACTGTTCATCTATTCCACCTCCTGCTGAACGCCGTCCATCCAGATGGCGCCGACCGGGCAATACTTCTGACAGATGCCGCAGCCGATGCACCGGCTCTCCGCTGCCTGGTGGTAGCCGCAGCTGATGCACCGCCGCGCCTCCAAGGCCGGGGCCGCCGCATCCTGGGACGGCCGCAGATCCACGTTCTTCCCCTGGATCCGTTCGTGCTCCACCGCCATCTCCTCCGGCCGGAAATGCTCCACGATGACCGCCTGATCGGTATGCTCCAGGAAATTCATCACCGCGGCGGCTCCGGCTTTGCCTGCGTCGACGGAGCTCATGTTGAAGTCCCCGATGGCGAAGACACCCCGCATGCTGGCCGCCAGGCGGCTGTTGACCTTGATGTAGCCCTTTTCGTCCAGATCCAGATACAGGTTCTTCAGAGAGATCGTCGTCAGATCCGGCTGCCTGCCCTCGCCGAATACCACCGTATCGCAGGGTACTCCCAGGCTGCTCCCGTTCTCCGTCACGCTGCAGTTTACTCCTGCAACTGCGCCGTGCTCCGTATTGATCTGCGCAACCGTCACGCCGGTCACGATGTTGATTCCTTCCTCCAGCAGCAGATCGACGCAGCTGGTCTTGATCTGCAGCTTGCCCCGTCCGCAGTCGGACAGCAGCGTCACATTCGGGCAGATCCGCTTCAGCGCCCGCGCCGCGTCAACGGAGGTTTCATCGCTTCCCGCGACGACGACCCGGCTGCCCAGTTCCACCGGCCGGCGGTGGCTGTTCATTTCCTGCATGAGACGCACGATATCATAGACGCCGCGGGCATCCGCGCCCGGGATCTCAGGGACGGATCCCTGACTCTCCCCCACCGCAAACAGGACCGCATCGTATTCTTTTAACATGTCCAGGATGTCCGGACGGACGCCGCCGGTGGTGTTGTACAGCACCCGGATTCCGGAGGCTTCTACCTTCTGCAGCTCCTGATCCATCCTCTGCCGGTCGAACCGCCGGTTTGTCGCGAGCCATCGGCTGCTGCCTCCCAGGCGGCTGGTTTTCTCATATATGGTCGGCCGGACGCCTTTCCTGGCAAGGGCGATGGCTGCGGTGATTCCCGCGATGCCGCCGCCGATCACAGCGACCCGGCCTTTCCCTGCGGTCTGTTCCGGGCCCTCGTCCCGGAAAAACTGCGGCATATCCTCTGCTATTCCGGCAAGCCGCAGCACCGGAAGAATGTCTCCCGCGGGGGCTTCCTCCCCCGGCCGTCCGATGGCTTCCCGTTCCTCTTCCCAGGCAACATTCTCCGGGTAGATCGTCTCCCCGGCGGGTGCCTCTTCATACGCCGGCGCGGTGATCGTCTCACCGGCGCTGCGCAGATCCGCATCGATGGCACGGGCTGCCAGACGTCCGGCGGCCAGCGCCTCCACCACCGAGGAGGTCTCCCCCGTCACCTCACCGCAGGCGTAGATCCCTTTTTTATTTGTTCTCCCCGCGGCGTCGATCCGGATGCTCCCGTCGGGACGGGTCTCGGCCTTAATGATGTGCTCCACCCGGCATTTCTGATCGAATTCAAACACGACGGCATCACAGAACACGTTGTTGGCGTGAGCGCCGTCCAGGATCTCCACGGCCTTGACGCCCTCCGCGTCCCGGATCACCTGGCCGATGCCGGTCACCTGCCGCAGCTGAATCCCCGCCGCGCTGCACACGGCCTTCGTCTCCTCGGAAAAATCCTTCCCGTCTTTTTCGGGAATCATGCAGGTGACGTTCTTGCCTCTGGCGGCCAGGATCTGGGCGATGTCCGCCGCCATCCGGCCTCCCCCTACGACGATGACCTTCTCACCGATGGACTCCAGTCCCTGGCTCGCGCCATCCTGCTCCCGCCGGCTGTAGCCGCCGTCATTGGCTTCCTTCAGCAGGTCTGCCGCATCATATACACCCCTGCCCAGACTCCGGTCCGGATGGTCCGATTCGGTTCTTCCCATGGCGAACAGAACCGCGGCGAAGCCTTCCTCCCGGATCTGCTGCATCGAATAGTTTTCACCGATCACGTGATTGTAGCGGATCTCGATCCCGGTCTCCGTCAGACGATCGATCTCCTGATGGAGCCGTTCCTTGTCCAGACGAAAATCGGGGATTCCCCAGCTCATGGCGCCGCCCAGCCGGTCCCGCTTCTCGAAGATCACCGGCCGGTATCCGGCTTTTCTCAGTTCAAAGGCTGCCATGATCCCTGCCGGGCCTCCGCCGATGATGGCGATCCGGTCAAAGGCGGGCTTGTTAAAACGATACCGGGGCGGCTGCGCCTGCCGCACCGCATCCCTCTCCAGCAGCCGCATATCCAGGGGCTGCCTGCCGATGTTGCGCAGCTTGCAGGATTCGTGACACGGATAGCTGCACACCTCGGCGCAGATCCATGCCAGGGGATTCTGTTCTATGATATGGCTGTAGGCCTTCTCGATCTCTCCGTCCGCCTCCAGCGCCGCCACCGCCTGGGGGATGATCCCCATGGGACAGCCCACGCTGCAGGTGTCTGACACGGCATTGCATCCGGTCCCGGAGAATACGCCGGAGACGGCCTTCTGGTATTCCTTCATGGCGCCGGTGGGGCAGATCCTGCTGCACTCCCGGCAGTTGATGCACCTTCCGGTATCGACCCGGGCCTGCACCTTCTTATCCAGTGTCAATGTGAATTCCATTGTGATCTGCCTCCCGTTACTTTTTGTCCGTCTGCTGCGCCGGCGGCTCCGACTGCGGTCCCTCGGTCAGAAGTTTCCATTCTTTTGACGGCAGCAGGCTCTCCAGCATGGCATCGATCTCCGGCTGGTTCAGCTCCCCGATCTGCTTCTGCCGAACCCATTTGCCGCAAAGCCGCAGGAATCCGTAGGTCAGGGTCCCGTGCCACATCGCGTCCAGATCCCGGACGTATTTCAGGAAGTAAAGCCTGACCTCGGGATCAGGCAGCAGGCTCTCCAGCCTTTGCATCTCTTCGTACTCATCGTAAACGCCCCCGGTCTCCCGGTGCATCTGCTCGATCTGACCTTCGATCTCCTGCAGACGCTTCCTGCCCTTGCGGCCTTTGTACCGGACCTTGTATTTCTCCTGCAGTTCCATTGTCTGCATCCTCCTGTATATCAATGTGTCTGCCACATCTTGCTGTTTTGGCTATACTTATCTACATTATACAGTGTTTGCTGCCCGATTTGAAGGGGAACAACCAGAAAAAGGAAAAGAAAAAGACGCCCGGTTTCCCGAACGTCTGTGTTTCCTGAATGTATGGTTTACAGTCCGTACTTGTTCTTGAACTTCTCAACACGTCCGCCGCGCTGCGTGAACTTCTGCTGACCGGTAAAGAACGGATGGCAAGCGGAGCAGATATCGGTTCTGATCTCAGCCTCTGTGGACTTCGTCATGAACGTATTGCCGCATGCGCAAGTAACTTTACATTCCTTGTACTCAGGATGGATTCCTTGTTTCATGCTATTCACCTCTTTCTTAAGCTTAAGCTCAGGGCGTCTGCCGCTGCGCATCAAAATCTTACTGCTGCCCGTCGCAGCCCATATATATTATCATACAAAGGCTGGCGGGCGCAACAGGAAATTTCATTTTTGTCCGGGCCTTTTTGAGGGGCCTTTTGAGGTCAGTTACTGTTCATACATCACCTGTGAGAACCGATGACTTCCCCGACTCCGTCCAATAGCAATGACATTATAGGCTCTTTTGATGCATGCGGATCGAAAACTCGTATATCTTAGAGCACTTTTGGGACAAATCCTCGGTTTCAAACATCAGCGAATGGGATTTGTCTCGATTATTTATATTTTATGAGTTCGATTGGACCGAGACAGAGCATATGGATCGAACTGGCGAAAGAAATGCGGGCGTTTCGTTCCGTCATCATCAAAAAAGCCACATTTCAGTTTTGCTTCGTACCGCCGGTTTCAGATAATAAGTCAAGTCCTTTCTACGTGTAAATTATCTTGTGAGTAACTGGTGCACAGTCTGTGGGCAAGTGATGCGTCGCCGTGCCTGAGCCTGGTGACCGTCCGAAAAGTAACTGAGGTCACCTTCCGCCGGCCCTCTCGTAAACCTCCAGCGGCAGCAGCGCTTCCCATTCTTCTATTTTCCTGCCTGCCCTCATGTCCGCCGGATCTGCCGTCAGGATCGGCGCACCCGCTGAACCATGTCCGTTGATAAGGACGATATACTTCTCCTTCGTTGTCATCGGGAAAGGCACTGCGTCGAGGTCCTTGTCCTGGGGAATCAGCTTGTATTCGCCATCTGACCTCTCATAAGCGCAGTACTTCTTCGTCTTCAGGATCGATTCCGTGATCTCGGGGAAGTATTTCATCAGCTTTCGGATCTCGATGGTATAGACCTTGTCCGGATTGGCCAGATCAAGCCGGTCCTCGCCCCGGTCATACATCATCCGCCACCCGGAATCCATCGCAAAAGGACTTCTCGTGCGGTACATAAACCCGATGGCTCCTTCTTCGATGGCTTTTCTGGAAACAATTACATATTCTCGCTTATTCATTGCTGTCTTCCTTTCTTCTCTTATTTCCAGCCGGCAGACTGACCTTATCCAAAATCCCGCTCATCTTCGCAAGGAACACTCCATAGTTGGTGATGGGGACGCCCGCCCGCTGCGCCGCGGCGATCCTTCCCATGACCATGCGTCGGTTGAACATGCAGGCGCCGCAGTGGATGATCAGGTCGTAGTTCTTCAGATCATCCTCCTCCGGGAAATCCTTGCCCCGGACACCTGTGATCTCGACCCGCTCACCGAATTCCCGCTTCAACAGCCGCGGGATCTTCACCGTTCCGATGTCCTCGGTCTGAGGAACATGGGTACAGGCTTCCGCGATCAGGACCCGGAAGGGCACGCCGTAACCGCCGGTATTCGTGGCTACTGGCGATCCGGTTTTCGCCGCCGTTGGCTCCCCGGTATTCGCCGCTGCTGGCGATCCGGTCTTTGCCACCGTTGGCTCCCAGGTTTTTGCCGCCGTTGGCTCCCCAGCCTTTGCATCGTCTATTGCCGATACGCCGTCTACGAAGATGCCGATGTCCCCCTTGCTGGCGGCCATCAGGATCGAGAACGAGGTCAGCCGGCTCTGCTCCGGTTTTTTCCCGTAAACTTCCTTAAAACACTGGGAATCGGTGATGATCAGATCCGGCGCGCGGCCAAGGGTTTCCAGCGAACGGGAGAGTCCGCCCAGCGTCGTCGACACAACGGTGCACCCGCGGTCCAGCAGCTCCCGGATGGTCTGTACCTGGGGCAGGATCAGCCGGCCTTTGGGCGCCTGGATGTTCTGGGGCATGACCAGAAGCGCCAGTCCATCTTCCTCGATCAGGCCCTCGGTCATCCGGTCCTGCAGACGCTCCTGCGGAGATGCGGCTGCGATTGCGTCCCGAAGCATATCCATTCCTTCGCCGTTTTTCGCGCTGACCGGGATCGGGTCGCTGCCTTCCGCCGCTCCGCCTGCGATCTTCCGGGCCATCGCATGCACCGCGGATTTACCCGCCTCATTGAGCTGATCCCATTTATTGATGACGGTGATCACCGGAATCTCCGCTTCCTGCAGTTTCCGGGCCCACTGCTGCTGCAGCGCGAGCGGATCCGCGGGCATCGCATCACTGGCGCGAACTGCTGCGGCCGCGTATTTCAGAGCGGCGCTGCCCGCCAGCTCCGTTCCGTCCAGCACCAGGATCGCCACATCCGTCTGAGCGACCGTTTCTTCTGTTTTCGCAGTCCGCAGCGCGCCCAGCTCGCCGTCATCATCAAAGCCCGCCGTGTCAATGAAGACCACCGGCCCAATGGGATGCAGTTCCATCGACTTAAAGACCGGATCCGCCGTCGTCCCGGGAGTCTGGGATACGATCGCCAGCCTTTGCCCGGTGAGGGCGTTGATCAGCGATGATTTGCCTGCGTTGCGCTGTCCGAAAATCCCGATGTGTATTCTGTTTCCGCGTGGAGTGTCGTTCAGGGTCATTGTGGATCTGTGCTCCTGATATGTTGTTGATTCCTGATTGAAATCTTAAAATCTGCAACAAACCCCTGCTTCTGGTCCCGTTCCGGGGACCTGATCCGGTCTAAATTGCAGATTTGTTATTTCGTTTTACAGATCTGCAACAATATCCTGGATCTGTTGCAGATTATTCCGATCCGTGTTATGGATCTGCAATTTCAGCCGTCTTGTGCCGCTGAAGCCGTGCCTTCTTCATCTTTTTTTGCAGTTTCTCGAATCTCAAAGGAAAAACTGCAGCAAGCAGGGCACGCGCCGCATCAGCTTCGACTCTCGCCGTCAATCGCCGGGTCAGCTCCGACTCTCGCCGTGAAGCGCCACGGCGCCTTTCGCCGCCCTCGCGCCGCATCGAAGCCCCTAGAACCGGAAATCCCGGTTGCCGGCTTCGATCTCGTCCAGATGGCGGCGGCAGATCTCCCGGACTTTCTCGCTGGGGATCATCTCCAGACGCTGCCGGATCAGGGCCTCGCCCTTGGCGCGGGTCTCCTCCGAAGCGTAGTCCATGAGGAATTCCTTCAGGGTCATCAGGGCGTTGGGCTGGCAGATGTTGGCGATCTGGCCGGCTTTGAGCAGGCTCATGAACCGGTCGCCGGTGCGGCCTTCCCGGTAGCAGGCCGTGCAAAAGCTGGGGACGTACCCGAGATCGATGAGCCAGTCCACCACCTCGGCCAGAGTGCGCCGGTCCTCCACATCGAACTGGGCGGTTTCCTCGGAATCGAACTTGCCTTCTTCGTCCAGCTCCTCCACGTAGCCGCCGACGCTGGTCCGGCTGCCGCCGCTGATCTGAGTGATCCCGATCTCCAGGCACTCCCGCCGGGTCTTCGCGCTTTCCCGGGTGGACATGATCATGCCGGTATAGGGCACCGCGATCCGCAGCACCGCCACGATGCGTTTGAAGATATCATCGGGCACGCCGTTATCGAATTCGTCGGGGTCAATGTCATCCGCCGGCCGGACCCGGGGAACACTGATGGTGTGGGGCCCGCATCCGTAGGTCTTCTCCAGATGGTGGGCGTGCATCAGCATTCCCACAAAGTCGTATTTGTAGTTGTTCAGTCCGTACAGAACGCCGCAGCCCACATCATCGATACCGGCTTCCATCGCCCGGTCCATGGCCTCCGTATGCCACGCGTAGTCGCTCTTCGGGCCGGTGGGATGCAGCTGCTCGTACGCTTCTTTGTTATATGTCTCCTGAAACAGGATATACGTTCCGATCCCGGCGTCCCGCAGCCGGCGGTAATTCTCCACCGTGGTGGCCGCGATGTTCACGTTCACCCGGCGGATAGCGCCGTTCCTGTGCTTGATGCTGTAGATGGTCCCGATGCTCTCCAGAATGTATTCGATGGGGTTTTCTGCCGGGTGCTCCCCCGCCTCGATGGCCAGCCTTTTGTGCCCCATGTCCTGCAGCGCGATGACCTCCGCCCGGATCTCCTCCTGGCTCAGCTTCTTTCGCGGGATGTGCTTGTTTTTCATGTGATAAGGGCAGTAGGTGCAGCCGTTGACGCAGTAATTGGAAAGGTACAGCGGTGCGAACATGACGATGCGGTTGCCGTAAAAATGTTCCTTGATCTCCTTGCCCAGATCGAAGATCTTCTGAATGATCCCGGGATCCTCGCACTCCAGCAGCGTGGCCGCTTCCTTGTAGGACAGCCCCTGATACTGCCGGCCCTTTTCCAGGATCCGCTCCATCAGCTCCAGATCGTCCCGGTGCTCCTCGGCGTAGGCCAGTGTGGCCCTGATCTGTTCGTCGTTAATGAACTCCTCCGCTTTCTTCGAAGTGCTGTTATAGACTGGCATCGTCCCTCACCTTTCTCTCCGGTATCCGCACGGTTCTTTACCGCTTCATTCTATCACCGCGCGAAGGAGTTAGTAAACTTTAACCACCAGCCGTACAGCAATCTCCATGATTCCGCCGGCTGCATCAGCTTTTCCGATGCAAAGGCTGGACAAACGTGGTAGAATGATTCCATCAATAGAAACCTTCGGAGGGAAATTATGAACGCAATCGACTGTATCAAAACAAGAAGAAGCATCCGCAAATTTGAGGACCGTCCGGTCCGTCAGGATCTGATCGAGGATCTGGTGGAGACCGCATCCTATGCCCCCACCTGGAAGAACACTCAGACCACCCGTTACATCGCCATCACCGATCCTGCCATCAAGGACAGGATCGCCGATGAATGCGTGCTGGGATTCACCAGCAACGCGAACGTCATCAAGGGCGCGCCGGTGCTGATCGTGACCACCATCGTCCACGGCAGATCCGGATACGAAAGGGACGGCAGCTTCACCACCAGCAAGGAAGACCGCTGGGAAGTCTTCGACGCGGGCATCTGCGCCCAGACCTTCTGCCTGGCCGCCCACGACGCGGGCCTCGGCACTGTCATCATGGGCATCTTCGATGAGGCCTCCGTTGCCGAAGTCCTGGATATCCCGGAAGGCCAGATCGTCGCCAGCATGATCGCTCTGGGCTATCCGGCCATCGCGCCCGAAGCCCCGCGGCGCAAGTCCGTCCAGGACCTGCTCAGCTTCCGGTAAATCTCAGCTTCCGGTAAGCTCCAGCCTTTGCATCAGCTCCACTGGAAGCTGGTGATGCCGATCAGATAGATGACGATGATCGCCAGCGGGACGACATACTTGAAGATCGGCTTCATCCACTGCTGCACCTTCAGGCCTTTGCCAGCGTTGGCCTCCTCCAGCAGGCGATCCCAGCCCCAGCCGAATCGGTCATAGCAGCAGAACACCGCGAAGACCAGTGCGCCCAGGGGCAGCAGATTGGTGCTGACGATGAAATCCCAGAAGTCCAGCCAGGCGGAGCCTTCCGCGAAGGGCTGGAAGTGCAGCACGCTGTAGCCCAGCGCCGTGGTCAGCGAGATCAGGAAAATGCCGGTGCCGCAGGCAAGGCATGCCTTCGGACGGTTCCAGCCGGTCATCTCGCGGATGGCCGCCAGGATGTTTTCGAAAACCGCCAGCTCCGTGGACAGAGCCGCGAAGGTCATGAACAGGAAGAACAGGGCTCCCCAGAAACGGCCGCCGGCCATGTTGACGAAGACCGTCGCCATGGTGTCAAACAGCAGGGACGGGCCGGCCCCTACCTCCAGATCGTAGGTGAAGCAGGCCGGGAAGATGATCAGCCCGGCCACGATCGCCACGAACAGATCCAGGGCGATGACGTTGATGGACTCTCCCATCAGGGTCCGTTCCTTGCCGATGTAGCTTCCGAAGATGGCCATGGATCCGATGCCCAGGGACAGGGTGAAGAACGCCTGGTTCATCGCCGCCACGACGACCGATCCGGTGATCCTGGAGAAATCCGGCACCAGATAAAAGGCCAGCCCGGCCTTTCCGCCGGGAAGGGTCATGCTGCGGACCGCCAGGATCATCATCAGAAGGATCAGAACGACCATCATGAACTTGGTCGCCCGCTCCAGGCCGCCCTGCAGATTGAAGCTCAGAATAAAGAATCCGACGAACACCGCCACCGCCAGATACCCGACGTTGACCCCGGGATTGGTGATCATCCCGACGAAGCCCAGGTCCGCCTGGCCGCCGCTGACGAATGTGACGAAATAGTAGATCATCCATCCGGTAACGACAGTATAGAACGCCATCAGAGAGATGTTGCCCAGCAGGGCGAAGTAGCCGTGGATATGCCATTTCTGGCCGGGCTTCTCCAGCTTCTGATACATGCGGACGATGCTGGCCTGCGCCGCCCGTCCCACGCTGAACTCCATGATCATCACCGGCAGTCCCAGCACCAGAAGACAGATCAGATAGATCAGCAAAAATCCCCCGCCGCCGTTCTGTCCGCACATCCAGGGGAATTTCCACACATTACCGCAGCCGATAGCGCATCCTGCGCTGAGCAGAATAAAGCCTAAACGGCTGCCAAGTCGTTCTCTTTCCATTTTTTTATACACTCCTCTTCCTTACCAAACTATTATCATAGTCCAGAGTATCATACCACACCGGGGCGTGTCTGTCATTCCGTTTCTTATAAATGGACCGCATTCCGTATTTTACTTTATCCCTTTCATCGTTTACAATAGAGTCGTGGCGGAACCCGCCGCGAAAGGAGAGCCGGCAATGGCAACGACACAGATCGTAATATCACTCGTTAAACTGTTTCTCATGATTATCCCGGGGCTGCTTCTGTCCAAGGCCGGCGCCCTGAATGAACAGCAGAGCAAGGGAATCTCCTCAGTCGTAGTGAACGTGACCTGGCCCTGTCTGATCGTCATGTCCCTGCAGCGGGAGTTCAGCCGGGAGCTGGTGGTCAACATGGGGATCCTGGCGCTGCTTCTGATCGCCAACATGATCGTGGCCTTCCTGCTGGCGCGGCTGGCCTGCCGGGCGCTGAAGATGGATCGGGCCAAGACGTACCTGATGACATTCATGCTCATCGTCGGCAACACCGGATTCATGGGGATCCCGGTCTGCAACGCGCTGTACGGGGCGGAGGGAACCTTCTACGCTGCGCTGATCGACAGCATCTTTGATATCTTCATCTTTACCGGCGGAATGATCATGATCGAGAAGTCCACCGGCAAACACATCGGACTCAGTCCGAAGCATTTCCTGACACCGGGTTTTATCTCGATCCTTGTGGGTCTGGCCCTCTTCGTCGCCCGCATCAGCCTGCCCGAGATCATCTCCGGACCGATGGATGTGATTGGATCCGCCACGGGACCGCTGGCGATGATGATCGTCGGGTTTCAGCTGGGCAAGCTGCGGCTGCGGGATTTCGCCGGAGACCTGCCGATGTACGTTCTCTGCGTTTGCAAACTGCTCGTGCTGCCGCTGATCTTTCTGATCGTCGTGCGTCTGCTCTTCCCGGATATGCCGCTTCTGGCGAAGGTCCTGGCGGTGGAGCTGGCCACGCCGGTGGGGGTCGTCTCCACGATCTACACGCAGCAGTACGACGGCGATGTGCAGTTCGCGACGCGGGGCGTCATGCTGTCCACCGTCCTCTCCCTTCTGACGCTGACCCTGTTCGCCATCGCCGCCGAAATGATCTCCGCACTTTAGGCCGGGCACTTGACAAACCCCCTGAAAAAACATCATAATAATTCATACCAGACCTACTTCAGTCATTCCCGGAAGGAGGAACCTTTTTATGGATATGATCCCGAGCTTTTCGGTTGACCACACGAAGATCGTTCCCGGCATTTACGAGAGCCGGGTGGATACCATCGGCGAGGCGGTCCTCACCACCTTTGACGTCCGGATGAAGACGCCGAACGCGGAACCTGCCGTCGCGCCCGCCGCCATGCATACCATCGAGCACATCATCGCCACCTATCTCCGGAACCACCCGGATTGGAAGGACCGGCTCATCTACTGGGGCCCCATGGGCTGCCTCACCGGCTTCTACATCATCGTCAAGGGCCGCCCCGCTGCCTCCGAGATGTATCCCATCCTGCTGGAGGCCTTCCGGTACATGATGGACTACGAAGGCGATGTTCCGGGGGCTTCCCCGGAGAACTGCGGCAACTGCCTGATGCACGATCTGCCCATGGCGAAATGGGAAGCCCGGAAATATGTGGAGTATCTCACCGCGGCCGACAAGGAGCTCATTTTCGAGTATCCGAAGACAGAGCGGCTGCATCTGGAGGACGGCCAGGAGTTCTTCGACTCCTGATCGGTCAGATCACGGGATTTTACGGATGCCGGAGGGCAGGCAATGAAGTTTCTGTATATTCTTTTAATATTTCTGCCGGCAGCGATCATCGGAGAGCTGGCTGGATTGTCTGCGCCCTTATTGTTTCTCTTCAGTTCCCTTGCGATCATTCCTCTGGCGGGGCTGATGGGCAAGAGCACGGATGTGATCGCCAGCTTTTGCGGGCAGAGGATCGGCGGTCTTCTGAACGCGACCTTCGGCAACGCGACGGAACTGATCATCGCCTTCGTCGCCATGAAGGCGGGAATGTTTGATGTGGTGAAAGCCTCCCTCGCCGGCTCGGTCATCGGCAATATCCTGCTGGTCCTCGGCATGTCCATGCTGGCCGGCGGACTGAAATACAAGACCCAGAGGTTCAACAAACACTCCATCAATATCACCAGCAGCATGCTTCTGCTGGCGGTCCTGGGGCTGGCCATTCCGGCCATCTTTACCCACACGGTTCCGGAATCGAGCCTGACCACACGTTTTGAAGGGCTCAGTGTCATCGTCGCGATCCTGATGCTTCTGGTGTATATCATGCAGTTCGTCTTCTCCTTTGTCACCCATCGGTCCCTCTATGAGGAGACCCTGACTTCCGGCGAGGAAGAACCGCCCTCGATGCGGCTTTCGGTCGCCATTGGGCTTCTGATCGCCTCTACCATCTGCATCGCGGTGCTTTCGGAGATCTTCGTGGGGACCGTTGAGCCGATGGCAGACAGCATCGGTCTTTCCCGGACCTTTGTGGGCATCATCCTCGTTCCCATCATCGGCAATGCGGCAGAGCACTCCTCCGCCGTTCTCATGGCAATCAAAAACAAGATGAATGCCGCAGTTGAGATCGCGCTGGGTTCCAGTCTGCAGATCATCCTGTTTGTGGTACCTGTTCTGGTTCTGCTCAGCCTTTGTTTCACACCGATGAGCATCGTGTTTACACCTTTTGAGCTGGTCTCCGTTGCCGCTGCCGTGATCATCGCGGACCGCGTTTCTTCGGACGGAGAATCCAACTGGCTCGAGGGCCTGCAGCTCGTCATCGTGTACCTGATCATCGGCGCTGCGTTCTTCTTTGTCTGAGCCGGTATTTCAGCGGCGTCATTCCGGTCTTTTCCCGGAAGCACTTCCCGAAATAACTCTGCTGATGAAACCCGGTCCGCTCCGCGATCTCTCCTGCCGGCAGGTCCGTTTCCCGGAGCAGGTCCGCCGCCTTTGCCAGCCGCGCTTCCATCACGTAACGGTACGGTGTCGTCTGCAAAGTCTGGCGAAAACACCGCAGAGCCTCTGTCTTGCTGACTCCGGCGCAGGCCGCCAGTCCCTCCAGCGTGATCTCCCCGGCGAGATTCTCTTCGATATACTCCAGAAACCGCCGCATCCGAAGGCCCACCGGATTCTCTGCCGGCTGCCCTTCCGGCTTCACATGCCGGAGCATGATCTGCCACAGCTGCGTGATGGCGGTCAGCACGTCGTATTCGTACATCGGATCCGTGTCTCTGTTCTCCTCCAGCTGCGCCAGCCTTTGCAAAAGCCGGAGCGCCCCGCGGCACCACGGCATGGAGGGAGACATCCGCACCAGAGAGATCCCCGAATGCTCCGTGACCTGCCGGGTCAGTTTCTCCGCACCGGAACCCGGATAGAAATACAGCAGCCGCTGGGGAAACCGGAACAGCATATACCTGCAGGGGTTCGACCGGCCCACCGAATAGTGGATCACCCGCCGGTTGGTGAAGACCCCCTCCCCGGAGGAGAGGATCGCTTCCTCCTCCAGAGTTTTCACGCACACCGTTCCCTCCTGCACGTAGATGAACTGCAGATCCTCGTGCCAGTGCATCACCCCGAAGCCGACGTCACCGGCAGAGAACACCTGATTCTCCGCCCGGCGCACGAAATACGGAAACGCTTTGTCCGCGTTCAGATTCGCGGCGCTGCGGTATTCCTTCTGATTCGTCAGCTGCTCTGCCATGTTCTTCCCCATTTGGTGATATGTTGATAATTTTCGGCTCTATTTTAGCAGAATTTCGATTTTCTATCAATTATAATCACATCATCAACCAGCGCTTTTCAGAGACAGGGAGGGAACGGATATGCTCATCACTCAGATCATCACCTACATTGTAGCCGCTTTTGCCGCTGCAGGAGCCGTCGACCGGATCATCGGGAACCGGTTCGGGCTGGGAGAGCGGTTCGCCCAGGCCTTTCACACCATGGGGCCGCTGGCTCTCTCCATGGCAGGCATGCTGGTCATCGCTCCCGTCATTGCCGATCTCATCGGGCCGGTCATGACCCCGGTCTTCTACCGGATCGGCTCGGACCCGGCCGTGTTCGCCGGAATGTTCATGGGAACGGACATGGGGGCAGCGCCCCTGGCGGAGGCTCTGGCGCAGGATCCCCGCTCCGCAGCCCTCTCGGGATTCGTCATCAGCTCTATGATGGGAGCCACCGTCGTATTCCACATCCCGGTGGCGATGGAGATCGCCGGCGAAAGCAAGGCCCTCCTTGCCCGGGGCATGATCGCCGGACTCATCACCATTCCTCCCGGATGCTTCCTCGGCGGGATGGCCGCCGGATTACCGGCCGGACTGGTGCTGCGGGATCTTCTGCCGGTGACGGTGGTCGCTCTGCTCCTGGCAGTCGGCATGGTGAAGTTTCGGGAAGCGATGGTACGGGGCTTCATCTGGCTCGGAATGTTCATTCAGGCGGTCTGCATCTTCGGACTGCTGCTGGGGATCCTGCAGTCCCTCGCCGGAATCACGCTGATCCGGGGAATCGCCCCGATCTCCGACGCCTTCGGTGTGGTCGCCACGGTGGCGGTATTTCTGGCGGGCGCCTTCCCGCTGATGCATGTACTGACGAAGCTGCTCCGCCGTCCTCTGCGGGCTGCGGGAAACCGGATCGGGATCAACGAGGTCTCCGCCATCGGTCCGCTGCTGACGGTGGTGAATTCCATTCCCATGCTGGAGACCATGAAGGACATGGACGACCGGGGCAAGGTGATCAACGCGGCCTTCTGCGTGACGGGCGCCTTCATGTTCGGCGACTTCTTCGGCTACGTCGCTGCAGCGAATGCCGCCATGCTGGTTCCCATGATCCTGGCCAAGCTCTCCTCCGGCATCGCTGCCATGCTTCTGGCGTTTCTTATGACGCGTTATCCGGCGTCTCCGCGAAAGCCAGCACCAGATATTCCATAAAAAATCCGGCGATCATCTTCCTTGATCATCCCCGGGATCATTCTCAGGTCAGATCCTTCACGACACCGGAGATCGGCCCAAATTCCCCAAAACAGCGGATTATCCATTGCGAAATCCCCCCTCTCGGTGATAAAATCATTGATGTGTTGATTCTAATCCTACATGAGTCAGGAAGGGGTTTTTGATGCTAAATGTCATCGCTGGTAATAATTGGATCGTCTATACCGTCAGCATGAAGGAGAACACCGCGGACATCGTATTTCCCGAAAGCGGGGAGCACATCAGCGACGCCCGGGACTACTTCGCCGGTCTCATCCGGAACCACGTGGAGGAAGAATACCAGCCTCCTCTTCTGGAGCTGCTGGACACGGACGCTCTGACGGAGACCTATCGCACGAAGAACGACTACGAGCTGGAATTTCACACCAACAGCAGCGCCGGAGATATCTGGATGCGCTGCGAAACGGAACTGGCGGAGCGGGATGAGCTGGGCCGGGCGGACCGCATCGACGTCATCCTGAAAAACATTGACCGCATTAAGAAGCGGGTGCTTGCCGAAGCCAGACAGCACGAGAATCTGGAACTGATGACCAACCGGGCTTTCGAATCCTCCAAGATCCTGAAATTCAGCTGGAATGTGGAGGAATCCTGCGGCATCGCCTCCCGGGGACTGATGGAACGGGGCATCCCCCAGCGGATGGAGCCCATGCCGGATGCCTTCCGGAAACTGGTGGTTCATCCCGACTTTCACGAAGCCTTCGATGAGCTCTGCCGGCACAGCCTGCAGGGGGAGAGCCCCGTCAGTCTGGATTTTATCGCGGCCAACGGCAACTGGAAGAATCTCACCCTGGAAATTCTGGAGAGCAGCGAAGCAGGCAGCCCCCGGGTCATCCTGGGCATTCTGGAGAACACCAACGAACTGCACCACATGCAGGAGGAGAACCGGACCATGACGGAGGTCTGCCGGTTCGCCATCGAAAACCATTACGAAGAAGCAGTCCTCATCAACCTGTCGGAAAACACCGTCACCGAAGTGCTTCCGACCATGGGCAGAAATGACGTGGGCTTTCACAAGGCCGAAGGAACCGGCTACCGGGAGGAAATCCGGACCCTGATGGATGAGAGGGCTTACGGGGATTCCGACCGGAAGGCTCTGGAGACCCTGCTTCCCGAAAATCTTCCCGCTGTTTTAGAGCGGGAGGGTAAACATGTTGTCCGGATGTGTCTCATCAACGACGAGGGCATCCCCTCCTGGAAGCAGCTGAACTGCATGTTCTTCCGGGAGGATCACAACCAGATCATCCTCATGGGAACCAACGTGCAGGAAGAAGAGGACGTGAAAGAGCAGCTCCGCAATGCCGCCCTGGAAGCCCAGGAGGCGAACCGGGCCAAGAGCGCCTTTCTGGCCAATATGAGCCATGAGATCCGCACCCCCATGAACGCCATCGTCGGCATCAGCGAGATCCTTCTCAGCAAGGATCTGCCGGGCGATGTCATCGATGACATCACCACCATCCAGAACGCCGGAAGCAGCCTGCTGGGAATCATCAACGACATTCTCGACTTCTCCAAGATCGAAACCGGCAAGCTGGAACTCAACGAAGCCGAATATATGATGACCTCCCTTCTGATGGACATCAGCAACGTCATCTCCGTCCGCCTGTCAGGACAGCCGGTCCGGTTCATGATGGATCTGGATCCTTCGCTGCCCAACCGCTATCTGGGGGATGACATCCGTCTGAAACAGATCCTCATCAACCTCATCGGCAACGCGGTGAAATTCACCCGGGAGGGGTACATCCAGCTGCGCATCGAGGGTGAGGAAATTTCCGATCACAAATACCGGCTGCAGTTCGAAATCAAGGACACCGGCATCGGCATCCGGCAGGAAGACATGGGCAAACTCTTTAAGAATTTCTCCCAGGTGGACACCAAGCGGAACCGCTCCATCAGCGGCTCGGGTCTGGGTCTGTCTATCAGCAAGGATCTGGCCCAGCTTATGGGGGGTGACCTGACGGTCTCCAGCACCTACGGCAAGGGCAGCACCTTCACGGTGACCATCCTGCAGGAAAATCTGGATTACGAGAAGATCGGGGAAGTCCACAACAAGAACGTCCGCATCCTGATCTACGAGCAAAACGAAACCATCATCTACAGCCTTTGCAGGACCCTGCGCAATCTGGGCCTGGAATACGACGTCTGCCGGGAGCCGGAACGCATCCGCCAGTTCGAAGGCATGACCCATGTGCTGATACGGCGAAAAAACTTCCTGCTTCTCCGGGAAAAGCTGGAGTTCATGTTCCGCAGCTCCAACATTTACCTCATCATGGAGAACGACGAGTACGCCAGCAGCAAGCTGATGCAGTATAAGCAGCTGCAGCTGCCCCTGATCAGCATGCAGCTCATCAACGCCCTGAACGGAGAAGCCATTGTCACCAGCATTAAATCCAAGGCCTTCGACCGTTCCCAGATCGTGCCTCTGCCCTTCGCCCGGGTTCTGATCGTGGATGACAATAACACCAATCTGCAGGTTGCCCAGGGACTGATGGCCCCCTACCGGATGAAAATCGACATCGCCACCAGCGGATTCCGCGCCATCGAGATGGTGAAGTCGATCAATTATAATGCCATCTTCATGGATCACATGATGCCGGAGATGGACGGCATCGAAGCCACCCGGTACATACGCAACCTGGCCGGCAGTTATTATAAGACCGTACCCATCATCGCTCTCACCGCCAATGCCATGAACGATGCCCGGGAAATGTTCGAACAGGCGGGGATGAATGATTTCGTCGCCAAGCCCATCGAGATGACGGAACTGAACCGGGTACTGAAACGTTTCGTTCAGCCCCAGGCGCCGGATGATTTCATACCGCAGCCCATTTCGGATCAGAAAACGGACCGAATCCCGCCATCCGGAATCTCCGATTTCGCTGCTCCGGCGGCATCGCCGGCTGCGGCAATACCAGCGGCTCCGGCCGTTCCTTCCGGCTCCGGAAACCTTCTGCAGCAGCTTCTGATCCAGAACAACGCGCTGCTTTCTCAGAACATGCTGCTGCTCCAAAATCTGGTCGGGGAGGTGCCCGCTGCGGCTGAGGCCCCGGACACCGATCCCGGAACAGTGTCTGGGGAATACGAGGAGAGAACCTTCCCACAGGCCCCGGATGAGCCGGAAGTCCTGGAGGATCTTCACGGGCCCATCGCCGGCATTGATATGCAGCGCACCCTGGAAACCTATGGGGGATCCGTGCCCATTTACCATAACATTCTGAGGACATACTACCACGATCTGCGCACCCGGGAACCCCAGCTGGAGGAGTATCTTTCCCTTGAGGATCTGGAGAATTTCACCATCTCCGTTCACGCCATCAAGAGCGCGTCCTATGGAGCCGGAGCGACGGAGCTCGGCCAGCTGGCACAGCAGCTGGAATCCGCGGGAATACAGCAGGACCTAACCAGGGTGAAAGCCCTTTATCCCAGGTTTCTGGATGCCATGCGCTTCATCGAGACCAATGTGGGCCGCTACGTGAACCTCTATCTGGAATCCGACAAGGATGCCTCCGGGGAAACCCTCGATACCTTCGATCCCGAGGACGTGAAGCGACTGATCCAGTCCTGCGAGGATATGGACTATATGCAGGCAGAGGATATTCTTCGGGAAATGAACGAAAAAAACTATCCCGATGAGCTGGAACTCCTTCTGATCCGTATGATCGGATACTGCGAAGCCTTTGAATACGATCAGCTGGAGGATGCCATCCGCAGTCTTCCCCGATAAGCTGCCCTGAAGGAGGGAACGAACGTGAAAGAACATACCATTCTTGTGGTTGATGATAACCGAACCAATCTGCAGATCATCCGGGACATCCTGGAGTCACAGTACCATCTGCTGATGGCTGTCAGCGGAGAAGCCGCCTTGAAATTCCTGCAGCGAAAGAGTCCGGATCTGATCCTGCTGGATCTGATGATGCCGGGGATGAGCGGGCAGGAGGTTTTTCAGGCCATCCGGCAGAAACCACAGCAAGCGGCAATTCCGGTCATCTTCCTGACAGCCAATCAGGATTCGGAGGTGGAGGTGGAATGCCTGAACATGGGCGCCAGTGACTTCATCACCAAACCCATCGTGCCCGAAGTCCTGTGTCACCGGATCCGAAACACCCTGGAGCTTCGCGATCTTCAGAATGACCTGGAGGAACAGATCCGCCGTAAGACCGTTGAGAACGAAAGGCTGCTCCTGCAGGCGATTGAGGCCATCGTCTACTCCATCGAAGCCAAGGACACCATCACCCAGGGACACTCTGTGCGGGTGGCCGGGTATTGCCGTGCCATGGCCAGGGAGCTGGGATACGATGAGGATGTCCAGCAGCAGATCTATCAGACCGCCCTGCTCCACGACGTAGGCAAGATCGGAACCCCGGACGCTATCCTGAAAAAGACAAGCCCCTTAAATGAGGAAGAATACCGGATCATCCAAAAACACACCACCGACGGCGCGTCCATTCTCTCTACCATCGGCACCATCCCCTACCTTGAGGACGGAGCCCGGTATCACCACGAGCACTACGACGGCAGCGGCTACCCCCAGGGACTTGCGGGAGACGACATACCCCTCATCGGACGGATTATCGCAGTGGCGGATGTATACGATGCTTTGATCAGCCGACGGCATTACAAGGACCCGCTGGATCAGCAGATGGCCCGGAAGGAACTGATGGATCATTCCGGCACCCAGTTTGATCCGGGAATCGTACAGACCTTTATCCGGCTTCTGGACCTGGGAGTCATTGAAGAAATACAGAAGGAGAGTGAGCGATGACCAGAAGATCTATAACCCTGACCCCAATGTTTTTACTTTTTCTTATCTTCTGGGCAGTAAGCGCGGATCCCAGCTTTTGCACCGATGACATTCTGTTAATCGATGACAATGCGCAGATGCTCTTTACATCAGAGGACGGCCTCCTCTCGGACTCCACCACCGCCATCACCCAGTCGGCGGACGGATTCATCTGGATCGGCGGATACAGCGGACTGACCAGGTATGACGGACACAGCTTCCGCCCCTATGAGGTGGGCCAGATTTCCAGCATCTCCGCTCTGCAGTCCACCTCCGATGGCTCGGTATGGATTGCCTCCGCGGATACAGGACTGACCCGGTATCAGGAGGATACTTTTACCGCCGTTACCACCGGCAGCGGCGAGGAGCTTCGGGACATCACCTGTCTGAATGCCAACACCAACGACGCTCTGTGGTATGGCAGCAACCACGGGATCGGATCCATCGATTCCCAGGGAAATGCCCAGCCGCTGGATTCTCCCAGGCTGAATTCCCAGGTGATCCGGCAGGTGCTCTGCATCTCTGCCTCCAGGGTCCTGGCGGTGACGCGAAACGGAGAACTCTATTACTACGATGGAGGCAGCGCGACAAAAATCGATCTCGGACAGGACGATGGCCATATACGCTGCATCGCCCGGGATGAGATAACGGATCGGTATTATGTAGGCACCGATGAGAATCATGTGCTGCAGCTGAGCCGGCATTTCAAACTGCTGAACACCATTACGGTGAAGGATCTGAATACCATCAACGCACTGAAGTGCGACGAATCCGGGAGTCTCTGGATCGCCGCGGACGACGGCGTCTCTGTTTATAAAAACGGTTCCCAGCGCAGGCAGCATCTCAAAATGGACAATTCCATTGAGGATATCCTGATCGACTCCGGCGGGGATTTCTGGTTCATTTCCTCCCGCCAGGGAGTTCTGGAGGTGGCCTCCAGCCGTTTCGGGAATGTCAGTCAGAGCGCGGGTCTTAATGATATGGTCGTAAACGCCCTCCTGGCCGACGGCAAACGACTGTACGTGGGGCATGATGAGGGATTTCTGATCCTGAACAGGGACACCTACCGAAGGATCGAAGACAAGGACTATGATATTCTGGACGGCGTGCGGATACGAAATCTATATATGGATCAGGATGGGTGCCTGTGGGTCTGCACCAAGGGGATGGGCCTTCTCTGCCACACCCGAAGCGGCGAGTGGGAGCAGTATTCCTCCGGGGAGTATCCGGTGTTGGCATCGGATAACTTCCGCTGCCTCTACGAAACCGGCGGTCGGATCATCGCCGGAACCGATGAGGGGGCTTATGTGATCTCCCACGGCAAGGTCTCCAATCTGGTAAAGGATCCGGATCAGATTTCCTGCCGCATTCTCAGCATTACCCAGCGGGATAACATCACCTATCTGGGAACCGACGGCAACGGACTTCTGCTGATCCGGGACGGGAAGGTCATCCAGTCCCTCTCCAGGGAGGATGGTCTCACCTCCAACGTGATCATGAAGATGTATCCTTCCTGGAGCACCGGCGGCATCTGGCTGGTTACAGGGAAGAACCTTGCTTATCTGGATCCCCGGCAGCAGGTCCGGCCCATCCGGAGTTTCCTGTCGGCCAACAATCTGGATTTCCTGCTCCTGGATAACGGAGATGTGCTGATTCCCTGCGGTACCGGGATCTATGAGACCACGGAGGAATCCCTGCTTCATAACAGCCCCGTGCAGGAAGTGCTCTATGGCAGCCGGGACGGTCTCCCCTATGAGGTCACCGCCAATTCCAACCAGTACATCGATCTGGATGTCCTGTATCTGTGCGGAACCGGCGGCATCATCCGGCTGGACCGCACCCATCCGGAGGAAGATCCCGTCTCCATCCCTCTGTACATTGATGAGATTACGGTAGACGGCGTCTCCCACTATTTCTCCGATCTTTCGGCAGGATATGAGATCCCGGCGGATGCCCAGCGGGTGGGGCTTGCGACCCATGCCCTCACCTATCAGGCGGAGGAGCCTTATATCTTCTATTATCTGGAGGGATTCGAAAGCGAACCGAACATCGTCAAACGATCGGATCTGAACGAGATTACATACACGAACCTGGACGGGGGAGACTATACCTTTCACTACGGTCTGGCGGATCCCCTGACCGGCAGTCCTCTGGATGAAATCCGTCTGCCCCTGCATAAGAACCTGCACTGGTATGAAACCCTTCCTGCCCGACTCCTGGGGATTCTGCTCCTGCTGCTCCTTCTGGGAATCGGCGCTTACCAGATCATACGAGTCCGAACCCGGCGGCTCCGGGAACAGTTCACCCGAACGGAACGGGAGCACCTTCAGAGAATTGCCTATCACGATTATCTGACGGACGTTTATAATCGCAACTATCTGGAGGTCTGGACGGAGGAACATTTGCCCCTGGCCAGATGGCCCATCAGTTTCGTGACACTGGACTGCAATGGATTGAAGAGATTAAACGACGAACACGGGCATCTTGCCGGGGACCGGCTCCTGAAGGAAGTTGCCTCCCTGCTCCTGGAGGAATTCTCCCGGGACGACGCCACGGTGATCCGCACCGGCGGAGACGAATTCCTGATTCTGCTCATGGGAATGGACGAAGAGGAAAGCCATCAGCACATGCAGGAGATCTCCCGCAAGGCCTCCGGCCGGCAGGTGGAGGGACATCCCGTGTCCTTCTCTTACGGCATCTGTACTATGGATGAGAATCAGTTCTCCCTGGATCAGGGCGTGACTCTCTCGGATCTGAAGATGCTTCAGGCCAAGTCCGAATATTACCGAAAAAACGGAGCTCCGGATCGCCGCAAGGCCTATTGCCGTGTTTAGCAATAAGGTTCCCGATAGAGGCCCCGGCCGATGCTTACTGCATTTCCCGATAGGAATAGCTGAGCCTGGCCGATTCCAGGGGGGACAGGTCGTCGTATCGTTCACTGATGCGGATCAGGGCGATGTCTGCGCTGGCCTCCGGGCATTCCGGCAGCATCACCAGATACTGGGTATTACTGTATTTGGTGATGATGTCGCCATGGCGCAGCCGGCTCAGGAGCACTTCCAGAAGCCGCTCCATTCCATCGTTTTCCAGAGCTGCATCGGCAGCGGACAGTGAGAGCAGCGCCAGGGTGATGGGGTAGCCCTTTCGCTCCCGCTCCCGGGACTCCAGCTCATAGATTCTGCGAAAAACACCGTATTCGCAGTAGAAGGCCTCATCCCCCTGCTTATCCTCCGAGAGCTCGGACAGGATGCTGTCCAGATCCATCTCCGCGTCGTGCTGCTGCTTCATCATCTCCTCGTAGAGGTCCCGAAGCTCCTTCAGACGTTCGCTGCTGAGGTGATCCCCCATGACATGCATGGTTTCCCGGTACTGCTGCTCCGCCTTGGACAGCCTGAGATTCTTAATGTAAGCCCGCAGGAGGATGCAGTGCAGCAGGCCTTCCCTGGGCTCAATGATCAGCGCCCGCTCACAGAGTTCTTCGATATCGGCATACCGCTCCCGGGACTCGTAGAGATCCGCCAGAACCTGTACCGCGTCCAGATACCGGTCCCGATAGTAGTTCTGCAGAAACAGAATGCTTGGGTCCTCCTCATGAGCCGCCAGATATCGTCCCCGGTAGAGGCCGATGGCCTCCTCCAGATGCCGGATGCGGCGCTCCTCATCGCCGGCTCTCTCCGCCCGGGCCAGCAGAGCTTCGAACCGCTCAGTATCCACCTCCAGCCGGGTCCGGGGATCCAGCTGATACAGACCCTTTCCCGTCACAATGAAATCCCGCCGGCCCCAGGTGTTCTCCACCAGCTTCCGGAGCCGATAGATCAGATTCTTCAGGGCATTGGTCGTATCCCGGACCTCATCTCCCCACAGGCCTTCGCCCAAAGCCTGGGCCGAACATCCCGTCCGGTGGTTTCGAACCAGGAGCGAGAAGAGCCGCACCAGCTGCTGGGAACGCATCTCCGCCTCTCCCAGGGTAACGCCCTCCATGGTAATTTCCAGTTTTTCAAATAAATTGATGCGTACGATACCTGACTCGTCCATCCTCTCCTCCATCATTCCTGCACCAGGGATAAATACAACCGTTCCGAAGATGCCGCATACAGCGGGAAGAGCCGTGTCTTCAGTTCGCATTGCTGTCCATCGGGACGAACGTAACGGCGAATGACCATGGCCTCGTCCAGAGGATTCTCATCGGCTTCCCGAAAGGCCTCCAGTACTTCCTGATAGGAACCATCCGCGAAATCAACGAGATATTTTTCTCTCAGATCCGTATGAGGCCGCTCTATACCGGTGAGGCGGGAATAGGCTTCGTTGACCTGAACGAATTCCATTTCATCTCCCCGGCGCCGGATCACCGCCGCAGGACCAATGATGCTCTCCAGCAGCGTGTCGCTGAGAAGTCCTTCCTGCACCATATCCCGGAAGCTGAGACGGCTGATCCTGACGGCATTCTCCTTCTCCGGCAATTCCTCCCCGCCCGTAGTCTGCAGCAGGTCTTCGAAGTCCTCTGTTTCCATAGGTTCGTAGAAATAATAACCCTGGGCATGATGATCCCTCATGGACCGCAGGGCCTCCGCCTGGGCTTCCGTTTCCACCCCTTCGGTGATGACCGAGACCCGGATCAGGTGGGCCATATTGATGACGGATTCCACAATGCACATGGAACGGTTGTCCGGCTGCAGGCGGCTCATGAATGCCACATCGGTCTTGATCACATCCACATTCATACGATGGAGCATACTCAGAGAAGAAACGCCGCTGCCGAAATCATCCATGCAGATGCGAAATCCTGCCTCATGCAGTTTCCGAATGGCCGTCTGAATGACTTCCAGATTATCCGTGAAAGCACTCTCGGTGATCTCTGCGCTGACCAGAGACGGATCCACCCGGTAGGTTCGGGAAAGCCTCTGAAACTCCGCCGCCACATCCAGAAAGAAGAAATCCTTTCGGGAAACGTTCACCGAACAGGGCAGCACCCTCTTCCCCCGATCAAGCTGACTCCTCTGCCAGCGAAAAACCTCTTCCCATACGATCTGATCCACCTCGTGAATGTGTCCGCTTTTTTCCAGCAGATTCACCAGATACTGGGTGGATCTGGTCTCGTCCGGCCTCCTCCACCGCACCAGGGCTTCCGATCCAATGATGCTTCCGGTACTCAGACGCACCTGGGGCTGGACCATGAAGGAGAATTCTCCATTTTTCAGTCCCCGCTTCACATCTATCAGGAGCAGCTTATCCTGCTTCTCATGAGCGAAATGGTCCGCGCTGTAAATCGCATATCGGCTGGAGCTGCTGCCCCGGATCTCCGACCGAGCGAACAGAGCCCGGTCGTACAGGGTAATGGCGTTTTCCTGACGGTTTCGGGAGATATACACGCCGAACACCGGCGTAAATCCCTCGCTGAAGGTCATGTCATTCAGATGCTGATCCAGTCTGTCGGAGATCAGGGATTCCTCGTAACCCCGGGGTATGGGGAGCATCAGGATGAAATTGTCCCCTCCCAGGTATCCGCAGATGCCATTGTAGCGATGGGCCAGGCATGCCATCCAATCCGCAATGTGTTCCAAAAACAGGTTTCCTGCTTCTCTTCCGAATATATCGTTGTACAGCCGGAAATAATTGATATCCATATGGAGGGTCAGCACATCCTGGTCATAGATCTGGGCGAGCCATTCATCTGCCCGGTGAAAATATTCCGACTCCCGGTAAAGGCTGATCCTGGCCTGGCCTTCCCCGGCTTCGGGCAAGGCATCGCTGCGGGGCGCTTGCTCCTTCTTTATCCGCAGAATATCCTGCCTTTCATCGTACATCTTAAGATGGGCCTGCTGAATCATGCTGTCGTAGTCGGTGCCGGCCCGATCCCGCCAGAGGATACCGGCGGCCACGGACAGATCCTGTTCCAGAAACAAGGTCCGAAGCCGGCGCACTTCGTTTTGAAATCCATCCCGGCTCATACCCGGACACAGAGCGAGGAACTCTCCTGCTCCCACCCGAAATACCAGTTCCTCCTCGAACACGGTCTGAAGGATCGATCCCGTGTGGATGACCAGCTGATCATGATCCAGATGCTCCAAAGCCCCGTCTTCCCGGATCCAGTCCACCGCATCGCAGTACAGGAGTCCCAGAGATTCTTCCCGGTTCAGTTTCTCCAGATGGTTCTGGAGGCTGAGCCGGTTCCCGGCCCCCGTAAGGCTGTCGGAATAGCCGGTCTGCTCCAGACGGTGCATCAGATGCTCCGTATGCAGCAAGGCCGAGAGAATGTACCGAAATACCGGCATAAGCTGCTCTGCCTGATCCGCTACCTCGGACGAGGGGTTTTCCAGGATCACGAAGCCCTTATCCCTGCCGTGAAACTGCAGTCCGCACAGGATCATGCTTTGAATGCTCTGCTCATGAAACAGCCGGTAAAGCCGGGGCTGCTCCTCCTTCAGGGCCTCCAGATCCGGGATCACCACCATCCGACCGGTTTCGATGGTCTGCCGCCACAGGCTCAGACCCGAAAAGGGCAGATGCTGCAGGAAGTCGTGCTCCGACAGTACCCCCTCCCGGCACCATTCGAAGGTGTTGTCATAGAATCCGTCTTCATGCAGTTCGAAGATGCTGACCCGGTCGCAACACAATTCTTCCCCGATGCACTCCAAAAGCTCTTCCATCGACTCCTTCTCGGTGATGCGTTCAAACGCCCTGCGGAATATCCGGTTCATCGTATCCATAGCTTCCTTCCTCTTCATTCCGGCTCCCTGAATCTATTGCTGCTCCGGCAGCTGCCCGCGCTGTTCAAGAGCACTGTACTGAATATTGGCTCCGCCCCGGCGCGCCTTGCTGTAATACTCCTCCAGTACATGATCCATGACGTTATCCACGTCCCCCTCCTCACAGCCTGTGAGCATGACCAGAAACTGGGTGTTGGAATACCGGGTAAAAATGTCGCCGTGCCTGAGACGATCCGCCAGGGCTGCACGCAGATGCCGCATACCGGCGTTTTCCTTGCGGGCGGAGGTCAGGGCATCTTCCTCCTGCGGGGAGTAGACCGAGATCAGCACCAGGGTCAGTGGATAGTCCATGCGTTCCTTCCTTCGGAACTCCAGCTCGTAAATGTTCTGAAAGACCCCGTACTGACAATAGAAGGCGGAATCCCTCTTCTCGCTGAAGGAGAGAAGGTCTGCGGATATCCTCTGCAGATCCGTCTCCCGGGAATGCTGTCTCTTCAGCAGCTCCCGGTAAATGCTTCTCATCTCCTCTGCGATTTCTTCCCCCAGACGATCCTCCAGCAGCAGAACGGTCTTATGATAATACTGCTCCGCCAGGCTGAGCCTGTTTTTGCCGATATAGGCCTTCAGAAGCAGACAGTGCAGCCGCTCCTCCATGGACTCGATGAGCAGGGCCCGCTCCAGCAGGCGTTCCATGTTATCGAAGTCCATTTCCTCTTCGTAGCTCTCCGCCAGCTGACAGACGGCGTCAACGTAGAGATTATGATAGTAGGTTTGCTGGAACATCACCGTCTGATGATCCGAAACGCTGCTTAAATACCGGCCGCGGTACAGTTCGATCGCCTGATGCAAAAGCTGGATCTTCTCGGTTTTTCGGCTGGCTCTGCCCGCCTCCCCCAGCAGTTTCTCAAACTGCTCGGAATCCACCTTCACCCGGGACACATTCCACTGATAGAGACCTTTGCCGGTATGGATAAATTCCTGGTCCGGGAAGTACTGCCGCAGCAGTTTCCTCAGTCGGTAGACGAGATTCTTCAGCGTGTTGACAGGGTTAGCGGTATCCGTCTCCCAGAACTGATCGATCAGCTGGGAAGCCGAGCATCACACGTCCCGGTGAACGATCAGGTACGACAGAAGTTTCGCCATCTGCCTGGAATGCAGGTCCGCCTCTGTCACGGTGTGCGTGCCATCGGTCAGTTCAAGTTTGTCAAATAGCCGAACGGTCAATTCCATAGGGTGCCCTTCCTTTCGTTCTGAATGTCATCTCCCTGGATGATCGGTTTCATGCCTTGCCGGAGTTTTCTCCGGCAGAAAAAAAGGAATCTGATTCTGCCGAACCGGATTCCATGGGATCCAGCGGGGCAGTATCGCTTTTATTTTAACACGTTTCCGCCGCCGCTCAATTCATTTTTTTCTGTTTTCTTCGGTAAAGGCCTATGCCTGCCAGAATCAGGACAGATCCCGTCATCGCCGCAGCCGCCGGCAACAGAGGGCTGGTATCTCCGGTAGAGACTCCCTTCGCCGGCGTTTGATCCAGCGTGTTGGTGATGACAATGCTGGTGTCCTCCCGGGTTACCTTCATCTGATAACCGGAAGGCACCTTCACCTCCCTGGCGGTATACTCGCCGTCTGCCTTCAGACCCGTGAAGGTATGCTGCCAGTTGTTCCCGGCGTCGAGCCATACGGTCTCCACCTTCTTGTCATCGCAGTACAGGGCCACCTGGATCCTGGCCGGACGCGTCCCCTTCTTATCATTATCATCCTGCCAGTGCTTCTCAACAGTGATCTGCTTCTCTTCGGTATCCTCCCGGAGGATGCGGCACTTCACATTGCTGATCACATCCCGGCTGGGACTGCCGTCTTCCAGGTAAGGAATGGTGATCACGGTGGATTTGATCTGAACCTTATAGGAGCCTGCGATGGGATCCTCCGGATTCACATGCATCAGATAGTAAATGCCATCCGAAAGCCCCGTGAAGCTGACCATGCCGTCGCTTCCCGTAACCTTCTCCCCCAGAGCCTCCGGATCGGTTTCTTTGATCCACCGGTCCGTGGCCGCAATGGTTCCGGCCGGATCCTTCGTGTAGTCGCTGATGTCTACACCGCATCCGTCAAAATCCGGGGTGAAGTCCGCTTCCTTATCCAGAGGATTTCCCTGAGCGATCCGGTAGAGCTTAAGATGCACTCCCTTCGGGTTTACCGAATCCAGAGTAGGTACCAGGTTCACCAGAAGTGAGCCCCTGTCCGCCGCATGAGCGCTCTCCGGATGCAAAGCCTGGGGAGCCAGGCACAACATGGCCAGAAGCAGACACAGCAGGAATTTATGTATTCGATTGTTCATGGCGCCTGCTCTCATCATCGGGAAGGTAGGTCTCCTTTTTTTTCGGTCGCTTGATTGTTTTCGTTTTTGTTTTCTTTTTTGCGGGCTTTTCCCCCGGCTTCGGGGGATTCTTCTGGTCTTTTCGCATCTTGCGCCAGATCAGGATCAGAAATACCAGACCGGCTGCCAGGATGAGGCCCCAGAGGAACCAGTGCATCTGCCGCTCCATCCAGCCGGGTTCGTCCTGGCTGAAGTCGTAATCGATGCGCTCTCCCCGGACCAGAAGTCGGTGATCGTTGATGCCAAAGGGGGTACAGGTCAGCAGGGTCACATAGTCGTGATCCTGTTCGATCTTCAGGTCCTCCGCATTCTCGGGAAGCACCACCTTGATCTGGTTCACCTGATAGGCGAAGTGCTGATCCAGCACGTGAACGAAGAAGAGATCTCCCTCCTCCATCTTGTCCAGATCCGTGAACAGCTTCCGGGAGGCCAGCCCCGAGTGGGCTGAGATGACGCTGTGGGTACCCGGTCCCCCGACGGGCAGGGAGGAATTCTCCACCACCCCCAGGCCCTTATCCAGCACTTCCTTGCTGGTGCCGTAGTAAATGGTCTGGTAGATGCTGATCTTGGGGATGTCAATGTACCCCAGCACCGCACCGTCCTGAATCATATCGAAGTCCGCGAACTCTGTGCCCTCGAACTTGTTGATGTTCTGCTCCGTGAAGGGATCCGCCGGAAAACTCATGGGCAGGGACCGGTTATAGGCCTGGGCCGTCTCCATTTCCTGATCCAGCTGGGCCTGGTCCATGGCGTCGATCTGCCGCTCATAGTTTCCCACTTCCCGGTAGGCGAAGAAGTTGTTCACAAAGGTAGCCAGGGTCGGATAGTTGACCATGACAACACCGCATAATATGATTGCAAACGCAATGATTCTTCGCCTGGTTTTCGCTGACACTGATGTGCCTCCGTGGAGTTATAGGACATTATGTTCAGGGGCTGAAGGGACAGCAGGAGATTCCTCCTGCTGTCTCATTCTACCACGTCCTGAGGTGTTTTATCACTTGATTTCCTGGTCCGCTTATTCGGCCTCTCTCTCTCTGCGACGGGAAATTCCATAGTAGAGGAGTCCCAGCAGGATCACAGCGCCGCCGCCGATCATCAGTCTCATAGCGTTCTTGCTTCCTGTCTCGGGGAGGGATACGCCCTTCTTATCTCCGATGGTAACGATAGCATGGATAGCGCCATCTTTATTTTCAATCTTTACATTATTATCATTGATGCCTTGGTCCTTAGACTTATCAATAACACCGTTTCCATCTGCAGTGATAGTAGCTGTACCTGTCAGATTGCCGTCTTCCTTATCTGCTGTAATCGTTACTTTGATGCCTTCACCAAGGAGTGAGTAACCTTCCGGCGCATTGGTTTCCTGAATGATGTATTCACCTTCATCAAGACCGTTGAACTTGATCGTGTCGCCTTTTACGGTTGTTTCTTTAGTGGAATCAACAACTTCCGGTTTCCCATCCTTGTCATATTTAATGTGAGCAATTGGTGTCTTGCCGTCTTTGTCATAGACTACAAATTCCGCTCCGGCAAGGTCTTCTGTGATATTATCGATATCGACTTTCTTGATCTCAAATCCGTAAGTGAAGGTCTTTACTTCATCTGTCAGTGTCTTGTGTTTATTGAGCTCGTTCGGGTTGTTAGTGTACTCAAGAGTAACATCATTCGGGTTTCCGTCGGTGCTGTTGACAACAGCGTCTTTATTCAGTACTGCTGTATAGGTTGCTACAACTGCCTGTCCCTGATGGTTGCGAATCGTTTCGTCCTTGAATTCGATCGTCAACTTGCCATCTGCATAGGTTGCAGTATAATCTTCACCAGCTTTGAATCCCTTAATTGCAAGAGATTTCTCATCATAAGTCAGTCCCTTTGAGAAATTATCGGTAAGTATGAATACTACGCTGTCTTTATCCAGCTTTTCACTTGCCATGATGTCATATGTGGGGAAGTGAGTGCTGATCTGATAGTTTACCGTATCGCCTACATTTACGTCGTTGGCATCTACCAGTTTACTGTTTTCTACGATCTTCTTTTCCAGGTCTACTTCATCGTTCTTCGGAGTGATGGTGACGGCTTCCGTTTTGCTAGTTACGCTTACCAGTGCAGGTTTAGAAGCGACTTCCTTGCTATTCTTGTCTCCTGACGCTGTTTCACGAACCAGATAGAATCCGTTGCCAAGATCTGTCGTTCCGCTTTTTATTTCAGTCCCTGTGATTTTCTTAGCCTGAGCATATGCCTGCAGGTAAGAAGCGAGCGTGGCCTGATCTGAGCTTCTGTCGTAGTTCTCCTTATCGTAAGCGAGCGAACCGCCGCTGATCACTTTACCCGTTGCATCCTTAATCTCACCACGGTCGCTGAGTGTGTAGTTACCGTAGTCTTCGTTTCCAAAGAAACCGTCGAAGTCATTGGTTGCTTTGTAAGTGTAAGCATTCGTTCCTGTTTCGGTTGCTTCCAGCACTTTAGCCGCAGTATAAGTGTTGCCGTTGCTGTCCTTTACCGTTACCGTTGCCGCGAAGACGCTTCCGCTCATGCAGAAGGCCGTGATGACGGTCAGGCACAGTGCTAAAATAGTTCGTAGAGTGTGTTTCATTTCGTCCTCCTTCTAGTAAAGTATAACTGATACATTCCCTATCAATGTTCGATTGATGTTTTATATCCTCTGCGGGTCTTCCCTCCGGCGGAGAATGATCATTCCCGCCAGCATCAGAAGGCCTCCCAGCAGATAACAGTACAGCCGGCCCTTGCTGCCGGTCTCAGGCATTTCCACCACCCGGTATTCGTTGATGAATTTCGGTGCGGCTTCCAGCCGGTCCCCGGAGGTCCAGGTGCTGTTTCCCTCCCAGACCTTCCAGATCCATTGATAATAATTTCCTTTATCCACCAGGTATTCGGTGGTGCCGTTTTTATAGAGCCAGTAGCGGCTCACTGTATTTCCGTTGATATCCTTTGTAGTCTCCGTTCCGTACTCCCTCAGATAGGGGAGCAGATTAAACGGAACATCCTGTGGAACGGTCTGATCGAAACCTTTGTCCCACTGATAGTAATACCAGCTCAGATCCACCGTCTTTGTTTCGCCGGTGTAGTCCTGCCAGCCTTTTGCCTGCTGCAGCTGGGGCAGGCTGGTGTAGTACTCGGTGGTGGCCTTCAGGGCGCTGCCATCCTTCACTACTACCACCCGGACGTAGTAGGTTGAGAGATCGTATTTGACCCCGTCCTTGAATGGACTTGTCTCATCCACTCCCTCCGGGAGCCACTCTCGAAGGCTGTATGTGTATACTCCTTCTTCTTTGTATGCGATCTTGCCGAAGGAGATGCTTCCGTCCGCCTGATTGGCCGCCATGGCGGTCCCATCGCTTTGCGGGCCTTCCGTTGGCATGGGGATGCCTTCGGTACGCTCTGCGCCCTCCGGGCTGATGAAGGAAAGGGGACTGAGGATAAACCAGAAGTCCTCTCCCTTCAGGGCTCCCTCCAGCCTTTGCCCGTCGGCGGTGACGGTCTTGCTGGCCGTGATCTCCGCCTCTGCATCCGCCGGCTCCTCTTCGGGACCGACGTTGGTGTTGATCACCCGGACCTCGCCTCGGGCCACCTCCGCGCCGAGAGCCTTCTTGTGGATCTCACCGCCATCGTGGGAGACCTTGTTGCCGTAGACCGAGCCGCTGATGGTGGCGTGGCAGGTAACCTCCGCTCCCGGCGCCAGGACCGTTCCGGTTGTCTCCTTGACCACGACCTTTCCGGTGTAGGGCACGTAGGTATTGCCGGACTTCTGTACGAAGTTGTAAATGATGTGCCCCGCCTCCGGCTGCAGGAAGTCGCCTTTGGGATGCAGACCCGATGCCTCCGAGGGAACCTTGATGTGGGAGACCTCGTAGGAGCTTAGCCCCGTAACGTCGATGTTGATCACCACATATTTCCCGCTGGCGTAATTCTTCAGGTAGCTGTCATTCGCCAGACCCTGGTGCTCCGCGAAGTTGGTTCCGTCGGAATAGGTCGGAGAAACTGCATCCCTGAGAGATGAACTGAAGTTTCCATTGTTGGTATTTGCCGTCACATTGATGACTTCGATATCGTCGGTGGTCACGGCATTGGCCAGCCGGGCCGAGAGGGCCTTCAGGTTCGCCATCTCCGTGTCGAAGTCGATGGGGAAGGGGGTTCCCGCCTGCTCCAGAGCGACCGCGGCATTGACCTTCAGGCGGTCATTGATCTTGAACTCTCCATCATTGGTCATCTTGGTGATGGTGTTGCCGCTTCCGATAACCAGGTTGGCCCCCCGGGCATCGTTTCCGTTATGATTGTAAAAATCGATGTCCTGGTAGTCGTTGGTATCGCCGCCGACGGTTTCAATATATGAAGTATTGTTGGTGGCGATCAGGGGCTGGGCGTTGTTGAGCCTGTTGTAGGTCTCGTCGTAAGCCACATCATAGATGCCGCTGGTGACTTCCACCTCCTTCCGGCTTCCGATGATGGGAGCTCCGTTTTTATCCATCTCGAAGAGATAGTATTCCTCGCCGGCCGCATTGCCGAAGGTCCCTTCCAGGCTTCCGCTGGCGCTTCCGGAGGCATCCGTTGTGATGGTGATGGATTTGACCAGACTGTAGCCGTTACCGGATTTCTGGAATACGCCGAAGGTGAAGTCCTTTGGCGACGTGCTTCCCACCACTTCCTTATGGAAGGTGGCCCGCCAGGCGGTAATGTCGGATTTCACCCGGTCCTTAACGCCGATCTGGTTAGTGGAACCGGTGAGCGTCCGGACGGCGATGTTTCCTTCCATATGATTGGAGTTCTTAAAATCGTTGGCGAACACGGCGAACTGAGAGGCGATCCCAAGACCTTCAAAGAGTTCCATGGTGCTGATGGGATCGGATCCCATCCAGGAGGAGGCCGCCAGGGCTTTGGCCGCTGCTTTGCGGGGCAGCGCCTCCGGCACCATCTCGTCTGCGATTTCCTCTGCGGAATCGGCTTCCTCTGCATCCTCCGGGCTTCCTTCCTCGACCCCGACATCGGCCCCGGCGTTCGCAGCGTCCTCATCCGCAGCTTCCCCTTCGGAGTCCGCGTACGCCGCGTCCTCCTCCAAGTCTGTCTGCGGTATCGCGTTCTCCCCGCCGCTCTCATCCTCTGAAACCGCCGGCTGTGCTTCCTTCGCTTCAGCGAAAGCAGCATACGATCCGCATGCATCCTCGAAACTGAACGCGAACATGAGCGCCGCCAGCAGGCATATCATGATTCGTTTCCAATTTCTCTTCATCATTTATCGTTATTGTCACTTAACCCGTATCGTTTTCCCATGTACAACCCGAATTATATCGACGGAACGTCACACGAAAGTCAAAATCCGGGTTTTAAAAGTGATTTTCCGGGTTTGTACTTTCAAAAAAACAAGATTTCTTCCAAAAAAACCTTGCGTATTTGGTCACACCGTTGTAACATATAGTCACACAGAGGTCACACGTGACAATTGTGTGACCAGAAACAGCCAGACAAGGAGCCGGACCATGAAGAAGACACTGAGAAACATCATCATCATCGTCATCGCCGTCGCAGCGATTCTGAATGTCTCTTCCATGATGACCGGCTTCGAAGTTCACGCCTTCGGCGATCTGTACGCCAGCAAGAGCGCCACCATCTGGGACAGCACCGCATACACGAAGAACGCGTCCCTGACACAGACAGTGAAACTGCCGAAGGCCGCATCTACTAAGACTACCTATAAGAACATTAAGAAAAAGACTGCCACCACTTCCGCCAGGAAGGCGAAGGCTATGGTGAAGAAGGCGAAGAAGGCTGCCCCGGTGTGGGAGAAGACATCCTATCAGTGGACCAACGGCAAATTCCAGAGAATCACCACTTATAAGACAACCACCGTCAAGGCATCCATCAAGAATAAGAAGGCGAAGGTCACCAAAACCCAGCGCCGGATGATCGTCACCGAAACCTACAAGCACTTCAAGAAGGAATACCGCGTCAGCGATCTCGCCCCTCTGACCGATACCAGAGTCGCCAGAGCTTTTGAAGAAAAAGGCTGGAAGCTCTATGTGAACACCAACATGAAGGGCGCCACCGACGGGCTCCACTTCGGAGACGATGAATTCCTGACGGGACTGACCACCGCCACCACCAGAAACGGCAAATCCATCAAGCAGATCGACGTTAGAGTTCCGGAGGTTGCTTACCATGAACTGGGACACTTCGTGGCCATCGAGACTGGGCGAAGCGATCTGACCGCCGAGTTCAAGGCCATCATGAAGAGCGAATATAATAAGAACGGAAATCCCGTGAAGCCCCATGCAGGTCTGAACGCAGAAGAGTATTTCGCTGACGCCTTCGCCGCTTACTGCGAAAGCCCCTCCGCACTGAAGGCCAAGGCTCCCAGAACCTGCGCCTACATCGCAGCGCAGATCAAGGCTCTGTAATCCGGCCGACACTTGACAAATCGTTTCTGGCGTTCTTTATGACACGGCGCCGGTAACGATTCTATTATTATTCAGGGTTCGTCTATGGTATAATGTCCCCATGATTAAACTCATCGCCAACGGATTCGGAGTGCTGTCCACACTGTGCTTCATCATATCCTTTCAGATCAAATCGAACAAAGCCCTGTTCATAACGCAGTCCCTCGGCAACGTGTTCTACGGAATTCAGTTCTATATGCTGGGAGCGACCGGCGGCCTGTTTAACATGGGATTGCAGATCCTGCGCAACCTGCTGCTTATCAAGATCGATGACTGGACCTGGCTCAAATGGAAAATCTGGGCTCCGCTTTTCTGCGTGCCCAGTCTGATTTACATGATTATGACCTGGGACGGCCCTCTGGGCCTGCTCCCGTTTATTGCCTACGCCGTCGGCACCCTGGCCTACTGGACCAACAACGCGAAGATGTTCCGCCTGTCCGAGCTGGCCTGCGTTTCTCCGGCCTGGCTTCTCTATGATTTTCTTACCGGCGCCTACGGCGGTATGCTGACGGAAGTCGTCATTCTGGCCTCCGTCGTCGTTTCTATTGTCCGGTTCGGATGGAAAGGGCTGGACGATCCGGATTTCAAAAAATAGTTGCTCTGTTTATCCCCGTTTTTTCCTGCCCCGCTGAACCATGATCACGATACCGGCAATGACGATAATCACGTTCGGTCCGTACATGGTCAGGCTGTGCAGATTGAGCAACGCCACCAGCGAGATGGCCGCCATGACCAGATAACAGATCGCGACCACCATGCCCAGCGTCGCCCCGGCGCCCCCTCTGGCGTACATCAGGGTGAGCAAAAGCCCGCACCCCATGAAATACACCCCCGTCGTAAAGGGATTGACCAGATCAAATACCGGCGCCAGCAGCCCTTCCAGTCCCGGCACATCCATGAACGCGTAGGCGATGAACGCCACGAAAAACAGCAGGCAGACGATGCCCACGATGGTGATTCCGATTGGGTTTCTCTCGTTATTCTTCATCAATCCAGCACCTTGATCGTTTCAATGACCGGCTGCGCGTCCGGCGCGATCGTTCCGTTATCATCCAAAGGCTGGGCATCCGCCGCGATCTGATCGACGATGTCCAGTCCCTCGGTCACGTGTCCGAAGGCGGCATAGTCCCCGTCCAGGAAATCCGAGTCCGCCTGCACGATGAAGAACTGTGAGCTGGCGCTGTCCGGATCCTGGGATCTTGCCATGGAGATCACGCCTTTCTCGTGGGTGATTCCGTTTTCGATCCCGTTGGATGCGAACTCTCCTTTGATGGTCTGCTCCGATCCTCCGGTGCCGTCTCCATTGGGATCGCCGCCCTGGATCATGAAGCCCTCCATGATCCGGTGGAAGGTCAGTCCGTCATAGAATCCATCGTTTGCCAGATCCATGAAATTCTGTACCGTGATGGGCGCCGTATCTCCGTCCAGCTCCACTGTGATGTCTCCGTAATCCTTTACCGAGATCACCGCGTGGTGGATGCCGATGCCTTCGGCCGCTGCCGCTCCGGTATCCGCGCTGTCCCCGCCGCCGGCACTGCCCGCTTCATCGCTCCCGCATCCGCAGAGCGCCAGCGCCAGTCCCATCAAAACCGCGATGCATCCGATAACGATCCTGTACTGCTTCTTTCTCATGGTCGTCCTCCCTTGTTCAAGCAGGTAGTGTCAATTGTTCACCATATAAAGTGTCACGCAGCCTCTCCTTTTGGCTCTTTCCGTGACAATGTGTTTTTCAGTTTGTCACGCAGGACATCGTTTTTGACATCACTGTGACAAATTCTTATGAAAAAGCTGGATGGGTCTATCAATATTGTCACGCAACCCTATATTTTGACTCTTCCCATGACAATCGGTTCTTCATTTTGTCACGCGGCCTCGCCTTTTGACTCTTTCCGTGACAATCCATTTTTCATTTTGTCACGACATAGCTCGTTTTTGCCTGTACCTTGACAAATCCTTCTTTCATACCTATTTTACCAGAGAACCTGCCGGAGCACTACCCCTGACCATCTCGGTAAAATACCGAAAAGAGGCCACCGGAATATGATCCCTGCGGTACGTGAAGACCAGATCGAATTCGGAGAATGGATCCTCCAGGGGATAGACCGTCATCAGTTCCCTTCTTATATATTCTTCTGCAATGGAACGGGGCAGATATCCATACCCCAGCCCCGCGATAATATTGGTGATCATTGCCCCGAGGGAATTGAAGATGGTCAGCCGGCTCCGGTATGGGATCGACCGGGACGCCAGGAGCCGCTCCAGTCTTCTGCGAAAGGAACTGCCTTCGGGAAAGGTGATCAGCTCTTCTCCCTGCAGGATCTCTTCTGCCGTGATGGTCTGATTATAACTGCTTCCCACCAGAACCAGCTGCTCCTTCGTGCAGAGGATCTCCGCAAGCTCCGGATGATTCAGCGGCCCCTCCATGAACGCCCCGTCCAGGGTGTGATCCAGCACCAGCTGCGGGAACACGTCGTTCAGATCCGTCATGAGAGAGATCCGGACCTGAGGATACTTCATGTGGTAGTCTCCGATCAGCTTCGGCAGATCATGCAGAGCGGGCGCCTCGATGGAACCGATCCGCAGCTGGCCTCTGGGCGTATCCATGTCCCGCAGGGCGGATGCCGCCTCCTCGCTCATCCGCAGGATCTCCTCCACATACTCGTAAAAAGTCCTGCCGGCTGCCGTCAGCACAACTCCCCGCTTGCTTCTGAGGAACAGCTCCGTCTCCAGTTCCTCTTCCAGCTTCATGATCTGCGTGCTCAGGTTCGACTGCGCATAGTGCAGTTCCTCGCTCGCCGCAGTGAAGCTCCCGGCATCGGCGATCGTCTTAAAAAACCGCATGGTTTGAAGGTCCATCGTATGCTCCGTTTCTCCAGCCTTTGCATAATATATGAAATACAGATGTTAAATATATTTTATATCAATTATACATATATAACAAGAGCGAATATACTGACAATAGCAAAGCAAGTCGATCACTTGAATATGGGAAAGGAGTGTCAGAACATGAAAGATCAAATCATGACACAAGGCGGAGCCACCGCGCTGCCCCGTACCGGTGCCGGTCTGGCAGAGGAAGCTCCTCAAGGTACTTTTAAGAAGGATCTGGGCAAGATGAACATCTGGGCCCTGGCTCTCGGCGCCATCATCGGGTGGGGCTGTTTCGTTATGCCGGGGGTGAATTTTCTTCCAAAGGCTGGTCCTTCCGCGATGCTGGGAATGCTTATTGGCGGTATGGTCATGGCCATTATTTCCTTCAGCTACGGTTACTGCATCAAGAAATACCCTCTGTCCGGCGGAGAATTCGTCTACGCGGATGCGTCCTTCGGCAAGAAGCACGCTTTTGTCTGCGGATGGTTCCTGGTCCTCGGCTACTGGTCGCTGATCCCGCTGAACTCAACGGCCATTGCCATGGTCACCCGGTACGTTGTCCCCGGCGTGTTCCAGTTCGGATACCTGTACACCGTTGCCGGATGGGATGTGTACATTGGCGAGGTCATGCTGGCCTGGTTCTTCATCATCGCTCTCGGTCTGATGAACGTCAAAGGGGTCAAATCCGCCGGCTGGTTCCAGACTCTGGTCGCGATCCTGCTGGCCGGATCCGTTCTGGTCTGCGTCTGCGGCGTCCTGCTCACCAAGCCGGATTTCTCCAATATGACGCCGTTCTTCGCGGAGATTCAGGATAGCTCTGTCGTCTCTAAATCCGGTATCGCCTGCATTATTGCCATCGCCTGCTATGCGCCCTATTGCTTCGTCGGATTCGACTGCATCCCGCAGGCCGCGGAGGAGTACAACTTCTCCCACAAGGCAGCCCTGAAAATCATGGTTTCGGCGATCATGTGCGGCGCTGTCATCTATGCCGCGGTGATCTTCATCACCTCCATCGTGGAGCCCTGGGGCGGCATGATGCTTGGCAACCCCGACTGGGCGACCGGTGAGATGGTACTTCACTCCATCGGATACATCGGAGTTCTGCTCATGGGAATTGCCATGCTGTGTGCCGTTCTTTCGGGAATGAACGCCTTCTACCTGTCCGGCAGCCGGCTGATGTTCTCCATGTCCTACGCAGATGCTCTGCCCGGATTCTTCGGAAAGCTTCATCACAAATACGGTACGCCCCACAAGGCCACCTTCTTCCTGATGGCGATCTCTCTGATCTGCCCGTTCTTCGGACGGCAGGTGCTCTCCTGGATCGTGGATATGACCTGTGTCGGCGCAGCCATCGGATTCACCTACACCTGTGCCACCGCCATGGTCATGGCCCGCAAGGAAGGTCTGAAATTCCAGACTGTGATCAGCGCGATCGGCATGGTGCTGGCTGCTTTCTTCATCATCCTGTCCTTCGTGCCGGGATCTCCGGGGTTCCTCAGCGTCCCCTCGATGATCATCCTGCTGGCGTGGATCGGGCTGGGCATCGTCTTCTTCCTGCGCATCAAGGATAACTTCCTGCATGGCCGTTGGGAGGGGGTCAGCGTCGAAAAGATCCTGCTCTCCAAGATGCAGTCGGAAAACCGTGAAAGCAACTGACACAACACCCCATATATTTTGCAGTGACTTCTCTGCAACATCGAAACAGCGACTGCATCCTCCGCAAAGCCAAAACAACGGCCCGCAGAAGATGCGGCCGCTGTTTCATTTCTCTTTGATCCGATCATTTCGTCAGCCGGATCTTCTCATGCTTCTCCACCTGGATCACCTTGCCGTCCTGCACGATCACGGTGACCGATCCGTACCGGGTCTGGGCGATCTGCTCCAGAATCGTCTCCAGCTGCTGTTTTGATATCGTCGTTTTCTTCTCTTTCTCCATAACCCCTCCTGTCTGCGCTCCCGGCGTTGCTCTCAAGCCGGGCTGCGGCTTCTACACCGGCAGCGTCTCGTTCATACTCCCCGTTCGATACCCCAGCATGTCCAGTGTGACGAACCGGAATCCGATTTCCTTCAGCTCCGCCGCCACCGCCCCGCGGATCTCGTCCGATGCCAGTCGGGGGATCTGTGCTGCCGGCACCTCGATCCGGGCGATGTCTCCGTGGACTCTCACGCGCACCGCTTCAAATCCCCGGTCGATCAGCACCTGCTCTGCCCGGTCGATCATCTGCAGTTTCTCCACGGTGATCTCTTCACCGTACACGAAACGGGAGGCCAGACATGCAAAGGCTGGTTTGCTCCAGGTCGGAAGTCCCAGGGCCTTCGACAGCGCGCGTATCTCTTCCTTATTCAGCTTCGCCTCGCGCAGGGGGCAGGTCACCTGCAGTTCCGCTGCCGCCCTGAGGCCCGGCCGGTAATCCCCCAGGTCATCCATATTGGATCCCTCCGCCAGATACGTGATGCCCTGCTGCGCCGCTACCCGTCCCACTTCCGTGAAGACACAGCGCTTGCAGAAATAACACCGATCCGGGCTGTTATTGCGGTAGCCCTCCTCCTGCAGCGGGTCCACCGTACAGATATAATGACGGATTCCACGTTTCCGGCAAAATTCCTCCGCTTCCTGCAGCTCCCGCCGCGGAACCGAGGCATCCAGCGCTGTCACGGCGATGGCCTTGTCCCCAAGCACTTCGTGGGCGGCTGCCAGAAGGAAGGTGGAATCCACCCCTCCGGAAAATCCCACGGCGAGGGATCCCAGCCCTTCGATGTACTCCGTCAGATGCTTCCACTTCTGCTGCAATTCCTGCGGCAGTGCGTCGATCGCTGCCTGCTGCTTCCTATCCATTGGTGCTCCTTTCTGTCAAGCCGTGTTTGTGTTGTGTGTCGGTGTTCCGTATTGGCGATCCGTATCTGCGGTTCGCATCGGCGTTTTCTGCGAAGCCTCCGTTTTACCGTGCTTCTTCGCGGAAACATGCATTGGTATTTCCTGTTTGCTCCAGCCTTTTCTGCGAAAACATCATGAATTCGCAACCCTTCGCAGAAACGTGCCTTGGCTCCTCTCGGCCGCTCCAGCCTTTTCTGCGAAAACGCCATGAATCCGCAACCCTTCGCGGAAACGCGCCTTGGCTCCTCTCGGCCGCTCCAGCCTTTTCTGCGAAAATATCATGAATCCGCAACCCTTCGCGGAAACGCGCCTTGGCTCCTCTCGGTCGCTCCAGTTTTTTCTGCGAAAACGCCATGAATCCGCAACTCTTCGCAGAAACGTAGCTTGGCTCCTTCCGGCCGCTCCAGTTTTTCTGCGAAAATATCATGAATCCGCAACCCTTCGCGGAAACGCGCGTTTCTTCATGTATCTCAGCCCCAGAGTGCGAAGCCGCCATCTCCTTTCGCTACTCCACTACCCGGATAGTGCTTCTGATCATTCCCATCCAGCAGCTGTAGGGGATGTCCCCTGCCTCCGCCGGAGTAAACTCCACCGTGTTATCCCCCTCGGACAGAACAACATCCAGATCGTATGCCGGAACGATGATCTCTCCGTTGCAGCCGTTCAGTTTTCCCTTCGGCACATGAATCGTCCACTCTACCGGAATCCCCGCCCGAACGGTAAACGATGGGTATTCCCCGTAATCGATCTCCGTCGTGATCCTTTGCCGGTTCCCGCTGACGCTGGCCATCGGGCCCGATGCATCGTTCATTGGCGATTCGCTTTCGGACGACGATAAACCGCTTTCGGACGTTGGCTGACCGTTTCCGGACGATGACAGACCGTTTCCGAACGACGGCAGGCGGGCCCCGGACAAAGCAAATCCCGTCCCCGCCATGTGGATCCCCATCACGAAGATCAGCAGGGCGGACACGGTCAGCACATACCGGGAATATTTCTGGTTCAACCTTCCCGCGAAGGCGCCGAAGCCGAACATCAACGGCACAGTCCCCGCTGCAAACAGCAGCATCGACAGAGCCCCAAGCCAGACGCTCCCGGTAGAAAGCGCGTAGATCTGCATGGCCTGCAGGGGTCCGCAGGGCATGAGGCCGTTCAGCAGCCCGATCACACGAGAGGACGAGCCGCGGCTCGTTTTCACGCCGCCACCGCCAGTGCTGGCATACCCGGCGTTTTCGCCGCCACCGCCAGCGCCGCCGCCGCCAGCCTTTGCACCGCGGCCAAAGGCCAGACCCGCCGCTTTCTCATAAAGCCCCGCCGGAAGATGCAGACGCAGCCCCGGAAAAGCCCGGAATAGCCCCAGCATCCGCAGGGCCATCAGCACCATGATTACCCCGGCAAGGATCGCGACCGCTCCCCGGAGCATGCCGCCAAGGGACAGGACGCTTCCGATACCGCCGGCGATGCCTCCGATGATCGTATAGGAGATCATGCGTCCCAGGTTGTATCCCGCATTGGCGCGGAGGATCCTGCTGCCCCACTGCACCGACAGCGTACTCTGGGTCAGGTTGATCCCGCCGCACATGGCAATGCAGTGTACGCTGGTCAGAAGGCCGATCACGAAGACCATCCCCAGGCCCAGGCCCTCCTCGACCCTGGGGAAGATGTTGAAGACCTTCATCCAGCCCAGATGCCGCACGATGAGGTACAGTCCCAGCAGAATGATCAGAATCGATGCGGTCTGAACCCCCCGGCCGATCGGCGCTCCCATTCCGCTCCGGCCCGCCGGCGTTTCCGCCCCGCCCGGCCTGGTCGCTTCACGGTCCGTCACTTCGTAGCCGGCTCGCTCGATGGCCGCGCAAATGCCGGCCCGAACACCTGCATCGCTTCCCGGCTCCGGCAAAACCTGCACCGTCCCCTTCGGGAAGCTGGCATGAACCTCCTGGACGCCGGGCAGCGCTCCGACCTCCGCCTCGATCCTCTGCTCACAGTGCTCGCAGAACATTCCCTTCACATGGAAGATCTCCGGTCTGCCGCCCCCCATGCTCAGTGCTCCTCAACCGCTTCGAACAACGCCTCGTAGCCTCTCAGATCGTCCACCTTCAGCGTGATCCCATCCTCCGTGATATCTACCAGAGCCGGGTCAATGGAGATCGGGTGACATCCTTCGGACTCCTCGCCGACCACGCTCACCGGGAACGTGAGCCCGCAGTTGTTGCACTGCAGCTCGCTCCCCTGCTGGGTGTAGTAGGCACCCGGCGATCCGTTGCAGGACTGACAGGTCCCCAGAGCGATCTTCGGCAGACCGTCCTCTCCCATGCGGGCCAGAAGCTCCACCTTGCTGTCCTCCGCCAGGCGGATGAAAGTCACCTCATCCTCGGACAGATCCGCCGCCGGAATCTCCAGGACCCCGCCGGCCTGCGCGGCCTCTGCGCTCCGGGCCGCTGTCTCCTGCGGCGTCTCGCTGCTCTGATCGGACGTCTTCGGCACCGTCAGGAAGACGATGACCGCGGCGATCACCACAATAACGGCAGCCGCCGGCAAAATGTATTTCTTCATAGATACCCCTTTCATATTTACCTACTGGTTCAATATGCTTATGATACCTTACCATCTGCCGGCGGTTCTGTCAATATGTGAGATTTACTCCTTCGGGTAAATCGCGTAAGCTCTCGTCGGGAAACCCGTGCCCCCCTTCAGCTTCGGGAAGCCGATCACGATGACCGCCCCCGTCGGCGGAAGCTGATCCAGGTTCCGCAGCACCTCCAGCTGGATCCGATCCACCTCCAGAATGTACTGCTCCGCCGGATACGGATAGGCCCCCTCCTTCGTCGTCACGCTGGCCGGGTCGGTATCCGCCGGTTCATGTCCGATGGAGCCGATGTTCCTCTCCTCCACCAGCCACCGGATCGCGTCCGTATCCCATCCCGGATAGTGGGGCTGTCCGTTCTCGTCCTTGTTCTCCAGATCCGCCTTCTTATACCAGTCGGAGCGGAACGCCACGAAGGAGCCCTCCGGGATCCGGCCGTATTCCTCCTCCCAGGCTTTCAGGTCATCCACCGTTAATACAAAGTCTGGATTTTCCGCGACTTCCTTTGACTTGTCGATGACCACCAGGGGATAGACCAGTTCCTGCAGAGTGATCTCGTTCATCGCACGGCCCTCCGCATGGAAATGGATCGGCACATCCGCGTGGGTGCCGTACTGGCTGGCCACGCTCCACTGATGGCAGCGCATGGGCGCCAGCTTTTCCTCGTCGGTCCCCTCCAGATAATCAAACAACAGATCTCCCTGCAGCGGCGCGAAGCCGAACCAGTGCGGAGTCTCGGGGGACAGCTCATGGGTCAGATCCACCCACTCGTAGCCCGGTCCCTTCAGTTCACCCACGATATCCCATAATTTCAGATTTGCCATAAGTCTCCCTCCTATTCCGCGGTATCCGCCGCCAGTTCTTCTTCCGTAAAGGTCGGCACCAGAGATGCCAGGTTTTCTTTGTCTCCATCCTTGAATTCGCAGATGAACACCGTCTTGTTCGGAACGTTTCCGCCGGAGTAATCGATGTTGCCCGTGATTCCCTCAAAGTCTGTGACCTGCGCGATGGCGTCCCGGATCGCCGCCGGGGAATAATCTCCGTTCCCGTAGTTTTCTACGGCATACTTGAGCAGATAAGCCGCATCGTATCCCAGAGCCGCGAAGGCATTGTCCGGTTCCTTGCCGTACTTCTCCTGGTATGCCTCCAGGAAATCCTTCACCGCCGCGTTGTCCGCGCTGTAGTCCACGTGGGTCGAGAAGTAGGTGTTGTTGGCCGCTTCACCCGCGGTCTGGGCGACCTCGACGGAATCCAGTCCGTCACCGGAGAGGACGACCTGATCCAGTCCGGCCTCCCGGTACTGCTTCAGCATGGTCGGTCCCTGGTCGGTGAAGCTGGCGAAGAACAGTGCATCCGGCTGCTCGTCCAGTTTTTTGATCTTCTGAATGGACGCGGAGAAATCCGTGTATCCGTTGTCGTCGTAGGTGGTCTCTCCCAGGATCTTTCCTCCCAGCGTCTGGAAGTGGGACTGGAAGTACTTGCTCAGGGACAGGGTGTACTCATCGGTCGTATCGGTCACGACGTAGGCGCTTCTGACCCCCAGATCATTGTAGGCGTACTCCGCGATGGCCGCTGCCTGAATGTTGTCTCCGTAGGGCACCAGAAACGCGGTATCACCGACTCTGTCCTGGGTGTAGGGCAGCGTGGAGCTGGTGGCCAGGGTCGGAACACCGGCATCCTGCGCTACGGTTCCGGCCGCGATGGCGGCGTTGGGATCTCCCATGCCGAAGATGACGTCCGCCCCGTCGTTTTCGATGAGCTTGCTGATCAGGGACGTGGCCTTCTCCGCGTCGGACTCGCTGTCATACTTCACGTATCCGACTTCCTGTCCGTCGATGCCGCCCTCCGCGTTGATCTGCTCCAGCGCCAGCTCGAAACCTTCGGAGCCGGCGACCTCGTAGCTGTCCATGAATCCGGTCAGGGCCCACAGACCACCGGCGGTGATGCCGCCCTCTGCCGCTTCGCCATCCCCGGAGTCTGCCGAGCCTCCGCAGCCGGCCAGTCCCAGGCTCAGCAGCGCCGTCACGGCCAGCGCGCTTACTGTAAGGATTTTTCTTCTTCCGTTCTTGAATAATTTCTTCTTCATGTGGTTTCCCTCCTGTTTTTCTTTCCTAACCCTTTTCTGATAAAATAACCGATTTCCTGATACGTTTCTTTCTTCCCAAGGCCCGTCCAGGTCTTTGCATCGAACAGCGATGAAACGATAAACTCGCTGCTGCGGATGACACCTCCCTTCCGAATGGTAATAACCAGTATGAACAAAATGCTTGTAATCATCGCGGACAGCCCCGTGATCTGCGGGATCTGCAGCCCGAACAGGCTGAACCCGGTCTCAAATCCGGACAGGACCTGGGGCAGGAACGTCATGATCAGTGCCCCCGGTACCGCGCCGCTCAGGGTCGACATGCCCCCGATGACCGAGATCTCCAGAATGTTGAAGGTCTCGTCAAAGTAGAACATGGACGGGGCGATGGCCCGCATCATATGTGCCCACAGTGCTCCTCCGACGGCTCCGATGAACGCGCTGATCATGAAGGACATCAGCCGGATCCTCAGATAGCTGATTCCCAGAGATACCGCAGCGCTCTCATCGTCCCGCAGCGCCCGCATGCTTCTCCCAAAGGCTGAATGCTGCATGCGGTAAAGGAGGAAGAGGATCAGCAGCGCGGTGAAGGTCACCACCGGCAGCGTGGAATACTGCTCCATTCCGCTGATCCCTTTCGCACCATTTGTGATGTTCGTAATGTTGTCCAGCAGGTTCTTGATCACGATGACCAGACCCAGGGTGATGACCGCCAGATAATGTCCCTTCGCCCGCAGGATCACGAATCCTACGATGGCCGCTACGATCATCGCGACGATTCCGGCGATGATCACGGCGAACAGGAACGGCATCTGCAGATCGGCCAGCCATCCGGGAATATCCATGATCCGCACCCGCTTCACCTCCGGCGGCAGGCTCAGAAGGCTGCTGACGTAGGCGCCGATGCCCATGAACACGGCCATCCCCAGAGAGAAGATCCCCGTGATCCCGTTGGTCAGGTTCAGCCCCGCCGCCAGGATCAGATTGATCATGAACAGGATGAACACGGTGGCGTAATAGGTGCTGACACCGAACTGTACGCCTGCCAGGATCGCCGCCGGGATCAGGATCACCGTCACGAAGCGGAACAGGGAATTGTCGGTCAGTTTTCTCGATTCATTCATCCCATCAGCTCCTTTCGACATTGGTTCCGAACAATCCGCTCGGCCGCACCAGCAGCAGCAGGATCAGCACCAGGAACACGATGCCGGTCTGGTAGGAGGAGATGCCCTCAGGCAGATACCCCGCGAACAGGATCTCCAGAAATCCCAGAAGGAATCCTCCCACCGCCGCGCCCGAGAAACTTCCCAGGCCGCCGATGACGGCGGCGATAAACGCCTTGACGCCCAGCATGAACCCCATGGTCGGGCTGAAGGAAACGTATTCGCCGGTGTACATGATCCCGGCCAGCGCCGCCAGCGTGGATCCGATGATGAAGGCGAATACGGTGACCCGGTTCCGGTCGATCCCCATCAGATCCGCAGCCTTTGCATTATCCGCGCAGGCCCGCATCGCGATCCCCAGGCGCGAGTAGCGAAGCGTCAGCCCGACGGCCGTGATCAGCAGGATCGTCGAAACGAAGATGATCACGTTCATGTTGCTGATGTTGACCGATCCGATGTGGTGGATCCGGGAGAAAAACTCCGGAAGCACCAGGGACTTGTTGCTCGGTCCGAAGATGGACTGGCAGACGCTCTGCAGGAACACCGACACCGCCAGGGATGTGATGACCAGCGTCTCCTCTCCGTAATCCCGCAGGGGCCGGTAAGCGATCCGCTCCATTGCCAGGCCGAACAGCACCGTGATCGCGATGGCGATCAGGACCGCCGGCGCGAAGGGCACTCCCGCCGCCAGCAGACACCACAGGGCGTAGGTCGCGATCATCAGCAGCTCTCCGTGGGCGAAGTTGATCAGGCCCATGATGCTGTAGACGATGGAGTATCCGATGGCGATCAGTGAATAAATGCTGCCGAGTTTCACGGCACTGATGATTTCCGCTGCAAAAAAGCTCACTGTACCTCACCTCCCAGATAAACGCTGGCGATCTTCGGATCCGCGATCAGCTCCCGGCTTTCTCCCTGCATCGCGATCTCTCCCGTTTCCATGATATAGGTGCGCTGGGAGATCGCCATGGCATCGGAGGCGTTCTGCTCGATCAGCAGGATCGAGATCCCCTCCCGGCGAAGCTGCTGCAGGACCTGAAACACCTGCTGCACCATGATGGGCGCAAGTCCCAGAGACGGCTCGTCCAGCAGCAGAAGGTCCGCTCCGCAGATCAGCGCCCGGCCGATGGCCAGCATCTGCTGCTCTCCCCCTGAGAGACTGCCGGCCTTCTGATCCCGCCGCTGCCGCAGAATGGGAAACAGCTCCTGCACCCACTCCATTCTCTGACGGATCCGCTGCTTGTCCCGGACGGTAAAGCCGCCCATTTTCAGATTCTCCTCCACCGTCAGCCGGCTGAACACCTGCCGCCCCTCCGGCACCTGTACGATCCCGCCGGCCACGATCTTTCCGGGAGCCTTCCCCGTGATCTCCTGCCCCCGAAACTGAACGGATCCGCTGCTGGCTTTGATCAATCCCGAGATCGCCATCAGCGTGGTGGTCTTCCCGGCTCCGTTCGCGCCGATCAGGGAAACGATCTCTCCCTGACCTACCCGGAGGGAAACGTCCCTGACCGCCCGGATCTTCCCGTAATTAACATGCAGATTCCTGACTTGCAGCAACGCTCTCACCTCCCATATATGCTGAAATAACCCTTTTCGATGTAGTGATGATCTCCGGTCCTCCCTCTTCGATCAGCTTCCCCTGCGACATGACGAACACGTACTCGCAAAAGCTGCGCACGACCTTCATATCGTGCTCGATCAGGAGGATGGTCATGTCCGGGCGCTCCTTCCGGATCCTCTGAATGTCCTCCACCAGCTGGCGGCTCTCCGCCGGATTCATTCCCGCGGCCGGCTCATCCAGAAGCAGCAGACCTGGATCCAGTGCCAGGCACCTGGCGATCTCCAGGCGCCGCTGCTGTCCGTAGGCCAGCGACGCGGCCGGAAGCTGCTCCAGCTCCCCGATCTTCAGCTGCCTCAGAAGCTCCCGGGATTCTTCCCGGATCCGGCGCTCCTGCGCCCGGAACTTCGGCGATGCGAGCAGCGCATGCAGGAGACTGTAGGGGTGGGCGATCTGACGGGCCGTGACCACATTCCCGAGGACCGTATCGCTGTGGAACAGCCGCAGATTCTGGAAGGTCCTGGCGATCCCGAGGCGCGCCAGCTCATGGGCCTTCTTCCCTGTGATATCGTTTCCCTGATAGGCGATCCGGCCTTCGGTTGCCCGAAGGTTACCGGATACGATGTTCACCACCGTGCTCTTGCCGGCTCCGTTGGTGCCGATCAGACCGTAGGCCCTGCCCTTTTCCAGAGACAGGCTCAGTCGGTCCACCGCGGTCACGCCGCTGAATCTGACGACCAGATCTTTGATCTCCAATAGCTTCTCACCCATGCGTTTGTTTCCCCTTTTTCACAAAAAACGGCGAGGAGCTTTGTCTGCTTCTCGCCTCCGGTTTTCCGGTCAGCCGTTCGCGTTCCCTGCTTCTTCGCATGCCTCTCCGGGCAAACAAAGAAGCGCTTCTCAGCGCTTCCGGATGTCATATCGAATTCAGATCCATGGTTCCTTCGGGATGCTGTCTTCAGCTCTCCCGGAGGTCATGCGCCTGCACATTCCGGTCGCACATCATCGAATTGTCCGTACAGCGGCACATGCCGCACAGCATCGTCATGCAGGTACACATCATCTGCTTCATGGTTTCCGATCCTTTCTCATCGTTATTGCCTATTCACCTATCTATTTAATAGGTGTTTGACTTACAATCGTTATGCTACTACAGAACGATTCGGATGTCAAGAACATTTTTAAAAAAATGCTGCGCCGGGCATACGAACATGCCTGACGCAGCAGCATTTCTCATCTTCTTATCTTATGGAACTCAGAACCGGCACAGGGTCCGCAGCCGATCCTCTACGTAAGGCTGCAGCTTCGCCTGAACGTATTCGGGCATGTTGATGACCCGCACCGGATCCGCTACATCCGCGTAATCCTTCGTGAACTCGGTCAGCGCGTTGAAGTAATGCCGGAGGTAGTCGGTTCCCAGATTGAACTTGTTGATGCCCTTGGAGAAGGCCACCAGAAGCTGATCATCGGGGATACCGCTGCCGCCGTGCAGGACCAGGGGCACATCCGTGGCGCTGCGGATCGCTTCGAGGCGCTGGATGTCCAGATGGGGTGTTTCCTTGTATTCCCCGTGGGCGTTTCCGATGGAGACCGCCAGCGTGTCCACTCCTGCCTCCGCGCAGAATTTCTCCGCCGCGTCCGGCTTGGTGAACAGATCCTCCCTGTTGTTATCCGCGTCCGCCGCCACGCCGACGTGACCGATCTCACCCTCGACGATGGCACCCTTGGCGTGGGCGCTTTCGACGACCTTCTTCGTCAGCGCGATGTTGGTGTCCAGATCGTTCATGGAACCGTCCATCATGACCGACTCGAAGCCGCAGTCGATGGTGTGCATGATCGCCTCATAGGTGTAGTCGTGGTCGCAGTGCAGTCCGACGGGAACGCTGACCTCCTCCGCCAGTTCCTTGACCATGGCCGCGTAATTGCGAAAACCGGTAGTGCGCTGCACCGTCACGTGCTCCGGATAGAGCATGACGATGGCCGGTGTCTTTGTCGCCTCCGCCGCGTATACGACGGTACGCGCCATCACGTAATCCATGCAGATGAACGCGATGGCCGAGGTATTGTTCTCACGTGCCAGTTTGATGATATTTCCTGTTTTCTCGTACATTCTGTTCCTTTCAGTCTTTTAATCCGATCAGTCCGGGCAGACAGCCCCCCGCGAAGGAATCCCCAAGTCCTACGACCGCGGGATGCTCGACGTGGGACATGTCCTTGCTTGGGATGATGCAGACCTTATCTCCCAGGGCTTCGCGGATCGCCTCACAGAAGACCTCGCTGTCCTCCCGGTTTGCCATAGCAGCAGTTTCTTTGTAGGTTTCCGGCGTGATGTCGTCTCCGGCACGGAACCGGGAGGATGCCATGGTAGCTCCCCCCAGAAGGGCGTCATGCAAACGCTGGGGCTCCTTGCCGTACGCCAGAGCCCATTTCGCCGAATGGACGATGACATGGTCGATCTTCAGGGATTCATAGACGCACCGGACGGCAGCGATCACCGCCTTCACGTCCAGTATGTCGATCTTTCGCCCGATGTATTCCTGCATCTCATCCTCGTTCATGCTGAGCACATCGATGTACGGACGCAGATGTTCGTGAACCGCGTAGCGGAATGCCTTCATCACGTAGCATCCGTCCTCATACATGACAACCGCATTCTCCGGCAGATATTCCAGAAGCTCCCGCGTATGCCTGATCACACGATCCAGAATATCCCTGTCCAGGATCTCGCTGAAGCATCCCAGAAGGAACACCCCCGCGTCTGTGATCTCAGGGCCGAAAGTCCGGGGCAGGATCGGCATATCCAGACTGTTCAGATCATGGGAGATCATGATGCGGTTTTCCCGGGGTGTGACGAAATCAATGTCATTGGCATGGATGCGGACTCCCTTGGCGCACTGCAGCACTACATGGGGATACAGCATACCGTCGTCTTCTACTCCCGGAATGGCCTTCACATGGGAGGGCAGCAGCTTCTCCACATAGGGGTTCCAGCAGCTGGTCTGCAGGACCGAATCGTAGCCCAGCTTGTCCAGCGCGATGGCTGCCCGGGTAGCGGTGCCGCCCAGCGTCACGTTTCGTTCGAAGTGCTCCGCAAAATCGATGACCGACTGGGGTTCGTCCGGTACGATCTCTCCGCCGATACCGGCCCGCAGATGAGCCAGGCAGAAAATCCAGGCATCCCTCTGGGTATGCACTGCTCCGTCCAGCCGCAGCTCGTCCTCTCTGATCTCAAAGGCTCTGATCATGGATTCCACGGTTTCCGTGTTCCAGATCAGCTCATAATCCACGCAGGTGTGGAAACCCATTGCTATTTTCTTAGTCATATTTCCCGTTTTCACTCAAATCAGTACAGAGCAGCCTTTCCATCGGCCTGGAACAGCTCGATCTTCTGGTAGGCGACTTCCTTCATTGCCTCCAGACAGGGCGGCTGGATCTGGTTCGGCTCACGAAGACCTTCGTCTGCCAGCACTTCCCGCATCTTCTTGTAGTAAGCGGCCTTGATATCGCTGGAGATGTTGATCTTGTTGACGCCGTGCTCGACAGACTTGGCGATCTCGGAGTCCTTGTTGGAGGATCCGCCGTGGAGGACCAGCGGCGCGGTGACGACCTTCTTGATCTCGTCCAGAACGTCGATGCGCAGTTCCGGCTTCATGTCCTTCGGATAGATGCCGTGGCTGGTGCCGATGGCGATGGCCAGGCAGTCGATGCCGGTTCTGTCGATGAAGTCCTTCGCCTGCTGCGGATCCGTGTAGAGGATGTCGCTGCCGATGGTTTCGGTGGAATCGATGTTGCCGATGGTTCCCAGTTCGCCCTCGACGGAAACGTTCACGGCGTGGGCCGCTTCACAGACCTTCTGGCAGGTGGCGACGTTCTCTTCGTACGGCGCTGTGGAAGCGTCGATCATGACGGAGGTGAATCCCGCCTGGATCGCTGCGATGACCTGATCGAAGCTGCCGCCGTGATCCAGATGGATGACCGCCGGGATCGGGGAACGGTTGATCCGCGCGATGATGCCCTGGACCATCTCCGGCTTGATGTGAGACAGCTCATCGGGGTGGATCGCAATGATCACCGGAGCGTTCTTCTCTTCGGAAGCCTCCATGATTCCGTTGAACATGTTGTAATCGCTGATGTTGAATGCCGGCACCGCGAAGTTGTTCTCATTAGCGACCGCCAGCAGTTCTTTCATATTCATTAACATAGGTGATGATCTCCTTTGATTTTTTTCAGAATTTCAGTTAAACGACAGAGGAAATCCATTCCCGGCAGGAATCCCCGGCGGGAATGGATCCTCAAATCACACATAATTATATACGATATCTTAACCCTTGACACCACCGGAGGACATGCCTGCGATGAAGTACTTCTGGAAGAAGATGAACAGGATCAGTACCGGAATCGAGCCCAGTACGGACATGGCCATCATCTGGCTCCAGTCATACGCGTGCTGTCCCATCAGCAGGTTGATTCCGATCGGAACCGTTCTCATCTCCGTCGTCTGGGTCAATGCCAGAGCGAACAGGTACTCATTCCATGCCTGCATGAATGTGTACATTCCGACGGATACCATACCCGGAAGGGAAATCGGTACCAGTACGGACCAGAGTGCCTTCCATCGGGATCCTCCGTCGATCATGACCGCTTCATCCAGCTCCGTTGACAAGGAGTTGAAGTATCCGGTCATCATCAGGATGCAGTAGGGCAGCGTGGTGACCAGATAGGTCAGGATCAGTGCCCAGTAGGTATTGAACAGTCCCATGGCTACGATCATTCCCATGTACGGGATCAGCAGTACGATGGGCGGGATCGCCTGTACGCTGATGATCAGGGAATTGAAGATTCCCTTCCCGGGGAAGTCGAACCGGCTGAACGCATACGCAGCGAGGATACCGACAAACAGGGTTACGATAACGACTGAGCCTGCCACGATATAGGAGTTGATGAAGAACCGAACCTTCGTCGCGTCCGAGAGTACAGCCGCATAGGAAGCCATGCTTGCTGTATCGTCAATGAATTTCGGTGGCCAGGCGAAAATAGCCGAGTTGGCTTTCAGTGAAGAGCATACCATCCACAGGATCGGGAATGCAGCGAAGACTGCGCCGAGGACCAGCAGGATGGAGATGATGATCTTCGTAGAGAGTTTGTTCCTTCCTACCATGTCTTAATCCCTCGCTTTCTTCTGTTGCTTCACATAGAATATCGCGATGATCACGCATACGATGAGCAGCATCGTCGCTGCGGTCGACGCCATACTGTAATCCACCTTCTGGAATGCCAGCTTGTAGATGTAGATACTCAGCATCTCGGTCGACTCTACCGGGCCGCCTCCGGTCAACATCCAAATGACGTTGAAGGACTGGAGCGTCCAGATGAAGTCCAGCATCGCAATACTGATCAGGATGGGCCGCAGCTGCGGAATCGTGATATGGATAAAGCTCTTGACCGGTGTGGCTCCCTCGATGGCAGCGCTTTCATATAAGTCTTCGGATATGCCCTGCAGTCCGGCAAGGATACTGATCATGTAGAACGGATATCCGCACCAGATATTGATGAAGCATATGACGGCTAGCGCTACATCCCGATTACTGAGCCACTCTGTTCCCTGATCTACGTTCGGCAGAACGGAGAGCAGATAGTTGATAATACCGGACGGCTGCAGCATCAGTTTCCACAGAATGGCAACTACCGAAGCCGTGAACACCCATGGCAGAATGTAAAGCACACGGGCAATTGTTTTCGTTCTTGTTTTGAAATATTTTGAGTTCAGCAGCATGGCGAAAAACATGCCGATGACCAGATGCGCGACAACGCTGACGATAACGAAGATGATCGTGTTGCCTGTCGCGTTCCAGAATGAATCATCCGCGAACAGAGTGCGGTAATTGTCAAGGCCGACAAATTCAGGATCATCCCTGACGATCGCCTTGTCAACAAATGAATACCTCACAACGTTGATGATCGGAATGACAAGGAAAATGATCATTAAGATCAGGGTCGGCGCCAGATATCGGTATGGTGCCGTCTTTTTACCTAACACTTGATTCAAAACACTCTCCTCCGAAAATATGCAGGAAATGGAGTCAGCCGTCTGACTCCATTTCCTTACCTATAAAGATGTTTCCAGCGGTTCTTATTTACCAGCCTCATCGAGGTAACCCTGCCAGTTCTCCAGCATAGCGTCAGCCTCGATCTCACCTTCCAGATACTTAACGAGATCGTTCGTCATGTTGGTCATAACGTCAGATGCGTTCGGCAGTCCGATGTACTCGTTGATAACATAGTTATCCTTGTACAGATCATAGAAGGACTGGAACTGCTCCGGAGCCTCGCTGTAATCCGGCTCAGCAACTGTGCTGTTCGGGAATGCGGACATCGTGGATGCCAGTCCTGCAGCAACAGCGCCGTCCTGTCCGGTCAGCAGATAGTTAACGAAGTCAGCCGCAGCTTCCTTGTTCTCGGAAGCCTCGGAGATACCTACAGCCCAGGATGCATAGCAGATGCCGTGCTGTCCTTCATAACCGTCCTTCGCCGGGATCAGAGCTGTCTCGAAGTTGATATCGGTGAACTGGCTCATGGTAGCAGCGGAAGCGACTGTGAATGCGCAGTTGCCTGCAGCAAAGTTACTTGTCATCTCAGCTTCTTCCAGAGTAGCCATACCCTCATACAGGCATCCGTTGTCATACAGATCCTTGAAGAACTCAGCCAGTTCCTTCTGATCCGCATTGCCGGCAACAGCATAAGCGCCGCTGTCGTCCTTCAGAGTGATTCCGGAAGCCCAGCCGGTGCCGCCGTAAACATTCTGGATACCATTCGCATTGGTGGTTCCCAGGTTCAGAGCGAACGCCTGCTTGCCAGCATCCTTGATCTTGATGCAGGCATCCTTCAGCTCAGTCCAGTTGGTCGGGATCGCATCAACGCCAGCCTCTTCGAGGATGTCCATGTTGACATACAGCGGATATGCGAAATTGTTCACCGGTACGACGTAAGCAGTGTCGCCTACCTTCCAGTAGTCGCCAACAACACTTGTGTCGACACCGGCTGCTTCAATATCCGTCAGGATACCCATGTCAACGAACTCAGCCAGCCATGCACCGTCTACACTGACGATGTCAGCAATCGTGTTGTTCGCCGCGCCAGCGGTGATAGCGGTCTTGGTGTCAGCCCACGGAGCTGTCAGCAGCTCAACGGTGTTGCCGGACTCTTCCTGATAGTTAGCTACGATCTCGTCGAGGTAGCCTTCCGGAAGCTCTGCGCCCCACCACTGCTGGAACTTCAGGGTTGCGCCGCCTGCAGCTGCGTCACCTGTGTCCTGATCGCCGGAATCGGATGAACCGCCGCAAGCTGTCATTGCCAGCGCCATAACGCCCATGATTCCAACTACAAGACACAGTCTCATAATTGTCTTCAACTTCATACTATTCCTCCTTAAAATGTCTGACCGTATACAAGTCGTATACCGGTCCGGTTTTGGTAACTCGCAACCATTATAATGAATTCTGACCCAAACTGCAAGAAATATTCTGACGAATCTATAATTATCCATATTTATACAGCTGATGAGGATTGACGCAAGGCCAGATTTTGCATATTATTTATCTATGTAATGCGGTAAATCAAATGAATAAACATAACGAAAAAAGGAGAAAGAAATGAAACGATCCGAAATCAACGCGGCCATCCGGGAAATGGAGGAAATGATCCGGGAGCACGGCTTCGAGCTTCCGCCCTTCTGCGGCTGGACCCCGGAGGACTGGCAGCACCGGAACCACGAGTACGATGAGATCCGCGACAACATGCTGGGCTGGGACATCACCGACTACGGCCTGAACGATTTTGCAAAGACTGGTTTTTCCCTGGTCACCATCCGCAACGGGAATCAGCAGATGCAGGACAAGTACCCGAAGCCCTACGCGGAGAAACTGTTGATGGTCCGGGAAGGACAGCATGCTCCCATGCATTATCATGCATACAAGATGGAGGACATCATCAACCGCGGCGGCGGAAACATCCTGATCACCGTATACAACCGCGGCGAAAACGAGCAGTTCGCGGATACGGACGTGACCATCAAGAGCGACGGCCGGATCTACACCGTACCGGCAGGCACCGCAGTTCGGCTGACTCCGGGAGAGAGCATCACCATTGAGCAGTTCGTCTATCATGATTTCAACGTCGAACCCGGCACCGGCGCGGTGCTCCTCGGCGAGGTCTCCATGTGCAACGATGACAACGTGGACAACTACTTCTATGAACCCATCGGCCGCTTCCCCGCTGTAGAGGAAGATGAGCCGGCCTACCGCCTGCTCTGCAACGAGTATCCGGCGGCAGAATAACTATCGGACAGCGAAAGAAAAGGTACCATATGAAATACGACATTCAACAGGGCGATCTGTCCATCTGCATCGATGCCTACGGCGCCCAGCTGACCTCAGTGAAATGGCAGGGCAGGGAATACCTCTGGCAGGGAGACCCCGCTTACTGGCCGGATCAGTCTCTGATGCTGTTCCCCTACGTCGGCCGTTTTACGGAGGGAAAATACACGTTCCGCGGGAAGACCTACCCCATGGACATTCACGGATTCGCGAAGGACTCCATGTTTGAGATCGCGGATGCGGGTGACGACCACGTCACCTTCGTGCTCCAGGACAGCGAAGAAACACGGGCCGTGTATCCATTCCAGTTTATTCTCAGCGTGACTTACATCGTCCGCGGCAACACCGTATCCGTCTCCTATGAGGTGGTGAATCCTTCGGAGGAGACCATGTATTTCGGCATCGGCGGGCACCCGGGGTTTCAGGTGCCCATGGAGAACGGGCTTTCCTTTGATGATTACTATCTGGAATTCTCCCGTCCCCACACACCGGATCATGTCGGGCATACCGAAGGACGGTTCCTCAGCGGCATCGATGCTCCGGTGGCGCTGGAGGGCGGGGTTCGCCTGCCGCTGCACCATGACCTGTTCGACGATGACGCCTATGTTCTGAAGAATGTGGCGGACACCGTAACGATCCGTTCGGATCTGGGAGCACGCTCCGTAACGATGCATTATCCGGGCCTCCCCTATCTCGGAATCTGGCATATGCCCCAGACCGATGCTCCCTACATCTGTCTGGAGCCCTGGTCCTCCCTTCCGTCCCGTCAGGACATCATCGAGGATCTCGAATTCAAGTGCGATCTGATCCGCCTCGCCGCAGGCGGAACCTACTTCACGGAATGGAGCATGACGCTCACTTGATGGGAGGTGTATCGAATGTACTTTATCGGCATTGACCTCGGGACTTCAGCGGTCAAGCTCCTGCTGATGGATGAATCGGGCCGTGTGGAGCGGGTCGTATCCCGGCCCTATCCGCTCCGGTTTCCCCATCCCGGCTGGGCGGAGCAGGATCCCCGGGACTGGTATGAACAGACCACCGCGGGGCTGCGGGAGCTGACGGAGGGGATCGATCCCTCCGGGATCGAGGCGATCAGCTTCGCCGGACAGATGCACGGGCTGGTCGCCCTGGATGAGCAGGATCAGGTGATCCGTCCCGCCATCCTCTGGAACGACGGGCGCACCGGTGCCCAGGTCCGCTATCTGAACGAGACCATCGGTCGGGATGCCCTGATCCGTTATACCTCGAACATCGCTTTCGCGGGATTCACTGCTCCCAAGCTCCTCTGGATGCGGGAGCACGAACCGGATCTGTTCGGGCGTATCGATAAGATCATGCTCCCGAAGGACTACCTTCTGTATCGCTTCACCGGCGTTCACGCGACGGATTATTCCGATGCCTCCGGCACGCTGCTGCTGGACGTTCCGCGCAAAAGCTGGTCCGAGCCGATGCTTGAGATCTGCGGTATCCGCGCAGATGTCCTTCCGAAGCTGCATGAGAGCTGGGAGACGGCCGGAACCCTGCGGGAAGATGCGGCCGGGGCCACAGGCCTTGCCGCAGGCACCCGCGTTGTCACCGGCGCTGCCGATAACGCCGCTGCCGCCATCGGCACCGGCACCATCGGATCCGGCAGCTGCAATCTGTCTCTTGGCACCTCCGGAACGCTCTTTGTCTGCGGTGATGATTTCACCGCCCGGGCAGACACGCCGGTCCACTATTTCGTCCATGCGGACGGAGGCTTCCATCTGCTGGGATGTATGCTGAGCGCCGCTTCCTGCAACCAGTGGTGGTGCGAGGATATCCTCGGGACGAACGACTACGACGGAGAAACGCAGCTCATTGAGCGTTCCCGGAAAGAACGTCTCGGCAGGAACCGCGTCTTCTTCGCCCCATACCTTACGGGAGAGCGCTCGCCCCACAATGATCCCGATGTCCGGGGCTGCTTCATCGGTCTCTCCCGGGATACCGGCCGCGCCGAAATGACGCAGGCCATCTACGAGGGCGTATCCTTCGGACTGCGGGACTGCCTGGAAGCGGCCCGCGCGCTGGGGGCAAATGTCACCGAGGCAACCATCTGCGGCGGCGGCGCCAAAAGCAAACTCTGGCGCACCATTACCGCGAACATCCTGAACCTGCCGGTGACCACCGTCGTGAACGAAGAGGGCCCGGGATTCGGCGCGGCGATCCTTGCCGCCGTCGGCTCCGGCGCATTCGATAACGTGGCCCAGGCAGCCGGCCAGCTGGTGCAGCGCGGAGAAACCATCGCTCCCGATCCGCTTATTGCGGAGAAGTATCAAAAGCAATATGAAACATACCGCAGGATCTACCCCGCGATCCGGGAATTGTTCTGACGGTATCCGTCAGGGGGGGCGGTCAGGGTCTTGGTTTTTCCTGATCCTTCCTGGCCTCTCCTGTTTTTTCCTGCTGATCGCTGCCACGGCTACCACAAACGGGCAGATTCTAGCCAATTATGGTAGGAAGCTACCATCCTGGTCGGAAAACGCGCCAATATGGTAGGAGCGCGTTTCTGCAGAGCGTTAAATCGTATTATCTTGCTGTCACATCTATTGAAACGAGACTGCTTTGCTGCCATCCGAGCCATGGCAAAGGATTGTCTACCATAAAACAGGCAAAGTCCTCTTCATATGGTAGGCTCCTACCATATCCGGACAGGAAATGCTGTTTTATGGTAGCTAATGCATTTCGAAACCAGGCTGATGATTGGGGCAAAACCAACCTTTGGATCGGGTTGGTTGTCATTTTTCTTCAGCCGATTCATAAACGACAACGTTTTTAAATATTTTGATGTCAAAGATCAACTTTGAACAAATCTTCTACACCATATGGGCTTTTCACGCTCAGCCACGGGCTTCTGAAAACGGAATATATGTCATTTCATAGCTGTGATTGAGAAATCTACACCACAACCCGAACTCTGAATTCACAGCCGATTCTGTAATGCCGTTCCCTGCCTGTTTTCATGTTGGAGGTTTGAGTCTATTTTGCTTTTACGTCTCTTACATTGTCAAAGCAGTGTATGGTCTGACACACTATCAAAAAAACAGACCGCATTGTCTAAATGCGATCTGTCTCAAATAATCAATTCTTAGTTCGCCAGCCTTTGCAGCCTACCACTCCAGGTTCAGCTCGGTCTCCTTGGAGAAGACGTGGGCGACGTTGCCCTTGAAGTTCAGCGCCACTTCGGTTCCCATCGGAACGTTGTGAGCGTGGCCGTTGGTCGGAACGATAACGACGACATCGCCGCCATCCTCGGTACTGATGTGCAGATGCACGGAGGATCCCATCAGCTCGGATACGTCGACGGTTCCCTTGATGCCCTGTTCCGCCAGATTCACGTGATCCGGACGAACGCCCAGTGTCACATCCTGCTCCGGTACGTTCTTGGCCTTCAGTCTCTCCTGCTTCTCTTCGCTCAGCTCGACGCTGATCCCGCCGACTTCCACAACGTAGTTGTCGTTCTTCTTGACCAGCTTAGCGTCGAAGAGGTTCATCTGCGGCATGCCGATGAATCCCGCGACGAACAGGTTGGCCGGATGATCGAATACCTCCTGCGGTGTTCCGATCTGCTGAATGAAGCCGTCACGCATGATGACGATCCGGTCACCCAGAGTCATGGCCTCGGTCTGGTCGTGGGTTACATAGATGAACGTAGTGTCGATTCTCTGACGGAGTTTGATGATCTCCGCACGCATCTGGTTACGCAGCTTCGCGTCCAGGTTGGAGAGAGGTTCGTCCATCAGGAAGACCGCCGGGTCACGAACGATGGCTCGACCGATGGCAACACGCTGTCTCTGTCCGCCGGACAGGGCCTTCGGCTTACGGTCGAGGTACTGTGTGATATCCAAGATCTCCGCGGCTTCCTCTACCTTCCTGCGGATCTCATCCTTCGGCGTCTTGTTCATCTTCAGGGAGAAGGACATATTATCCGCAACCGTCATGTGCGGATACAGCGCGTAGTTCTGAAAGACCATGGCAATGTTGCGGTTACGCGGTTCTACGTCGTTCATTCTCTCTTCGCCGATGAACAGATCGCCTTCGGAGATTTCCTCCAGTCCTGCGATCATCCGCAGCGTCGTTGACTTACCGCAGCCGGACGGGCCGACCAGAACGATGAATTCCTTGTCTGCGATCTCAATGTTGAAATCCTGAACCGCGACAACTCCCTTGTCCGTGATCTGAAGGTTTGTCTTCTTCTCCGGTTCGTCTTTCTTTTTCTTGGATTTCCGCTCCGTGTTAGGGTAGATTTTCTTGACATTCTTCAACACTACACGTGCCATGGTTTATCCTCCTTGTGCTTCTTCCACAGTAATCCGATTTACGATAATATGAATATTATACACTGTTTCTGCAAAAATACACTCTTTTTTTTATTTTTCGTCTCTTTCCCTGTCCGGACGGATGGTGAAAGTCTGCCCCAGAGAGGTGTATTCCAGCGTTTCCGGCTCCTCACAGACGGCCTCCGGCTGTATGCAAAGGCTGGCGAGGCGCCGGTGCTCCCTGCGGGCGAACCAGAGCACCACCGATCCGATCGAGAGCAATGTGAACACTCCCAGAAGAATGCTCTTGACATGGGCGTATCCGCTCCAGAAGATCCCCAGCAGCAGATCCGCCAGCCATGCCGCAGCCGCCGCGATCAGGATCCACTTGATGGAATGACGGTTCAGGATCTTGCCGATCGGAAGGTCCGGGAACATGGCTTTCGCAGCAGCCGTGAAGGCGGCCGCGATGACCAGCGCGATCAGGACAAAACTGAGCAGGTACTGCAGGATGGGAGACAGCCCCGCAAACAGCAGGTTTCCTCCCATGACCAGCAGATGGCCGGCAAACCAGAGCGGCAACACGAAAACCGCCCGCACCGCCAGGGGCAGATGCAGGATCCACTCCTGCACAGGGCCGGCTTTCACCGCCGGATCCTTCTGTTTGTCCTCGTCCTGCGCGGCGCCGGTATCCTGGTCGTTTTCAAGATCCACATACTGGATCTGCGGCTGCGTGTTCACATCCTGCTGCAGGATATCCGCCGGATTGTCAAAGGACGCGTCCACCGCAACGCCGGAGGCCGCGATCGTCGCCGCGACCGCCGCGGCGACTTTTTTCTTATTATCCATTATTTCTTAAACACATCCAGCAGGATCCCCAGGTTTCTCGGATGCAGCATCTGCGCCCGCTCCTGGCTCTCCCAGACTTCGGGATACTTCTCTACGACACCGTTGATCTCCGCGAACAGAACCTCCAGTTCACCGGCGGTCATACCGATCTGCCGGGCTTGCTCCTCGAACTGCTCCGGCGCAGCGGCAACCTCTTCTGCCATCCTGCGGTAGATCTTCGCGTATTCTTCACTGCTCATTCCTTCGACGCTCTCCAGTTCCGGATGCTGCTCGTCCGGAGCGATCGCCTTGCTGAACGCATTGCCGATCAAGGCCGATACCGCTTCCGGCGACATGGCCCATTTCTCAACCAGCTTCGCCAGCTTGCTCATGGATGCCTTTTCTTCTGCTCCCAGATCCTCGTATACTTTCCTGATCTCTTCTGCCTTCTGCTTCATTGTGTTTCCTCCTCAGTATCTTCCTGTTTCGTTTCTCTGCCACAATCAGTATAGCGATTCCGGCGTTCGAATTCAAGCCAATTGTTTCCCTGCCGCAACGCAAAGAGGCTGCGCTCGCAGCCTCTTTGCCCCCTCAATTTTCTTTTTGTTTGGCAGCAGGTCCTCAGTTGATGATCACGTCGCCCGACTCCTTATCGAACACGTGAATCTTCTCGGGATCTACCGCAAGAGTTACCATAGAACCGGTCGGCGCAACGATGCTTGGAGGTACTTTCGCGATCATTTTCGCTCCGGCGTAATTGAAATAGAGGAATGTTTCGGATCCCATCATCTCATCCAGATCCACTTCCGCGGTCAGAGTGTTGGGTCCGGTGCAGTTTTCTTCGCCGCCCAGCAGATGCTCGGGGCGGATGCCCAGGACGACCTCTTTGCCCACGTAAGGAGCCAGCTCCTCCCGATCGCAGGGAACCTTCGTGTCCGCAAACGCAATGGCATATCCGGCATCGGTCTTCTCCACCACCGCATCGATAAAGTTCATCTGGGGGGATCCGATAAAGCCGGCAACGAACAGATTGCAGGGCTTATGGTACAGGATCTGCGGCGTATCGAACTGCTGGATAATGCCGTCCTTCATCACGCAGATCCGGTCTCCCATGGTCATCGCTTCCGTCTGGTCATGGGTGACGTAGACGAAGGTGGTCCCCAGCTGCTTGTGCAGTTTGGATATCTGGCTTCTCATCTCGGTCCGCAGCTTCGCGTCCAGATTGGACAGCGGCTCATCCAGAAGGAATACCGCCGGATTTCTGACCATCGCTCTTCCCAGAGCGACACGCTGTCTCTGTCCGCCGGACAGCGCCTTCGGTTTGCGTTCCAGATATTCCGTCAGTCCCAGGATCTGTGCTGCTTCCCTGACCTTACGATCGATCTCTTCTTTCGGTTCTTTTTTCAGAGTCAGTGCGAACGCCATATTCTTGTAGACCGTCATGTGAGGATACAGCGCGTAGTTCTGAAACACCATGGCGATGTCCCGGTCCTTCGGCGCGATCGCGTTCATCTTCTGGTCTCCGATATACAGCTCTCCTTCGGAGATGCCCTCCAGTCCCGCGATCATCCGCAGCGTCGTGGATTTACCGCAGCCGGACGGGCCGACCAGAACGACGAACTCTTTGTCGCGGATCTCCAGATTCAGATCCGGTATTACCGTGACCCCGTTATCATATGTTTTGACCACATTCTTAAATGTAATTCCAGCCATCTTAGTCCTCCTGTTATTCCTTGACGCCGCCCAGCGTTACACCGGCAATGATATACCTGGACAGCAGAATGTATACGACGATGATCGGCAGGATCGCAAGCAGGATCACCATATAGACCTTGCCCATGTCGAACTTCATGAAGTCCGCGCTTCTCAGGGCTGCGATCAGAATCGGCAGCGTCTTTTTGCTGTTGTCCGTAATGACCAGCGCGGGAATAAAGAAGTTGTTCCATGTCGTGACGAAGGTGAAGATCGCCTGTACGGCTATCGCGGGCTTCATGATCGGAAGAACGATCCGGTTGAAGGTCCGGAATTCGTTGCTCCCGTCGATCCTTGCCGCCTCCACAAGTTCCAGGGGCAGGCTCGACTGCATGTAACTGTACATGAAGTAGAAGACTGCCGGCGCCGCAATCGACGGCAGGAACAGCGGCCAGAGGGTATTCATCAGGCCCATGCCGGTGATCAGACGGATAAATCCCAGAGCTGATACCTGCGTCGGCATGACCAGGATCAGCATGATGAAGATGAATGCCGGCCTTTTCAGCCTGAACTCATATGCATAGAGCCCGTAGGCTGTCAGCGCCGAGAAATACGTTGCCAGCGCCGCCGCTGCCGCCGAAACGATCAGACTGTTCTTGATGCCGGACAGGACCGGAATGTTCGCATCGTTGGCGACATTGTGGAAGTTGACGAAAAATGATTTCCCCGGCAGAAACGAGAATCCCTGCTGGATCTGGGAATGATTCCTCGTCGCGTTGATGATCAGGATGTAAAAGAAGAACAGGCACAGGAAAGCCAGAATGATCAGTACCACGTAGGCCAGAACGGTTCTTCCGTAGGAAGTACGTTTCTCTTCCATTTGTCATGCCCTCCCTTCTGCAGCTGCAGCTGAGCCGCGTTTTCTCTGCTTTTTCAGATCTTTGCCCCTCTTTCTGCGTCCGGCGGTCTTGTCGTCCTCCGGATTCATCGCGAAGTAAATGACCAGACAGAGGATGGCGCATATGATGAACAGTATGACGGATACAGCGCCTGCCATACCAAAGTTTTTGCTGTACAAATGATTGTTCAGGAACATGATGACCGTTTCTGTTGTCCGGTCCGGCGCTCCCTTGCCGTTGGTCAGGATCTGCGGGACATCGAACATCTGCAGACCGCCGATCATGGATGTGATCAGTACGTACACCAGGATCGGCCGGATCATCGGCAACGTGATCTTAAAGAAAGTCTGTGTCGAGGAGCAGCCATCCAGTTCCGCCGCCTCGAAGAGCGAGGGACTGATCCCCATGACTGCTGCCATAAGCAGGATCGTTGTGTTACCGAACCACATCAGGAAATTCATGAGTCCGACCAGCCCTCTGGCTCCCCATACGGATGAGAGGAACCGGAACGGTTCGTCGATGATCCCTGCGGAGATCAGGAACGCATTCACCGGTCCGTTCGTGGAGAACAGAGCGAAGAAGAGCATCGCGAACGCGCTTGCCATGATCAGATTCGGCATATAGATTACGACCTTGAAAAACTGTTTTCCCTTGATTCTCAGGCGGACATCGGTAAACCACGCCGCCAGAAGCAGTGAGATAATGATCTGCGGGACAAAACCCAGCAGCCACATGATCACCGTATTCCCCATGTATTTCGGGAAATCACTGGCAAACAGCGCCTGATAGTTCTCAAAACCCACGGGATTTGGTCCTATGATCGTCAGCCCCGATCTGTAATACTCGAAGAAGCTGTAATAGAACGTCGAGATCATCGGAACGAGCTGAAAGATAAAGAATGCGATGAAGAACGGCAAAATGAAGATATACCCCCATTTCGCGTAACTCACATCATTTCGTTTGCTGCCCAGTCTTTGCATGTTGAGAAGCCTCCAGGTTCAAAAAACATCCGGATAAAAAGGGTGGCAGCACCGCCGCCACCCTTTGATTAACCCCAATACTTATCTAATGGCTTATTCCGGCCAGTTGATCGTCTCGAGTTCAGGATACTTCTCCTTGATCGCGGTCTCGAAGTTGGCCTTCGCCTTAGCTTCGTCTACCTTACCGTCGAAGTAATCCTTGAATGCGGTCTGCATTCCTTCGTTGATGCCCTGGTCATACGGACCGGCGTTGCTCATGTCGATGTTCGGAGCAGCCTCAGCGAACAGAGCGATGTGATTCTGTCCGCCCAGGAATGCGGAACCGAAGTCCGGATCATCCGCCAGTTCCTGCATAGCAGCCTGATTGTTGGTGTAATCCTGTGTATCGACAGTGATCTGCTTCATGATGTCCTTGTCGCAGGTCAGCTTTCTCATGACGTCAGCAACCAGTGTCGGGTTGTCTGTTCCGGTCGCGCCGCAGATCCATGTGCCGCCCCAGTACCAGCTTGCCGGGCCCTGGCATACCGCGTAGTCACCGAAGATACCATTGCCTTCTTCCATCTTGCCGCCTTCAGCCTCAGGTGTCTCGAGGGAGTTGCCGGCCAGTGTGAAGTTGATGCCCCATGTGGAGTAGAAGAATCCGAATACATCGCCGCTCGGGCCCTGATCCTTGTTCCATGCATCATCCCACAGGGAAGTCTTGTTGTTGTAGCCCTTGTCGGTGTAATCCTTTGTCTGCGCTACCCAATCCATGACTGCCGGGTCGATGTTGATCGTCTTGCCGTCTTCCACATACGGTGCGGATACGTTATTGGAGAAGACACGGAAGGAATCATCATAACCGGAGAGCATCTTGTAGCCCTTGTCGTGAGCCTGCGCAGCCACGTCGTTGAACTTATCCCAGTCAGCAAGCGCTGCCTGAACTTCTTCCGGATCGTCGGTTCCCAGAACGTCCTTCGCGATGGATCTTCTGTAAGCGAACAGGCCCGGTGTCGCCTGCCATGTGGTTCCCTTCAGAACGCCGTCGGAATCGGTAACGATGTCCTTCGTGTACTGATACTGGTCTGCCAGATCCTCATCGGTCAGTCCCAGATCCGTTACGCTCATGGTCGCATCGGCGTTGACATATTTCAGCGCGTAGTCTGCTTCGACCAGGAAGATGTCGATCTTGCTGTCAGCATCCGCGTCTGCCTGAGTCAGCAGAGCCTCATCCAGTTTATCCTGATAGTTGTTGTTTTCGTTCGGGTTGATGGTCCACTTAACGACAGTGCCGTCATTCAGTGTTGTTGTGGATTTGTCTTCAGCGACCTCCGCAACCTCTGGGTAGTAATCGTTGAATCTGCTCTGGAATTCGTCGTTCCAGCACCAGATGTTCAGAACGGAGCCTTCTGCTGCTCCTTCGTCGGTTGTCGCAGCCTCATCGCTGCCGCCGCATGCTGCCATGGAGAACGCCATGGCTCCGGCCAGCGCGAGACCCGCGAGAATCTTAAAACGCTTCTTCATAATTCTCCTCCTACTTGTTCCGGGATGTTCCTGCAGTGATCAGGCTTCCCTCGTCCTTACGCTGTATCCTCCTAACAGTTCCCCCGATACGTAGATCTGCTCCGCCTCAGAGGTCTTACGATGTTCGATCGTTTCGACAAGTTTCTTCACGGATTGTCTGCCGATCTCGTCCGCATCCTGATGCCATGTCGTCAGTGCCGGATGAACCACGCTCGCCAGTTTGATTCCATCGTATCCGGTGACACTGATGTCTTCCGGGACCGACAGTCCCTGGCTGTTGATCCCGGCGATGCCTCCCAGATAGGAGAAATCGTCCGGGTACATGATCGCCGTCGGCGGATCAGGCAGCTGCAGCAGTTTCCGGGTCATCTGTTCTGCCACTTCCGGATCATGATACCGTCCCGTGAGAACATATTCCTCACGGACCGGGATCCCGTGCTCCTCCAGTGCCCGGTAGTAGCCGTTGAGCCTCTTGCCTGTCACCGATGACTCTTCGCCGTGGACAAACGCGATCTTCCTGTGCCCCGCCTCAATCAGATGATTGGTAAGCTGTCTGGCGCCTTCGATGTTATCTGACAGTATGCAGCTGACGTTGTCGAAGGTATAATCGATCGTTACGATCGGCACTTCGCTGCGTACCAGTTCAATCACCGGAGCGCTCTCAAAGTCGACACAGGCGATGACGACACCATCACAGCGACGATAGCGGCAGTGCTCCAGGAACGAAACCTCCTGTCCGCCGATGTAGCGGCTGATGAAGGTGATATCGTATCCCAGTTTCTCCGCTTCCCTCTTGACGCTGTTCAGGATCAGCGAAAAATATTCGTGGGTCAGCCCGCTCATGGTCCCATCCTCAAACAGTACACCGATGTTGTGAGAGATGTTCGTCTTCAGCAGTCTGGCCGCTGCGTCCGGCATGTAATGCATTTCTTTCGCAGTACGCCGAACCAGATCCACCGTTTCCTTGCTGATCTCGGAATATCCGTTCAAAGCCTTGGAAACTGTTGCCGGGGATACACCGCATGCGCGAGAGATGTCTTTAATAGTAGTCAATTCCTTTTCTCCTTTCTGCGGTAAACTCCCCACTGTTGGCGAATACGTTTTCGTGAAATCATTGTAACTTGTTTTTCTCCCGGCGTCAACCATAAATTTCAAACGTTTTCGTAAAAGTTATTTACTTTTATCCCGGAAGTACTGTATAATGGCGTTAATTTCAACGAAAACGGTTTCTTTAAGATCGTGAAAAATATTTTCTTACCGGGAGGTTTACCTATGAAGTTCGGATATTTCGACGACGAAAACAGAGAATATGTTATTACCGCTCCAACGACTCCCCTTCCCTGGATCAACTATCTGGGATCCGGTGAGTTCTTCCGTCTGATTTCAAATACTGCCGGCGGCTACTGCTTTTACAGGGATGCCAGGCTTTTGCGGCTGACCCGCTATCGCTACAATGACAGCCCTCTGGACAGCAACGGTATCTACTATTATATAAAGGCTGGAGATACGGTCTGGAATCCCGGCTGGCAGCCGAGCCAGACCGAGCTGGACCGCTACCGCTGCCGCCACGGTCTGGGATATACGGTGATCGAGGGCGCCAAAGACGGAATTGCCGCCCGTCAGGAGGTTTTCGTTCCGCTGGAGGATCCCTGCGAGGTGACCCGGATCACCCTGACGAACGAAACCAGCGAAACGCAGGAGCTGGATCTCTTCAGCTATGTGGAATTCTGCCTGTGGGACGCCAATGATGACTCCACCAACTTCCAGAGAAACTATTCCATCGGCGAGGTGGAGGTCTGCGGCAGCGAGATCTATCATAAGAGCGAATACCGCGAGCGGCGCCGGCATTTCGCTGTCTTCTCCGTCAACAGCCCAATTGACGGCTTTGACACCGACCGGGACGCCTTCGCCGGCACCTACGGCAGCCCCGCTTCCCCCGCCTCCGTTCTTGAAGGCGAAAGCCGGAACAGCATTGCCCACGGATGGGCTCCGGTGGGAAGTCACCACATCCGGCTGCAGCTGGCCCCCGGCGAAACTGTTTCGCGCATCTTCGTTCTGGCCTACTGCGAAAACCCGAAGGATCAGAAATTCGTTTCGCCGGGCGTGATCAACAAGGCTCCGGCGGAGAAGCTGCTGTCCCGCTACCGGACCGACGCTCAGTTTGACGCGGCGCTGGAGGCGCTGAAGGATTACTGGACGAAACTGCTTTCGTCCTATCACATCGAAAGCGGCGACGAGAAGCTGAACCGGCTGGTGAATATCTGGAATCAATACCAGTGCATGGTTACATTTAATATGAGCCGCTCCGCCAGCTACTTCGAGAGCGGCATGGGCCGGGGTATGGGCTTCCGGGACTCCTGCCAGGATCTTCTGGGATTCGTTCATCTGATCCCGGAGCGGGCCCGGGAGCGGATCCTGGACATCGCCAGCACCCAGTTCCCCGACGGCAGCGCCTATCATCAGTACCAGCCCCTGACCAAGCGGGGCAACCTGGCCGTCGGCAGCGGCTTCAACGATGATCCGCTGTGGCTGATCGCCGGCACCAGCGCCTACCTGCGGGAGACGGGAGACTACTCGATCCTGGAGGAACGGTGCCCCTTTGACAACGATCCGGACAGCGCCGTGCCCCTGATGGAGCACCTGCGCCGGAGCATCGGCTTCACCCGGACCCACCTGGGACCCCATAAGCTGCCGCTGATCGGGCGCGCGGACTGGAACGACTGTCTGAACCTGAACTGCTTCTCGGAGGAACCCGGGGAGAGTTTCCAGACCACCGGCCCCAGCGAAGGTCCGGTGGCGGAGAGCGTCTTTATCGCCGGTATGTTCGTCAAGTACGGACGGGAATACGCGGACATCTGCCGTCGCATCGGCCGGAATGACGAAGCGGAGGAGATCCTCCGGGATGTGGATGCGATGACTGAGGCAGCGCTGGATGCCGGCTGGGATGGCGCGTGGTTCCGCCGGGCCTATGACGCATTCTCCCATCCGGTGGGCTCCAGCCTTTGCGAGGAAGGAAATATCTTCATCGAGCCCCAGGGTATGTGCGTGATGGCGGGCATCGGTGTGGAGACCGGCCAGGCGCAGCAGGCGCTGGACAGCGTGGCGGAGCATCTGGAGACCGACTACGGCATCGTTCTGCTGCAGCCGGCCTACACGGTCTATCATCCGGAGCTGGGTGAGATCACCTCCTATCCGCCGGGCTATAAGGAAAACGCCGGCATCTTCTGTCACAACAATCCGTGGATCGTCTGCGCCGAGACGGAACTGGGCCATGGCGGCAGAGCCTTTGATCTCTTCCGCAAAACCTGTCCGATCTATCTTGAGGACATCAGCGAGATCCATCGCACCGAGCCCTACGTCTACTGTCAGATGATCGCCGGCAGGGACGCAGCGAAGCCCGGCGAGGGCAAGAACAGCTGGCTCACCGGCACAGCCGCCTGGACGTTTACCGCCATCAGCCAGTATATCCTGGGGATCCGGCCCTGTCTGGACGGTCTGGTGGTCGATCCCTGCATTCCGGTCGATTGGAAAGGGTTCCGCTGCAGCCGCAGATACCGCGGCGCCGTTTATCAGATCACGGTGACCAATCCTGAGGGGGTCGAAAAAGGCATCCGCTCCATGACCGCAGACGGCATCCCCGTCAGCGGCCAGATGCTCCCGATCGCAGAGCCCGGGAGCACGGTTGATGTGCAGGTCGTCATGGGATAACGGAGGAGACGCTTATGGAACTGACTTTCCCGAAGGATTTCATCTGGGGCTGTGCCAGCGCGTCCTATCAGATCGAGGGCGCTCCCGCAGAGGACGGTAAAGGGCCGTCCATCTGGGACGTTTTCAGCCATCAGCCGGGGGCGATCGCCGGCGGGTTCACGGGAGATGTGGCCTGCGACGCCTACCACCGGCTGGAAGAGGATCTGGATCTGATGCAAAATCTGGGCATTCCCAATTACCGCTTCAGCATCAGCTGGCCCCGGGTGCTCCCGCAGGGCACCGGAGCAATCAACGAGGCAGGGCTCGCTTACTATGACCGCGTCGTGGACGGCTGTCTCGCCCGGGGCATCACTCCGTGGATCACCCTGTACCACTGGGATCTTCCCCAGGCGCTCCAGGAGCGCGGCGGATGGGAGGCCAGAGAAACGGCGGAGGCCTTCGCGGAATTCTCCGCTGTGATCGCCCGGCATTTCGCCGGCAGGGTCTCTCATATCATGACCATCAATGAGCCGCAGATCATCATCGGTCTGGGGTACGGTGCCGGGCTGCATGCTCCGGGGCGGAAACTGCCTGACGATCAGCTCTTTGCCTGCTGGCATCACCTGATGCTGGCCCACGGCCTTGCGGCGAAAGAGATCCGCAAAGCGTCTGCAGACTACCGGATCGGCATATCCTCCACCGGCACGCTGGGCTATCTTCCGGAACATACGGAAAAGACCCCCGGGGCTCTCAGCGAGTTCAGCTTCCATACACCGGTCCCTGAAGACGCGGAGGAAGCCGTCTGCTGGTTCAACCACCAGTGGTTCCTGGATCCGGTCTGCACCGGCCATTACCCGGAGGATCCCGCCTCCCCCTGGGCCGCCTGCGCAGAGAAGGTCAGCACTTCGGATCTGGAGCTGATCCATCAGATCCCGGACTTCATCGGGCTGAATATATACAATGGAACGGAACTGGATCCTTCAAATGACTACGCCCCGTCGCCGAAGTATCCGGGATACCCCCGCACCTCTCTGAAATGGCCGGTCACCCCGCAGGTCATGTACTGGGGCTGCCGGCAGATTTACGAACGTTACGGCCTTCCCCTCTGCATCACCGAAAACGGGCAGAGCTGCCACGACCGGATCTTTCTCGACGGCAAAGTACATGATCCGGACCGGATCGATTTCCTGCAGCGCTATCTGGGCGAGCTCTCCGCGGCCTGCGCGGACAGCATTCCCATCGCCGGCTACTTCCACTGGTCCTTCACGGACAATCTCGAGTGGCATTCCGGCTACGATGACCGGTTCGGCCTGGTCTTCGTGGATTACCGGACCCAGCAGCGCATCCCCAAGGACAGTGCCTGGTGGTACAGCCGGCTCATTCAGTCGCATCGCTGATTGGCGATATGGCCTCGCGTTATAGCTTCGCAGGCCCCGCTGTGGTATAATGGGCAGCAGGGGCCGGCGCCGAAACGGCCGGTATGGGAGGGAACGCTATGACAGATAATTTTGCCAGCATGTATCAGCTGCTGAGAGATCATCTGGATCAGTACGAAAAGGCCAAAACCGGTGAGTCACAGGATCCCCACGAACGGGTTCTGACTGCACTGGAGCACCCCTATATGCGGCTGCCGAACCGCGATGCTTTTCTGGCCGGCCTCAGGCAGACGCTGACCGCGGAGGAATGCCGCGCGTGGTTTGCCTACCCGGATTTCAACTATCGCGTCCAGCCTTTGCGCCCGGAAGAAGCGTACGGGAACGCGGAGGACGATCTGAAGCCGGGATTCCAGGCTCTGACGGAACATCTGATCGCGAAGGGCTTCCTGACACCGCTGCCGCGGACGGATGGAGGCACGGGTTACATGCGCACCTACCTTCTGTATCTGTGCTACGCCGCCATCGATTCCAATGACCGGACCCCGCTGGGCCGGGCGATTCAGGATTTCTGGCTCTACATCGCCGACGTGGACGGATCCAAGCTTCGTCTCATGGCTCCGGAACACCGGGTCCTTCCGGATCCCATTTCGATTACGGGCCGCCGCAGCGACGGACGTGTGGTCATGAACGTGGAGATCCCCGACACCAGAGAGGTGATCCCTTCCGATCTGTGCGAAGATCTGCTGAGCCGCTGCGATCACATCGCGGTCATCAACTGTGTCTGCCGGCAGGCCATCGAAAACCGCGGAGACCGGGCCTGCGAGTATCCCATCAAGGATGTGTGCTTCCTCTTTAACGAGGCTGCCTATGAGGCGATCCAGGGCGGCTGGGGCAAGGAACTGTCCCGCGATGAGGCGCGAAAGCTTCTGGAAGAGCTGCGGGATCTGGGTCTGGTACAGGTCACCAGCAACTTCCAGCATCCCCTGTCTCTCTGCAATTGCTGCTCCTGCTGCTGCATCTGTCTGCGCACCATGGCCAGAAACGAGGATTCGATGGCCCAGCGTTCCAGATACCGGGTGAGGATCGTACGTCCCGAAAGCTGCATTCACTGCGGCCGCTGCGTCAGCGCCTGTCAGATGGGCGCGGTGGGCGCCGATGCCTTCGGAATGTTTATTAACGATAGCAAATGCATCGGCTGCGGACAGTGCGTTTCCCGCTGCCCCGCTTCCGTGCTGAAAATGCAGGCTGCCCCGGACGCACCGGGACCGGACCGCTACTGTGTGGACCGGATCTATCTGTAGGGAGCGCCAAAGGGCATGCACGAAACATCTTTGATTCAATTTACACTGGACGCCGTGGAGCGCCGGGCGAAAGAGCTGGGAATCTGTCACGTTTCGGACATCCGGCTGGTGATCGGGGAACTGCGGGGCGCCGTTCCCGAGCAGATGGAGATCGCGTTCCATCTGCTGACTTCTGCAGACCAGGCCCGGGGGCTGTTTTCGGGAGCCCGGCTGGACATCGAATACCGGCCGGTCCTGCTCCGCTGCCGCGCCTGCGGCCATCCCTTCCCCTCGACCCTGGAAGCTTACGCAAAGGCTGTCTGCCCCCGCTGCGAAAGCGCGTCCCATGAAATCCTCAGCGGCGACGAGCTTCTGATCGATTCCTTCTGCGGGGAATAAGCCTGCTCAAACAGGCTCTATGCATTCTTCGTCGTAGTACTGCATCTTCCCGTCGGCTGTAAGCAGTCTCATTTTCTCTGACTTCGCCTGGGCGATCATCAGACGGTCAAAAGGATCCCGGTGGGGCGGTGTTCCTTCTCTCTTCTTCAGCGTCCCCAGGGCGATCGTATGCGCTCCCCGAATCGGCAGTTCTCCGAAACCTGCATCCTCCAGAAGGTCCCTCAATAATTCTGCATCGATTTCGAGTGCCTCCGGATGAAGTTCATATTTGATCTGAACCTCCCATAAAGCTGCCGTACTGTAAAAGATCACATTCTCGAAATCATCGATCATCGCTCTGGCTTTCTCGGATAGTTTCGCATCATCAATGAGCGTCCACAGCAGCACATGTGTGTCAAGCAGCAGATTCATCGCTATACTCCTCCGAGCCCAAAGAGGGCAAGAATTTCATCATCGTACGAGTCGATATCCTCCGGAACAGAAAATCTGCCCCTGGCAGTACCGATCCTGGATTTCTTCTCCTCCGGGACATAGGGCACCAGCATTGCCACCGGCTTCCCGTTTCTGGCGAGGATCACCTTATCTTCATCCTTCTGTTCTATCTTCCTGATCAATTTCGAAAGGTCTGTTTTCGCCTTGAATATATTGACTGTTTCCATGGGATCTCTCCTGACGGTTCGTTCTTTTAATCTAATTAGCTAACTTAGCTAATATTATTCTAGCAGCATTTTTTGCCGGTGTCAATGAACCGCCGGCTCATGTACTGCTTATTTATACTCTGCTTCCCCGCAGGCAGCAATTCATGTATAATCCGGTCTTTTACAGTTTAGACAGCAAAAATCCTCGTAACCCATTGGAATCAAAGGGCTTCGAGGATTTCATCATATTGAGATTTATGCGTGTCGGATCCGCGTCTTGGATTCTTTGACGGTTTTCTTCATCTGTTTGGATGGGATGATGTTGTAGTCGGTGCGGAAACCGAAGGCGTCGTGGAGCGCATCGGTGATGTCGGTCCGCATGTAGTTGGGCAGGTATCCTTCTCCAAGCACTTCCCGGACGGACATGTCCTGGAGCGTGGAGATGATCTGACTGCAGGTGAAGGCGCCGCCAAGTTTCTTCTCCATGTACCGGTAGATAACCAGCGCCAGATAACAGGTCAGGAAGTGAGCTTCAATGTGATCCTCCAGGCTGACGTAGGCCGGTCTTGCCTCGAACTCGGACTTCATGATGCGGAAGCATTCCTCAATCTGCCATCTCTGGTGGTTTACCCGGATGATGTCTTCCGGAGCATCCTCCAGATTGTGGGTCACCGCATAGAATCCGTCGTACATTTCCTCTTCTGCGATCCGCTCGGTGTTCAGAGTGCACTGGACGACTTCCGCGACTTCGCCGTCCTCCGTGACCGATGTCTTCTGGATGAACCTGCGGAAGTCCTGCTGGTTCTTCTTTCTCCGTTTAGCGTTGCCGCTGTCGATGGCCCGCTGCGCCCGGTCGATCTGACCTTGGCGGATGTTGCGCTGATACTGCTGGTACTTCAGGGAGAAGGTGACGATCAGCGTTTCCTCGAAGTCGCCTCTGTCCACAAGGCATTCCTTGTAGAAGGTCTTGTCATAGTCCTTGACCGGATCAAGTTCTCTGAGGTTAAAGAACTTCCTGCGGCCGCGGCCCTTGCGGGAGCCGCTCAGCGACCAGCCTTCCGGCGAGAGCGCCCAGTCCTTGTACTCTTTCTTCAGTTTTTTCAGGGACTGGGTGGTGATGTATGCCCGATCCTGCATGTTGTTGAAGCGCTTGTTCGCCATTGATGCCAGACCAGCATCCGTGCAGACCACGAATTTGGACATCCCGAACTCGGAGAGCAGCTTCTTTTCCAGCGGCCGTAGCGTAACCTGCTCATTGGTGTTGCCGGGATGGATGGAGAAGGCGAGGGGGATCCCGTCATGATCGATGAACATCCCCATCTCCACCAAAGGCAGAGGGCGGTTCTCTTTGCTCTTGCCGTAGGCCCTGAGCCCATCCTCGTCAGACTGCTCGATCTCAAAGAAGAAGTTGGTGCAGTCATAGTAGATGACACCGGTATGGCGTTTGCCCAGAGCGAAGCTATTCTTGTAGAGCTGTTCCTGGATGAAGTCGGATTCCTCTGCCAGAACGGAGAGAGCCCGGTATACCTGATGATCTTTGAAGGCTGGCTGTTCGATCAGGGACTCGGCGAACCGGCAGGTCGCCCGCTTGGAATCCGGCTCAATGATCCGGCCATAGATGAGGCGGGAGAGGATCTCGTTCAGATCATACTTGAAAGAGTGCCGTTTGGAGATCGCCTTGCAGATCAGATCCAGCTTCAGTTCATGGTAGACCTTCTGCGGGAAGAGATATCCGATCTGATATTCATAGCGGTAGTTCTTGGTCAGTTGCTTGGTCGGGGAGAAGGACAGGGTGATTTCCTGGTTTTCTTCTTTTTCCTTCTCGTTGAGCTGGCGGACGTGTTCCTTCGCCCACTCATCCGGATCGCAGCCGTACTTGGCACGGATGTCGTTTTCGTTGCCCAGTTTCTCGACGGTCATCGAATGCTCGATGCCTTTGCTGTCGTAATATGTCTTGATGACGTAGAAGAGACGTCCGTTCTTTGTCTTCGTGGTCCTGATGCGCATATCGTTACCTCCATATACATAAGTATATTATACCACAAGACGCAGAAAGACGCAATAGAAACCTTGGATTATTGACAAGAAAAACGGACATTTTTCAATGCCCGCAGCGATTTTCTATATTTCAAAGTGTAAAACTCCCGGTTCTTTTAATCTAATTAGCTAACTTAGCTAATATTATTCTAGCAGCATTTTTTGCCGGTGTCAATGAACCGCCGGCTCATGTACTGCTTATTTATACTCTGCTTCCCCGCAGGCAGCAATTCATGTATAATTGAGGCAGAACGATCACAACGAAATGGAGCAGACCAATGACGGCAATGAAGCAGACGATACAGAAAACACCGATGAAGACCGATCCGGCATCCTTTGATTTCGAAAAGTGGGAATCCTGTATGACCGAAGTCCTGGAGGCGAGCCCGGATCTTCTTCTGACCGAGAGTGACAAGCAGGG
>JAFUCA010000012.1 GCA_017459895.1 Bacillota bacterium | reverse complement strand
CCCTGCGCTGCGGCGGCGATACCCGCTACGCTATGATCACCGAAGTCGGCACCGTCTGGCTGATCGGCGTGCCCCTGGCGTTTATCACATCCCTGTGGCTGGGATGGCCGGTGTACCTGGCGGTGCTGGCGGTCAAGGCCGAGGAAGTGGTCAAGGGCATCCTCCTGCTGCGCCGCTATCTGAGCAAAAAGTGGCTGAATACAGTAATCGAGGGAGTGCAATAAAAGCGGACATCAGACCGCAAATTAATACGGGGAAATGGCAAAACAGGGTAGCCAGCCTTTGCAACTTCTACTATTTATGGGGTAAAACTGGTTGAATATTCAGCAAAAAGGTGTATAATATTTACCAACATAGTTACGCGGCCGGGGAGTCCCGGGCGCACGCAGGAAAACAATGGACCTTACACAATTCAGGAAAGAGATATTAATTACGACCATATGCATGGCTGCGCTGGCAGAGTTGATCTCCCTTCCTGTGATCGGGCCGAGCCTGCCGTTCGGTATAGGTGTGTGTGCCGGAACGGCGACTACGATCCTGAGCTTTCTCCTTCTCGTGAAGGTGGGGAAGATGATGGACGCGAAGAAGACGGGCAGCCCGATGGTCGGCGGATACTTCGTCAGGATGCTGCTCTATGGGGCAGTTTTCTTCATCTGTATCAGGGCGAGTGTCCCCTGCGGGTTCGGATGTCTGGCAGGGTTTATCACCCTCCATTTCGGAATCCTGATCCTTTACGGCATTGTCTACAGGTTCATACTCAGGAAGAAGAATCCTCTCAACGACTGGACCGAGCCGAAGGAATGGAACGATCTGAGCATATACGACGACGAGGATGACGACTGGTAGGAGGTAAATACATGGAAGTAGGACCTCGAATCATATTCAAAGTAATGGGAGAGAATATCACCGAAACGGTGGTGTTCGGATGGTGCATCAGCATCGTCATACTGATCTTCGCTTTCTGTGCCACCAGGAACATGCAGCGGATCCCCAAGGGAGCTCAGCTGATCGGTGAGTTTCTGGTAGGCTTCATCTACAACATGGTCAAGGATGCCATGGGCGATATCAGCGAGCGGTTCACGCCCTACATGGGTACGCTGATCGTGTTCCTGGGCTTCGGCAGCATGCTGGGCCTGCTGGATCTGCGGCCCATCACGGCGGATCTGAACTGCACGGCTCCGCTGGCGCTGGTATCCTTTATCATGATCCACTACAATTCGATCCGGGCCAGAGGCTTTATCGGGTACAACAAACACATGGCTTCGCCGTATCTGTGGATGTGGCCCCTCAATCTGATGAGTGAGTGCATGTTCCCCATCACGCTGGCCTGCCGAATCTTCGGCAACATCTTCGCCGGCGTCATCGTTATGACGCTGGTGTACAGCGGTCTGGCAACGGCATCCCACGCGCTGGGATCCTTCATTCCGTTCTTCCAGATCGCCTTCCCGCTGCCGCTGAACTTCTGGTTCGACATGTTCGAGCCGATTCTGCAGGCATACATCTTCACAATGTTAACTATGGTCTACATCTATAACGGCACGATCACCGAGGAGGATTGATTTCATCCAAAGGCTGGAGATGCCCTAATAGAAGCAACGCCATTAAGTATTAAAGGAGGACTTTAACAATGACAGGATTTACTGGAGCAGAATTAATCGCAGCATTCTCATCGCTGGGAGCAGGTATCGCAATGGTAGCGATGATCGGTGTCGGAGTCGGTATCGGTTACAACGCAGGTAAAACAGTAGAGAGCACTGCCCGTCAGCCGGAAGCTTCCGGAGCACTGATGAGACTGATGCTGATCGGCGTAGCTCTGACAGAGACGGCTGGTATCTTCGCGCTGGTTATTGCGATCATGCTGCTGTTCGCGAATCCGCTGATGCCTTAACAGGGAAATAGGCTGATAGATTGGACAGATAAGCAGAAGGAGGAAATGCTATGGAGATGACCCAGGGCTTAATTGAATTTAACTGGACATCTTTGATGATCGTAATCAACCTGCTCATCCTCTATATCATCCTGAAGAAGTTTTTCTGGGAAAAGATCCGCAAATTCATGACGGATCGGCAGGATGCGATTCAGGACGCCTTTGACAGCGCGGAGGCTATGAATAAGCGTGCGGACGAGAAGATGCGCAACTACAGCGCGCGGATTGCCAATGTCGAAGAAGAGGGCCGGGAAATCATCCGTCAGGCGAAACAGCAGGCCGATGCGCAGGCGCAGGAGATTCTGGCGGATGCCAGAAACCAGGCCAGTGAGATCATAACCAAGGCTGAGAAGACGATCGAGCTTGAGAAAGCGAAGGCCATGGAAGAAATGCGTCAGGAGATCGGAACGCTGGCGCTTCTGGCAGCAGAGAGAATCGTCGGAAGAGAAATCGAAGACATCGGTCAGGATGCGATCATTGACGATGTCATCAATCAGGCAAGGAGCGGAGGATGGCAGAACTAACAGTAGATATGACCTACGGGACAGCTCTGTACGAAGCGGCCGCTGAGCTTGGCAAGGCAGAGCAGATCGCCGGTGAGGCGGAAGAGGTTCTTGCGGTACTGGAGCAGGAACCGGATTTGCGTGCCTTCGTCGACTTCCCAACGATCTCCGCAGAAGAAAAGAAAAGCGTCCTGCGGAATGTATTCGGAGGACAGATTGCCGAGGAGCTGATGAACTTCATGTTCGTGCTCATCGACAAGCGGAGGATGGGACAGTTTGAACGTATCATACGGGTCTACAAGGATCTGCTGAATCATGAGGAAGGCGTCGCCTACGGCGTGGTCTATTCGGCTGTGCCGCTGGACGAGAAACGCCTGGCCGAGATCGAGGAGCAGACCAGCAGGCTTCTGCGGGAGAACATCAAGCTGGACAACGAGACCGATCCGTCCCTGATCGCGGGGATCAAGGTCATGGTCGAAGGCAAGATCATTGATGCGTCTGTACGCAGGAAGTTTGACGAGCTCGCAAGTCAGATGAATATATCCCAGGGGAGGAATTAACATGAATTTAAGACCTGAAGAGATCAGTTCGGTCATAAAAGAACAGATCAAGAATTACAAGGGGAAGCTGGATGTATCCGACTTCGGCACCGTAATTCAGGTAGGTGACGGCATCGCCCGTGTCTATGGGCTGGACAACTGCATGGCCGGTGAGCTGGTTCAGTTCAACGAAGACGTCTACGGCATGGCGCAGAACCTGGAAGAAGACAACGTCGGTGTCGTTATCCTCGGATCCGACAGAGAGATCAAAGAAGGCGATATCGTGAAACCGACCGGTACGGTAGTAGAGGTTCCCGTCGGCGATGCGATGCTCGGCCGCGTTGTCAACGCGCTGGGCCAGCCTTTGGACGGCAAAGGCCCCATCGTGACAAACGAGACCCGGCCCATCGAGAGCCCCGCGCCCGGCGTACTGCAGAGACGTTCCGTATATGAGCCGCTGCAGACCGGCATCAAGGCTATCGACGCGATGATCCCCATCGGCAGAGGCCAGCGTGAGCTGATCATCGGCGACCGGCAGACCGGTAAGACGGCGATCGCGGTAGATACGATCCTGAACCAGAAGGGAGAGGACGTCATCTGCATCTACGTCGCCATCGGACAGAAGGCATCCACCGTTGCCCAGCTGGTACAGACTCTGGAGGACAAGGGTGCGATGGAATACAGCATCATCGTTTCGGCGACCGCATCGGACGTTGCTCCGCTGCAGTACATCGCGCCGTACGCAGGATGCGCGATCGGTGAATATTTCATGCATCAGGGCAAACACGTTCTGATCATTTACGATGACCTTTCGAAGCACGCGGTGGCCTACCGGGCCATGTCCCTGCTGCTGAGAAGACCGCCGGGCCGTGAAGCGTTCCCGGGCGATGTTTTCTATCTGCATTCGAGACTGCTCGAAAGAGCCGCGAAGCTGTCCGATGAGCTGGGCGGCGGATCTCTGACGGCGCTGCCGATCATCGAGACCCAGGCCGGAGACGTATCGGCGTACATTCCGACCAACGTCATTTCCATCACCGACGGACAGATCTTCCTGGAGACGGAGCTGTTCTTCTCCGGACAGCGCCCGGCGATCAACGCCGGTATCTCCGTATCCCGAGTCGGCGGCGACGCGCAGATCAAGGCCATGAAGAAGGTCGCAAGCTCCGTCAAGCTGGAGCTGGCGCAGTACCGTGAGCTGGCAAGCTTCGCTCAGTTCGGCTCGGATATCGACAAGGAGACGAAGGCCCGTCTGGATCACGGCGAGATCCTGATGGAGATCCTGAAGCAGCCGCAGTACCAGCCGATTCCGGTGGAGAATCAGGTCATGCTGATCTATGCCGCGACGAACCAGTATCTGGCGAAGATCGGTCCGGCCCGGATCAAGGAGTTCGAGAAGAGATTCTACGAATATATGAACTCGGTCTATCCGGACGTTGGCAAGGCGATCAAGGCGGAGCGGGTCATCAGCGCCGCGACCGAAGAGCGCCTTAAGGAAGGCATCGAGACCTGCATTGAGAAGTACCTCAAGGAGATCGGCGCAACCGACGTCATCGCGCCGGAGGATCTGGCTGCGGGCGGCGTTGAGGATACTGCATCCGAAGCGTAAGCAGGCCGCGCAAAGGCTGGAGCCAGCTTTTGCATAAAATACTGAAGAAGGAGGTGTGAGCATGGCAACTGAGAGTATACAGGACATCAAGCGGCGAATTCGAAGCGTCACCAGTACGGAGCATATCACCAGCGCGATGAAGCTGGTCTCCGCGGGCAAACTCAGAAAAGCCAAAGCCATATACGAGAAGACCAATGCGAACTCACACTACATAACCAATACCATCAAGGAAATGTTCAACAGCAGCCAGGAGATTCCGCAGGAATACCTGGAGGGCAACCGGGAGATCAAGACGACCTGCTACATCATCTGCACCAGCAGCAGAGGTCTGTGCGGCGGCTTCAACAGCAACATTCTGAAGGAAGCGCAGCGGGAGATCGATTCCGACTGGGAAAAGCCGGTGATCGTAGCCATCGGAAGCAAGGGCAAGGAATACTTCGAGAAGCGGGGATACGAGATCCACAGCTCCTACCTGTCACCTCCGGAGAGCATTTCCTTCCTCGAAAGCAAGGAGCTCTCCGCGCCGATCCTCGAGATGTACAAGAACAAGGAGATCGATGAGGTGGTGCTGATCTACACGGCGTTTATCAGCAGTCTGGAGCAGGAGGTCAGGAATGTGACCCTGCTGCCATTCGAACTGGAGAGCGATCCGGACTTTGAGAGGTCCTATAACTCGATGGAATACGAACCGTCGGTGGAGGAAGTCTTCAACTATCTCGTGCCGAAGTATGTTGAGACGATGATCTATTCGGCGGTGGTCGAGTCGGCGACCTGCGAGCACGCGGCGCGGCGGATGGCCATGGAGAATGCCACCGACAACGCCAGAGAGATGCTCGATGATCTGAACCTGACGTACAACCGGGCGCGTCAGTCCGCGATCACCGACGAAATCATTGAGATCGTAGCCGGGTCCGAAGCCCAGAATTAACGGAGGATACTATGAACAAGGGAAGAATACATCAGGTTATCGGTCCTGTCATCGATATCAAGTTCAATGAAGATGAGATGCCGGAGCTGCTGAACGCAGTGGATATTGAGATCGACGGACGAAAGATCGTCACCGAGGTCGCCCAGCATCTGGGAGATGACGTCGCCCGCTGCGTCGCTCTGTCCTCAACGGACGGACTGCGCCGGGGCATGGAGGCGACGGATACGGGAAGCCCGATCCGGATCTCCGTGGGCAAGGAAGTGCTGGGACGGATGTTCAACGTCATCGGCGAGCCCATCGACGATATGCCTGCCATCGAGACGGAGCTGAAGGCAGCGATCCACCGGGCGGCGCCGCCCTTCGAGGAGCAGGACACCTCAGCGCAGATCTTCGAAACCGGCATCAAGGTCATCGACCTGATCGCGCCGTACACCAGAGGCGGTAAGGTCGGACTGTTCGGAGGCGCGGGAGTCGGCAAGACGGTCCTGATCCAGGAGCTGATCAACAACATCGCCAAGGAGCACGGCGGCATCTCCGTATTCGCCGGGGTCGGCGAGAGAACGAGAGAAGGAAATGACCTGTACTTCGAGATGAAGGAGTCGGGAGTTATCGATAAGACGGCGATGGTTTTCGGGCAGATGAACGAGCCGCCGGGGGCGAGAATGAGAGTCGCGCTGACGGGACTGACCATGGCGGAATACTTCCGTGATCAGGAGAACCAGGACGTGCTGCTGTTCATCGACAACATCTTCCGTTTCACCCAGGCGGGTTCCGAGGTATCGGCGCTGCTGGGACGTGTACCGTCGGCGGTAGGATACCAGCCGACGCTGGCAACGGAGATGGGTGCGCTGCAGGAGCGGATCACGTCGACGAAGAAGGGATCCATCACATCGGTGCAGGCGGTCTACGTGCCGGCGGATGACCTGACGGACCCGGCGCCGGCGACAACCTTCGCCCACCTGGACGCGACAACGGTCCTGTCCCGTTCGATCTCGGAGCTGGGCATCTATCCGGCGGTGGATCCGCTGGAGTCCACGTCGAGAATCATGGACCCGCTGATCCTGGGAGAGGAGCACTACAACACGGCCAGAGGAGTGCAGGAGGTACTGCAGAGATACAAGGAGCTGCAGGACATCATCGCGATCCTGGGTATGGACGAGCTGGGAGACGACGATAAGCTGATCGTAAACCGCGCGAGAAAAATCCAGCGGTTCCTGTCCCAGCCCTTCAGCGTAGCGTCCCAGTTCACGGGCATGGAAGGCAAGTACCTGCCGCTGAAGGAGACGATCCGTGGATTCAAGGAGATCCTGGACGGACAGCACGACCAGATTCCGGAGCAGATGTTCCTGATGGCGGGCGGCATTGACGAGGTCGTGGCCAAGTACGAAGAGAGTCAGAAGAACGCGGACTGAT
>JAFUCA010000021.1 GCA_017459895.1 Bacillota bacterium | reverse complement strand
CTTCTTCGCGTCCATCATCTTCCCCACCTTCACGAGAAGGAGAAAGCTCAGGATCGTAGTCGCCGTTCCGGCACACACACCTATACCGAACGGCAGGCTCGGCCCGATCACAGGAAGGGAGATCAACTCTGCCAGAGCAGCCATGCATAGGGTCGTAATTACTATCTCTTTCCTGAAGTGTGTTAGGTCCATTGTTTTCCTGCGTGCGCCCGGGACTCCCCGGCCGCGTAACTATGTTGGTAAATATTATACACCTTTTTGCTGAATATTCAACCAGTTTTACCCCATAAATAGTACAAGTTGCAAAGGCTGGCCCCTCTGTTTTGTCATTTCCCTGTATTAGTTTGCGGTCCGGTGTCCGCTTTTATTGCACTCCCTCAATTACCGTATTCAGCCACTTTTTGCTTAGATAGCGGCGCAGCAGGAGGATGCCCTTGACCACTTCCTCGCCCTTGACCGCCAGCACGGCCAGATACACCGGCCATCCAAGCCACAGGGACGTGATAAACGCCAGGGGCACGCCGATCAGCCAGACGGTGCTGACTTCGGTGATCATGGCATAGCGGGTATCACCGCCGCTGCGCAGGGTTCCCGAGACCATGGTCCCGTTGAAGACCTCCAGAAACATGGCGGCCGCGTAGACGATCAGGATCCTCCAGGCATCCGCCGCCCCCTCCGGGGTGAAATCGAACAGGCTGAGGATCGGTTTGCCGAAGCACAGGGTCAGCGCCCCAAGAACCAGCCCCACGCTCACCGCCAGCAGGGTCATGATCCTGGACATCTCGAAGGCCTCTTCCTTTTTGCCTTCCCCCAGCTTTTGACCGGCCAGGATCAGCACCGCGTCCCCGATGCTGAAGGCCAGCAGCGAAAAGAGGTTGTTGATGGTGTTGCAGGCCTGGACCGCCGCTCCCGCCGAAATGCTGATCCGCGCGAAGGCCGCCACGTACAGCGCCGTTCCGATCCCCCACATGGTCTCGTTGATGGTGGTCGGCAGGGCGTTGCGCACGATCCGCATGGCCAGATCCCGGCTGTAACTGAAATATTCCCGGAAGGACCCGGCGATGGCATTTCGCCGGCCGAACACGAGAAAGAGGATGATCGAAAGCTCCACGCACCGGGAGATCACCGTCGCCAGCGCTGCTCCCGCTACGCCCATGGCCGGAGCGCCGAATTTCCCGTAGATCAGCACGTAGTTCATCAGGGTGTTCATCCCCAGGGCGACGGAGCTGGCGATCAAAGGCTGGACGGTCTGCTGGGTGGCCCGCAGGGCGACCGTAAAGGACTGGATGACGGGAACCAGAAGGAAGGTGAAGGCGCCGACCCGCACATAGATCGTTCCCGCTTCGATGACCTCCGGAAACCGGGTGAAGATCCGCAGCAGATACTGCGGGAACAGTTCCGCTGCCAGGAAGAACATCATCCCCATACCGAAGGCGACGGTCAGGCAGAAGCCGGTGGTCCGGCGGATGTTGACGAAGTCCTTCACGCCGAAGAACTGCGCGATGTAGGTTGCGGCCCCGCTGGCGAATCCGAAGACGAACATCCAGTAAATGAAAAAGATCTGGACGGAAACTCCCACTGCATTCAGCGGCAGCTCGCCCAGATGTCCTATCATCAGATTGTCTACCAGATTCAGGCTGGAGCCGATCAGGCTCTGCGCGGCGATGGGCGCTGCGACCAGCGCCACCGTCTTCAGAAATTTCTTTTTATCCAGTTCATTAAGGGTTCCGTTTACGGCCCCGTTTCCATTTTCCTTCATTCCCCAGGTCTTCCTTCAAAATTCTGCGGCCCTTCAGACTGATGTTGTTCTTGCCGGTATCCGTCAGAATGACTCCCACGATCATTGCGGCGATCGCCAGCAGTCCGATGCATTCCACGTACAGCCCCCGGCTGTAGAGCACCGCCATGATTCCCATGATCCCGCTCATGCTGTACATGAGGAGCACGGCCCGTCTCTGACCGAAGCCGGCCTTCATGATCTTGTGATGCAGGTGTTCCTTGTCCGCGGTGCTGATGGACTGATGCCGGCTGGTCCGGCGGATGATCGCCATCAGAGTATCGAAGATCGGCAGGCCCAGGACCAGCGCCGGCAGCAGCACGACCATGATGGTCGCCCCCTTGACCGTGCCCTGCACGGAGAAGGCCGCGATGGCAAATCCCAGCAGCTGGGATCCTCCGTCTCCCATGAAGATCTTGGCCGGATGGAAGTTGAAGGGGAGAAATCCCAGAGCCGATCCGGCAACGGCCATCATCAGCATGGTAGGCAGTTCATAGCCGTGAATGTAGGCAACGTAAGCGATGCACAGCGCTGAGATCGCCGCGATCCCCGCCGCCAGGCCGTCCAGCCCGTCGATCAGGTTGACCGCGTTGGTGATCGCCACCAGCCAAAGCACCGTAACGATGTAGTCGATGACATTGCCGAACAGGATGGGATGCCCGCTGGTGAACAGCAGATCGATGATGGTGATCTTGACGAAGGTGATCCGCACGCCCATAGCAAAAACCACCGTGGCAGCCAGCAGCTGTCCGGCGAATTTGATGATGGGCTTCATGTCGGTCAGGTCGTCGATCAGGCCGAGGGCGTACACGATGGTGCAGCCGATCATGATCGGCAGCACGCCCCGTCCGTTCAGCGCGAACACCGTCAGCGAAGTCATCATCCCGATATAGATCGCCGAGCCGCCAAATCGCGGCATCGGCTTGTTGTGAACCCGCCGGGAATCCTTCGGAATATCCATGGCGCCGATCTTCGGGGCGAACCACACCGCAAGGGGTGTCATCGCCGCCGTAACGAGCGCCGCCAGAATCAGAGGGCCCCACACCTGGACACTGGTTGCTGTCACTCTTTCTCTCCTAACATGACGATCTTCAGTCCGGCTTCCTTCAGGATCTGGACCGACAGCTCATCGGGGTATCCTTCCCGGACCACGATCCGTTCGATCCCCGCGTTGATGATCATCTTCGCACAGATCACGCAGGGCTGATGGGTGATATAGATCGAAGCGCCTTCGATGCTGTGCCCCAGCGTTGCTGCCTGAATGATCGCGTTCTGCTCCGCGTGGAGCGCCCGGCAAAGCTCGTGCCGTTCACCGGATTTCACTCCCAGCTCCTCCCGCAGGCAGCCGCCCCGCTCCGCGCAGTGCTCCAGTCCCTTCGGAGCTCCGTTGTAGCCGGTGGCGATCACATGCTTGTCCTGCACGATCACCGCGCCGACCTGTCTGCGCAGACAGGTGGATCGCTTCGCCGTGAGCACGGCGAACTCCATGAAATATTCATCCCAGTTCGGTCTGCTATCCTCAAGGTGATTAACCATAATAAACCTCCGCCAGATATAATCCGCAGGGCGGCGCGGTATGCCCCGCCGTCCTCCGGTCTTTTGATTCGATGATCCGCCGCATATCCTCCGGATCGCGCCTGCCAAGGCCGATCTCCACCAGGGTCCCGGTCAGGATTCTTACCATATTATACAGAAATCCGTCACCGCTGACCTCAAACAGGATCTCATCCTCCCGCGCCCCCAGCTGCGCCGCCGGATCCGCCGTTCCGCTCAGCGCTGCTGCAGATTTCGGATCCCCCGACAGATCGCCGGCTCGCAGGACCCGTGCACTGAAGATGGTCCGCACGGTAGTCTGCCTCGGGGTCCCTCCGGAAGCCTCAAAGCTCTTGAAGTCCTGTGTCCCGATCAGCTGCCGGGCCGCCTGCTGCATGGCCTGCAGATCCAGGAGATCCCTGCCGGCTTCCCCCGCCGGCCTCCGGCCCGCCAGCCTTTGCAGCGGGAAGTACACGTAATTCCTGCGAAAGATGTCCGGCTCCTGCGATGCGCTGATCCGGTAGATGTACTTCTTGCCCCGGCTGTCGAAGCGGGCGTGAAACCCCTCCGGCATCTCCTTCGCCTCGAGGATCCGCACCGGCGCCAGCGCGAAGGCCCCTTCTTCCCGGCCGCAAAGAGCGTTGTTCAGCACTCTGGCCAGCCGCTCCTCCGGGATGTTGATATCCTCCTGAAAGCTGGCTCTCTGCCCCAGCGCGTGAACGCCGGCGTCGGTGCGGCTCGTTCCGCTGAGTTCGATGGGCCGGTCAAAGAGCCTTGAGAACGTCTGCTCCAGATATCCCTGGACCGTCACATCCTGCGGCTGCCGCTGCCATCCGTGAAAGCGGGACCCGTCGTATGCGATTGTGAGAAGTATATTCTTCATTTAATAATCATACCATAAATGGCCATACAATGAAAATGCAAAAAAGAGCCCGGCGTTATTCTCCGGACTCTTATCCTTACATCTTTAGCAGCACTGTGCCTCCCGGGGTTCAGTCTCCGAATCCCGGTCTCGCGACCCTCCACTCCAGTTTGCTGAGCCTCTGGTTCAAGTCCCGTACAACGGTTCCCTGATCCAGCTGCCGGATTTTCAGTCCGGCAACCTCGTTCTCCAGGTCGGCATAGGTTTTCCCTGCGGGCGGCAGAAAAGCGCCCATCTCCTTCACATAGGGTTCAAATCGGTTCTCGATCCAGATCTGCTGCTCATGGATCCTCTGCTCCACATCCTCCTGGATTTTCTGTTCCAGCTTCTCGATGCAGTGGTTGATGTATACCGTCTGCGCCGCAAAGCCCCGATCGATCTTATCGTCCTGTTCCTGAAAGCGCGCCTGCACCCAGATGCGGAACTCCCGGAACTCCTTCTCCAGCTTGTCGAGCCGCTGCTCCAGACCGTCCATTCGCTGCTCCAAACCGTCCATTCGCTTTTCCAGGCCTTCCATTCGCTGCTCCAGACCGTCCATTCGCGCCTCAAGCTTGTCCAGCCGCTCGTTGATCGGGGCGAGCCGCTTCTGCAGCAGTTCATCAATTTGTCTTAAATCCTCTGCGTTCATTAAATACCACCTTCTTTAATAATCTCTGAATCCATTAACGATCGCCATGGCTTTCTCCTGAGGAGTGAGACTATTATATTCCCTGAGAGCACGTCCGTCAATTCCAATTTGTCAAATTTTTACATTTATTTCAAAGGGTCTTCTTATGTTCAAACAAACATCGGCCACAGGACGAAAATATAAAACATCCCCGCGCCGGTCAGGAACGGTCCGAAAGGCTGCAGATCATCCCGCCGGTACTTCTTTCGCGCAAGGCCGATGGCTGCCGCAAATCCGCTGACAATGGAGGCAGCCGCCAGCGCGAAGATCATGCCCCGCAGGCCCAGCCCCAATCCCATCGCGGCTCCGAGCTTCACATCCCCGAAGCCCATGACTTCCCGGCGGAACGCGAATTTCCCCATCAGCGCCACGATCAGCATCACCCCGCCGCCGCCGGCAAGTCCGCCCAAAGGCTGGAGCAGGCTCTCATGAAACGGCAGGAACCCCATCCCCGCGATGGCCAGCATGATGACGAACTGATCCGGGATGATCATATACTTCAGATCCGCCAGCCCGATGATCAGCATAGCCCAGCAGGCGGCGAGCCCCGCGATCTCCAGCTGACACTGTCCGAGCAGCTGCACCAGATCCGGGGGCAGACCGTCAAAACCCGCCGGCGGGTGATGGATCTCAGCGTATACCAGCCTCAGGCAAAGGCAGGCCAGTCCCCCGCTGTAGATCCAACGCCAGGGCCAGCCTTTGATCCTCTGAACCTGCCGGTCCTTCAGGATCTCCGGCGGCTCCTGTCCGTAATCGCAGAGCCAGCTGGCCGGCATCCGGTTGAATATGTACACCGCCAGCTGCCCGGCAAGAAACCCCATGGCAATGGCGGCGATGGTCTTGACATAAAGAATGGTCACGATGATTCTCCTTTCGGCGACCTTCGCGACCACAGTTTACCATATTTTTCCTGTCAGTTCAAGCCTTGATCTATCCCCACAGCTCCTCGTCCGTGGGAACGTAGTTGTCCGGCATGAACCGGGCCACCCGGGAAACATTCATCAGATGGGTGTAATTCAGGTTTTCGGAGATGCTGTTATGCCCCCAGCTACCGCAGCCCAGCGTGTTGGTCGGATTCAGACCGTTGAAATAGCTGCCGCCGGCGCTATTGGCACTGCACTGGTTAATGACGAACCGGGATACGCAGAGGGACTCCGCCACCTTGGCGATGTGCTTCTCACTGTCTGTGTGGAAGGAAACGCTGTGTCCTTTGCCGTCCTTCTCCAGATTTTCCGCAGCGATGCGGATCGCGTCGTCCAGATCGCGGTACCGGTAGGCCGCGATGACCGGCGCCATCTTCTCACCGCCCAGCGCGTCGCTCAGGCCGGTGCCCTCCGCCACCGCGATGATAACCTTCGTATCCTCCGGAATCTGCATCCCGGCAAGCTCCGCGACCTTCTGACAGGACTGTCCCACGCTGTGGCGGTTCGTCTTGCCGTCTTCGAACAGAGCGCCCCGGACCTTCTCCAGATCCTCCGGGCGGTCCACCACATAGGCCCCGCCCGCGCGGAATTCCTCCATGATCTCATCGAACTGTCCCTCCGGACAGATCACGCTCTGCTCCGCGCTGCAGATGATGCCGTAGTCATAGGATCTGCCTTTGATGATCTTGGGAACCGCTTCTCTGTAGTCGTAGCCTTCATCGATGATGCACTGGACGTTGCCTGCCCCTACGCCCAGAGCCGGCCGGCCGGAGCTGTACGCCGCGTTCACCATGCCGGCGCCGCCGGTGGCAACCACCACATCCGCCATGGAGATCAGGTTCCGCGTATTCTCTCTGGAATGCTGGTCCAGGATCTGGATCAGGTTCTCGGGATACCCCTGCTCCGCCAGCGCCGCGTTGATCATCTCGACGGTCTTCGTGCTGCAGCGGACGGATTTATGGTGCGGCGTGATGATGATGGCATTGCCGCACTTCAGGGCGAACATGGAATTGCTCATCGGGGTCACGATGGGATTGGTGCACGGGGTGATGGCTGCGACGACGCCGACAGGTTTGGCGACGGTGGTGATCCCGGTCTTCTCATCGGTTTCGAGAATGCCCCTGGATTTCTTCCCCCGCAGATTGTTCCAGACGATGCCGGCCTTCTGGCGGTTCTTGGCGAACTTGTCCTCCACATTGCCCATGCCGGTCTCCTCGACGGCGATCTCCGCCAGGAACTGCGCGTTCTCATAGACGACCCGGCCGATGGTCTGCACCGCCTTGTCGACCTCCTCCTGACTCATCTTCTCGAAAGCTTCCTGGGCCCTGCGCGCCCGCTCGATATACCCTGCGATGTATGCTTTGCTGTCCTGTTCCATTGGTTCCTCCTGCCTGTTTCTCAAAATGGTTCACTGTCAGTATAGTCCCGCGGCGCGGACATTGCAACCGCCGGATTGCCCCCGGGATACGGCTTTCACGAAAAAACCGCCGGATCTGCTCCAGCGGTTCTCTGTGGTCGGAGAGACAGGATTTGAACCTGCGGCCACCTGACCCCCAGTCAGGTGCGCTACCAAACTGCGCCACTCCCCGGCGTGTTATCGCGCAACTATTATAACAAATTGAATTGCGGGTTTCAACCCCGGTTTTCGGCAGATCGGTCCAAGTTTCAACAGCCGTTTCAGTAACCGAAAAACATCCGCTCCACTTTCTCCAGCACCTCCAGGATCGCCCGGCTGTCGGTGCCTCCCTTCGCGTCATCGCTCGTCACGAAGAAATTCTTCCCAAGAACGAATCCGCACTGAACATACCAGTGGCACTTTTCCCCGAAATCCAGCGCATACTTCACATCATGCAGCCGCCCGAGATGCTCAACGATGATAGTCCGCCCATCCAGACAGCGGAACACGAAGTCAGGGCAGAATTCCCGTGTCTCCCCATGCAGATTGGTGAATTTCATGTAGCTGTCATACACGAACAGCAATCCGTGCTCCTGCGCGATATTATAGTAAATGCACTCTCCCTTCGAGCGGACATGCGTCCCGTCCTTCGCATATGTGGCTGCCTCCGGAAACGGCGCCGTATTCCGCCGATAATTCCCGTTCGCCCACCGGCGCACCGCCTCGTAACGCGCATCAAACAGGTCCTGATCCCTGCTCGCAGCCTTCTGATAAGCCGGCGGCAATCCCATCAGGATCGACTCGCTGTCATAGTCCTGATACCCTTCTTCCACTCTGGCCAGCAGCTTCTGATTCTTCTCCAGCCTTTGCAGACGTTCCTGCTGCAAACGCATCTGCACGTGGCGGCACACCGCTTCGGAATCCGGCGTTCCCAGATACCGTTTCCCGGTTCGCCTGCCATGATCGTACCACTGCTCATAAAAATAAGTCTTCGCGCCTCTCCGCTCCGACGTCAATCTGCCCGCCTGGGCCGCGTTCTGCGGAATGACCATCAGATCAATGAGCCTCTGAATTCGCTCCTGCTCCGTTTTTATCTGCTGCCTGAAGTAATTCATCCTCCGCTCCTTCGCCCTGCTGAGATCGGCGATTTCCTCTATGGGGTTGTATGGCGATTTTTATGGGGAAGCAGCCCCATGAGTTGCCTCTACACTTCCCCATCTTCCAAAGGCTGGCCCGCCGTTTCTGGGGTAGTATCCGGTCTTGTTGTGGGGAAGTAACCCCATGCCTTTGTGAAATACATCCCCATGAGCCTTCGGTCTTGTTGCTCCAGCCTTTGGATTGCCATAATAATACATTTATTGTTATTATTTGTCAAGTATTATTTGTTATTATTAGCATTATTTGGAATCAATAGACCAAAAAAAGACCTCCCTACTGGTGTCGCAGGTCACAAAGGACCTGTTTCATTTCGTCGACGGTTGACGCGGTGTTGATCCGGCGGCGGATCCGGGTCGCGCCACGCATGCCTTTGATGTACCAGCCGACGTGCTTTCGCATTTCACGCACGGCAACCCGCTCGCCCTTATCCTCGCAGACCAGATCCAGGTGATGCAAAAGCTGGTCAATGCGTTCATCATCCGTGGGCGGATGGTAGACGGTATCAACGCTTCCGGGCTGTTCCTCCCCTGCGGTTTCCTGCGTGCCCGTGTTCCACAGCGCGCAGGCCTCCCGGAAGATCCACGGATTGCCCAGCGCGCCCCGGGCGATCATGACGCCGTCGCATCCGGTCTCCTCCATCATGCGAATGGCGTCGGCGCCGGACATCACATCCCCGTTGCCGATCACCGGGATCCGGACTGCCTGCTTGACGCGGGCGATCACATCCCAGTCGGCCCCGCCCTCATAGAACTGCTGCCGGGTCCGGCCGTGGACGGTGATGGCCGCCGCGCCTGCCGCCTCGGCGGCCCTGGCGATCTCCACTGCGCAGTCATCCTCCAGCTCAAAACCCTTGCGGATCTTGACTGTGACGGGGATTGACGCAGGTGCTCCGGATCTCTCTGAAGCGGCTCCCGCAGACACTGGAGCTGCCTGCATTTCCGCCGCCCTTCGCGACGCATCGCACATTGCCGATACACAGTCATAGAGCAATTGCGGGTCTTTCAGCAGGGCAGAGCCCTCTCCGTTTCGCACGATCTTCGGCACCGGACAGCCGGCATTCAGATCAAAGAGCGCGGGCGGCTTCAGGCCCGCTGCCGTCCGCGCGCCGATGGGCGGCCGGTTTGCCACTGCCCCGCCGGCCGCCGGGGCGATCTCTTTCCCAACTGTATCATCCGCTTCTTTCACAACCGCCGCAGCCCCGCCGGCCTTCGTCCAGCGCTTCTCATACTCCGCGTCTGCAGCCTTTGCATGCGCCGGATCGGAAAGAAGGCGGACGGCGTAGCCCAGAATCTCCGGCTCGCAGCCAAAGAGCTGAAACCCCACCGGACCTTCCTCCGGGCCGATGGCCAGCAGTTCGCCCGTCTTGCGGTCACCGTACCAGAGGCCCTTGGCGCTGACCATTTCCGTATACGTCAAAGAAGCCCCGGCTTGACAGCAGAGGCTTCGCATCGATTGATCCGTGATCCCCGCCAGCGGGGCAAGCACGAAGGGATATTCCAATGTCAGTGGTCCTATTTTCAGCGGTGCCGTTTTCATCGGTTTTTCAGAGCCTTTTCCTCGTAGGTGGCCGCCTGCTCGCGGATGTCCTCGGAGGACATAGGCTTGCGGCGGTTCTTGTTCTTGCGGTAGAGGACCTCCAGTCCTTCCAGCGTGAGCATCTTGTCGACGTAATCGATGCAGTCGATGCCGTTGTCGATCAGGGACGCCAGTCCGCCGGTGGCGATGACCGTCGGCTCCGTATCCGTCCCCTCGTAGGCCTTCAGTTCTTCTTTCATCTTACGGACGATGAAATCCACCATGCCCATGTGCCCGTAGACCAGGCCGGACTGCATGCTCGCGTTGGTGTTTTTGCAGATGACCTGCCCCGGCTCCTCCAGCTCGACGCGGGGCAGCTTGGCCGTCTTCTCAAACAGCGCGTCCGAAGAAATCTTCAGGCCCGGGGCGATGGTGCCGCCCAGATACTCTCCCTTGGCCGTGACCGCGCAGAAGGTGGTCGCCGTGCCCAGGTCAATGATGATCATCGGGCCGCCGTACTTCTCCACCGCCGCCGCCGCGTTCACGATCCGGTCCGCGCCCACCTGCTTCGGATTGTCGTATTTGATCACGAGCCCTGTCTTGATCCCGGGGCCGATGACGATGGCCTTGCGCCGGAAGTACTTCATGGAAAGGTGCTGCAGCGTATAAAGAATCGACGGGACGACGGTCGCGATGATGACATCGCTCACATCCTCGATCTTCAGACCCTCGTACTGAAACAGCTGGTTGATGATCATGCCGTACTCGTCGGCGCTCTTGCGGTTGTCTGTCTCCATTCTCCAGTTGGTGATCAGCTTGCCGTCTTTGAATACACCCAGTACGATGTTGGTGTTGCCTACGTCGAATGCCAGTAACATCTGTGTCCTCCTCGTTTCCCGGCCGCCCGGCGGTCCGGTTACTACTTATTCTCTATGCAAAAGCTGGAGAGCGGCCTTCGAAAAAGCCGCTCCCATTGTACCATATATATCCGATTTCCAAAATACTTTCCTGACGCTCTTTAGTTAAATGTCATGAGGGTGTCGCCGGAGTTGACGGATGCGCCCTTAGCGACCGGGATGGAAGCTACGGTTCCGTCTGCCGGAGCTGTGATCTCGTTCTCCATCTTCATGGCTTCCAGAATCAGGACGACCTGGCCCGCGGTAACCGCTGCGCCTTCAGCGACCTTGATGTCCAGAACGGTTCCCGGCATCGGTGCGGTCAGTGTTGCTGCGCCGCCTGCTGCTGCCGGAGCCGGAGCTGCCTTCGGAGCCGCCGCCGGAGCCGGAGCTGCTGCCGGTGCAGGTGCTGCCGGAGCCGCTGCTGCCGGAGCTGCAGAAACTGCGCCGCCTGCATCCTCAACTTCTACTGCATACGTTGTTCCGTTTACGGTGATGTTGTATTTTTTCATTTCAATCATTCCTTTCGATCTGTTGAATTGTTGTTCGGGATTATCGCTTTTATCGCTTAGTTACATCTTGCGGGTCTCCATGCGGGCCAGATTCGCTGCAGTCCCCCAGGGAGTCATCTCGCCGGAAAGTCTCGTGATCTTGCGGACCACCAGATTGTCTGGGCTGCCGCCTTCATAGGCAGCGATGGCTGCCGCGATAACGGCGATCAGGCTGTCATCCGCAGCCGCGGGTGCTGCCGCCGCCGGTGCAGCCTTTGCAGGAGCTGCTGCAGGTGCCGATGCGGCCGGAGCCGCCGCCGCCTTCTTCCTGCTCTCCGCCGCACCCAGGACCTTGCCCATGATCGCGATGAAGATCCAGATCAGCAGCAGGATCGTGAAAGTGATTCCCAGGCCCATGATCATCGTGACCGTGGATCCCAGCATCTTCTCTCCGAAACTGAGGGAATGTATCGTACTCGGATCGGAGAAGATATCCATTAAGCTTTTGCCTTCCATACTATGTCACCTCCTAGAGCGGAATGTTGCCGTGCTTCTTGGCCGGCAGCAGTTCTCTCTTCGTCGCGAGCATATCGTAGGCGCTGATGATTCTCTGCCGTGCGGTCGCAGGCTCAATGACATCATCTACATAGCCCAGGCTTGCCGCATAGTACGGATTGTTGAACTGCTCTTCGTACTCTGCGATGCGCTCTGCTCTGACGGCATCCGGATCATCCGCAGCCTTGATCTCCTTCTTGACAGAGGAAATGATGTTGACCGCGCCAGATGCGCCCATGACTGCGATCTGCGCGGACGGCCATGCCAGTACCATGTCGGATCCCAGTTCTTTGTTGCACATTCCGATGTAAGCGCCGCCATAAGCCTTACGCAGGATCATGGTGACCTTCGGAACGGTTGCTTCGCAGTACGCGTACAGGATCTTCGCGCCGTGGCGGATGATGCCGCCGTACTCCTGATTGGTTCCCGGCAGGAATCCCGGAACGTCCTCGATGGTCAGGAGCGGAATATTGAACGCGTCGCATCTTCTGATGAATCTCGCCGCCTTGTCGGAAGCGTTGATGTCCAGACATCCTGCGCCGACAGCCGGCTGGTTCGCGATGACGCCGACGGTGGATCCGCCCATGCGGATGAAGCAGGTAACGATGTTCTTCGCGTACATCGGCATGACATCGAACAGCTTGCCGTCATCGGCCAGTCCTCTGATGATGTCATACATATCGTATGCCTTGTTCGGATTGTCCGGAATGATGTCGTTGAATTCCGGAATCATGCGGTTTACGTCGTCGGTGCAGGCGTAAGCCGGCGGCATTTCCTTATTGTTGGACGGCAGATAGGTGAGCAGCTCTCTGACCTGCATCAGGGTATCTCTGTCGTCTGCGCCCATGAAGTGGGCTACACCGCTGATGGTGTTGTGGGTTCTCGCGCCGCCCAGCTGCTCGGAGGTTACTTCCTCGCCGGTGACCGTCTTGATGACGTTCGGTCCGGTGATGAACATCTGGGATGTCTGGTCAACCATGAAAATGAAGTCGGTGATCGCCGGGGAGTAGACCGCTCCGCCTGCGCACGGTCCCATGATGACCGAGATCTGCGGGATAACACCGGAGGAAATCGTATTGTTGTGGAAGATCTTAGCGAAACCGGACAGAGCCGCTACGCCCTCTTCAACTCTGGCGCCGCCGGAGTCCTGCAGACCCACGATCGGAGCGCCCATCTTCAGAGCCATGCCCTGAACCTTGACGATCTTCTCTGCATGATACTCGCCGAGGGATCCGCCGCTGACCGTAAAGTCCTGCGCGAATGCGAATACCAGTCTGCCGTCGATCTGGCCATAACCGGTAACAACGCCGTCACCCGGCATTTCCTTCTCGTCCATGCCGTAGAAGTGACATCTGTGCTTGACGAATGTGTCGATCTCGACAAAACTGTCTTTATCGAACAGAATGTCCAGCCGCTCTCTCGCAGTCAGCTTACCCTTCGCATGCTGTGCTTCAATTCTTTTCTCTCCGCCGCCGAGCAGATTTTTTTCCTTTCGCTGCCGGAGATCCTCAAGCTTGTTCATGTATGATTCCTCCTTAAAAGTATTTTGGATAAATATGTACATTGTTCATGTGTAGATAACACACCACCATCAATATATAACACTGTTTTTTCTTTTGCAATGGGTTTTTGTTTGTATACATAATTCAACGTTTTTCGGAGTTTTCAGAGAATTTCGGGGTGGGCCGGGAGGGTGGTTTGAACGACATTTCTGATTTCCTGTTTATGTCTTGACATCCAATATATTCCATGGTAATATTTACCTGAAAGGAGGTTCCGCTATGGACGCACTCAACCATGTCAGAACTGCCCGGGAAACGGTGCATGATGCCTCAGGCCTGATCCAGCTGAGTTTCCTGCGCACCACATCCGAATTGCTGCAGGAAATGATCAACGCCGATCGCTCCTCCGTGAATGCCCTGAAGCAGGAGCTTTCTCTGACGGAGAACGCCAGCCTTTACATAAAGTCCCGGTCCGGCCGATGCACCTTCAGCTGCCGGGATCACCGGACGAAACGGGAGATCGGTATCACCAGGGATCCGGATCGGGTCCACCGGCTTGCACGCCGCGCGTATCTGAAGCAGAGAATCGATTCCGCCGAAAAGCAGATCCAGCAGCTCACGAAAGTTCTGGATCGGTCGGAGGAAGCAATGCAGATGCAGCGCAGTGCCGCCAGGCTTCAGCGTTATGCAAAGGCTGGCCTGGACCTGAGCCGGATTCTGTTTACGGATGAGCAGAATGAATGGATCGACCAGCCTTTCAGCCCGAACCCGCATCATCCCGAAAGCCTGAAATACCCGACAACGCACAACATCCTGATGCGCTCCAAGACCGAAGCCAGGCTGGGAAGCATCCTCGAGGAGATCGGGCTTCCTTATCGTTCGGATGATCTGGTTTTGATCCAGTACGATCCCCGCGGAGACCAGCCGTACCGGGATTCCTATTTCGCTGATTTCAAGGTGCCGAATCTGATCGGAGGAATCACGGTGCATGAGCATCTCGGCGCCTTTCAGATCGATCGGTATGCGGATAGTTCTCTGAAACGTCTGAATGATTATCATCGGTTCACGATCTGTGAGCTCCCTTCCCGCCCTGTCAGGCATGAGGAGATCACCTGGTCTTTCGAGCATGAGCTGCATGATGATCGGATGATTCGCCGTCTGCTCCGCCGGATGCTCCTGCCGACCAGTATCCTGTGACGCGGGGGGGTGCGGCCGGCGGCACGTGGTGGCGGTTGGGGCCGCGGCGTGCGGTTGCGGTTGGAGCCAGTGACACGATGCAGCGATCAGGGCCGGCGACACGATGCAGCGATCGGGACCGGCGGCACGTGGTGGCGGTTGGAGCCGCGGCGTGCGGTTGCGGTTGGGGCCGGCGACACGAAACCAAACCAAAATTCAGCTGTTTTGATGACGGCGGAACGAAATGCCGGGTTTTCATCCCTGGTTTGATCCATATACTCTGCCTCGGTCCAATCGCTCTTAAGAAACAGAAAAAATTGGGACAAATCCTGCGAGCCGAGGCTCTATATCGAGGATTTGTCCCAATTGAATCTAAGTTATACGAGCTTTTGATCCGCGCGCATCAAAATCACCTGTAACCTCGCTGCGATTGGACGGGGCCGCCACGCACAGCTGTCAGCTGCCGCCGCATCCCCCGCGCGATCACTGCTTGCAACTGCAAGCAGCCGCGCGCATTAATACGCGAAATTCTTGTGCAGCGGATACTTGTCGGTCAGGCTCCCCACGATGGCCTTTGCCTCTTCCATCTTGCCGGCGTCCTCCGGATTGTCGATGACCAGGGCGATGGCGTCAGTGACCTTCTTCACATCGTCTTCCTTGAAGCCGCGGGAGGTCATTGCCGGGGTTCCCATCCGCAGGCCGGAGGTCACGAACGGTTTCTCCGGATCGTTCGGGATGGAGTTCTTGTTGGTGGTGATGTTGGCATCGTCCAGCAGCTTCTCCGCCACCTTGCCGGTGACGCCCTTGTTCAGCAGCTTCACCAGGATCAGGTGGTTGTCCGTTCCGCCGGAGACCAGATCGAACCCGTGTCCGATCATGCCTTCCGCCAGCGCCTGGGCGTTGTCGATGACCTGCTGCTGGTAATCCCTGAAGGACGGCTCCAGCGCTTCCTTCAGGCACACCGCCTTCGCCGCGATGATGTGCATCAGCGGACCGCCCTGAGTTCCCGGGAATACCGCCGAGTTGATCTTCTTCTTCAGATCTTCGGTGCACAGGATCATGCCGCCCCGGGGCCCCCGCAGGGTCTTATGGGTCGTTGTCGTTACGACGTCTGCATAGGGAACCGGATTCTCATGCAGACCGACGGCCACCAGGCCGGCGATATGGGCCATGTCCACCATGAACAGGGCGCCGACTTCATCGGCGATCTCCCGGAAGGCCTTAAAATCGATGGCCCGCGGATACGCGGAGGCGCCGGCGACGATCAGCTTCGGCTGGTACTTCTTCGCCTTCTCCCGTACGTCATCGTAGTCGATCCGCTCATCCCCGCCCAGTCCGTACTGCACGAAGTTGTAGGACTTGCCGGAGATGTTGACCGGGGATCCGTGGGACAGATGTCCGCCGTTGGACAGGTCCATGCCCAGCACGGTGTCGCCGTATTCCAGGACCGCCTGATACACGGCCGTGTTCGCGTTCGCTCCGGAGTGGGGCTGTACGTTGGCGTGGTCTGCGCCGAACAGCTTGCATGCCCGGTCGATGGCCAGCTGCTCCACCTCGTCGACGAACTCGCAGCCGCCGTAGTATCTCTTGCCCGGATACCCCTCGGCGTACTTGTTGGTCAGGGCGCTGCCCGCTGCCTCCATGATCTCATAGTTGACAAAGTTCTCGGAGGCGATCATCTCGATCTTCGTCTCCTGACGACCGATCTCCCGCCGGATCGATGCAGCCACTTCCGGGTCTGCCTTCTCTAAATAGTTGAAATACAT
>JAFUCA010000020.1 GCA_017459895.1 Bacillota bacterium | reverse complement strand
CGCGCCTTCACCTCTCTCGATGACGGCCTTGTAAGCGGTTCCGATTCCGTTGGGAACTGCTTCCGCTCTTCTGTCCAGGATTGCCTTCGCCTTCGGGCCCGGCAGCGGTGTGACAATTTTTGGTAATGCTTCTCTTAACATTTCTTACCTCCTTGGTAGTGTTATGTAATTTGCCCGTCGGGACATGCCCGGCTGACATTCAATACCTGTGCCTATTGTATCATACTTCCGCTCGGTTGCTCTGATTAAAATTCAGATTTTTGAGACATTCGTGTCATTGTGCGCCGACTATGTTGCTGAGTTTTCCCAGCCTTTGCACCGGCCTATTCGGAATCCCTGCGCTGTCTCTGCTCGAGTTCTTTCATCGCTGCGATACTGGCCTTGTCCGCCGGCGTCAGTTCAATATCCTTGGTCCCGTCCTTGCCCTCCGTCAGGGTCGCCCCCAGATTGATGGCGGACTTCTCCAGTTCCAGAATGATGTTGTTGATCTTCGCCAGCTGCTCCGGAGAAGTGTCATTTCCCACGGCCAGATCCGTATTGTAGATGATGTCCTCCAGCCGGCGCCGCACATTGAACAGGTTGGCTCTGGCTTCGTTGACTGTCTTCTCGTCTACAGCCTCCGCCATCGCTTCGGTCATGCTGATGACCTCGCCGCTGCTCGCCTCGAGTTCGTATTCGGCATTGGCGTTGACCACCACCGGATCAAATCCCAGCTCCTGCTGCACCGTCTGAGCGAAATCGATCTTGGCCTGCGGCTCTCCATGGACCAGGAACACCTTCTTCGGCACCTTCTGAAATCCCCGCAGCCAGTCAAGCAGTCCGTCCCGGTCCGCGTGGCCGGAGAATCCCTCCAGATTGTGGATGTGGGCCTTGACCTGAATCTTCTCTCCGAACAGGGTGACTTCACTGGCACCCTCCACCAGCATTTTGCCCAGCGTTCCCTCTGCCTGATAGCCGACGAAAATGATGCTGTTCTTCTCGTTCCACAGATTGTGCTTCAGATGGTGCCGGATCCGTCCCGCCTCGCACATGCCGCTGGCGGAGATGATGACCTTCGGCTCGTGATTGATATTGAGCCACTGGGATTCCTCGCTGGATTTGGTGAATTTCAGATTCTTGAAGTCCAGCGGGTTGTCGCCCCGGCTGATGTAATCCTTGGTCTCCTCATCGAACACCTGGGCGTTCTTCTTGAACGCCTCGGTGGCATTCTTCGCCATCGGGCTGTCCACATAGACCATCAGATTCTCAAAGGCCTTGCGGTACTCCGAGTCATTGTCGATCACCCGGTTCAGTTCGTAGATCAGCTCCTGCGTGCGGCCCACCGCGAAGGACGGGATGATGGTGTTGCCCCCTCTCTGGGCGGTGTCGCGGATGATGTTCATCAGCTTATGCACGTCCATCGCGTTTTCGGGATGGAGCCGGTTGCCGTAGGTTGTCTCCATGATCGCGTAGTCCGCCTTCTTGATCAGTGTCGGATTTCTCAGAATCGGGCGGTCCATCACCCCCAGGTCCCCCGAGAAGACGATCTTGGAGACATTATCGTTTTCGGTGACCCAGATCTCGGTAATGGCGGAGCCGAGAATGTGTCCCGCATCATTAAAGACGATGCGGATCTGATCGTTGAGCTCCACCAGCTGATCGTATAGCACCGGCTTCACCTGCTTCAGCGCGATCTCCGCATCCTGCACGGTGTACAGCGGCTCCACCTCCGGACGTCCCGCCCGTTCGTTCTTACGATTGTGCCATTCCGCTTCTTTCTCGTGGATATAGGCGCTGTCCTTGAGCATGATGTCCAGAAGATCCGCCGTCGCGTCCGTACAGTAGATCGGACCGGCGAAGCCCCGTTTCACCAGCAGCGGGATCCGTCCGCAGTGGTCGATATGGGCATGACTGAGCACCATGAAATCGACGTCTGACGCATCGAAGGGAAACGGCTCCTGGTTCAGTTCCTCCTGAGCCTTGCCCCCCTGAAACTGCCCGCAGTCCAGCAGGATCTTATAATCTCCCGCCGTAATCAGATGACAGGAGCCGGTCACCCCGGTCGTCGCTCCGCAAAATTGTATCTTCATGTTCTGTCCTCCTCGGGATCACGATATCTGCTTCCTGTATTATACTCCAATTGCAGGGATCATGCAAAGGCTGGAGCGGCTGAGGCAGTGTCAGGTTGTTGCGGAGTTTTCAGTTGACATACTCCAAAGTGTTTCTGCAAATAGCGTTCCTTCTCGCTGATAGTCTCCGGCATCGCGACGTTCTCTGCAGACTTCGCTGCTGCTGTCCACGTGTTTCGTAAGAACATCAGAAACGAACATTCGAGATTTGCGGCCTCTAAAGAAAGATGGATCTCGAATATTCCTTCTTAACTTTATGAATATCAGTTTCAAAGCGACCTTGATTCGAGATTTTGACCCTTCGTATAGATCGAAATCTCGAACGGAAGGAAGACGCCCAGCCTTTGCGGAAGGAATATTCGAGATCAGATATACTCCCAATCGCTAAAATCTCGGAAGTTCCTTTCCGTAGCGCGTCTTCCGCCCGGCTTCTCTTGATCTCTACATTCTAAATTTTTATCTTGAAAACTCCACAACTGTTTTACACTATCAGAGGCTGAAAAAAGAGCCGCTTCGCAGAAGATCTTTTTTCTATAAGAATACAGTGTAGTCTGGATTCGG
>JAFUCA010000007.1 GCA_017459895.1 Bacillota bacterium | reverse complement strand
TGCACAGGTAAATACAGGCCCGTACAGGTCCAAAAGTAGAAAGACCGGAGCAAAATGAAAACCCGTTGAAATGTAGTAATTTCAACGGTTTTCGCTTGGTACACCATCAGGGGTTCGAACCCTGGACACCCTGATTAAGAGTCAGGTGCTCTGCCAGCTGAGCTAATGGTGCATGTTCCTGTCTGGCTGACAAGAGAGAGTATAACACGGGGAGAGGCCGAATATCAACCCTTTTTTTGTGATTTGGGAAAGTTTTTCGATTCGGCCTTCGATTCGATGTTCGACAGGATGTAATCGGCGAAGCGGCGGGCGGCGATGGGAAGGGTGTCCCGGTTTTTCCACGCCAGATAGACCGGGCGGGTCAGTCGGGCGGACAGCTCCCGGACCGCAACGCCTTCCGAGAAACCATGAACGACCCGACGAAACAGCAGGGAGACCCCCAGGCCCTGGCGGATCATCGACATAATGGTGTAGTCATCATAAACCTCATAGCCGATGTTCGGGGTGAGGCCGGCTCGGCGAAAGCCCTCCAGCGCAGTATTATACTCCGCGCCCTCATCCATCAGAATGAACGTCTCATCCGCGAGGTCCGCCAGAGATATCCGCTTCCTGCGGGCGAGGGGATGCTCCGGAGGGAGCACAGCAACCATTTCGTCATCGTACAGCTTTTGCATCTGCAGATCCGGATAGATGCCGGGAGCACCGCCGGCGGCAGAATCCATGCTCCCGTCTGCCGGACCTGCGCCGATCGAGATAAATCCCAGATCCACCCGTCCCGCCAGCAGGTCCTCGTGGATCGAAGCGTACTCGCTCTGCCGCAGAACGAAATTCACCTCCGGATACGTCTCCCGGAAGGACCGCATCAGCTGCGGCAGGATGTTTCGGCTGACGCTGGTGAAGGTATCGATCAGGATCGTGCTCTTCTCGAGTCCGTCCATCTCCCGCTGCTTCTCAGAAAGCGCATGCTCCGCCGCAGCCAGATCCCGCAGGAAGGGGAAGTACTGTTCGCCGTCGGAGGTCAGGCGGATCCCGTCCCGCCGCCGCTGGAGAAGGGTGGTCCCAAGCTCCGCCTCCAGAGACTTGACGATCTGGCTTACCGCGCTCTGGGTGTACCCCAGCTCAGCGGCCGCTTTCGTGAAGCTGCCCAGGTCAGCGACCCGGCAGAAAATGTGATATTTCGATGGATTCATGCAAAAGCTGGCCTCCCGCCCTAAATCTCATTTTCGTAACATTAGTATATCTTATTCTGAAATTATAAACATGAATTTTACTAATGTCAAGAAAGGTGCTACACTAAGACTACCACCAAATCCTTACCAGATCAGACCGGAGGACGAACTCATGAGCAGCACAGACAAAGCAGGATTCGCGCAGGGCATGCGGGATGGGATTCCCATCGCGATGGGGTATTTCGCCGTAGCCTTTTCCCTGGGGATCACAGCCAGAGACTGCGGATTCAGCCCGCTGCAGGGGTTCGTCGCCAGCATTACGACCTACGCATCCGCGGGGCAGTACATCGGATTCACTCTTTATGCAGCCCGGGCGACGATCATCCAGCTCATCATCATGACCATCATCACCAACGCGCGGTACGTCCTGATGGGATTCGCGCTGAACCAGCGTCTGCCGGAGAACACATCCATGGGACGCCGGCTGATCACAGGTCTTGCCATTACCGATGAGATCTTCGGGATCACCATCGCCCGGCCTGGCCTGACCAATCCGTACTATCCCTTCGGCGCCTGGGTCTGCGCCGTGCCGTTCTGGGCCCTGGGAACCGCCCTTGGAATTTCCCTCGGGAGCATCCTGCCGGCGCGGATCGTCAGCGCTCTGAGCGTAGCGCTGTTCGGAATGTTCCTCGCGGTGATCATCCCGGCCAGCCGCAAGGACAGGATCGTAGCCCTGACGGTAGCGGTCAGCTTCGCCGCAAGCTATGCCGCGATCCATGCTCCCTATATCCGTGAGCTTAGCTCCGGCAACCGGACGATTCTCCTGACGGTGGTGATCTCCGCGGCAGCAGCGGTTCTGTTTCCGGTCGCCGCAGAGAAGGGAAATGCGGATAATACTTCCAAAGATGCTCCCATACAGGAGGTGGACTATGTCAGCTAATCTTTACATCTATATATTCATTCTGTTCATGGCCCTGGCGACCTACGTCTGCCGCGTGTTCGCCTTCACCGTTGTCCGCCATCCCATCGAGAACCGGTTTTTTCAGTCGTTTCTTTACTACGTGCCCTACGTGACGCTGGCCGTCATGACGTTCCCGGCGATCATCGAAGCAACGAATTCGCCTATCGCCGGTGCAGGCGCCCTGATCGCGGGGATTATCGCCGCGGGTCTGGGAGGCAACCTGTTTGTCGTTGCCGGAACCTGCTGCGCCAGTGTGTTCCTGCTGGAGCTGGTTTTCTGAGCGACTCCGAAGCGAACGCTTTCCGCTGCGTCCCTCCAGCCTTTGCATGCATAAAAACGAATAGTTATGCATGCCCTCGGTATGGTATCATAAGGTCAAAGGAGGTGCTGCAAATGAAAGGAATTCACAATTTTTCCGACATCGGCCGGCTGAACCGCGTCCTGATGCACCGGATCGGTCACGAGGTGGAGGGCATCGTCCCGGACAATCTCGAGGCCATGCTGTTCGATGACATTCCATACCTGAAGGCAGCGAAGAAGGAGCACGACAAGTACGTTTCCGTTCTGGAAGACAACGGCGTTGAGGTCTGTTACTATACCGACGAAGCTGCAAAGGCTGTCGCGTCCCCCGAGGCGAAGGCTGCGTTTATCAGCGATGTGCTGGATCGCAGTGAGATCAAATCAGAGGAGCTGCGGGAGATCCTGACCGATTATCTGAACGCGAAGGAACCGCTGGATCTGGTCGAGACCGTCATCACCGGCGTGAAGAAAGCCGACGTGCCGAAGACTTCGAAGGAGACCCTGGCGGATGTGATCTACGCATCGAACCTGTACTATCTGGACCCGATGCCGAACCTGTATTTCAGCAAGGACCCGGCCGCCTGCATCGGTGACGGCATCTGCGTCAACCACATGCGCATGCGGGCGCGGCGCAGAGAATCCCTGCTGATGGAATACATCTATAAATACAACAGGGACTTCGCGCCGGAAGGAACCAACCTCTGGTACGAATACGATGACGTCGAATCCCTGGAGGGCGGCGACATCATGATCCTGAACTCTCACACGCTGATCATCGGGCTGAGCCAGCGGACGTCGGCTCTCGGCATCCAAAGGCTGGCCAAGAACCTGCTGGGCAAATCCGGGTTTGACCGCATCATTGTCTTTGACATCCCGAAACGGCGGGCGTTCATGCATCTGGACACGGTCTTTACTATGATCGATTACGACAAGTTCACGATTCACAGTGAGATCCTGGATGCCGTCGGCATTTATGAGATCTGGCTGGATAAGGACGGCGAGGTTCGCTTCAGCACCATCACCGACACCATGGCGGAAATGCTGAAGAAGCTGCTGGGCGTTCCGGCGGTCAAGCTGATCCACGTCGGAGGCAACGACTCCATGGCGGCCCAGAGAGAACAGTGGAACGACGGAACCAATACCCTTTGCATTGAGCCGGGGAAGATCATCACCTACGACAGAAACTACATCACCAATACAGTGCTGGAGAGCAACGGACTGGAGGTCATTCCGATCCCCAGCGCTGAGTTGTCCCGGGGCAGAGGCGGCCCGGGCTGCATGAGCTGCTCGGTGAACCGGGAGGATCTGTAGATATCAATAACAAAGGAGCCTTGAAAATCCAACATTTCAGGGCTCTTTAATAGTTGTGATGGTCTCAAGCACAGTAAATCATCATGTATGTAATCCCCATATTGTTCCGGTCAAGGAATTTGCAGGTAATATGGCTGTTTCCCAAATGATCTCCCTTAAAAAATGCCCGACTTGGTAAACGGGCTTGAATGTGATATCATACATATTTACAGATCAAAGTTTAGCGAAGGAGTGGAAATGACAGGAATGAATACAGCGGCGATTTTTGGTGATAGCGGCGAGGCCCTCAGGATACTGTCGGATCTTGTTGAGAATTCTGCGCATGGGCTGATGATCGGCTCGATTGAAACCAAATCAATACTTTACTGTAATGAACAGGCAAGAGTAAATCTGGGGATGACAGAAGAAGCGGTCAAAGAAGGCTTCGAGGGGTTGTTTTCAGAGGAAGAGGAAGAAAGGCTTTTTAACACAGGAACGTTAACAAAAAACATCAAAGGGAGAAATTGCCGGTTTCATCTCGCCGGAATTTCAGACAAGTATGTGTATTTTCACGTGCTTGGCGCTGATGAAATAAGCAGGATCGAGCAAAGCATAGAATCCCTGCGTGATATGAACAGGCAGATGCGTGACAGTCTTATGTCCTATGACCAGAGCTCTCTTCTGATCACGAATGAGAAGGGTGAAATAGAATTCATTGGACAGGAGACGGTAGATAACTGCGGATATGATAAATCCTGGTATATTGGTAAAACAGTATTCGAGCTGGAAGAGCAAAAGCTGTTCTATCCTTCTGTTGCGAAACTTGTTCTGGAAACCGGTGAACAGCAGGTTGTGATACAGTCCGCTGCCAGGACGGAAAAAATGCTCGTGGCAGTTGGCGTCCCAATGTTCGATGAAAATGGAAACATCGAAAAAGTTTTGTCTGTCACAAAGAACTTCAGTGATCAGATGAACCTGAATACGCTGATCGCCAGGATGGAAATGGACATTGATGAAGCGGACCAGACGCAGCCATATCTGGCGCAGATCATTTCCTGCAGCGATGAGATGTACCGGATTAAAAATCTGATCAAGATGATTGCGCCGATGAAATCAACCGTGCTGATCCTGGGTGAAACCGGAACCGGCAAAGATGTGCTGGCCAGGGCGATACACAGATTGAGCCCTCGCAAGGATAAACCATTCATCAAGGTGAGCTGCGGGGCAATAGCTCCAAACCTGGTTGAGTCAGAATTATTCGGTTATGAAGCCGGATCATTTACCGGGGCCAGCAAGGATGGAAAGACCGGCCTGATCGAGGCTGCTGACGGAGGAACACTGTTCCTGGACGAGATCGGTGAGCTTCCGATGGACCAGCAGGTGAAGTTGCTCAGAGTTCTGCAGGAACGATCGATCATCCGGGTAGGTGGTACGGAAGAGCATAAACTGGATATCCGTGTCATTGCAGCAACAAACAGAAACCTTAAGGAACGGATCAAAAAAGGAGAATTCCGTGAAGACCTGTTTTACAGGCTGAACATTGTCTCTATCGAGATCCCGCCGATTCGGGAGAGGAAGGAGGATATTCCGCTTCTGATCAGCTATTTCACCAAGAAATTCAATAGGGCCTATCGCACGGAAAAGATCTTTTCCAAAACAGTCATTCAGATGCTCAGCCAATATTCCTGGCCGGGAAATGTCCGGGAAATGGAAAATTGCGTAGAAAGCATTATTGTCAGCACGTCCTCAAATTACATTGAGCCGCAGGATCTCCCTTATCACATTACAGAGGACATCGGGGAGGGAAATCCGCGTGTCATCATTAACGGGATCATCCCGCTCTCAGAGGCAGTAAAAGAGCTGGAGATCCAGCTTTTGCAGATGGCGATGAAAGAGTTTAAGACCACAACGGAAATCGCAAATGCACTGGGAGTTAACCAATCAACTGTTTCTCGAAAAATAACACAGTATGGATTAAATCGGTAGACGTCTTCCGCTCGCAGCAATCTGCGAGCGGTCTTTATTTGCGTTCGTGCATATCGTCTATGCACACGTGCATAATATCCGCAGAAAATGAAACAGCATCGTTGGTCAAAGTGACGCGGGAACAGAAAAGTTGCTTTTAAAAACCATGTCATTGCAGGGGCTTTAAGGATGAAGAGATAAAATGATCGCGACCTTGTATGGTTTCTTGGCACGTCTATTGCTTCATCGTCTAATAAGGACAAACGAGAAGCAGCTGAAAGGAGGAAAAACATGATCATACCGATTGGATCAGTCATAGCAGGAATATTAGTGCCTTTAGGTGTATATGCCGCATTCCTGGTATGGGTTTGGAAGTTTTATTAATTTGGATGTGTATGAGACATAAGGAGGAAAACTATCATGAATGCAATGATATGGACGATACTTGCAAGTTTTGCGGTATATATATATATCGGATTCAGAAGTATGAGGGAAGCAAAGAAGGATGCGAAGAGCTTTCTTGTTGCGGAGCGAAAGGTTCCATGGTTTATAGCAGCCGTCAGCGACCGTGCCAGCAGCATGAGCGGATGGTGGACACTCGGATATGTGGGACAGGCATCGACAACAGGTATGGCAACATGCTGGAGCGGATGGGGCTGTGTTCTTACACCGATCATTAACTGGACGCTGTTTGCGAAGAGACTGAGAGCACTTGGAGAGAAATATAACGCACTGACGTTCTCGGAACTGCTGGTGGCAAGAACCAATGCCAAAACACCTGCACTCAGAGTCGTAGCTGCCATCAGTATCATCATCTTTACAACAGCCTATATGTCATCACAGCTGGTAGCTGAAGGAAAGGTTCTCGCGGAGATTCTGAACGTTACGATCGCACCGGCGGTAGCCATCAGCGGTGCGCTGATCCTTCTGTATACATTTACAGGCGGATACATGGGTGTTGCGAAAGCAAATACTGTGCAGGGTATTCTGATGATGGTCACATTGATCTTCGTTCCGTTCTACTCGCTGATCCGCGGAGGAGGCTGGGAACATATCATGGGTCATGCGAAGGCACTGAATCCGATGATCTTTGACTGGACTGGAGGAGGAAGTCTGACGCAGCAGATCATTACTATCGCAGGAATGTTCGCGATCTGTCTGCCTGCCTGGGGCCAGCCTCATATCATGACAAGAATGCTGTCTATCGCCAGTGCAGACCGTTCCTATATCAGAAGATCCGTCACCGTTGCAGGTGCAATGGATGTTATCGCAACATACTGTGCATTTATGATGGGTGTAGTTGCACTTGGATATTTCGGAGTGCTGCCCGATCCGGAGAACGCGATCTATTATCTGGTAAATGAGTTCATGGGGCCTGTGATCGGTGGAATTATGATCTGCGGAGTCATTGCAGCCATCATGTCAACAGCAGCGGCCATGATGCTCATCGTTTCCGGAGAGCTGGTCAACAGTATTTACTTCCAGTGGCTGAAAAAGGGAACCGGCGTATCACAGGAACAGTTGGTCAAGTACAACAAGCTGATGCTGATTCCCGTTATGGCAGTTGCGGTATGGATGGGTTCATCCGGAGGATCCGCATGGGATCTCGTAATCTATGCATACAATGGAATGGGTGCATCATTCACCCCTGTAATCTTCGCCTGCGTTCTTTGGAAAGGTCTGACGAAGGAAGGCGCAATCGCATCTATTGCGGCCGGAACGATCTCGGTTATCGTATGGGATAAGCTTCAGCTGACAGCGGCAATGCTTCCTGACTACACAGTACCATCTTCATTCAACGTTCTTCCATGCATTGTCATTGCGACGATCTGCATGATCATCGTTTCGAAACTCACAAAGGCTCCGGAAAATGCGGCAGAAGACATGCGGCTGATGAAGGCTGCCAGAATAGGCTAAAGGAGAACAAATGGAAGACAGAAAGCACATGGTTTTTTTCATCATTTATTTGTTCGTAGGAATCGGCGGCCTGATGATGTATGTCTATGGGGCTCACAGCAACATGATCCTTTACGGTAGTTTGCTGCTGCTCATGGCAGCAGTGGTTCACTTCAAACACATGAAGGATGAAATCGTAGAGTACTGGAAAAAGCAATAACTGATTAACAGATCCATCTGGAGACGGAGTATGTACAAAGAAATCGAAATCAGAGATAGAATCCTGGATTTGATCAACAGCCGGGTAGAGCAGGTCAACAATTCCGGAGTGATTACCAAATATCGCAGTCCGGTGATCGGGTTCGCAAGTGCACATGATCCGCTGTATGACAAAACAAGCGAGATCGTGGGCTATCCTGTTGCGAAGCCGACAGACCTGCTTGAAAACGCGAAGACTGTCATTTCCTTTTTCCTTCCGTACACTGCGATGGTAGTGAAATATGCGAGAGCGAGAAGGGAAGTATCAAATAAAGAATGGAGTCTCGGTTACTATGAAACAAACAATTTGATAGGGAGCATCATGAGTGAATTGGTCGAAGAGCTTCATAAGATGGGTATTGATGCGGCAAGCGAACCGGTTACGGAAAACTACGATCATATCAAACTGACAGCGACCTGGGGACATAAAACATCTGCTGCGATCGCAGGGATCGGCACATTCGGCATCAACAGATTGGTCATCACGCCAATGGGATGCGCCGGCAGGCTCGGAACGGTAGTCATGTCCGCGCATCTGACTCCAACCGAGCGGCCGGATCAGGAAAACTGTTACTACAAAGCAGATGGAACCTGCGGAGTGTGTGCGAAGATGTGCCCGTCAAAAGCGATCACATACAATTCGTTCAATAGATTTGTATGCAAATTGCGTGATGACACAATGCGCGACAGCCCTTCGCCTGTTGACAGAGGCTGTTATTTCTGCAGCTCAGGCCCATGTGCATTCTTTGAGAAACCGCGTATCGGAGGACATCATGTCTGGATCGGGAGAAATAAATGTGAGTCGATGCTCCCAGAAGAAATCGATCAAATCCAGGAGGAATGGTAATGCGGAATCAGGAAACAGCATATGAAATCATCAGTCAGTTCCCGGCTGAGAAGAGATACATACTCAGCGCAATGCATGAATTTCAGGACAGGTGCGGATACGTTTCTTCAGATCACATGAAAGAAATGGCGAAGTATTTTGATGTTAGTATCGGAAATCTGTTTTCTGATCTGACATTCTACGATCGCTTCACTACGGAGAAAGAGGGCAGTATTGTGTTCTCGGTATGTGACGGGACGGTCTGCAGTGCGAAAGGAAGCCATGAGATTCTGAAGAAGATTCAGGAGACCCTGGGAATCACACCTGGGCATACAACACAGGATGGAAGATTTTCTCTAAGGACAGTTCGCTGCATGGGAGCCTGTGAGCATGCACCTGTAATGGTCATCGGTGATGATATTTACAAAGGCATTCTGCCGAAAGACATCGAGAATGTCGTGCGAAGCGTCGATACCGGAATGATTCAGGAGAAACGGTCCGGTACAATGAACATCATACCAGGGAAGCCGCCAGAGATACTGACCAAGTGTTATACAAATCTCAGTGATTATCTCCGTCATGGCGGCGGCGAGGCACTCCGAAAAGCGTTGGACTTCGACAGAAGAAAACAAATACTTGAGGAAGTGAAAAAAAGCGGTTTGAGAGGTCGGTCCGGATCCGGTTTCCCGGTTGGGATGAAGTGGGAAGCAGGATATAACGCCAAAGGACGCAGCAGCAACTTTATAGATAAATACATCGTTGCGAATGGGGACGAAGGTGATCCGGGTGCGTTTATGGATCGCTGGCTGTTGGAGAACAATCCGTATTCTGTCATTGAAGGCATGATCGTAGGCGGATACTGCATCAGCGCAAATAAGGGATATATCTATATTCGTGATGAATACAAAGACGCGATCAATACAGTAAACAGAGCGCTTCAGGAAATGAGAGAGCATGGAATGCTCGGGCGAAGGATTCTGGACAGCGATTATACGCTGGACATAGAAGTAGTCCGTGCAGGAAGAGCATATGTATGCGGTGAAGAAAGTGCGCTGATCGAATCCATTGAGGGCAACATCGGTGTGCCAAGGATCAAACCGCCATTTCCGACATACAGAGGGATCCTGGAACAGCCCACAGTCATAAATAATATAGAAACCTTTGCAAACATTCCGTTTATCATCGCAAAGGGCGGAGAAGAATACAGCAGGATCGGCAAGGGAAGCAGTACGGGAACCAAGATATTCTCTCTGTCAGGGGATCTGAACGTGAAGGGAAATGTGGAGATCCCGCTGGGCGAGATCACCTTAAAGGAACTCATTGAGGAGTATGGGGGCGGTGCCGCCGGAGGCAGGAAGATAAAATGTGTACAGGTCGGCGGCCCCCTGGGCTCCTTTATCACAGCGGATGAACTGGATGTTGTACTGGGATTTGAGGAGTTTGCAAACGCAGGGATAACATTTGGGTCGGGCGGAATAATCGTACTGAGCGAGGAGGTCAAAGCGATGGACCTTCTCAGAAATGCAGTTGCGTTTCTGTCAGATGAATCCTGCGGCACATGCACTCCATGCAGAGAAGGCCTTCGGATCCTGTCAGAAATCGTAACGAAAGAGTATCTTGCCGAACAGGATATTGATTTGATCGAAAAGATCGCACAGGCTGCAGGGCTGGCGTCAAGATGTGCATTCGGAAAGGCAATGTGCAATCCGATCAGAAGCATTATCATGAAGTTCAGGCAAGAGATCACAGGAAGAGTGGGGGCATAGGATGCAGGTAAACGGGAAAAAAGTAATGTGGCTGTTTGGAGAGACCGTGCTGGATGCGGTCCTTCGCGCCGGAGAATATGTACCGCACATGTGCAGCGATCCGGGATTTATGACCAATGACAGCTGCTGCAGGCTCTGTATGGTCCAGGTTACGCTGGACGGAAGAACATCGGTTGTTTCCGCGTGTTCAGCGATTTCGGATGAAGATATGGAAATCGTGACCAGTACACCGGAAATAGAAAAGGCAAGGGAAACTGTATTGCAGATGATCTATGCAGAAGCGAACTCCAGCAGATCCGTGCTGGAGTTGATGGATCGCTGTGGCATCAAACCGGATGAGAGGATTCCAATAAAGGAAGGGAGAGATTGTATCCTTTGCAGAAGATGCAGGAATGCATGCAATTACTGGATACATGGAGCGCTTGACAGCATGGGGCGAGGGGTTCATCGTGAGATCAATGTCCCTTATGGGACAGCGTCAGAAGAATGTCTGGGATGTGGTTCATGCGCTCTGGCCTGCCCGTTGGATTCAATCGAACATGAAGACAAGAGCGGGATCAGAAGCATCTGGTATAAGGAGTTCCCTCTTCTCTACTGCAGTGAGTGCGGGAAACAGCTGACCACTGAAGACAATTTCAAAGATGCTTATTATAAGGATGCTCCAGTGCTTTGCAATGAATGCTCCGAGGAGTACAGGAAGAAAAACAGAAAAGACAACGATCTGTACTGTGACTAGGCTTTGAGCCGGAGGTGGAGATATTGAGTCGAAAAAAAATCTTAATTGCAGTCTGCATTGCAGCATGCATTCTGGGAGCAGCAGTATTTCAAAGCACAGGGGACAGGCCCTATAAGTTTCTCAAGACCGACAATGTTTCGGAAATGAAGCTGACGTCACCAGATGGAGCAGCAAGGACCTTGTCAGAGGATGAAACAGAAAAAGTTATCGGTGTCGTCAGGAAAACCAAGACATACAGCAATGTCATGATAAAGGATCTGGAAGGAGATCGTTATCAGATAGATATTGAATACAGAGACGGGCACAAGCGTCAGATCTGCCTGCTGGCAGAAGTGACAGAAGACGGTGTTAAGGAGAATAAAGGTACGCCAGCCATAACGATCAATAAACGATGGTACAGGATCAAGGCGGAACAGGCAGAGGCAATCATAGCCCTCTTTCGTTAGAGGATTGAACAAAGGAGAATGATAATGAGGATTAATAAGCATCCTATATTAGGAGAATTTGAGAAGGACAGAAAGGTTACATTCTTTTTCGACGGGAAGGAAATAGAAGGATATGAGGGAGAGCCTATCGCAGCTGCTCTTATGGCAAATGGAATCACAACGCACCGTCACACACGAAAGAGGGGGACGCCCCGGGGGATATTCTGTGCGATAGGAAGATGTACTGACTGCGTCATGATCGTCGATGGGGAATTGAATGTCCGCACATGTATTACTCCGTTAAAGGAGGGAATGAATGTTGAAACACAGTATGGATTATCAGCAAAGGAGAGTGCAGAGAAATGATTCGTTATGATCTGATCGTAATTGGAGCAGGCCCCGCAGGATTGTCGGCGGCGATAGAAGGTGCTAAGGCCGGTATGCGTACTGTGGTATTTGATGAGAACGAGCGTCCGGGCGGACAGCTGTTCAAGCAGATACACAAATTCTTCGGATCGAAGGAACATAAAGCAAAGATCAGGGGTATCAACATTGGGGAAAAACTCCTCAGAGAGGCTGAGGAGGTCGGCGTCGAGGTCAATCTCTCATCTACGGTCATCGGCATTTATCCCGAAAAATGTATTTCCGTAAATCGTGGAGACCATATTGAAAACTTCAGAGCGGAGACGATTATCGTTGCGACCGGCGCAGCTGAAAAAATGATCCCGTTCAAGGGGTGGGATCTTCCGGGCGTCATGGGAGCTGGTGCAGCACAGACAATGATGAACCTGCATGGTGTAATGCCGGGCAAAAAGATTCTGATGCTCGGAACAGGAAATGTAGGACTCGTGGTAAGCTTCCAGCTTCTGCAGGCAGGATGTGAAGTGACAGCGCTCGTGGATGCAGCCAAAAGAGTCGGCGGATACGGTGTGCATGCCGCAAAGGTCGCCAGGACCGGCGTGCCCTTCTATCTGTCACACACCATTGTGGAAGCGAAAGGAACGGACCATGTGGAAAGTGTTGTGATCGCAGAGGTGGATGAGAGATTCCAGCCGATTCCGGGAACGGAAGTCGAGCTGGAGACAGATACGATCTGTGTTGCAGTAGGTTTGAATCCTATGAGTCAGCTGGTCAGGATGACAGGCTGCAGGATGAAAGAACAGGGTGGACTGGTTCCGGAATGTGATGAGTACGGCGCAACGTCGATCAAGGGGATCTATGCTGCCGGAGATGTATCCGGAATCGAGGAAGCGAGTTCTGCAATGATCGAAGGACATATTACAGGACTCGCTGCAGCAAGACATGCCGGATGGATCGAAGAGGATGAATTTGAAGAGAAAGTAAATATACAGCTTCAGTCTTTGGACAAACTCAGACACGGCATGTTTGCTCCGCAGAACAAGGGTAAGACCCCGGAGACAACTGATGAAGGCATCCCAATGGCAAAATCGCTTCTGCAGAAGGGTTATATGGATCTGAGTGAAGTGGAACGATATCCGGGCATCGTAAGAAAGGCTGGCGTACATCCGGTCATTGAGTGTTCACAGAATATTCCCTGTGACCCGTGTCAGGACGCATGTCCGTTCGGATGTATCAGAGTGGGAAACCACATTACAGATCTGCCCGCGGTTGTCCCGGAATCTGTTTGTAAAAACTGTGGAGCCTGTGTTGCCGCATGCCCCGGACAGGCGATCTTCCTGGTAGACGAAGACGCGGGGGAAGGATATGGAACTGTATCGCTGCCATATGAGTTTCTGCCGATCCCATCAGCGGGAGATCGGGGCAAAGCACTTGACAGGAGTGGAAGTGCCGTATGTGATGCGGAAGTGCTCAATGTCAAGGATCTAAAAGCTTATGATAAAACTGCAGTACTGACGATTAAGGTTCCGAAAGAGCATGCGATGGAAGCACGCTTCTTCAGGAAGGAGGCCAGATAATGGAATTCAAAGTATTGGACAGAACGAAACCGGAAGGTGAATTCGTTCCGCAGCCGGATGATGATCTGATCATCTGTCGCTGCGAGGAGATCACAAAAGGGGAGATCAGAAAAGCGGTATATGATGGCATGTATACACTGAATGAAGTGAAACGGTATCTCAGAACCGGAATGGGTCTTTGTCAGGGACTGACCTGTGGAAGAAATGTAAGAGACATCGTTGCGAGAGAACTGGGAATCAGTCCGGTGGAACTGGAAGAGACAACACCAAGACCGCCGGCAAGACCGGTCACAGCGAAAGTATATGCTGATTGCAGAGAGGAGAATGCGAAATGAGCAATAGTGAGGTGCGCAAGTCTGACGTAATCATAGTGGGCAGTGGTGCAGTTGGGAATGCGGCAGCATACTTCCTGGCGTTAGAGGGCCTTTCTGTAACGGTACTTGAGAAAGATACTGTTGCCAATGGAGCATCCGTCCGTAACGGTGGCCAGAATAAGATGAATACGAGAGGGGAGCCGGAGTTGTCCCTGGGTATGTACGGTGTAAATGAAATCTGGCCAAGACTGATGGAAGAACTGGATATTGATATTGAATATCAGAAGGTAGGCGGCTATCGAAATGCGCTGACTGAAGATGAATTTGAGAATATGCAGAAGTTCTACCCGATCGCAAAAAAGCACGGAATGCATATTGAGTATATCGACGGCAAAGAATTGCGCAAAAGAGTTCCGCAGTTTTCAGAAAGAATCATCGGAGCAGGATACTGTGAAGAGGATTCCTGGGCAAATCCATTACTGACAACGCTTTCTCTTTATTCGAAGGCGCGCTCGCTGGGCGTCAGGTTTTTTGACCATGAGAAGGCCGTTGAAATCGAGACCGTGAGGGGACACGCGAAACGTGTCATAACAGAATGCGGCCATATTTATGAAGCGGACAAGATCTGTGTAGCGGCTTGCTTCGGCAGCAGGAAACTGCTCAATTCAGTGGATCTCGATATCCCGTTCACACACGCACTCTGTGAGATCTTCGTGACAGAGCCGGTTCCATATATGCTAAAAGAAATCTTCATCGGCTCAAAGGGCGGGTATTATGGTACCCAGACCCCGCATGGTTCGATCGTCATGGGAGGCGGCAGCAGGATCGGTGCTTTCCAGAGAGAAGGAAATCATGTTGAATACAGGTTGACACCGGACAATGTTCCGTCTGGAATCAAAGGACTTACAGAATTGTTCCCTTCCCTGGAGAACATCAAAATCATCAGATCCTGGAGTGGCTGGCATGACAGAACACCAGATGATATGTGCTGTATTGAAGGGTTTCAGGAAGTGCCGGGACTCTATGCAGCGTGTGGCTTCAGCGGGCATGGATTCGGCATCTCCGCTCCTGTAGGAAAAGTGCTTAGTGAGCTGATTACAGAAAAGAAACCAGGCGCTGATATCAGCAGACTGAAGTTTGACAGATTCATCCCGATCGACGCTTTCTCTGGCGATGACAGGGTAAGATAAGTCAGGTTAAGAAGAGATAGAGAAAAAACGAGAGCCTTGAAATTTCAATGTTTCAAGGCTCTCAATCGTTGAAATATGGTGTTCCATGACGGGCTCGAACCGCCGACCTATTGGTTGTGACCCAATCGCTCTCCCAGCTGAGCTAATGGAACCCGCAGATGTATTGTACCACAGATTCCTGAAAAAGGAAATAGAATAAATTTTCAAAAAACTCTTGCAATAGGTACGCGGGTTTGCTATACTATAGTCACCAAAGAGAAAGGGGAGGCCCGGATCTTAGGTGAGAAAATAGAGGACAGAGCCGACAGGAGACGGAGTGGCTCAGAACCCGGAAGGACCTGCGGGAAGCCCGTACGACGGATGAAGTGTCAAGGCGGGAACATGAAACGCGAAGAACAAGAGGGCAGGTGAACGGGACAGAGAGTCTCAGGACAACGATGGAAGGTGCGTCCGGAAGAAAGAGGTGAGAACACCAACTGTGCTGAAAGAACCAAATGAAGGATAACGACCGCTGAGCTTGCAGGCGTAAGAAGCGGTCGTTATCTATTTTTTGCGAACAATGTTCGTTCTCCCCTCCTTCCGAAACCATGGTATAATGGATCCCGGAAGAAGGCCTGAGAGAAATGCGGTGGGAGGAAACTCCGATGAGAAGACAGAAGAAGATGAAAAGCAAACTGATCGCGATGCTCCTGACAGCGGCAATGGTACTTACCATGTCGATGCCGGCGGCAGCGTTCGCAGCGGAGCCCTCGGACTCCGGCAGCGGAGCAGCGTCGGCGGACCAGACGGAGCCGGCGGTTTTATTCAGTGAAGGCAGCGGCCCGGCTGCGCCGGAAGGCCAGGCGGAACTGTCCGATCCGGATCCGGCAGATCCCGCCGCGCTCAGTGAAGGCGAGGAACCATCCGATCCGGCGGACCCCGGCCAGACGGACCCCGCGGAGCCCTCCGACCCCGGCCAGGAAGATCCCACAGATCCGACGAACCCGACGGATCCGACCGAGCCGGAGCCACCGAAGTATTTCAGCACCTACCGCATCGAGGTCACAAACGGTGTCATGCGCTGCTGGTGGTACAACGCCAGCGGTGTCAAGACCACGAAGCCCCAGAAAAACAAGTACTTCATCGTGAAATTCGACAAGGGAAGCAAGACCGAGGGAACGGCCATTAAGAAGATCGGCAAGGCCGGGACGCTCTATTACTTCAACAAGAAGGGCAAGGGCAAAAAATACACCGGCTGGTACAAGAAGGGCAAGGCGAAGTACTATTTCAAGAAGGGCAGCCGTCTGAGGGGAACGAAGAAGGTCAAGAAGATCTGGTATGTCTTCTCGAAGTCCACCGGCAAGATGACCCGCCGGATCGGCGACGGCATCGACAAGAAGTTCCAGAGCTACTCCAGTTCCACGAAATACATGATCGTCGTCAAGCTCAAGGAGCACAAGGTCCGGATCTACCATGGCAAGAAGGGAAAATGGAAGCGGATCCACGCATTCAAATGCTCGGTGGGCGCCCCTTCCACCCCTACCGTGAAAGGGACCTTTACCATCGGTTCCCGGGGCAGATATTTCAATACCGGTTCCACCCTGCGCTGCTGGTACTACACCCAGTTCTACGGCAACTATCTTTTCCACAGCGTGCTGTACGACCGTTCCCCCAGCCCCAGCCATCTCGTCAACGGGCGGCTGGGCGCCAACATCTCCCACGGGTGCATACGAATGGCCCTGGGCAACGCCAAATGGATCTACAGCAACATCCCTTCCGGGACGAAGGTGGTAATCTACTGATCATAAGGATGCGTCAATTTCCTGCAGAAGTTGACGCATCTTTTGACGTACGGGAAGTTATAATCGGGGCAGCATAGGGTCTGAGCCGCAGGCCAGTCAAAAAAACAGTCAAAAATCGCGCAAAAATGCTCCGGCCTCGTTGCCGCCTCCCGAAATCTGTGATATTCTCGCTGTATCAGAAGTTTCACAGTTTTCTAACAACAGGAAAGAGGCTGACGTATGGAGCATGAAAATGCATTGATCGTCAGGACGCTCGGAGACTTTACGATTACCTGGCAGGGGAAACAGATCAGCAGCGGTTCGCGGGATTCCCAGTTCGCGCGGCTGATGGAGATCCTGCTGCATTTCAGTGAGACGGGCGTCGAGCGCGGCAGACTGGAGGAAATGCTGTTCGAAGGCAGCAGTTCCCTGGACTACCATAATATGCTGCGCAGTGTCATTTATAATGCGAAGAAAAAGCTGGAGAAGGCGGGTCTGCCGGGGAGCGGCTACATCGAGTTCACCGGCGGTATCTACCAATGGACCAGGGAGATTCCCGTCATCGAGGACGCCAGACAGTTCGAAGCGCAGGTGAACCGGGCGAAGCAGACCGAGGACCGGAAGGAGCGGATCCGACTGTACGAGACCGCGGTCTATGACTACCGGGGGGAGTTCCTGCCCGATCAGACCGGCCACATCTGGGTCATGCAGGAGGAACGGCGCTATCAGGAGCTGTTCGGCCACTGCATCGACGAGCTGACCGGATATTATAAGGAAGCGAATGACTACCGCTCCATGGAAAAGCTGGGCCGCTTCGCTGCCAAGGTCCTGCCTTTGGCGGACTGGGAGACGGTCACCATGGACGCGCTTCTCGGCATGAAGCATTTTGACGAGGCCAGGGATTTTTACGAGAAAACGGTCGAGCTGTACCTGGAGGAACTGGGCGTCAAGCCAGCCTTTGCAGAAATGAACGTGCTGGAGGAGATCGCCTCTCAGGTCGAGAACGACTATGCGATGATCGATGAGATCCAGCCCTACCTCTCCGGCGGCGAAGAAGATCCGGAGGCACCCGGGGGATTCCTCTGCAGTCTGCCGGTGTTTCAGGGAATTTACCGGATCATGGAGCGGATGCTGGGCAGAGCCGGTCTGTCCGCGTACCTGATGGTCTGCACCATCGTCAACAGCAAGGGGCAGCCCATGAAGGACGGCGTGGTGCTTGACCGCCTCAATGAACGGCTGACGAACGCGATCTGCCGGTCCGTGCGGCACAGCGACGCCGTCTGCAAATACAGCAAGAACCAGTATCTGGTGCTTCTGATCAATACGACCAGAGAGGACTGCAGCATCGTAGAGGACAGAATCGCCCGGAACTTCCGCACCGAAGGGCAGCGAACCGGGCTGAAATTCCACATCAGCGGTGTAGAGGGTAAATACTTATGAGCGAAGTCAGACATTATATAGGAATCCCCAACGGAGTGGTGCTGTGCGCGGACGGACAGCCGCAGCACGGGATTTTTCGGGGCCGGCTGTACCACGGATATCACGACGGGGCCATCCAGGTCACATCGTTTCTGGAAATGGCGCAGGTCATGGAGCAGTTGTTCAACGATCTTCAGTTTCCCAGACCGGCCGTGAAGGATCGGAGCTTTCTCGAGGAGGATGCAAAGGCTGGAGACGGCAGAAAGAAAGAAAAGGAAAGAATCATGTCAGACAAAGAATTATTGACGCAGCATGGAGAACTCGGAACATTCATCATCCGGGTGCAGCAGCGCCAGGCGGGCACCTGGCAGGGCCGTGTGACCTGGGTGGACCAGAACAAGACGATCCGCTTCCGTTCCATTTTTGAGCTGATCAAGCTGATCGAAAGCGGCATCATCGCGGAACATCCGGAGCTGGAGGAAGCCGAGGATCCCACCTGGGACTAAAAATCAAAAAAATATTCAAAAACCGTTTCCGTTGACTCTTTCATTGACTGGCGGTCTGGTATCATGCGGACATAACCTGAGAAAACGGATTGCCTTCGGAGGCAATGGAGAGAGAGGAAACGAAATGAAAAAGAGCCTGTTAAGAAGAATCGGAATCATCGCCGCCTGTGCCGCAGTCAGCATGACCATGGGAGCCGCCTCCTTCGCGGCAACGGCAGAGAACGGAGTCGCGAAGACAAACGATAAAACGCTGGACATAACGAAAGAGATCCTGGTATACAACGATGACGCTGTGACCGTCTACGGACCGGGGATCACCTATGAATATTCCGTCGCTCCGGCAGACGGGGGCAGGAAGATCTCGGATGATGACGGCAATGCCATTACAGCCAGCGCAGGAGTTGCCGGAGGAGTCACGCTGACGGACAGCAAGGCAGAGTTTGAGAAGAACAAGGCCGTCGATGCGAAGAGCGAAGGCACATCCATCACCGACACGATCACCGCGTCCATCGATCTCAGCAAGTTCAGCAAGGCAGGCGTTTACTGCTACGCGATCACAGAATCCAGACCGGATGTGTTCGAAGCTGCGGGTCTGACCCGTCCGGCAGGCTACGAAACGAGCCGCTACCTGGATGTCTACATCGGTAACACAGCAGACGGACTGGGTGTCACCGGCTACGTTCTCTTTATCAGCAGCGATGACGTTACCGGTAAGACCACCGGCTTTGTGGAGTCCTACAAACCGGAGGGGAGCGCGTCCGGCACCGGCATGGCGGATAAATACTATACCTATAACTACACCGTAAACAAGGTCGTGGACGGTACTCTGGCGGACAAGACCAATCCGTTCCCCTTCACCTTTACCACCGCGGGCGCAGTCAAAGGACAGCAGTTCGCTGTGACCATCGACGGAAACACACAGACCGCAGCGATCGGAACCGATGTCACAGCTGCCCTGGCGGATGGCGGACAGATCACCATCAAGGGCCTTCCGGCCAACACCACCTTCAATGTAACAGAGGCAAACAACACGCCGGATACCTATCAGACGGCCGTGACCGATGCAAAGGCCGGCGAGGTCGCGGCGCAGAGATCCGTGGATCCCAACGTCAGCCTGTCGATGTTCGATGAAGCAGCCGCCATCACCAATTACGTCGGCGAGAAGGCCGCCGCGCCCACCGCGGAATACACCGGGGCCACCTTTACCAACACGCTGAACGATGTTTCTCCGACCAACGTGGTCACCCGTTACGCGCCCTTCCTCTTCATTCTGGCCGCAGCCATCCTGCTGCTGGTCGTCATGAGAAGAAGAAAGAGCAGCAATTCCGAAGACGCGGAATAAACAAAGAATAAAGCAGGCTCCGGGGGACTGTCGAAGGACAGTCCCTTCGTGTTATAATCAGGTATCACAGACATCAGAGGGAGAAGGTATCATGAGCACGGTTATCTATATCATACGGCACGGACAGACGGATCTGAACCGGAAGCGGGTTCTGCAGGGAAGAAGCGATATGCCAATGAACGAGGAGGGATGCGCCCAGGCAGAGGAAGCGGCGCAGCTCTTCCGGGACCGGGGCATTGCGTTTGATGAGATCTGGTCCAGCCCGCTGCAGAGGGCGGTGCAGACCGCGCGCATCACGGCGGGGGAGGAGATCCCGCTGCGCACCGATGAGCGGCTGCTGGAGATGGACTATGGTCCGTATGAGGGCGCCGATCTGCTGTCTCCCCCGCCGGAGATCGTGAAGTTTTTCGGCGACTTTGTTCATGAGAAGGCGCCGGAGGGGATGGAATCGCTGAACCAGGTCGTCCTGCGGATGGGAGAATTCCTGGAGGAACTGCGGGAGGATCCTCCGGAGGGAAACATCCTGCTGTCGACCCACGCCATCGCGATGAAAGGCGGGCTGGAGTATCTGACTCCCGAGTCCCGGGGCGCCTACTGGAGCACCCACATCAGCAACTGCGAGGTATATGTAACAAGACTCGAAAACGGAAAATTTACTGTACCGGAGCGTTTTTGACCGGTTTATTGACCGGTCATTCCTTATAATAGGAACAGAAGACAGGAGGAAGACCGGATGGCGGAGCAGGAGAAGAAGAAATCGAAGAGACAGAAGCGAAAGGGCATGAACGATGTTCAGTGGTTTGCGATGCAGGTGCTGATCTTCGTGGTCGTCCTGTACGTTCTGTTTGCGCACATCATCGGCGTCACGACGATGCCCGGCGCGGACATGTACCCGCGGATCGATTCCGGTGACCTCCTGCTGTACTACCGCCTGGATAAAGACCCGAAATCCCAGGACATCGTCGTCTATGAGAAGAACGATACGAAGTATGTCGGCAGAGTCATCGCCGTGCAGGGGGATACGGTGGAGATCACGAAGGACAACGTCGTGAAAGTCAACGGGTACAATATGATCGAGTCCAATATTTTTTATGAAACGTATCCGCTGGAGGGATTTACGAAATTCCCCCTGACTCTGGGCGCCGGCCAGTGCTTCATTCTGGCGGATCAGCGGCAGGGATCCGAGGACAGCCGGTATTTCGGACCAGTCAGCTACAGCGAACTGGACGGTACAGTCATCACCGTGATGCGCCGCAGCAATCTGTAGCGGAGAGGAGAAGCCATGCATCGGCTCGCAGCACTGATAGCTTTATACGGAACCAAAGTGCTCACGGTCGTAACCACGATCGTTGTTGCCGGTATGGTCGCTTACAGCGGATTCGTGCTGTATGATACGGTTTACACCAATCAGGCGGCATTCAGTTCCCGGGATCTGGCCCAGTACCGGCCGGAGGTGACCGAAGGTGAGGAGCCGTCCTTCGAGGAACTGCAGGAGATCAACGCGGACACCTGCGCGTGGCTGATGATGAAGGGGACCCATATCGACTATCCGGTGGTGCAGGGCAAGGATGATCTGGAGTATTCCATGAAGGATATTTACGGCAAAAGCAGCCTGACCGGAGCGATCTATCTGGCCAGCTCCAATTCCGGCGATTTTACCAACTCCTTCAATCTGATCTACGGGCACCATATGGACAACGGCGCCATGTTCGGTGACATCGAACAATACGGGGACGAGGGCTATTTCAATGCGCACAGAACCGGCTACCTGATCACGACCAGAGGGGTCTACGATCTGCAGGTATTCGCCCGGCTGTCGGCGGATGCCTACGATACGAAGATCTATTCCGCAGGCGACCGCAGCACAGAGGAGATTTCGGAGCTTCTTCGTTACGCGAAATCCCTGTCGGTGCAGTGGGACCCGGAGTTTGATATCGAAAAGGCCGCCGGCATGCAGCTCATTGCCCTCAGCACCTGCGCGGATGCGCAGACCAACGGACGTCAGCTTTTGCTGGCAACGATGAAGCCGAGGACCGAGCCCCTGCCGGAGGAACTGTTTGGGGATGATGCCGTTCCGCTGGCGGTCTGGGGACACGGCGAGGCGGATCACTGGGCGCTGCTGAACCTGATCTGCGCGGTCATGTGCCTGATCGTTCTGCTGCCGCTGCGGCAGATCCGCAGGAAATACAGAAGCCTGCGAAAGGAGAGCCGGCAGACGCCCTCTCCGCAGGAGCAGCAGGATATGGGGAAGACACGGAACCGGCGGCGCATCGGCGTGCTGATCCAGTTGATCGTCACGGTATTCGCGGTGTTCTGGTTCTTCTGGACCGAGGACATCCTGCAGCCGATGGTCATCATTGACCGCTGGACGCTGCTGATGATTCTGCTGTTTGCGGTCACATGGTTCGTCGACGTTTATCTGATCAGGTACAATCCCCGTCAGAAGCAGGAGGAGAATTCCGATGAAGAATAGATACCGGCTCATAGCAGTCATACTGGCGGTCTGCGGGATCCTGGCCCTGGGGGCCTCCGCGGCAGCAGCGCAGCAGGCAGGCGGATCCGATTCTCAGAGCCAGCCTTTGCATTACGCCGTGAAGGCCGGACGGCCGCTGCCGGATCTGTTCAGCGTTCAGCTGCCCCGGTGGATGGCGGGATCCGAGGCAAAGAGCTGGGAAACCGCGCTGAAGCGGAGCGCCCAGCTGGCACAGGTCGATCACCTGATCGCGGCGGAGGAAATGACGCGGCAGATCCCGGAGGAGCCGGCGGTGGAGCTGGAGGATGAGCCGGCGCCGCTGGCGGAATTTGAGCCGGAGGAGGCGTCAGAGGAAGAAGATGCCAGCCAGACACAGGCAGAGGAGGAACCGAAGGACAGCATCGATTCCGGACAGGAAGCGGGAAATGAGCCGGAGGAACCGGCGCAGGAAGCCGACGAGAAGGAAGAAACGTTCGCAGAAGCCCCTGCGGAGAAGCCGCAGGAGGAAACCGCAGAAGAGCCGGCACAGGCGCCGGAGAGCCGGGCGGACTGGGAAAAGACCCTGCCGAAGGAGCTTCCGGAGAGTCTGCGGGCAGCGATCCTGGCGGTTGCAAGGTCTCAGATCGATTATCAGGAGGATGCGAAGGAGGCCAGAGCGGCCGGGGAAGACGGTGCATGGACACGCTACGGCGCATTCCTGGGGGAGCCCTATGCGGATCCCTGGGATGCGGAATTCGCGCTGTTCACCCTGCACTATGCGGGGGCATTTGACGTTCTGGCGGAGCATCCGGCGGCCCCGGCGGATGCCGACACGGTTCAGTGGATCCGGAAACTGCGCAGCGAAGACCGGCTGCTTTCCGGAGAAGAATACCAGCCGAAATCCGGCGATCTGGTCTTTTTGAATGTCAGCGAACCGGAAGGGAAAAAGAGCGCCCGGGCGGCCATCGTCACGGCCGGGGGTGAAGACAGCATCCGCGTGATCGGTGCTGCGCCTGATGCAAAGGCTGGCCGGGTTCAGGCGTACCGCTGCAGCGTGGATGACGTCCTGGCTTATGCTGCCGTGACCGGCGGGGACGAGGTGTTTGCGAACGCGACGGATCTGGCAGCGGGAGCCTATGAAGAGGAAGCCGAAACAGAAGCCGAAGAGGAAGCCGATGCCGAAGGCGAAGCTGCGGTACTGAAGGAGCAGACACTGATCTGTGACAACGTGACCCTGGAAGGGCATCTGCCGGAGGACGGGGCGGCGGAGGAGATCCGGGATGTTACCGTAGAGGATGGCAAGGTCCTGTTTGAAGCTTCCGGATTCAGCGTCTATGCCATCGTGCAGGGCCCGCAGCCCTTTGAGCCTCAGATCCGGACAGCGGATGCGCTGGAGAAGCTGACCGGGGCGGAGGCCGCGGATGGCTTCTATCTGTCCGTCACCCGGGGGACCCAGAATAACTACTACATCCAGAACACCCTGAACGCAAACAGCGCCTTCAACGAGACGACGAATATCAGCGGCGCCTGTCCCTGGTTCTTTGAAGCAGCGGACGGCGGGGCCTGGCGGATCTATACGATGACGGAGGACGTGAAACAGTACATCCGGAATACCGGGGGCAATCTGGTGGGTCTTTCCGAGACAGAGGGGACCCTGTTTACGATCACCGAGACGCCCGGAGGGACCTTCGAGATCAAATCCGCCGCGGAGAACAAGTGGCTGCAGCATTCCGGCGGCGGCAGCGGACTGCGTCTGTACACCGACAATAAGAACGCGGGCAACTGCCGGTTTTCGATGGTCTTCGTATCTTCATTAAGCGTCACCGATGATCCCTACGGTCTGGACGGAGCCGTCCGGGGACTGATGAATTACAGCAACGGGACGTCGGGAGAAGCTCTGATGGCTTCGGAGAAGAACACCGCTGCCCTCCGCTCCCAGTCGCTGGCGGTCCGCGTCAATCCGATGAACCGCAGCGAGACGCTGTACGTGGCCCGGGATGCGGATATCACCATGTGGACATTCCATCTGGTGTCCGGGGATCTCTATACCCTGTCCGCTGATGTGGACGGGCAGACGAAGTATCTGAAGGCGGAGGCCGGCGGCCTGTCCCTGACGGATGAGGAAGGCGCCAGCGCTTTGCAGGCGGTCTTCGGCACCGGAGAATACGCCGGAAGGCTCCGGCTGGTGGCAGGCGACCGTGCCGTCAGCTGGGAAGGAACGAATGGATTTAAGACCGCGGCGGACAGCAGCACCTCCGGGAAGCTCTATCTGTATTTCACCGAGCCATCGTCCATGAGCGAGGATGATTTCGTAGTCTACTCCGCCAGCAAGGTCAGCGTCAGCGATACGGAGGCGGTGGCGGGCGGCTCCCGGGTCATCATCTATACCAGAACCTGGGACGATGACGCGAAGCGATACGTGTTCTACGCCGTCGATCACGACGGAAGTCTGGTTCCCTGCTATGAGAGCGGAGACGCGATCCAGTGGGTCGGCAGCAAAATCAATACCCTGCTCTGGAGCTTCACCGAATACTACTACGAGGATACGGGGGAGCCGAACAACTACTATGACCTGAAGAATCCCTATTCCGGCCGGTTCATCGCGCCCCAGATCGGCGGGGGACAGTATCTGAGCTTCGATCCGGTGGGGATCAACCTGAACGGACGCAAATACGGAGACTACTACTCCACCATCGTGGCGTGGGATGATCCGTACTACGCTTACGCGGGACTGAAGGTGGAAGACGGCAAAATCGTCTCCTGCCCCTTTGCGGAGGCGGAGGACTTTTATTTCGCGGTCATGCAGGACGCGCCGGAGGCGGGGACGCTGACGGAGGCGCCGACCGTGGATCACACCCAGTACGGCATCACTATGAAGCTGGCCAACTACAGCGATATTACGAAGATCGGCGGCATGGACACGACCGCGGAGCAGCACGCAGTCCTTGGCGACAGTTCCGGTGGCGCGGTCAGCTACGCCAACTCCGGCCTGGTCACCACCGACCTGAAGGAGGACGGGTATCCTCTCGCCACGAAGACGGACCGCTCGCTGGGCGAGCTGTTCGCCGGCGGGCAGGAGGTCAATCACCTTTTCGTGGGCAGCACCTACAGCGGCAGCGGTTACTACGAATTCGACAGCACGCAGAATTTCGCCAGCCTGAAGGAGGACGGGAATTTCAAGGTATACAAAGAGCTGGGAACGGCGGATAATTCCAACAAGAATTCCCTGAAGCACGGTCAGTTCTTCCCCTACAACGATCTGGATCCGTCGAAGCTGGCCTCCGTCAACGGGGAAAACCTGTACAGTGCGGATCTGAAGGCGCTGCCCGACAACGATCCCAGGAAGTACGAGCCGCTGTATCTGGTGCCGAAGCCGGACTATTACTTCGGCGTTGAGATCGAGGCGGCCTTCGTGCAGACGCCAAACGGCCACGATGCCTGGGGGCACGACATCATCTACGAGTTCACCGGAGACGACGACTTCTGGCTGTATGTTGACGGCGAGCTGGTGATCGATCTGGGCGGCATCCACAGCGCCCTGCCGGGCAGCGTCAACTACTGCACCGGCGAGGTCATGGTCAACGGTAAGAAGACGACCCTGAAGGAGGTCTTCGAGAGCAACTTCCGGGAGCGGGGCCTTTCGGAGCAGCAGATCGACGAGAAGATCGGCAAGCTTTTTGAAAAGAACAGCCGGGGTCAGTACATTTTCAAAGAGTATTCCACCCATACCATGAAGATCTTTTTCATGGAGCGGGGCGGCGGCGCTTCCAACCTGCACATGCGGTTCAACCTGTCTTCCGTAAGGCCCGGCCGGATTTTGCTGAACAAGCAGATCTCCGGAACCGACAAGAAGGACTATAAGCTGGCGGAGTACGGCTACCAGATTCTGTACGAGTCCGAGGATAAGGATGGGGGCACCTCCTGGAAGCGGCTCAGCGAACAGACGAAAACCTCCAGCCGGATCAACGTCAGCTATCAGAACACCAATGTGCCGGTGAAGTACGCGGCGAAATTCACTCCGGCGGGCGCCTCTTCGGAGTACAGGGATGTATTCTTCCTGACCCCGGGCCAGACGGCGGCGATCTCTCTGCCGGAAGGCGCTCTCAGGTACCGGATCATCGAGTGCGGGCTCAACACCCAGGTCTACGATGAAGTTCGGGTCAACGACGGGGAGATCCAGGGGAAATCCACGGCGGACGCAAACCGCAGGGATTATGAGACGACGGCGGCCCCAGTGTCCGAGCGCCAGAGGGTCGTCTATGACAACCATGTCAGCGCGGCGGCGAAGCGGACGCTGACCATCACCAAGAAGCTCTACGATGAGAGCGATCAGCTGATCACAGACGATCCTGCCGGCTTCAGCTTCCGCCTCTGGTTGGGAGGAGAAAACGATACGGAGCTGGCTCCGGCGGCGCTGCAGGATTACTGCGTGAAGGATCCGGAAGGAAACTACTGCCGCTGGGATGCGGAGGACCAGAGGTTCGTATCCCTGGGGGAGACGGATTTCGGCCAGCTTTCGGATAAGCAAAGGCTGGAGGCGACGTTCCAGACTTCCTTTAATGGAGCGATCTCCAAGATCCCCGCGGAGTACCGGGTCGAGGTGCGGGATCTGCTGGTGGGGACCCAGTTCAAGGTGGAGGAACGGGCCGGGGAAGTGCCGGCGGGCTATCAGCTGATCGGCTATGCCCGGGAAGGGAATTCCTACATTACGAAGGACGGCAGCGACAACCTTGGGACCATCCGGGAGAATGAGTCACCGGCCATCGAAGTGCACAACCGCCGGGGCTTCGGTCTGACGGTTCAGAAGAACTGGTCCGACGCCAGCTTCACCCAGTCCCACGGAGATGTCTTCTTCGCGGTATTCGTAAAGGATCAGCTGCAGAAGGACAGCATCCGCGTGCTGAAGGCTCCCCAGACGTCCGTCTACTATTACTGGGACAGCCTGAAGAAGGGGTGCAGCCTTTCGGATTACGAGATCCGGGAGGTGGCGCTGGACGGGGACTATACGGCGGACAGCAGCAGCGGTGCGGTTGCTTTGGCGGAGGGCTGCCGGGTAACAGCGATCGATGGCGGAGGGAGCCTTTCGGTCACGGCGAAGTCGAAGGAGGATCAGAAGGAAGCGGCCTACGAGTATGCGGTCAGCTACAAAGAAGGGAAGATCACCGGGGCGGCAGACAATGTCCGCACGGACACGGTGACCAATTCCCGCCACGGCATCCGTCTGATCAAGCAGGATGCCGCCGGCCGGGGCCTTGCGGGGGCGGTCTTCACCCTGACCGATGCCCGGGGAAATCCCATCGGCGCGGACAGCTACGTCTCGGATGAGAACGGGCAGATCACCATCGCCTATGTGAATACCGGCACGAAATACCTGCTCACGGAAACGAAATCCCCGAAGACCGTGACCGCTGCCTACTACGGGCTGCAGCAGCCTTTGCAGTTCCGCATGAAAAACGACGGAACGGTGAAGGTGAGCGGAGCATCAGAAGATGCGGAGGTAACCCAGGGAAACGAAGACGCAATGCCGGTGATCACGGTCCGCAACCGGCCGGTCCGCCTGCGCACGGAGGCGGGGATCGTCCGGGGGGATGCCGCAGAGGAAGCGCTGCCGTCGGCTCGCTTCGCCCTGTACCGGGAGGTGACGGTGGACGGTGTGACCAGCATCGATTACACGCCCATCGCCGGATATGAGGATCTGGTTTCCGATGAAAACGGTCTCATTGCGGAGGTCAATGAATCCCTGGATGCGGGCACGTATTTCCTGAAGGAAAAGAGCGTTCCGGAAGGGTACGGCGTGCCGGCGGAGGAGCCGGTCCGGTTTACCGTCAGTGAGACCGGCGCCGTTACCCTGACGGATACCGAGGGGGCGGAATTGACCGGTGAGGCCGCAGAGGATGGGACGATGGTCTTCACCCTGAAGATCCTGAATCGGGAGCAGCTGATCCCATCGCCGACGGGTGTGGATCCGCGGTATATGCCCTACATCTGCCTGGGACTTCTGGCGCTGCTTCTGGCAGGGGTCATGATCCTCGGCCGCAGGGCGAAAGTTGTTAAATAAATAACAAATTAGTATTTACATTCCCGCAGGTTCGTCGTACAATAAGGGTACATTCATTATCCATACTGTAACGGAGGAACGAAGATGTATAAGACCTCAGAACTCTACGAGAGATACAGAGAGAAACTGATCACGGCGGATGAGGCCGCCGAAATGGTCCATAATAACAGCCGGATCCACTTCGGGCTGGGTCTGGGCACCGTCAAGGATATCGATAAAGCGCTGGCCAAGAGGGCCGATGAACTGTGGAATGTGGAGATCGTCAGCACCGTCGGTGTAAGAAGCACCCCCTTCGAGACGTACCTTGCCACCGAGAGCAACGAACAGGTGCGGTTCGCGTCGGCGCACTTCAGCTCCTTCGACCGGGAGATGAGCAAGAACGGCCGCTGCTGGTACATCCCGATGATGTTCAACGAGCTGCCGGTCTACTGGCAGCACAATGACAGCGGTGTGGATATCGCGTTCTTCCAGGTGGCTCCGATGGACGAGCACGGCAACTTCAACATCGGGCCGCAGGTCGCGGACATCTGGGGCGTCATCAAGAGCGCGAAGAAGGTCATCGTTGAGGTCAATGAGAATATGCCCATCGCCCACGGACATCAGACACAGCTGAACCTCTACGGCATCGATTACGTCGTCGAGGGCACCAATTCTCCGATGGATGAGCTGTTCAACAAGCCGCCGACGAAGATCGATAAATACATTGCGGAATATGTGGTATCCCAGATCGGATCCCACAGCACGCTGCAGCTGGGAATCGGCGCGTTGCCGGGCTGCATCGGCAGCATGCTGGCGGATTCCGATGTCCGGAACATCAACGCCCACACCGAGATGTTCGTCGATGCCTATGTGGATCTGTTCGAGGCGGGCAAGCTGACCGGAAACAAGCCGGTGGATAAGGGCAAGGCGGTCTACACCTTCGCCGGAGGAACCAAGCGGCTGTACGATTTTATCGATGACAATCCGATCTGCTGCAGCGCTCCGGTGGATTACGTCAACAATATCGCCACCGTTGCGAAGATCGACAACTTCATCTCCGTCAACAGCTGTATTCAGGTCGACCTGTACGGACAGGTCTGCTCGGAGTCGGCGGGCACCCAGCAGGTCAGCGGTACCGGCGGTCAGCTGGACTTCGTCCTCGGCGCCTATGCGTCGAAGGGCGGCAAGAGCTTCCTGTGCACCCCGTCCACCAGAGTCAAGAAGGACGGCACCCGGGAATCCCTGATCAAGCCGATGCTGACGGAGGGCAGCATCGTCACCACCCCGAGAACCGCGACCAACTTCGTCGTCACCGAGTACGGCATCGCGAACCTGAAGGGCAAGAACACCTGGGAGAGAGCGGAGCTTCTGATCAACATCGCGCACCCCGATTTCCGCGAAGAACTGATCCAGCAGGCGGAGAAGATGGGCATCTGGAAGAACACCAGCAAGATCAGCCTCTAAACAGGTACATGAGCATAAAAAAACCGGAACCGTCGGCGTTCCGGTTTTTTGGTGGGCGCCCCGGGGATTCGTCCGGGCGGCCCGAAGATCTCAAAGCAGCGGCACCAGGGGACCGAGCAGTCCGGCATCGTTTCCCAGCTGCGCCAGGCAAAAGCTGGTCTTCCGGGAGGCGTGGAAGACCTGCCGGCGGTAAGCTTCCTGCAGTCCGTCCAGAAGATAACCCCCGGCCGCAGCGACACCGCCGCCGATGATGAACAGGTCGGGGTCAACGACGGACGCGATGGCGGCGAGTCCCTGTCCGAGAGTGTTGAAGAAGAACTCCGCGATCTGCAGCGCCAGGGAATCGCCTTGTTTGGCAGCATCAAAGACATCCTTGGCGGTGACTTCTCCGCAGGTCCGCAGGGCGCTGTCCTCGCCGGAGATCTGCAGGAGTCCGGACGCTGCCCGGGCGATGCCGGTGGCGGAGGTAAAGTACTCCAGGTCGGCGCCTGCTCCGAAATCGGAATCTGCGCTCCGCAGGGTCTGCAGCAGGGGATCGGCCGGAACGATGGGCATATGGCCCACTTCCCCCGCGGCGCCGAAGGCTCCGGTAATGATGCGCCCGCCGGTGATGATGCCGCCGCCGATGCCGGTGCCGATGGTGATCATGACGGCGGTGGTTTCGGAGGCGTCCTTGCCCCGGGCGCCGAAATACAGCTCCCCAAGAGCAGCGGCGTTGGCGTCGTTGAGCAGGCAGATGCGCCGGATGCCGGTCAGATCCCGCAGCTCCTCTCCGGGATAGCAGATATCGGTCCAGTTCAGATTCACGCAGCCGGCCACGGGATAACCGCGGTCCGTTTTGTTCAGGACGGGTCCGGGTACGCCCATTCCGGCGCCCTCGATGGAGCTGACCGGAATGCCGCATTCCTCCGCCAGACTGCGGACGGCAGCTGCGATGTCCGGCATGATCTGCTTGCCTTCGTTCTCAGTTCTGGTGGGGATGACCTTCCGGCCGATCTCCGTCAGATGGGACAGGCTGCCTGTATCGACCGCGGCTGCCGTATCGCCGATATCGGCTGCGGCTGCATCATCGCCGATATCGGCCGCAGCTGCCTTATCGCCGGCATCGCAGGAGTCCGCCTGAAACAGAGCCAGCTTCACCGTCGTGCCGCCCACATCAATGCCCAGCCAGACAGGACCTGCAGTTCTGATCGGATTGTTTTCTCGATTTGCCATAGGAATGCCCCTCCGGAATAAAATCGTTATTGTTCGGCAGGTGTCAAAGAAGGAACTTTCGAGATTTAGGATTACCTGTGGGAACGGAATCTCGAAATCACTCTCCTGCAAAGGCTGGCCAGCCTTTGCATCAGAGATTTCGACCGGCACGGAACAGGAAAAACTCGAATCAATGCGTCAGCCGATGTACTTTTGATCCGTCTTCGGCGAACAATTCGTCCCTCGCAGCCTTAATTTCGAGATTAGGGACTTCATTTGGCGGTGTAATCTCGAAAAGTCCTTCGCCTTCACCCGAAGCCTGAACTTAAGATAAGATATTTTATCCTTGATTGCTCTTTTCGTCAAATCTGTTTCGTGATAAAGTTATAGCATACGAAAGGGGAGGGTACGGCAATGGACATCCGTTTACCGGAGACAATCGAGCGAAGCGAGTGGCTGAAGTTTCTTCATGTGACGGCGGCCCCGGAGGAAGCGCTGCCGGATCCGCTGGAGGAGCAGCTGGCGCAGGCGGAGAAGCAGCTGCTGCTGGCAGCCAGTCCCCGGGCGATCTACCGCGTTCTGGAGAGATCTGCCGTTGCCACCGAGGGCTTTTCCATCGAAAAACATCTGGAGGGCTGCACCCGTGTGGCAGTTCTCGCTGTAACCATCGGTGCCGGAATCGATCAGCTGATCACCCGGACCCAGCTGACCAGCATGGCGATGGCCGTCGTACTGGATGCCGGAGCATCGGTGCTGACGGAGCAGATGGCGGATGCCGCGGAACAAATCATGAAAGAGGAACTGGCGCAGAAGCTGCCGGGCATGTATACGACGTCCAGGTTCAGCCCCGGCTACGGCGATTATCCCATTCGTTACCAGCGTGAGATCCTCCAATATACAGACGCACCCCGAAAGATCGGGGTGACGTTAACCGCTGGAAATATGATGGTGCCGCACAAATCGGTAACGGCGCTGGTGGGGCTGGCAGATCATCCGGTCACCGGACGGCTGGCGCCCTGCAGCGAATGCGTGCTGCGGGGAAAGTGCACCTTCCTGAAGGAAGGCCGGCACTGCTGAGCGCGGACGCGGGGATACAGCCGCCGGAGCACGGCCTCGGGGACATGATCCCCGGAGCGCAGCCGTACGTTATTTGATCATCTGATCGATGGCTTTGTTCAGGCGGTCGATCGCCTCGGAATCGTTTTCTTCCACCGCATCGACGATACAGTGCTCGATGTGGTCTTTTAATATGATCCGGCTGACGGAATTGAGGGCGGACTGCACCGCCGCCAGCTGGATCAGCACCTCAGAACAGTCCCGGTCGTCTTCGACCATTTTTTTCACGGCGTTCAGGTGGCCGCCGGCCCGGGCGATCCGGTGGATGACCGCCTGCCGCTGCTTCGGATCGTGATGGTGCCCGTGGTCATGGTCATGAGAATGTCCGTGATCCTGTCCGGTATCGTGGTCATGGGTATGTTCGTGCGTATCATCGTGCCTGTGTTCGCTCATGGTGATCCTCTTTCTCTTCCCGCGGGACCAATCCCGCTCTATCATTCTATCATACCAGATTTTGCGAAATGAACAAGCCCCCGCGGGGGATGGGGATGCTGAAGGATCCCGAAGCGGGTCTACAGATTCCCGTGGGCCCGGCGTCCGCCGCCGCGAAAGTAATCACCGAGGGAGGTGATGCACAGCAGGGTGACGACCAGGAAGAGGCCGGGGATCAGGATGATCCACCAGGAACCGGTGAGCAGGGCTTTTTCGGAAAGGCTGAGCATGCTGCCCCAGGTGATGATCTCGGGGGGCAGGCCGATGCCGAGGAAGCTCAGGGTCGATTCGCTGACGATGGCGGAGCGGATGCTCATGACCACCATGAACATGATCGTGCTGATGAAATTCGGCGCCAGGTGCCGGCGCAGAACATGGAAAAACCCGCCGCCCATCATTCGCGAAATCAGGACGAATTCGCTGCTGCGGATCTTGCGCACTTCCGTGCGGACCATTTTGGCGATGCTCATCCAGCCGGTAATGCCGATGATGACAGCGATGCCGACGACGCTGCGATGCCCGGCCACCGCCTGCATGAAAATGATCAGCAGCAGGGAGGGGATGCTCAGCAGGATCTCCGTGAAGCGCATCATGATGCTGTCCACCGCCGAACCGGCCAGGCCGCTGACGGTCCCATAGATGACGGCGATCGCCGTGGTGATCAGCGTGGCCAGCGCCCCGATCAGCAGAGACTTGCGCCCGCCGAACCAGATGATGGACCACAGATCCCGCCCCATGGTATCCGTGCCGAACCAATGCTGAGCATTGGGCGCCAGATTGATCTGCGCCGGATCCAGCCGGCCGGGATCACCGCTGATGAACAGGTCGCAGAGCAGGCAGCCAAGGACAATGACAGCGAGCACCAGCGACGCCGCTTTCGGGAAGCCCTCCAGCCGGCGCTTTTTCCTGCGGGGCATAGCGGTCAGCGAAGGCAGCCCCTCGTTTTTCCGGTAGTCCGGACCGACGATCTCGAACAGGCGATCCTCGGGCACGTAGCGGTTCAGGCGATCCTCGGGGACAGACCCCGCCAGCCTTTGCATGGAATTCTCCCGCCTCATGACGGCTCACCTCCTCCCGCCATGCGCCGGTCGATGCGCTCGCTGATGGACTGGCCGACCATATTGCCGATGATGACAATGATGCCGGTGATGACCACCAGGACCATCAGCATATTGTAATCGTGGTATTTGGCGCTTTCGAAGGAAAGCGTGCCGATGCCCGGGTAGGAGAAGACCATTTCGACGATGTAGGTGCCCTCGATGATGTGGTTAATGGAGATCGCCATGATCGCGATCATAGTGGGCATCAGATTGCGGACGCAGTGGCGCCACAGGACCTGCCGGCGGGACAGACCTTTGGCGCGGGCCGCGAGCACGTACTCCTGCCCCGTCTCATCCAGAAGGCGGTTGCGGAGCATGTAAGTGTAATACCAGAGGTGACTCAGGATCACCACAGCCAGAGGCAGGATCAGATGCTCCGCGCGGCTGGCGATGCTGGCGGACTGGCCCAGGGCGTAGGCTCCGCTGCTGGGCAGCAGATGCCAGGTCACCCCGAAGAGCAGGATCAGCACCAGGGAAAGCCAGAACTCCGGAATGCAGCTGGTGATGGTTCCGATCCGGCAGATGGCTCGGTCCAGAAGGCTGTTTTCCCGGTAGGCGCACAGGGCAGCCAAAAGCAACGCGAACCCGAAGGTGAACACAAACCCCAGTCCCCCCAGCAGAAGCGTGTTGAGCAGCCGCCCGGAGATTACGGTCATCACGTCCTGTTTGTATTTGAATGAAATGCCGAAATCCCCGTGCAGGGCGGATTTCAGCCAGTCTGCATATTGTTCGATGATGGGACCGTCCAGCCCCAGCCGCTGGATCGCAGCAGCCTTTTCCTCCGTGCTCATCCGCTCGACCCGGTCGCCGTAATAGGAAACCAAAGGATCCCCCGGTGCCAGGCGCGCCATGAAGAACGTGATCAGCGACAGAACAAAGATCGAAATGATGACGATCAGAATCTTTTTCGTTACATTCATCGGCCCACCTCCGGTACCATCACCGCGGAAAGCAGCGCCTGCGTATAGGGGTGCTGCGGCGCCCGGAACAGGGAATTGGCATCCCCCTGCTCCACGATCTGACCGCGGTACATGACGCCGACCCGGTCCGAGAACAGCCGGACCATGGACAGATCGTGGCTGATGAACAGCAGCGCGGTGTCGTGGTGCTTCTGAAGGGATAGGAACAACTCGATGATCTGCGCCTGAATGGAGACATCCAGGGAAGACAGGGGCTCATCGGCCACGAGCAGCTTCGGGTTCATGCTGTAGGCGCGGGCAATGCTGACCCGCTGTTTCTGACCGCCGGAAAGCTGGGCCGGATACCGGTCCATGAGGGCTTCGTCCAGCTGCACCTCCCGCAGCATGGCGCGGATGTAGTCATCCAGCTCCTGACGCCGGCGGAACATCCGGTGGATCTGCAGGGGCTCCGCAATGATGTCCCGGACAGTCATGCGCTGATCCAGCGCCGCTCCGGGATCCTGGGAAATGAACTGGATCTCCCGGGCCAGCCGGTTTCGGAAGGCGCGGGACTGTTTCCGGTCCGTGAGGCAGATCCGGTCATAGCAGATCCGGCCTTCTTCCGGGCGGAGCATCCGCAGGATGCACCGGGCCAGAGTGGATTTGCCGCTGCCGGATTCGCCGACCAGCGAGAAGACTTCCCCCTGGCGGATCGCAAAGGAGACGTGATCCAGAGCCTGTACGCTGCCTTTTCCCAGAGTGAACCGGTGGGAAAGATCCGTCACCTCCAGCAGGACCGGACGGGAGTCGCAGGGTATCAAGGGGTCACGGGTTTTCGAAGGACTTACGGCATCCGCCCGGGTCCGGCCGACTGTGAGAATCTCAGCCTCCCGATCCGCGGCCTCCCCAGCTTTTGCATGAAGCGTAGCTGCCGGGATCTGCGGCGCCCGGGGATCCAGAAGCCAGCTGGCAGCCCGGTGGGTGGGAGAAATTTCAAAGAACGGCGGAGCCTGCTCGTAGTCGATGCCCAGGGCATACTCGTTTCGTTCGGCGAAAGCGTCGGCCTCGAAGCCCTCCGGAAGCTGCGGAGGCGCCCCGGGGATCGGACGGAGCCGCCCGTTTATCGCAAAGGCCGGCAGGGCCTGCAGCAGCCCCCTGGTGTAGGGATGCGCCGGCGCCATGAGAACATCCTCCGCCGTCCCGGATTCGACGATCCGCCCGGCGTACATGATGTGAATGGTATCCGCGATCCGCGCGCAGGCGCCCAGATCATGGGAAATAAACAGAACGCTCAGATGCCGCTCCTCGCGCAGCAGCAGCAGCAGGTCCAGTATCTCCGCCTGAATGGTCACATCCAGCGCCGTCGTGGGCTCGTCCGCGATGAGAAGCTTCGGATCCTGGGAAAGCGCCATGGCCAGAACGCACCGCTGGCGCATCCCCCCGGAGAGCATCCACGGGTAAGCGTCAAAACGCTCGGCGGCGCGGTCGATCCCCACCGACTCCAGAAGCTCAGTTGCCTTTGTCCGAACCGCCGCCTTCGAGAGAGACCGGTCATGGACGCGGATGGCTTCGGCGATCTGGGCCCCGACGGTCTGGGAAGGATCCAGAGACGTCATCGGATCCTGAAAAACCATGGAAATGTCCCGGCCCCGGATGCGCCCGTACCTCCGGTCCGAAAGCCCGGTCAGATCCGTCCCTGCGGCCAGGATGCTTCCCGAAGTGATCCTCGCCCGCTTCGGAAGAAGCCCCAGGATCGTCTTGCAGAGGACGCTTTTGCCGCATCCGGATTCTCCGACCACAGCAACAATCTCTCCATGCCCAATGGACATGGAGAGATTCCGTATCGCGCTCATATTCCCGTCATCGGTGCGAAAAACCACCGAGAGGTCTTTGATCTGCAGGATCGATTCCGTCATAGTGTCATGGTATCACTACTCAGCATCAATTGTCCACTCTTTCACGTTCCAGAAGATGCCGACACCGTGGTGCCCCAGGATGGTATCCGTGGTGATCCCCTGAATCGGCAGATTGCTCACGTAGTTCACGTCGACGTAGCAGAAGAAGGTGTAGGCCGGATCCTCCGCCAGCGCCTGCTGGAAATCGGAGTAATACTTCTGCCGTTCCTTCGGATCCGCGGTCTGCCGCGCCTTGGTCAGCGCCTCGTCCACAGCCGGATTGCTGTAATAGCTGTAGTTGTTTCCCTTGTCCGTGCCGAACACCTTGTAGGTGTGATCGTCCGCGTCAAAGGGGCTGCCCCAGCCGATCAGGAAGGCCTCCTGGTTCTCCCAGTCGATCTCGGACCTGACTTCGTAATTGGCGTCCACGCCGATGTCCTGCAGGTTCTGACAGGCGATGGCCGCCAGATCCGCCCGGACCTGATCGCCTTCCTTGCAGTTGATGGTGAAGGAAAGCTTCTGCCCGTCCTTTTCATAGATGCCGTCATCTCCCAGGCTCCAGCCCTCCGCTTCGATCAGCTTTTTCGCCTCCGCGGGATCGTAGTCCACCTGGCCAGCCTTTGCATCATTGTATTCGTTTCTCGCCAGAGCCCCAAAGGCTGGGATGCCCTCGCCCAGCAGCACGCTTTCCACCATCGCGTCCCGGTCGACGGCGCGGTCAATGGCATGGATCAGCGCCTTGTTCTCCTGCCAGAAGGGGTTGTTGAAATTGTACATGATGCCCCGGTAATCGGAGGTCTCCATGTGGTAGATAGTGTAGGCGTCATCCCCCGCAAAGGTCTGCGCGTCCTTCGGTGTGACCTGCGCCAGATTCAGCTCCCCGGACTGCAGCTGCAGCGCCTTGGCATTGTCATCGACGACGATCTTGAAGATGACCGTATCGATGTTCGGAGCGCCGCCCCAGTAATCCTCGTTCTTTGCCAGGGTGATGCTCTGTCCCTCGTCCCAGGCCTCGAATTTGTACGGGCCGGTGCCCACCGGGGCGCGGAAGTATTCATCGGACTGCATGTCCTTGCCCTCCAGCAGGTGCGCCGGCAGGATGCCGATGGTCATGTACTCCAGGAAGGCCACGTTGGGGTCCTTCAGCTGGAAGGAGACGGTCTGATCATCGATGACCTCGATCTTCTCGATGTCCTCGTAGTTGGAAAAGATCTCGGATTCGTTGTCCGGATTCATGATGGCTTCGATGGTGAATCTGACGTCATTCGCGGTGAACGGTTCTCCGTCGTGCCAGGTGACGCCCTCCCGCAGGTGGAAGGTGTAGGTGTTGGTGTCCTTGTCCAGATCGTAGCTTTCGGCCAGGGCCGGGACGACCTCGTTCTTCTCATTGTGGCCCATGAGCCCGTCGAAGATCAGAAGGTTGATCTCGCCGTGCTCGTCGATGGCCGGGTTGATCCGGGTGTAGTCGTTGCTGCCGTAGATCAGGGTGCTGCCATCCGCAGACTCAGCGGAATCGCCGGATCCGCCGGAGCCGCAGGCCGTAAAGCACAGCGCCATGGCGGCGATCAGTATGGTGATCAGATATTTCTTCATCGCTTTCCTCCGTTGAAGTGTCAGTTTTGTCGATGAAACTATTGTAAGGTACCGAAAAAGCCGCCACAAGCCTCCCCGGGGGATAGAATTTGCACAAAGAGGCAAAAAATCTGGCGATTGGCTGCGGCAGCCGGTTGACAAGCGTGAATCGCGAGTTTACAATCGAACCAGATCCATAAATAACAGAAAGGAAACCGTTCCATGACAGCGACCCGAACCTATTCCAAAACCACCTACATGGCCCTGTGCGGCCTGTTCGCCGCTCTGATGGCGATCTGCTCCTTTATATCCATTCCCCTGGGATTCACTCCCGTGCCGGTCAACCTGGCAACGCTGGGCGTCTTCCTGGCGGGCGGGCTTCTCGGCAAAAAATACGGGACCATCGCGCTGACGGTCTACGTGCTGCTGGGGGCGGTGGGTGTGCCGGTGTTCGCCGGTTTCCGCGGAGGCCTGAGCGTGCTGGCCGGACCGACCGGCGGCTACATCATCGGTTACATTGCGGCGGCATTTCTCGTGGGATTTCTGATCGAGAAGCTGATCCCAAAGGCTGGCGAGGCGGCGGCCTCCCGCTCCGCCGGAAAGGAAATCCTCGTCTGCGTCATCGCCATGATCGTCGGCCTGTTCGCCTGCTACCTGCTGGGAACGGCCTGGTTCATGATCAGCACCCACACCGGTGTCTGGGCATCTCTCGTTTCCTGCATCTTCCCGTTCCTTCCGGGAGACGCGCTGAAAATCGCCGCCGGGGCGATTCTGGTGCAGAAGCTGAGGAAGATGATCTGAGTATCTGAATGAAGAGAACATACGAAAAACCGGCTCGTCTGAGCCGGTTTTTCTCGTCATCATTATCATTTACTTTCGTAGGAGGTTGTCCTCAGCCGGGAGGTTTCTCCCTTGCTGTGACTATATAGTAGCAGGGGAATATGCTGATTTCGGGGAGCAATTGTGAAGGTTTGCTGAAGATGAAGTGACATCGGTGTGTAGCCTTATTGCACGAAAAGTTTGTTGCCGACATTAGCTCCGGCAAATAGGGCTTGACTCATTATCTGAAATCGGCGGTACGAAACGAACTTAAAATTCAGCTATTTTGATGATGACGGAACGAAACGTCGCATTTCCTTCGCTGGTTCGATCCGTATGCTCTGTCCCGGTCCAATCGAACTCATAAAATATAGATATTCGGGACAAATCCCATTCGCTGATGTTTGAAATCGAGGATTTGTCCCAAAGGATCCCAGGATATACGAGTTTTCGATCCGCACGCATCAAAAGTGCCAATAATGGCGTTGCTATTGGACGGGGTCGGGAAAGTCATTGCATCTCGCAGGCGATGTGTGAACAGCAACACACCGCGCCCAAAACAGTAAGACATAGTTCCTCCGGTTGCGAAAGACCCGGTCAGGGTTTACAATAAAGATACAGACAAACCGGATCAGCCAGCTTTTGCGGAAGGAGGAAGTATGTCGGTCAGGGAATCGGTGCTGGAAGCATTAAACCAGAATAAGGGATCGTATTTATCCGGAGAAAAGCTGTCCGAGGAGCTGGGGGTGTCCCGGACCGCTGTATGGAAGGCAATCAAAGCGCTGCGGGAGGCGGGCTATAGGATCGACGCCGTGACGAACCGCGGCTACTGCCTCTGCGAATCGAAGACGCTCCTGTCGGAGGAGGAGATCCGAAGGTTTCTCCCGGCAAAATACCGAAACAACGGCCTGTACGTGTACGACGTGATCGATTCCACCAACAACCGGGCGCGGCAGATCGCGGTAAACGAACCCGAGGCGCAGGTCCACGGCTCCGCGGTCATCGCCCTGCAGCAGACCGCAGGCAAAGGCAGGCTGGGCCGCAGTTTCTTTTCACCGAAGGAAGGCATCTACCTGAGCATTATCGTCAGACCCGACTTCGACCTGTCAAAATCCGTCCTGGTTACCGTGGCGGCGGCAGCGGCGGTGGCCGAGGCCATCGATGCCACCTGCGGACAGAAGGATCCGGCTCTCATCAAATGGGTCAATGACGTGTACCTGTCCGGCCGGAAGGTCTGCGGGATCCTGACGGAGGGCATCACCGACTTCGAAAGCGGACAGATCGATCACCTGGTCATCGGTATCGGGGTCAACACCAATCTGGAAGGCTTCCCTGAGGAGCTTCTGAAGGTGGCGGGCGCCGTGGAGGGGGATTACTCCCGGTCCGAGCTGGCCGCCCAGATCATCGGCCGGGTCCTGAAATATCTGGAGGACATCGACCGGAAGGCCTTCATGGAGACGTATCGCGGAAAGAGCCTGCTCATCGGCCGGAACGTTCGGGTGTTCAAGGGCGTCTACCGGCAGAGCCCCGAGGACGATCTCACCGGCGCCTCTGCCCGGGTCCTGGGCATCGACGATGACGGCGGCCTGCAGGTGATCTATACCGATGGCAGCCGGGAAACCCTGACCACCGGAGAGGTCACCGTGCGTCTGTAAGCTCCCGGCCAGGAAGCAAGGAACTTATTTAAAATCCCAGTTGATTCTCAAGAGCTTCTATGGTATAATTGATATGATAAATATTTTATCAAATATAATTTTATAAAATATAAAAGGGGCTTAACATAAAAATGAAAATCGATCTGACGAAGTATCTGAGCGAGGAAATCGAGAATATCATGAAGGATTCGCTGAAGGCGACCTTCGATAATCCCAGAGAGACGGCGTTTCTGATGAGCTTCGCCGCATCGGCGCGAAAGGCGGCGAAGAAGCGGGATTCCTATGAAAAGGCTGGGGAGCACATCCCGCCATTCCTCATCGCCAGCATCACCCGGGACTGCAACCTGCACTGCGCCGGTTGCTTTGCCCACGCGAACAGCTGCGGGAGCACGGGCTGCAGCGATGCCGGGAGCACCGGACAGAAGGAGCCCATGACGACGGAGGACTGGGACCGGGTGTTCCGGGAATCCGAGGATCTGGGGGTCAGCTTCATCTTCCTCGTCGGCGGTGAGCCCATGCTCTGCCGGGATGTGATCGAGAAGGCGGGAGTACACCGGAGCATCCTGTTTCCGATCATCACCAACGGGATCTTCATGGACGAGGATTACCTGAAGCTGTACGACCGCTGCAGGAACCTGCTGCCGGTCATCAGCATCGAAGGCGGGGAGAACACGACCGATGAACGCCGCGGCCGCGGCATCTATCAGATCCTGCTGGATGTCATGGGGAAGCTGAAATCAAAGGGACTGCCCTTCGGCGTTTCCATCACGGCGACCACCGACAATCTGGAGGAGATCACCGATCCGGAGTTTCTCGGGCTTTTGCGGGAGAGCGGATGCAAGATGGTCCTCTATGTGGACTATGTCGCGACGGGAGAGGATGACCGCCGCCTGGAGCCGGACGATGAGGCCAGAGAGAGGATGGATCAGCGGCTGGATCAGCTTCGCCGGGAGTATGACCGGATGGTATTCCTGTCCTTCCCCGGAGATGAGAAGGAATTCGGCGGATGCCTCGCGGCGGGCAGAGGGTTCTTCCATATCAGCGCCGAGGGAGACGCGGAACCCTGTCCCTTCGCGCCCTTCTCCGACATCAATGTCCGGCAGACATCGGTCCGGGAGGCGATCCGGTCCCGGCTGTTCGCCCGGCTGGAGGAGCGGGATATGCTCCAGGAGGATCACAGCGGCGGCTGCGCTCTTGCCGGCAAAGGCGTCCAGATCGGAGAATTATTGCAATAGAAGGAATAAATGACATACATACTGCGCTATTACAGAAACTATATACCTTTCATATTCCTGATCGCGGCGTTCCTGTTCGGACAGGCTATGTGCGAGCTGGCGCTGCCGGGATACATGTCCGACATCATCAATCAGGGAATCGTGCCGGGAGATCTGTCCTACGTGAAAAGCATGGGGGCGATCATGATCGCGGTCTCCGCCGGCTCCATGATCTGCGCGATCGGGGGCAGCTTCTTCGCCGCATGGTCTGCGGCGCGGATCTCGCGGAACATCCGAAGCGCGCTGTTCCACAAGGTGACCGCCTTTTCCACAGCGGAGATGGACCGGTTTTCGACAGCGTCGCTGATCACGCGGTCCACCAATGACATTCAGATGGTGCAGCAGACCACGACCATGATGCTTCGGATGGCGCTGTTCGCCCCCATCATGGGTATCGGCGCCGTCTACAAAGCGCTGCACACCAGCGTATCCCTGTCCTGGACCATCGGGGTCGCCCTGGGGGTGATCATCTGCATCATGGGCATCGCCTTCTTCGCGGTGCTCCCGAAGTTTCGCGTGCTCCAGTCGAAGCTGGACCGTCTGAACCTGATCATGAAGGAGCGCCTGGCCGGGATCCTGGTCATCCGGGCCTTCACCACCGAGCGGCAGGAGGAGCGCCGCTTCGACGACGCCAATCTGGATCTGACGAACATCAACATCTTTATCAACCGGGCGATGTCTTTTCTGATGCCGTCGCTGATGTTCGTCATGAACGCGATCAGCGTGCTGATCATCTGGGCGGGAGCGCATCTGATCGAGGCGGACAAGCTGATGATCGGAGATATGCTGGCCTACCTGCAGTACGCCATGCACGTGATCATGTCCTTCCTGTTCGTAACGGCCATGTTCATCCTGCTGCCCCGGGCGATCGTGTCGGCCCAGCGGATCAGTGAGGTCCTGGGGACGGATCTGAGCATCGAAGACCCGGTCCAGCCTTTGCAGCTCTCGCAGCCGAGAGGTCTGGTGGAATTCCGCCATGCCTGCTTCGCTTATCCGGACGCGGAGAACAACACCCTGACGGACATCAGCTTTACCGCCCGGCCCGGAGAGACGACCGCCATCATCGGCGGTACGGGAAGCGGCAAGTCCACCCTGATCCAGCTGATCCCCCGGTTTTATGATGTGACCGAGGGACAGGTGCTGGTGGACGGGATCGACGTGCGGCAGATCCGGCAGCACGATCTGAGGGAGCGGATCGGACTGGTGCCCCAGAAGGGAACTCTGTTCTCGGGGACCATCGCCAGCAACCTGCGTTACGGCAGGGAGGATGCCGGTCAGGAGGAACTGGAGGCTGCGGCTCAGACCGCGCAGGCCATGGAATTTATCCGCACGAAGGAGTACGGATTTGAGGAGCCGGTGGCTCAGGGCGGAACCAACGTCTCCGGCGGACAGAAGCAGCGGCTTTCCATCGCGCGGGCGCTGGTGAAGAAGCCTTCCGTATATATCTTTGACGACAGCTTCAGCGCCCTGGACTTCACCACCGATAAGGCGCTGCGGGCGGCCCTGAAGAAGGAAGCCGCGGACAGCACGATCCTGATCGTTGCCCAGCGGATCAACACGATCCTGGACGCGGATCAGATCATCGTTCTGGATGAAGGCCGGATCGTCGGCAAGGGCACGCACCGTCAGCTGATGGCGGACTGCCGGGTCTATCAGGAGATCGCCCGGTCCCAGCTCTCGGAAGAGGAACTGCAGCGGTACGCGGCGGATGCGGCGAAACCACCAGCGGAGAATGAGGAAAGGGGGCGGATCCGGTGACACAGACGGATATGAAGAAGACAGCGGCCCGTCCGGAGGGCAGACAGCCCCAGAGAAGAAGGCGCGGCGGCGGCCCCCAGGCCATGATGCCCGGAGAGAAGGCGAAGGACTTCAAAGGCACCATGCGCACCCTTGCGAAGTACCTGAAACCCCACACGGTGAAGCTGGTGATCGTGCTGATCTGCGCTGTCGCCAGCACAGTGTTCCATATCATTTCCCCGGCCATCCTGGGTCTGGCGACGGATCGGGTGGTGACGGGCCTCCAAAGCGGCGGAGTTGATTATCAGAGCCTGCTGGTGATCCTGGGAATCCTGCTGGCCCTCTACGGGCTCAGCCTGCTGTTCGGCGTGATCCAGGGCTGGCTCATGGCCGGCGTATCGCAGAAGGTGATCTACACCTTCCGGGACGAAATGTCGAAGAAACTGAACCGGCTGCCGCTGAAATACTTTGATGAAACCACCCACGGGGAGCTGCAGAGCCGGATGGTCAACGACATTGAGACCGTCAACCAGGCGCTTTCCACCAGCATCACGCAGATGATCACCAGCTTCGTTACGCTGGTGGGCATCCTGATCATGATGCTGCGGATCAGCGTGATCATGACCCTGGCGGCGCTGCTGGTCATTCCGGCTTCCATGACGGTCATCCGGATCGTGGTCTCGAAATCCCAGGGCCATTTCCGGGCGCAGCAGGAGTACCTGGGCCACGTCAACGGCCATGTGGAGGAGATGTACGGCGGCCACGATGTCATCAAGGCCTTCAACCGGGAGGAGATCTCCATCGAGGAGTTCGAGGCGTACAATGATAAGCTCTGCGAGTCGGGCTGGAAGTCCCAGTTCCTTTCGGGACTGATGATGCCTATGACTCAGTTCATCGGCAATCTGGCTTTCGTGATGGTATGTCTTCTGGGCGGCTATTTCGCCATCATCGGACGGATCTCCATCGGCGACATTCAGGCCTTCATCCAGTACGTTCGGAATTTCAACCAGCCCATCACTCAGGTGGCGAACATCGTCAATCTGCTTCAGTCCACGGCTGCCGCGGCGGAACGGATCTTCGAATTGATCGAAGAGGACGAGGAGGAGGATCCGGCTGTGGACGCGGCGGAGGCCGCGGGGGCGGATCCGGCGCAGCATCCGGTGCGCGGCGAGGTCCGGTTCGAGCATGTCAGCTTCGGTTACCATGCACAGGAGCCGGTCATCGGGGACTTTTCCTTTACCGCCAAGCCCGGTCAGAGCATTGCGATCGTGGGTCCGACGGGCGCCGGCAAGACGACCATCGTGAAGCTGATGATGCGGTTTTACGAGCTGAATGGCGGCCGCATCTGCGTGGATGGCCGCGACATCCGGGACTATTCCCGCCAGGAGCTGCGCCGGATGTTCGGCATGGTGCTGCAGGATACCTGGCTGCACAGCGGGACGGTGCGGGAAAACATCCGCTACGGCCGGACCGATGCGACGGACGAAGAGGTGGAGGCGGCTGCAAAGGCTGCCCATATCGATTTCTTCATCCGCACCCAGCCGAAGGGCTATGATCTGGAGATCAATGAGGAAGCCAACAATATTTCCGCAGGCCAGAAGCAGCTGCTGACCATCGCCCGGGCGATCCTGTCGGATTCCCCGATCATGATCCTGGATGAAGCGACCAGCTCCGTCGATACCCGGACGGAACAGCTGATCCAGAACGCCATGGACCGCCTGATGGAGGGGCGGACCAGCTTTGTCATCGCCCATCGCCTATCTACGATCCGTGGAGCGGACCACATTCTGGTCATGGATCACGGGGATATCGTCGAGCAGGGCAATCACGAGGAACTGATGGCCAGGGGCGGCTTCTACGCGAAGCTGTACAACAGCCAGTTCGCGGAGTAAGCGGTGAATTGGTAAAATATAACAAAATATGGAATTGACATCCAACTCCTGTGCTGATAGCATAGAGGCAAAGGAGGATTGGAGAATGGTCGATTTCATGACACTGGAGGAGATGCGGCAGCAGAAGGAGCGGCTGCATCTGACGAATGAGGAGCTGTCGCATCTGAGCGGGATTTCCGTCAGCACCATCAGCAAGATCATGGCGGGGATCACGAAGAATCCCCGCTACGGGACCCGGCTGGCGCTGGAGGAGGTCCTGCTGACGAAGGACCGGGAGGACCTGCTGACGAAAGATCGGGAGGACCTGCTGACGAAAGATCGGGAGGGCCTGAAGGAGCCGGAAGCTCCGGGAAGGCCTATGCGACCGGAGGAGGCAGTAGATTTCGGCGGGAATCTGATCCTGCGGGATTCCCATGGGGCAGACTCGGACCGGAACGCCGGCCTGCGCATGGACATCCGCTTTACCTTCGGAGGGAAGCAGGGATCCTTCACGGTAGATGATTCTAATTGCGCTTTGCTCCCGAACTGGATATAATGGCAGTAACACGAAGAAAGGAGTTAAGTGAAGATGGCAGAGATTACAATTACGAAAGACAATTTTGAACAGGAAGTTCTGAAATCCGATATTCCGGTGCTGGTGGACTTTTGGGCGGTCTGGTGCGGCCCATGTCAGATGGTCGGCCCGATCCTCTCCGAGATCGCGGAGGAGAACGAAGGCAAGGTCAAGATCGGCAAGGTCAATGTGGATGAGCAGCCGGAGCTGGCGCAGCAGTTCGGTATCATGAGCATCCCGACCATGATGGTCTTCAAGGGCGGCGAGAAAGTGAACCAGCTGGTGGGCGCCGTTCCGAAGGAAGAGATCCTGAAGCTGTTTTAAGCCGCCCGCACGGGATCCATCCGGATAGATAGCAAGACACGCACAGGAAAGGGGCTTTTGCACTAAGTGATTAGTGTGAGGCTCCTTTTTCGATGTGCCGACGATTGGAGCAGAGCCCTCTCTAAGTCCGCTTCCTGTAAAAATCATCTCTACTTCTGCGAAATCGCATAGTATTTATGAATCTTCGCGGAAGAATAGGGGCCCCTTCGCTGTCAGATTAATATTTTCTGCGAAGAGACCTCATATCCGCAGATTGTCGCAGAAGTAAATTCTTTCTTATCGAGGTCACATCCGAGTTTTCTGCGAAGACACCTCCTAACCGCAGTTCTTCGCAGAAAACTGTATATCCCGTCGCAGGTCATCCAAACTTCTTATGCGAAACTCTCTCATATTCTATAGGCCTTCGCGGAAAAACGATGAACCCGTATAGAACGGCGTGACGATTTCTGCGAAGAGTACTCGTATCCGTGGATTATCGCGGAAACACACTTCTTCTTACCAAGGTCACATCCGAGGCTTCCGCGAAGACACCTTCTAATTACGGTTTTTCGCGGAAACCAGCATTCTCCGCTAAGATTGCGCGCCTACCTTTTGCGAGAGGTAACAGCTGCATTGAAATCCGATTTGGATTTGACCCCGGAGGACATCAAAAAGAGAGACATCGCATAATGCGACATCCCCCATGAGTTTCATAAGCGCTGCGCATTCTGTTAATACGTGCTGCGCGTTCGTTCAGGAGCGTTGCGCGCTCTGTCTATGTGTGTCTTCGGTCTCCGCTATCCCCGGATCTCTTCCAGCAGCTCCCGGAAGTGGGGCAGGGAGTTTACAATGGTGTCGTGGGCAACGCAGTAGGCGATGCGCACGTATCCCGGGCAGGCGAAGGACCTTCCGGGCACCACCAGGATGTGGTACTTCTTGGCCAGGGCGCAGAATTCCACATCATCGTCGATCGGCGATTTCACAAACAGATAGAAGGCGCCTTCCGGTTTCGTGCATTCGTAGCCGATCTCGGTAAGCCCTTCGTAGAGCGCCCGGCGGTTGCGGTCATAGGCATCGATGTCCGTGGAGCATTCGATGCACCGGGCGGCCACCCGCTGGATCAGCGTCGGAGCATTGACGTAGCCCAGCACCCGGTTGGCGATATTGGCCGCGGTGACCGCGTTCTCAAAGTCATCGATCTCGGAGGGAATCACCAGATAGCCGATCCGCTCTCCCGGCAGGGACAGGGACTTGCTCCAGGAATATCCCACGATGGTGTTCCTGTAATATTTCGTCACGTAGGGGACGGTGACTCCGTCATAGGCCAGCTCCCGGTAGGGCTCATCGGAGATGATGAAGATGGGATGGCCGATCTCGGCGGATTTCGCTTCCAGGATGGCCGCCAGCCTTTGCAGGGTCTCCTCCGAATAGACGACGCCGGTGGGATTGTTGGGGGAATTGATGATGACCGCGTGGGTCTTCCCGCTGATCTCCCGCTCCAGGGCCTCCAGATTCGGCTGGAAGGAGGGAATATTCGCGGGGATCGCCTTCAGGACGGCGCCATGGTTCTTGGCGTAGTTGCCGTACTCGACGAAATAGGGAGCGAAGGCCAGGACCTCATCCCCCGGATCCAGCAGGGTCTTCAGGGCCACGTTCAGGCCGCTGGCCGCGCCCACGGTCATGATGATGTTCTGTGCGGTAAAGGCCGTGCCGTGCAGCTGATTCAGATGCTCCGCGACGATGCTCCGGACATCCTCGTAGCCGCTGTTGCTCTGGTTGTATCCGTGGATCAGCAGGGAATCCTCTTCGTCCAGAATGTCCCGGATCGCCTGATTGACTTCGGCAGGCGCCGGCACGCTGGGATTGCCCAGACTGAAATCGTATACGTTTTCTTTTCCGAATTCCTTCGCCATGCGGGCGCCTTCTTCGAACATGGCGCGGATGGCGGAGTTGCCCTCAACATAGGGCATCATGCTTTTCGCAGTCATTGAACTGTCCCTTTCTCCTGCAAAGATGCTCCAGCCTTTGCTTAATAACGATAATCGAACACGCGGGTCGTCTTCTTCTCGCTGCGGGGCAGATCGCCGACTTCGACAGCCTTCGGAACGACGCCGACGTTGATGACGGACTTGATGTGATCCTTGATGGCCTTCTCGAGGGCGTGGCGGTCTTTCTTGGTCTTGAGGGGGGTCTCGACGAAGAGGGTGATCACGTCCTTGCCGTTCTCATGATCAATGAAGATCTGGTACTCGCTGCTGGCGCCTTCGATGTCCTTGAGGACATCCTCGATCTGGCCCGGGAAAATGTTGACGCCCTTGACCTTGACCATGTCGTCGGTCCGCCCCAGAATGACGTCGATCCGGGGCAGGTCTCTGCCGCAGGGGCAGGGGACATCATTGGGAATGATTCTGGTCAGATCGTGGGTCCGGTAGCGGATCAGCGGCGCGCCTTCCTTCTCCAGGGTGGTGATGACCAGTTCCCCCAGCTCGCCGTCGGGCAGGTTCTTGCCGGTCTTCGGATCGATGATCTCGAAGTACAGGAAGTCGTCGAAGTAATGCATGCCGGTCTCGTACTCGCAGTTGATGGCGATGCCGGGCCCGTAGACCTCGGTCAGGCCGTAGATATCGTAGAGCTCGACGCCCAGTTCGTTCGCGATGCGGGCGCGCATCTTCGGGCCCCAGCGCTCGGAGCCGATGACGCCTTTCTTGAGTTTGATCTTATCGGCGCACTTGCGTTTCTCGATCTCCTCCGCCAGGAGCAGCGCATACGAGGAAGTCGCGCAAAGCACCGTCGAGCCCATGTCCTGCATGAACTGGATCTGCTTGTCGGTGTTGCCCGGGCCCATGGGGATGGCCATGGCGCCCAGTTTCTCGGCGCCCAGCTGGAACCCGATGCCCGCCGTCCACAGTCCGTAGCCGGGGGTGATGTGGATCCGGTCTTCCTTCGTGATGCCGGCGATCTCGTAGCAGCGCTTGAACAGCTCCGCCCAGTCCTCGACGTCCTTCTTCGTATAGGGGATGATGCAGGGGGTGCCGGTGGTGCCGCTGGAGGAATGGATTCGGACGATCTCATCCTCGGGAACGGCCGAAAGCCCCAGAGGATAGGCATCCCGCAGATCCGCCTTCTCGGAGAAGGGGAGCTTCTCGAAATCCTCCTGGGTGTGGATGTCGTCGGGGTCGATGTGCTTCAGCCGTTTGGCATAGAAGCCGCCGGCAGCCTTAACCCGTTTCATTTGATATTTGATTTTTTCCAGCGTTTCCTGTTTCATTTCCATAGTGCTTCTCCTTAAAGTTCTCCCCCGGGCTGCATGACCGCGGCCGCGCCCAGTTCCAGCGCCTTAAAGTTCATATCCAAAAGCTGGGGCTTCATCCGCGCGCGAATGGCCCGCTGCGCATCCTCGAGGATCAGATCCATCTCCCCGCTGGCGCACAGGGCGCCGACGAAGGCGACGTTCAGAACCTTCGGAGATCCGCAGGCTTTGCAGATTTCTTCCCCGTCTATGATATAACATTTTGATGTATGTTCCAACAGATAATCCAGGCAGGTTTCCCCGCGGTAGCCGGACAGTCCCAGCGCTGCGGTAACAGGCGTGATCTCCTGCCGGCAAACGATGAGGGTGCCGCCGGGTTTCAGGTAATGCAGATTGGCGGCGGCTTCCCCCGGTTCGAATCCCAGGAGCACATCGGCGCATCCCTCCGGGATCATCGGGGAAGCGACCGACCGGCCGACCCTTACGTGGCTGACGACGGAGCCGCCCCGCTGGGCCATACCGATGGTTTCCGCTGTTTTGGCGGACAGTCCGTTGTCCATGGCAGCGGCAGCGATGATGCGGGAAGCCAGAACGGTTCCCTGGCCGCCGACGCCGCAGAGCAGACAGCTTCTGACAGATGTATCGATCATGGACGTGGTTCTCCTTTCGGTATGGTTTCAATGCAGGAGGTGGGACAGAGCTGCGCGCACAGTCCGCACCCGGTGCAAAGCGCCGGGTCGATGAACGCCTTCTTCCTGTCGGCGCTGTCCGGAGTCAGAGCCGGACAGCCGATCTCACGGATGCAGCGCATGCAGCCGATGCAGGTCTGCTGATCCACGCGGCAGATCTGTTTCGGTTTGAACAGCGCGATGCAGGGCGAGCGGAAGAGGATGGCCCGCACCCCCGGCTGTCCGATGGCCTCGGTGATCGCGCCTACGGAAGCCTCCAGGTCCAGGGGATCCACGGTGCGGATCCAGGGAACGCCGATGCCCTCCAGGACTTTGGCGATGTCCACCGGTTCGACCTGCTGGCCCATCATGGTGATTCCCATGCCCGGGTGCGGCTGGTGTCCGGTCATCGCTGTGGTGGAATTGTCCAGTACGCACAGGATCATATCCGCCTGGTTGTATACGGCGTTCACCGTACCGGTGATGCCGCTGGCAAAGAAGGTGGAGTCTCCAACAAAGGCGAAGTTAAGGGTGTTCTTATCCGCGTGGTTCATGCCCTGCGCCATAGTGATGCCGGCGCCCATGCAAAGGCAGGTGTCGACCATGTTCAGAGGCGCTGCGTTGCCCAGCGTGTAGCAGCCGATGTCCCCGTGGTAAACGGCCTGGGTGAAGGACGGATCCTGTTTCAGCGCCTGCCGGACGGCCTTTTTGACCGCGTAGAAGGAGCCCCGGTGCGGGCAGCCCGCGCAGAGTACCGGCGGCCGGACCGGCAGGTCGGGAGCACCGGCGGCGTCTGCCGGAGCACCGGCCGTACCTGCCGGAGCATCGGATGATTTGCCGGGAGTACCGACTGCATCTGCTGCGGGAGCGCTGGCGGCGTCTGCCGCTGCGGCGGAGGAATCCTCTGCGAGGATCCGGCGCAGGATTTCGGCGACGGTCGTGACCGAGAGTTCCCCGGCGGCAGGAACCGTATTCGTTCGTTTGCCCTCGATGGGGATCCGCCTGGATCCTTCCCGGCGGCCCTGTTCATAGATGAGGGCATCTTCGATGAAGGGATCCAGTTCCTCGAATACGATCACGCGCTGCACCGAATCCAGGAAGGTCTCCGCCAGATCCGCCGGAAACGGGTAGGGCGTAGCGATCTTCAGCACGGTGAAGGAATCCCGGGCAGAAGAGGCTCCCCTGGCGGGGGCTTCCAGCAGGGAAAGCGCCTCCTTCACATAGGCGTAGCTGATCCCGCCGCAGGCGATCCCGATGGGACCGGAACCTTCGATCGTGTTTCCGCTGTAGCGGGAAAACTCCGCCGCGAATTCCGCTTCCCGGCGGACCAGCTTTTGCTTGTTGCGATAGGAAAGTCCCGGGAAGATGACCCACTTCGGGTCCTTGACGAAGCCTTCTGGAGCAGCCGGGGGTTCGATCTGCGGCACGTCAACGTCTGCGCAGGCATGGCATACCCGGGTCGTGGAGCGCAGGATCACCGGCGTTTCGTGGGCCTGAGAAAAGGCGAAGGCATCCTGCACCGCCTGAAACGCCTGCTCCGGACTGTCGCAGTCGAAGACCGGGATGCGGGCGTACTTTCCGAAATGGCGTGTGTCCTGTTCCGTCTGGGATGAGATCGGGCCCGGATCGTCGGCGACGTAGATCACCATGCCGCCCTTGACGCCGATGTAATTCACGCACATGACCGGATCGGAGGCTACATTCAGCCCCATCTGTTTCATCGTGACCATGGAACGGGCGCCGCTGTATGCCGCGCCGGCAGCCACCTCCGCACCGGCCTTTTCGTTGACAGACCATTCCACATGGACGCCGCCGGGATTGCGTTTTGCAATCGTCTCCAGCACTTCCGAAGACGGTGTGCCGGGATATCCCGCTACGACCTGCACGCCCGCGGCGAGCGCGCCCATGGCGATCGCTTCATTTCCCATCAATAATTCTCGTGTCATTGCTTGTCGTTCCTTTGTGATTTGTCGATTGTTAAAGCTGATCAGCTGCATTGCCCCTTGTTATGACGACCAGAAGACAGCCGCGGCGGAGCCGAAGCTCGGCGGGAGCATCCGTGAATTCGTTGCTGATGCTCAGCGATGCTCCCCGGTGAAGGGCGGCTTCCTCCAGAGGATAGCGAACCTTTCGCAGGGTGAGACCGGAGCATTCTTCCGTCAGAGGGAGCAGGGAGAGATAACAGCCCGTCTCCCGCGGGATCGTATAGATCCAGGGGCCGTCTGGCTGCGGAGCATCTTCATCCCCATGGATGGCAAAACAGCGATTGTGTCCGTCGAGGATCTCGATGCGCCGGTATTTCGGATCCGGATCCGCCTGGCCGGAATCCGCCGGGACTGAAACAGCCGGGACGGCTGTGTATCGCTGCAGCATCTGAATGTTGATGAGGGTCTGATCCAGCCGGCCGCCGAGGCCTCCGATCACCAGCAGTTCCGGTGTTTTTCCGGGATCCAGAACCCGGAAGGAGAGCTCCAGATCCGTGAAATCCTTTTCCGGGGGATACCGCCGGATCTCCATGGAGCCGCCGGCGCCCTCTTCCGGAAGGGAGCACTGCAGAGAATCAAAATCGCCCAGCCACAGGTGGGGCCGGATCCCCTGCGCGCAGGCGATATCATACCCGCCGTCCAGACAGACGATGTAGTCCTCCGGGGCGAGAAGAGCGGGGATATCCACCGGATATTCCAGATAAGATGTGATGATCACAGCCCGTGCCATGTTTCTGATGAGCCTCCTTCGTATTCGGGTCCTGTGAAAACCCGTACGTCTCATTATATCGCAATTCGCAGGAAAAAGGGAACGAAGTCCTGATATCCGGCTTTTTATTTAGATCTTTTGTGGTGCGAAATCACTATATATGGTATACTAAACATAATAATGTAACAAGAAGTGAAATCGGTAAAAGCCGAAACGAAGTATACAGGGAGGCCTACTATGAAGATTTGTCCAAACTGCGGAGTGGAAGTCGCAGATACAGCGAAGTTCTGCAGGAGATGCGGTACGAAGATTCCGTCCGCGCCGCCGGAAGAACCCCGTCAGGAGGTTCCCGGACAGGATGAAATGAATGGGAAGGATCAGCCTTTGCAGGAGGAGCAGCCCGCCCCGGTATTTGAGGGGACCGATTATTCGTGGGGACCTCCGACCGGCGGAGAGAACTATGATGAGCAGGCAATGCCCGCGGTGCTGGTCGAGGAAGAACGGCAGACACAGCAGGAGACTGCGCAGAATGCAACCTACACATACCGGCTGGACGGCCCCGGATGGGATCATACGAGTGAATTCGAGGAAGAAGACATTTCACGCAATAAGGTCACAGCGATGGCGGCTTATATGCTGGGGGCGGTCGGTGTCATCATCGCGCTGCTGGCAGGAAAGGATTCCCCCTATGCGGATTTTCATATGCGTCAGGGGCTGAAGATCGCCATCACAGAAGCGGTGCTGGCCGTCATCAGTGTGCTCCTTTGCTGGACACTGATCGTTCCGGGAGCAGCGGCCATATGTATGATCATTCTGATGGTTGTCAGGATCATCTGCTTCGTTTCGGTAGCAAAGGGAAAGGCGGTAGAAGCGCCGATCCTCCGTTCGATGGGATTCATGAAATAGGATCCCGCAGACGGGCAGATGGAGCCGAGGGATAACAAGGAGGAAGGAACGTGATTTGCAGAAACTGCCAGGCGATCATTCCTGACGATAGTATATTCTGCGAAAGCTGCGGAGCACCGACGGGTCTGAATCCGGATGAGATCGCTGTGATGAATCTTGTCCCGGAGGACGCCGTCGAGTTTGAGGTGTCCGAAGATGTGCCGCAGGCCGCTTCGGTGCCGGTGGATCCGGTATGGTGGGAACCGCCGGAGGATACCGCGGGAGAAGGCAGCTGGGATGACTGGGAAGAGCCTGAGAAACCAATAGAAACCGCTGAGCCACAGGAACCGGAAGAACCGGCGGGGGCACAGGAGCCTTTTGAAACGTCGGAAGAGGCAGAGCTGCCGGAGCCGGCAGAAAGAGAAGCCGTGTCGGAGCACCACGACAGGCCGGATCTGAGACACATGGCGGAGGAAGCAGCCGAACAGGCGAAGCCGTATCTGAGGAAGGCGAAATCTCTGCTGGGCGATCTGGGGAAGAACGTCAGGACCGGAACCGGCTGGGCCGCCGACAAGGTGAAACAGCAATTTGAGAAAAGAGAAGACGAGCCGGAGGAGTCTGAGCTGACGGACGAGCCGGAGGAGTCTGAGCTGACGGACGAGCCGGAAGAGTTCGGTGCTCCGGGAGCACCGGCCGGGCAGGACGAGTCTATAGTGCAGGAAGCGGAGGAGCCGGCGGAAGGACCTGCGGAGCATGAAACTCCGAGGGCACCGGAGATATCTGTATACTCAGATGAACCGGAAGAGGGAGAAGCTCCGGCAGCTTTTGAAGAACCGGAACTGCCGGTCCAGCCCGATGTGCCGGAGCTATCGCCGGAGCCGGAAGCTCCGGATATGGAGCTTCCGAAGGATACAGAACCGCAGGATACGCAGCCGCGGAATACCGAGCTTCCTCAGGATTCAGAGGAGCCGGTAGATGACGCACAGATGCAGGCGAAGCTGTACGTGGATAAGGCGAAGTCGCTGCTGGGGGATCTGGGGAAGAATGTCAGAACCGGAACCGGCTGGGCGGCTGAGAAGGCGAAGCAGCAGCTGCACCAGAAAAAAGAAGAGTACGAGGAGCGAAAGGAGCTCCGGGAAAAACAAAAAGAAGAAGAGCGCCGGCGCGAGGAAGAACAGCGCCAGAGGGACGAGGAAGCGCGGCGGCAGCAGGAACAGGAGCGGCAGGAAGAGCTGCAGCGTCAAAGAGAGAAAGAAGAACGGGAGCTGGAGGAGGATCTGATCCAGCGTCCCGGATTCTGGTATGGGCAGCAGGACGAAAGCGACTTCCAGGAGACACTGGAACGAGAGCCGGAGGAAACCGGGGAAGACCTGGAGCCTGCGGCGCCAGAAACGGTCGATGCTCCGGAAGAATCAGAGATCTTCGATGCTCCCGCAGGGCCTGAAGATGAAGATGCTTCCGCAGAGCCCAAAGACGGGGAAGAACCCGTAGAGTCCGAACCGGAGCCGGAGCAGCCGGAACCTGCGCCCGAACCGGCGGAACCTCTGCCGGAGCAGGAGATCGAGGATAAGCTGGCGGATACAGCCAGATTCCACTGGTCCGAAGAGGACCTGAAGGAGGCGGCGGAGCCGGGAGAAGAATTGCCGGAAGACCGTGCGGATGCTGCGGAGGAGGATCCGGAAGATGCTGAAGCGGAGGAGGAGACGTCCTTCTACAGGATCAGGAACTACGAGCCTTATGACGGTGCGCCCGCGAAACCGCCGATTCTCACCAAAGAGAAGATCCGTCTCATTGTTGTGATCGCAATCGTCGCAGCCATTGTGGCGAGCATTGCCGGTGTGATGATCCATCAGGCCCATGAGCGGCAGCTGGCGGAGGAAGCGTATGCCGCATCGGTCAAACAGGCTGAGCAGCTGGCGGCGTCCGAGAAATACGAAGAGGCCGAGGCGCAGTACCTGAAGCTGATGGAGCAGCGCCCCGAGGATACCCAGCTGTACGTGGAACTGGCGGAGATGTACATCGCGCAGCAGCGGTACGTCGACGCGAAGGCGCTGATCAAGCGGGCGATCGAGATCACCGGGGATGAAGAATCCTTCAAGCAGATGAAGGCGGACCTCAAGGTCCTGACCTCGAGAAAATGGAAAAAAGAATACATCAAGGTGCTGGAGGACAATGAGTCCGACATTCGCAGATACGAGGAGCGGGTGCAGGCATCGGTGGCGGTCTGTGACGTCAACGGCGATATGAAGCCGGAACTGTTCTTCTTTACGAGAGAATATTACGGCTACGGCAAGCTGCACATCTACACCACCGTGGACAATAAGGCCAAGGAGGTGACCTACGAGTGCAAGAACCGGGGTACCCAGTACCACGACGCGTTCTACGATGTATCCTCCAGCGATTCCAGCTATGCGATCTTCAACAACAAGGAAAACGGCAGGTTCTCCATTTATGCCAATATCATTCACGGCAATGATTCCTGGGATAGTACCAACGAATATAACCTCAATCTGAACGGCGGATGCCGGAGAGAAAACCTGATCGAAGGGTCCATCGACACGACCTACAGCGAAGGCGAGAACGATGATTCCAAGTATCTGCAGAATGAGGAAGAGATCGATTACAATAAGTACATTGATGAATTCAGAAGCATGCTGAACGATTCGGAGCAGGTCATCCTCTATAACGGCAGCGGCGGGGATCAGTCCGTGTGGACCAAGGTGAACCCGGATACCGTCATGTGCATGTCCTACGACGATCTGATGGTGGATCTGCGGGCGAAATAAAAAACCTGCCTGAAGACGAAAGAAAATCTACGGCAGGTAAACCGTGACGCTGCGCCGGCCGAAGCGGCGGCAGGCGGAATTGGAACTCATGTAAATATCAATGATATGTCCTTTGATGGCGCCGCCGGTATCCTCCGCGCGGAGCACCCCGAAGCCTTCTACATAGACGGAGGTGCCGAGGGGGATGACCCTTGGGTCAACGGCGATCTCGCCGACGCGGGCGCGGGTGCCGGTAGCGGTTCTGCCGCCGCCGGTGTAGGCAGTCGCCTGAAATACTTCTTTGCGGGTATAGGCAAACCCGTCGATGGTCTCACGGATTCCCACGTGAACGATCTTATCGACGGGTTTTTTGATGGTCTTTCGGCCGATCTCTTCCCGGGCGGTTTCTTCTCCGGAGGTATAGGTTACCAGATAGGTGACCAGATCCCGGCCTTTCTTACCGTTCCGGGCGACTTCCGTCGTTCCTTTGTTCAGAGACGCGTCATCTTCTTTGACCGTCTTGTAATCGGTGGCCTCCTCGACCTGCTCCTCTTCCTTGACGACGCGCTGCACGCGAATGTCGGTGTCATCGTTTACCGGAGTGTCCAGAGAGGGCTCCACAATATCGTATTCGCCCACCTCAAAGCCAATGTCGGAAAGCACCTCTCCCACGGTCTCCTGACGGCTCTGACAGGGCGCGATCTTGTTGTCGATCTGGATCGTGACATCGGAAGTGATGTCGGAAACATAGAGGTAGACACCGGCCAGCACCAGGGACAGGGCAATCGAACAGGACAGAATCGTCAGGAACGTTCTGCCTGCTTTCACTTTCGCTATGAAGGATCCGCCGCCGGATTTCATCCTCAGTCCTCCTTCGCTGCCCCGGCTTCGTCTCCGGAAGCTTCGTTTCCGGGAGCTTCGCCTCCGGACGCTTCATCGCCGGACGCTTCCCCCGCCAGAGCTGCGATCGCCTCTGCGTAGATCTTCGCCAGAAGAACCAGATCGTCTACCGAGATCTTCTCGTTTTTCTGGTGGCCAAGCTCGGGCCCTCCGGGAAACCGCGCGCCGAACGCAACGATCCCATCCATGGCCCGGGCATACGTTCCGCCCCCGATAACCAAAGGCTGGCTCTGCTCGTCCCCGGTCGCCCGGCGGTAAATATCCATCAGGGTGACGATCATCGGATCATCGGCTGGGATGTAGATCGGAGGCTGATGCTTCCCCTTGATGATGCCCAGGTCGAAGGGAGCGATAATGCGCGTGATGCCCTCGTAAACCTGCACATCCTCCGCAGTGACCGGATATCGGACATTGATGGTCAGGCGCACCGATCCGGGATCCAGATCGATCATGCCAACGTTCCAGACCAGCGGACCGGAGAGCTCGTCCTCCATGGCGCAGCCGATCCGCTCGCCGTGGAGATCAAAGCCGATGTGATCATTATAGAAACGGATAAACTCCGTCACATCGTCGCTGGCGAAGTTCAGATAGCTGAACACGTTCATTAAAATGGAGATCGCATTCAGCCCCTGCCCGGGCTTCGCACCGTGCGCAGCCTGTCCGGCCGTACGGATTTCGAGACTCTTGCCGATTCCCTTGGTGTGGATCTTCCAGCCGGTGGATTCCCGCAGCGCGGAGATGATATTTCGGATATCCTCGTAGCCGCCGCCGTCGTCCCGATAGACGACCGCCCGGGCGCTGTCGGCCACGGAATTGGCTGCCGTTCCGCCCCGCACCGAGCGCAGCTGCAGGCCTTTGTTCTGCGTGCGGCCGAATTTACGGGCAATATCAAATACCAGTATGCCCATCTCCCCGTGAATGACGGGAAAGTCGGCATCCGGTGTGAAACCGCTGTCCGGTGTATCCTCTGCGAAGGCGAGATAGTGGCGCATTCCTTCCCATTCGGTCTCTTCATCGAGGCCGAGGATCATGCGTACGGTTTTTTTCGGGATAAAGCCGCAGTCGCGCAGCGCCTTCATCGCATAAAACGCAGCAATCACCGGTCCCTTATCGTCCATGGTCCCCCGGCCGCAGACAAAGCCGTCAATGACTTCGCCTCCGTAGGGATCGAAATCCCAGCCATCCCCCTCGGGAACGACATCCAGGTGGCCGACGATGCCGAAAATGCCTTCGCCGGCGCCTTCGAAATCGATGTGCCCGCCGAAATGATCCGCATCAAAGGTACGAAAACCGGCATCGGCACCCATCCGGAGCATGGCCTCATAGGCCTGCTGGACAGGGGCTCCGAAAGGGTCGGGTCCCTTCGTCCGGACGGCGATACTGGGGATAGATATGAGAGCGGACAGAGAGGAAACCATCTCTGTCCGATATTCTTCGATCCTGCTTCTGATCTGTTCCAGGTCCGTATGGCTCATACTACTGAACAGCCTCTACGCCTTTGACCTCAGGGTAGCTCTCCTGAAGGATCCTCTCAACAACGCCCTTGATGGTCATCTGCGCGCCGGGGCATCCGGCACAGTGGCCCTGCAGACGGACTTTCACGATATTGTCATCTGTATATTCTACAAACTCAATATCTCCGCCGTCTCTCTGCAGAAAAGGTCTGATCTGATCCAATGCTTCGTTGATTTTTTTCTCCATGGGAATTCTCCTTTCATTTATTGCTCATCAGCCTCGATGGTGTAGATCGCCTTGATGGCGCCGTTCTCCCACGTGCTGATATAGGCTGTTTTCTTGGGGTCGCCCTTCTTGTTAAAGCGGATGACGCCGGAAGCGCCGTCAAATTCGTATTTCTTAGACAGCAGTTTATCCCGGATGGCCTGTCCGTCGGGCAGCTGACTTCCGTTCGACGTACGGAGGATCGCGTCGATCGCAATGCCGTAGGCATCGTATCCCAGGGCGACGGCCTCATCCGGCTCCTCGGATTCGCCGTACTTCTGATGGTAGGCGTCCAGAAAAGCCTCCCGGGCCTTGCTGATCCTGGCGGGTTCCTTCTCGCTGTCGCTGTCCACGGCGAAGAACTGGACGAAAGCCAGTTTCTGAGGATCGACCGTGTTCAGCGGTTCGCCGTTCTCATCGGTAGTGATCGCGTCGAGAAAGTCGCTGCTGCCCCAGTTCGTGGTCCCCAGGAAGGTCACATCCAGGCCCATCGCACTGGCCTCCTTGATGATGTTGGCTGCATCGACCATTTCTCCCGGCAGGAGGACGCTCTTGACCTTTGATTTCTTGAGGGCCGCCAGGGGCTTCGAGAAGTCGGTGTCCCCGGTTGTGTACTTCTCATAGTAAGCGATCGCGTCGTCGCCTCCGGTCAGATCCTTGAATTCATTCGAGAACGCCGTTGCCATGGCGGTGGCGGCATCGTCCTTCTCCGGAAGCAGGATGCCTGCCTTCTTCTCGCCGGTGGAGTCCAGATACTGAGCCAGCAGCCGGCCCTGGGTCGCCTCAATGTAGCAGACACGGAAGTAGTAGCTGTTGTTCCTGGTGATCAGCGGGTTCGTATTGGTGATCGCAATCGCCGGAACCTTCGCTTCCTCGATGTATTCCGCTGCAACCAGAGAGTAGATCGCGCCGTAACTTCCCAGGACCACGTTCGGATTCTTGGCCAGCAGCGTGTTGATGGCTGTCTCTGCCGCGTCGATATCGGAGCTGTTGTCGGCATAGATCAGTTTGATCTCGTGGCCGTCCGCCTCCGGCATCATCTCGTGAGCCAGTTCGATCCCGGCCAGCTCAGCCTTTGCACCATCTTTATCGGAGCCCGAGGTCGGCTCGAAGACGCCGATGCTGATGACCTGCGACTGATCCGCCGTATCGTCGATGAATGCTTCCTTGAAGTTGTTAAACGTCGTGCATCCGCTGAGCGCAAAGGCTGTAAGGGCGAGGATGCAGAGGACGATGATCATTCGTGCTCTGTTCATAGACTATATTATACAATTTTCATTGCGAGGGGACAAGTGAAAGTCCTGTGAAGACAGCGGGCAAAACGTCAATATCAGACACTGCTGTAAGCGTTGACTAACTTGGACTCAAATAGTACACTATCATCAATGACAATTGCAAAAGGAGGAAACGATTATGAAATGGACATGTTCCGTATGCGGTTATACCCATGAAGGCGATACTCCCCCGGAGAAGTGCCCTCAGTGCGGCGTACCTGCTGAGAAATTCAACAAGGTAGAAGAAGGCGAGAGAGAATGGGCTGCAGAGCACGTGGTCGGCGTTGCCCAGGGCGTGGATGAGGAGATCATTCAGGGTCTCAGAGACAACTTCAATGGCGAGTGCTCCGAGGTCGGTATGTATCTGGCGATGGCGAGAGTCGCGTACAGAGAAGGCTATCCTGAGATCGGCGAGTACTGGAGAAGAGCAGCTCTGGAAGAAGCAGAGCACGCAGCCAAGTTCGCGGAGCTGCTGGGCGAGGTCGTCACTGACAGCACCAAGAAGAATCTGGAAATGAGAGTCGACGCTGAGTGGGGCGCTACCGCAGGCAAGACCGATCTGGCGAAGAAGGCGAAGGCGCTGGGTCTGGACGCAATTCACGACACCGTTCACGAGATGGCGCGCGACGAGGCAAGACACGGCAAGGCATTCGAAGGTCTGCTGAAGAGATACTTCGGCTAAGCTCGAAAGCCTTATATCAAAGGATTTTGAGAGACCGTTGCATAATCTGCAGCGGTCTTTTGTATGCCCTGATACGGGAATACCGCTAAGCCTATTGTCCTAAAATTGTCCTTCTATGGTCATTTACCTACCCTCTCCTCCAAGAACCGCTGCCAGAAGGAACCCGAAGGCTCCTCCCAATTGGCCATTCGATCATTATGTGAGCGGAATGGCGATGTTGCTGTAAAAACGATTATTGTCGTGAGAAAACTGCGCCGTTCCGCCGTACTTTTCTGCCGTGGAAGAAATGGAGGCCAGGCCGAGACCGGAACCCTCACGGTTGACGGGAAGATATTTTTCGCCTTTTTTCCGTACCTTCCCGTCAAAGCTGTTGACCGCGACGATGTATAGGTTGACGTTTTCTTCTGTCAAAATGCTGAGTTGAATGAAGCGATGTTCCGTCCGCTGGCAGGCAATGACCGCGTTTACCAATATGTTTCCGACCATATTGCACAGGTCAACATCGGTGACCGGCTGTCGGTTGTCAAGATTTACCTGGATCGTAAAGCGGATCTGATTCTGCTCCGCAATGTGAACGTAAAAGTTCAAAAGAGCATTCAGCGCGGTGTTTTCACAGAACATGGTCACTTCGCTTGGGGGAATCGACTTGACGTACTGCTTTAAATAACTGCCCAGCGCCTCATAGTTTCCGGCTTCATAGAGTTCAGACAGCGTCATAACACTTTGTCGAAAGTCATGCCGGACCCGCTCGGTGGCCTTGATGTACCGCTGTTGCGCTGCAAACTGGCTCTCCTGCATCTCAAGGATTTGAAGGCGCTCCCTTGCGCTTTGCTGATCGATGATTCCCAGCACGATAAAAATAAACAAAGCCTGTAACAGAAGCCAGAGTATTAGAAGCGCAAGCAGAAGAAGCGTGAAAAGGACTTTGCTTCGCTGGCCGACGGTGTCAGGTTCCAGCTGCAGGAGCAGCATGTTGATGGCGAAAAACGCCCCGGAGACAAAGATTGTCGTATACCAGACTCTGGGCGTGGTCATGTTGTTGATCAGCATACACCCTCTTCTGGCATAAGGACGGGCCAGCAGAGCTACAGCCAGGATGCTGAGGGCAATCTGGATCAGACTATGCCCCCGATTCTGGCCCGCCAATGCCCAAACCGGCTCACAGAGCACAGAAAGGCATTCCGCAAGATTGGAAAGGATGGACAGCAGGGCGACCGCGCTGCAAAAAATGGCGAGGGACTGACTGATATGGACGTTCAGACTGAGGTGATAGACCATGAACAGCAGGAAAAGGATCAGCAGCAGATAGCTGTTGGCCTCTGCGTGGAAGGCATAATCCATGAAGGACAGGAAGAGGACGGAGACAATCAATACAAAGCCTGTACGAACAAAAAATCTCCTGTGTCCGCGCTTAATATGTTCCATCATGGGAAGAATGCAGAGGATCCCCGCCGGGATAATAACCAGGTAGGAAAGCAAAATATCAAGGATCATAAACAGCCCCCCTGCATCGCTGCGTTCTCGCGGATCTGGCTGAATTTATAATTCAGCCACTTTTGCTTCAGCTCCCGCTGTTGCCTGACGGGAAGGGGGAAACAGCGCCCCCTCTGCATGATGCACTGATTCTCTGTAAATTGCTGAATGTGATCCATATTGACAGCGATCCCCTTCATCAGCGTCAGAAAACGGCTGTCCAGTTGGCTCTCCGCAGCGGAAAAGGTCATGCGTGTGCGGAACTTATTGCCGTCGCAATCTTCAATCAAAAGATAATTCCTGTCCGTCTCCAGTGAAATGATGTCAGAAAAGAAGAGACTGTAATCCTTCCGATCGAAGGAGAAGGAGAAACGCCGATCATTTTTGGTATAAAGACGAAGAAGGTGATCCGCCGTTCGGAATACCTCCTCATTCGAGCACGGTTTTTCGAGATAGGCTGATGCGAAAACCGAAAAAGCGTCTGAACGGTGTGCCTCGCTTGACGTCAGAAAAACCAGCACGGCATCATCATCCACCTTACGGATTCTCTTCGCCGTTTCGATCCCGCTCATATTCTCCATATAAATATCCAGGAAAATGACAGCAAACCTGAAAGGCTGGTAGTGCGCCAGCAGGTCCTCTCCACTGCAAAAATGGTGAAAGACCATGTCAAGCTGGTGGATCGAGTTATATTCCTTCAGGATGCTTTCCAGCTGCATACGATCCGATTCAGAGTCATCTACCAAAGCGATATTCAAGACGATCACCTCCAGGAAAAGTATACCATGTCACGTCAAGAATAATGGAACAATTATCACCTTACAGATGACAATTATCCCAGCTTCGTTGTTTCAAAAAAACCTCAAGAGTAAAATACATCTACTATGCCCCGCTGCTTGCGGCGGGCTGTTTGACTGAATGAGATTTTGCGGAGAGAAAGATATAAGATATAGATGAAGCAACGGGAGAGATTGAATGAGAAAGCCAATGCATTGATAAGTGCCCAAAGACATAGTTGTGCGTTTCGCAGACTTGCAGCGATTATGGCTTGTGTTGTTGTTTTTGTGACTGCTTACAGCCTTATATTTCCTGCTGTCACTTTGGAGACCGGAACAGCAGAAACCGTTTTTAACGCGGAGCATTTCTCCGTCTATGCCATGGTTTATGCTCAGATCAAAAAGACTGTGATCGATACCAGGGGTGATACCTGGGAAATCACTGTGACATATGATGATCGTGCAGAGATTCCGGACGGCGCTCAGCTTTCCGTCTCCGAGGTGTCAGAGGAAGGAGAAGAATATGCGGAAGGCATCGACCGCATGATGCGGGCATTGTCTGACGAAAACAACCTGGCATTCATTTCCGGCGCGCGGCTGTTCAATATCGACATCCTCTATGAGGGCGAGCGCATCGAACCCGACGATCCGGTTCTGGTGACGGTGCGATATGCGGACCTGGTGTCGTTGGAGGATGATGCTGTGTTCGAGATCGTCCATCTCCCGGAAGGAGACGCGGAGGTGCTGCCGATAGAGAAAATGGAAAGCGACACCTTCTCCTTTGAAACGGACAGCTTCTCCACCTTTGCCTTCGGCCAGGCAAACTACATTGGCTCCTTAAACGGCCAGTCCTTCGCGATCGTCAGGGATAACGGGAGCAACAAGGTCGCGTTATTGTCCGAATCCATAAACGCAAATATGTTGAAGGGGACCTATGTCAATGTGCTGGAGGAGGGCCTTCTGACCGCCGTGACCGAGGCCAACGGCAAGGTGGAGTCCGACATTCCCATTACGGTCTGGACCTTCGAACACGTGCGGGACAACCTGTATTATATCCGAAGCGATGACGGCCAATATATGAACCTGACGACCGGCTCTCTGACGGTGAGCGATACGCCCGGTCTGATCGAGGTGTATCCCATCGACAGCAGCGGCAACCTGAGCGGCTATATCCGCCTGCGCTGCGCGGACGAAACCGCGTATGTTATCAGCAACCGTTGGGGCTCGGTGGAGGGCGGCTTCCAGGCCGCGAAGAGCACGGACAGCAACACCCGCTTCGCGTTGTACGCCTCGGAGGACAGTGTGGTATACCCTGAGTTCACGGCGCAAAAGCGCAACGCTTCGGAGCTGGAGGGCGGTAAATCCTATGTGATCTACCAGCGGGCATACAACGAGGAAATCGGCGCATATGAAGACTATGTGGTTGCGGGAGACGGCAGCCTCGTCTATGCCTTTGACGACGGGGACTATGTGGGCTATCGAACGGACAAGTCCACCACCTGGTACCTGTATGAGTACAAGGACGATGACGGCAATCCCACCGGCTACTACGATTTCTATAATCCTGCAACCGGCAACTATCTTGCACCGCAGGTCGGCGGTATACTGTCCAAATCGCCTCAGGGACTGCTGGTGGATGTAAGCGGAGCCAACACAATAATTGAGGCATGGGACGACGAAGCCAAGAAATACGTGGGGCTGTCTCCCGACATCATCGACCGCGTGCTGGCACCCTGCGATGGCAGCGACTCTGCGTTGTTCTCCTTTGCAGAAGCTGTGGAATTTGAAACGGGCGTGCTTCATCCTGTGGACACGGTGAATAGCGCTGCCGCGGGCATTAAGATCAGCATGTATGACTTCTCCAGCCGGGCTTCGATGAATCTGTTCAACGACGATACCTGGTATAAGGATGGCACGTTCAAACAGGGCTTGCTGGCACCCGTCCTGGATTCGGACGGATGGCCGGTATCGCGCACGGGGAAGCATTTCTCGACAATTTATAACAGCGCCAATTACAGGGGCGATGCGAACCACCTGTTCCTGCAAAGCGTCTATGACGCCACGGGGTATTACGAGTACAATGCCCTCAACAACTTCGCCCACTACGACGCGGCGTCCGGTGATTTCACTGTGTACCAGGAGACGGGCATTCCGCAAAACGGTGCGGGCGGGGCGGTGTCCTCCTATTACCGTGGGAACTTCCTGCCCTACAACAATCTGGACGTGTCCAAGCCGGGTACCAACACTCACCTGTACGACACGCTGTTCGGCTGGGTGTCCCTGGAAAACCCGATGCTCCGGGATACGATGTACTTGATGAAGGAGAAGACGATCGACTATCAGTTCGGTACCGTGATCGAGGCCAACTTTCTGCAGGCCCGGGACGGCTTGGACACAAACGGTTCGCCAGTCGTCTATGAGTTCATGGGTGACGACGATCTGTGGGTCTACATCGACGGCGTGCTGGTATTGGACATCGGCGGCATCCACAGCTCGGTGTCCGGTTACATCGATTTCAGCACCGGCGTGGTGGACGCGGGCGGCGTCAAAACCACCTTGCGGCAGGCCTTTAAGGATGCAGGGATATTCCCGGACGGCACGGCATGGAACGATAGTTTGGCGGACGAATACTTCCAGGGCGACACCTTCCGGGATTACTCGGGCCACACCATGAAGATTTTTTATCAAGAGCGCGGCTCCGGCGCGTCCACCCTGAAGGTGCGATTCAATCTGCCCGTGGTAGAGAACGGGACCTTTGCAGTCGAAAAGCAGCTCAGCGGCACGGATCAGGCGGACTATGCCAACGTGCAGTTCGCCTACCAGGCCTTTGCGGTCATCGACGGGCAGAACGTTCCGCTGTATCCCGGCGTTCAAATATCCTCCAGTCCCGTCACCGTGAACTATGAAGGCGGTGGCGCGATGGATTTCCACGATGGCGTGTCAATTAGCGATAAGGAATACGACCACGTGTTCTATCTCAAGCCCGGCGAGGCCTGCGTGTTCTCGGGAATTCCCGATGATGTGCCCTATTTCGTGCAGGAAATCGATGTCAGCGGCGCGTATTACGATACCGTGATGATCAACGAGGCGGACATGGGCGGCGAAGGAGGCATCCCGGAGGATGAGGCCATCACCGCCGTCAGCAGCGCCAAGACCATCATGCAGCGGCAGCGTGTGCAGTTTGTCAACCGCTGCTCCCCGGCCAACCTGAAGGATCTGCGCATCACAAAACGGGTGGAAAACCCCGTCGACGAGCAGGCAACCTTTGAATTCAGGGTCATGCTGGAAGGCGCGGATGGCGCGTTGACCAATTACAGCCGTGGCAAATATTACGTGGTGAAGGAAATCGAGGGGCAGGAGCACTACTTTGCCTATGTGGACGGCGCGCTGACGGATCAGGGCACCGAGCCCGTAGTGTGCAGCGAATCCGGCCAGTATGGAACCATCGCCGGCATCCCCGACGGCTATACCGTAGTCATCAAGGGCTTGTTGGCAGGGACGGATTTCCTGGTCGAGGAGATCCGAAATCCGACGGGTTACGTCTTTGTTTCAAAGGAATTGGATAATGGCTCCTGTGACCCCGCCGATGTTCCCGGCGCGGATGGCCGGATCAAACTGCGCGAGGATGCAAAGATGACTATCACCAATCATTGCTATAGCAGCATCACTGTCAATAAGGTTTGGGAGAGTGGTGAATACGTCGCGGTGCATGGCCCTGTGACGGTGGCGCTCTATCGAAGGGAAGGGGATACAGAGACCCTGGCCACGCGGGGAGAGGTTTTGAAGAGCGATCCTGTTCAAACCATAGAAGCTCCGTCAGTCAGCGCTGTGTGGCTGCTGGAATTGCCTGCCAATGACAGTCTGGAGAACTATGTGGTACGAGAAGTGGTCGTCGAGGGCGATCTTGTGACGCCGGTTTTTGATGGAGAAACGATGGTTATACCTGGCGAGACGCCAGCCAACACCTATGTAGTCTCCTATGCACAGGGTGATGTTCAGACACTTTCGGGTGATGATCTCTATATACAGCGCCGAACGGATACGGTGACCAACACTAATAATGCCGGCTACGAGCTTCCTTCCGCCGGTGGCCCCGGCACACAGCTCTTCACGATCCTCGGCAGCATCCTGATTCTTGGATCAGGATTGATACTGCAGCGGAAGAGGAAAATCCCCCTTGACAACACGGTATCTTCATAGATTCCGCCGAAAACCCGTCCCTGATAACATCGAGTATCAGATGGGCAATGGCTCAGGCATTCAAACGGTTTAAACCATGCCTGCACAATTTCGGCCATTTCACAAAAAATCTCCTCCCGAAGCAAAACACCATTGAATTCTATACCGTTATGAGGTTAGAATTGTAGAGGGTTTAGTAGAAGGAGAAGATATGATCATCGTAAGCGTAATAGCTTTTTTCGGCGGGATCGCGCTGTTTCTGTTCGGGATCACGCTCATGGGCGACGGTCTGAAGAAGGTCGCCGGAGACAAACTGGAGCTGTTTCTGTACAAGCTCACCAGCAACGCGTTCAAGGGCATGGTTCTGGGAGTTGGGGTGACGGCGGTCATCCAGTCCTCATCGGCAACTTCCATTATGACCATCGGCTTCGTCAATTCCGGCATGATGAAGTTCCGGCAGGCGGTGAGCATCATACTGGGGTCCATCCTGGGCACCAGCATCACCGGATGGATCGTCTGCCTCTCCGCCATTGAGGGGGCCGGCGGCTGGGTCGCGCTGCTGTCCACCGCTACCATCACCGGCATTGTCGCGATAATCGGTATCTATCTTCGCAAATTCACCAAATCCCAGGTCAAGAATCAGGTGGGGGAGATCCTCATGGGATTCGCGGTATTAATGTACGGCATGACGGCGATCACCAACGCGGTGAAGCCGTTTGTCGAAACCGATTCCTTCATGCAGGTCCTCACGGCGATGGCGAATCCGATCCTGGGCATCCTCGTCGGCATGGCCTTCACGGCGCTGATCCAGAGCTCGGCGGCGGCTGTCGGTATCCTGCAGGCGCTGGCCATGACCGGAGTGCTCCAGTTCCAGGAGGCCTTTCCGATGCTGCTGGGCATCGCGGTTGGCGGAGCGGTACCGGTTCTGATCAGTGCCCTCGGCGCCAACGTCAACGGTGTCCGCACGGCGCTGGTTCACCTGCTCATCGATTTCTTCGGCGCGCTCATCTGCGGCGTCGTCTTCTATGCCCTCAACGCAGTGCTTCATTTCGCGCTGATGGGCTTCACACTGTCGGCGGTAAGCATGGCGCTGCTCAACACCATGTTCCGGTTTGTCGTCGTTGTCGTTCTCTTCCCCTGCGTCGGTCTTCTGGAAAAGCTGGCCTGCGCGATTGTCAAGGATCGGGAAGAGGAGAAGCGGGGGGAAGACCTTCCGGAGCCGATCGCCCATCTCGAGGAGCGGTTCATTCAGCATCCGGCCCTGGCGCTGGAACAGAGCCATCAGGCGATCGATGCCATGGCCCTGCTGACCCAGCAATGTCTGCAGGATGCCTTTGATCTTCTGAACGACTATTCGGAGGAAGGCTTCCAGGAGGTTCGGAAGGCGGAGAAGACCGTCGATGTCTATGAGGACAGCCTGGGTGCCTATATCGTACAGATCTCTGCCCGGGAGCTGTCAAAGAAACAGAACGAGCAGGTCTACGCGTTCCTTCACTCCATCACGGACTTTGAGCGTATTTCCGACCACGCGCTCAATGTGGCGGAGTGCGCCCAGGAGATCCACGAGAAGGAAATGCAGTTCTCGGATGCGGCGATCCGCGAGCTGAAGATCCTGCGGGAGGCGATCACGGAGGTGGTCTCCCTGGCCACCAGCGCCTTCGTGAACAGCGATATGGAGCTTGCAGCCCGGGTCGAACCGCTGGAGGAACTCATCGACAATCTCTGCGATGAGATGAAGAACCACCATGTCGACCGGCTCCAGCGGGGCGAATGCGTTCTGGAGAAGGGCTTCGTCTTTAACGATCTGATCACGAACTATGAGCGTATCTCCGACCACTGCTCCAATATCGCCGTCGGCATGATCGAACTGGACAGCGAGAACTTCGATACCCACAAATACCTTTCCAGTCTGAAGAAGATGAAGGACGAGACATTTACCAGATACTTCGAGGAGTATCGGGACAGGTTTTCGATCTGATTTTCCTGCAAAAAATGTCGTAAATCGTGCAAAAAATGCAAATCGATGGAGGCGACCTTGCATCCGCAGATATCGAACTGTATAATGATGCGACCGATGTTTTGCGGACGCGAGGTGAATCCATGAAAGAATTACGAGCTGTCATCTGCGACGATGACCGCAGCTGGCTGGCGCAGGCAGCCGGAATAATAGAAGATTATGCGAAAGAGGCCGGTCTGCAGCTGCAGCTGCGATCCTATGATGAACCGGCGGCGGTGCTTACGGAGCTGACGGAGGCACCGGATCTTTTTTTTATGGATATTGAATTTGAAGAGGGACCGGAGGGAATTTCCCTTGCGAAACAAATGAACGAACGGTTCCCTTCCTGTCAGATCATCTATCTTACCAACTATCTTCACTACGCGCTGGATGTCTACCAGACGGAACACATCTGGTATGTTCTGAAACCTCAGCTGGCGGACCGGCTTCCCGAGGTCTTCCAAAAGCTGGAGCAGCTGGAGGAGGATCGCCGGAAAGATCTGGTGATTCACGCATCCGACGGCACCATCGTTCGTCTCGCCTGTGGGGAAATCCTCTTCATGGAGCGGCAGAGCCGGCTGACCTGCATCAGAACCCAGTCCGGCAGCTTCCGTACCCGCGCCCGCATTCCGGAGCTTGAGAAAATGCTCCCGGGCAGGACCTTTGCCCGCTGCCATAACAGCTTCATCGTCAACCTTCCCCACATTCGGGAGATTCACGCGAAAAGCCTGCTGCTGGACGATGGGACGGAGATCATCATCAGCCGCAGGTACAACAATGCGTTTCGTACGGCCTATCTGACCTGGGCAGAAAACGCGGCGATCTGACCGGGGAGGAAGACATGACTTTGATTGCGATGACGGTCAACCGGACGATGCTTTCGGTGGCGGCAATGCTTATGAACATCCGCATTATGGACGCGGCCTTCCAGCGGCGGCACAGCCTGGCGATCTGGGCGGTATATTTTGGTGCAAAGGCTGTGCTGTCCGCGTTTTTCGATGCCGGTGTCTATATGGGAGTCAGCAGCAGTATGTTCGCCAGTTTGCGTCTGCTGTTTCTTCTGGTGACAGCCGCCGCTTCCTATGCTGTCCTGTATTATACCTGGAAGGGGGATATCCTGGGGATCGGCTGTATCGCGCTGTGCTCTGACATCGTTACAGGATCATCGTTTTTTCTTGCCTCCAGCCTGATCAATACGATATTGCAGAAAGACTGGAAACTGACGTTCATCGGCATGACCACCGGAGAGACCCTGGGAACCCTGCTTCTCAGCATAGCCATCTTTCTGGTGCTTCTTCACCTGGTCCGTTCGCTGCTTCACCGCATCGGAAATCATGCCTTTCAGAGAAGGGGGCTTTGGGCCGGGGGAATCATTGGCCTGATTTCTGCCCTGACTTTTACTCAGGTGATCGATATTGTCAATTTTACAGCCTCCCAGTTTGTGGATCTGGCTGTTTTTCTCGCAGCGGCGGTGGGAACCGGCGCATACCTCACTGTGAAGATCCCCCGGGAGGTCAACCGCAGAACGGTCCTGCGACAGCAGTCAGCCCTGACCGATGCTTACAACCGGTCGATCCGGGCTCAGACGGAGGAACTGTACGAGCAGCAGCGTTCTCTGGAGGAGATCGCAGGGCGCATTGAAGAAACGGCAGGAGCCTCGACGGAGGAGATGCAGCGGTATCTGGAACAGATGAAGTCGTATCTGGAAAGGCTGCGGGGCGGGAAGTACAGCGCGGATCCCGCGACGGATGCCGTACTGACTGCCTTCGCAGAGGCCTTTCGGGAAAAGGGAATCGAGATCTCATTTCATACTGCCAGCCTTTCCGATGCCGGGAGCCAGGCAGCGGAGCTGGCCGGGATTCTGCTCCACTGGGCGGAGCATATCTGCATGGAGGCACCGCTTGAAAGTACCAGCCGGACCTGCGTGCATCTGCGGATCCTGCGGCGCCGCAATCAGCTGATCATGGTTCTGCGGCTGCAGGGTGTCAGGAAGAGGGCCTTCCCCGGAATGCTCCTGCACAGCCATCTGAGCGGGCGCCGGGGGATCCTGAAGGAAGCCTGGGAAGACGGGGAGAAACGGATTCGGCTGATGACGGAGGTGAGCGCATGATCGTTCCAATGACACTTATTTTTATCATCGCTCTGCTCTATGTTATGGCGGCAGGATTTCGCTTTATCAATGCTCTGGAGGAAGAAAACCGGATGCTTCGCACCGCGCTGGAGGTATCCCGTGTTTACAGCAGAACTCTGGCGGGCCGTACGGAGGAAATCCGCCGCTTCCGGCATGATGCGGCCGGGCTTCTGCAGGCGATGGAAGCAGGTCCGGGATCGGCGCGGAAGCAGGATCCCCTGCAGGATATGCCTCTGCTGAGTTCGATCCTGGAGCTGAAAGCCCGCCGCTGCGAGGAGGCCGGCATTCGCAGCCGGTTTGATCTGCAGATCACAGATCCGAAGCATCTGCCGCCGGAGGAAGACCTGTGCCTCGTCCTGCAGAACCTGCTGGACAATGCCATAGAGGCCAGCCTTTGCATCGAAAAAACGGAGGAACGTCAGGTGAACCTGCAAATGAACCAGACCGGCGGGATGCTGACGGTGACGATTTCCAACCGCATGGATGGCCGGCAGCCGGTCACCTTCCGGACGCGGAAGGAGGGCCCCGGTCACGGTCTGGGTCTGCGCATCGTAGATGATATCCTTCGCCGCCGGGGAGGCAGCAGGACCGTGCACTTTGACCGGCAGGAAAGACTTGTGACGATGCACGTGCAGATGGGATAGTGAATGTCTTCCGGTGAATGCCCCGATTTTCACGGAAGACATCCGTTTTTTTTGTTCGAATCCGAACCGTTTTTGCCTGGGCCATTGTCCGATAATAATTCGCTCCTTAAAATGAAACTGCCGGTGTGAAGCCCGGTAGTTTTTTATTCATGACGAACTGAAGAAGGAGGAGAAATGAAGAGGAAGATATATACGCTGCTGCTTGCCCTGACCATGGTCCTGGCGGTTGCTGTTCCGGCGCTGAATGCCGGGGCTGATGTATACGCCACATGCTCCAGCGGTATTAAAGGAAATGGGACAGGCGGCATAAACATCAACGTAAATGGAAGTATTTATACAAATAGCGGATGGGGCAACACAAACGGTGCACCTTATGGAACCGGAGGATGTACCTGGTTTGCCGGCGCCCGGGTCATGGAATTGACAGGAAAAGGAAGTTATGTATGTTATGGTCCGACAAAGTGGCTGGACTATGGTAAAAGTCTTGGATTTCAGACCGGAACAGCCTACCCGACCGGAAGAGCGGTGATCGTTTACAGTGGCCACGTTGCGATTCTTGAAAAGACGGAAGGGGATACAGCTTATATCAGTGAAGGCGGAAGTACATATTATTCCGATGCTGCCCATGGATACACAGTGATTCGAACGATGGCTAAGTCAGCTGTAGCAAACGGCGGCTTCGTTGGAAGCGGAAGTTTTTTGGGCTTTGTGTATTTGGGAAACCAGTATGGTCCTGACGCAGACCTTCCCAGCGATTTCTACGGAAGCATAACTCTTGCCGCGGGGAAATCCGTCTCTGTCAATGCCAGCAATAACTATAACGTGGAAATCATGTCGGTTCCTGATTCCGACGCGGAGAAGGTAAAGAGCGATGCATATAAGTCCCGTTACTGGCATTATGTGAAGAATTCCGACGGGAGCTACCGGATCACCAACTGCCTGTACGAAGGAAGACCTCTGGAGGCGGCGGGGACAGCTTCAGGAAACAACGTGAAAGTGGGAACCTCGTATACCGGAGCGGCAAAACAGAAGTGGTTCATATACGGAAGATGGAGCGGAGAATATATCTTCCGGAGCGCGGCATCCGATTTTGTCCTTAACGTAGACAGTGCGAAGTCCGATCCGGGAACGAATCTGCAGATCTGGAAGTTTACAAACTCGGCTGCTGAGAAGATGGCGATTTACAAGACAGGGACCACAGGGAAGGCGACGCTCAGCGTTAAGGCTTCAACCGAAGATAAGGACACCGTGTTCTCCTGGTCCAAGCCGGAAGGCGAGGTGGCATGGTACAACATCTGGATCCATAAGCTGGATTCCTCCGGGAACGTTACGGCGTATTACGATCAGAAGAATATGTGGTTCGACAGCAGTCAGACGTCCTATACAAAGAGCGTGAAACTGCCGGCAGGCAAATACACAGCGAAGATTGTCCCTCATTCCTGGGCGAATTATTACGTCGGTGATGCTGTCAGCTTTACGGTCAGTGAAGCGGCTGCAGCCTGCACCCACAGCAATACGGAACTGCGGGGAAAAGTGAGCGCTACATGTACCGCCGCCGGATACACGGGAGACAAATACTGCAAAGACTGCGGAGAATTAATCACCAAGGGCAGTGCCGTGCCCGCGAAGGGTCACGCATGGAGCAGTGAGTATACGATCGACAAGGAGCCGACATGTACTGCGGATGGCTCCAAGTCCAGACACTGCGAGAACTGCGATGAAGTAAGTGATGTAACCGTTATTCCTGCCGCCGGACACTCCTTCGGAGAGTGGGAGACGATCGATGCCGGTTCGTGCGAGGGAGCAGGAGCGCAGCAGCATACCTGTACTGTCTGCGGATTTACAGAGTCAAAATCACTGAATCCGGAAGGACATGCATGGGAGTCGGAATTCACGGTTGATACCCCGGCGACATGCACCATGGACGGAAGCAGATCGATCCATTGTAAGAACTGCGGCGCGATCAAAGAAAGTGAAATCATTCCGGCGACCGGACATACCTACAGCGAATGGTATGTCGATACGGAAGCGACCTGCACGAATACGGGCAGCAAATCAAGAAAGTGTGAGGTCTGCGGAGATGAAGTAACGGAGATCATTCCAGCCCAGGGACACACATGGAGTACAGAGTATGCCGTGGATAAAGAGGCAACCTGCAAGGAGACCGGCACCAAATCGATTCACTGCATACTGTGCGATGAAGTGAAGCCAGGATCTGCCGCTGTGATTGAAAAGGGTGAGCATGATTACGGGAACTGGGCAGCTACAGCGGTAGCCACCTGCACGAAGACCGGAAGCCAGACGAGAACCTGTAAGATCTGCGGTGATGAGCTGACGGAAACCATTCCCGCGTTAGGACATGAATGGAATGGTGGAGAGATCATAGAGAAGCCCACATGCACCGAGGAGGGGGTTTCCAAATTTACCTGCCGCGAATGCGGTGATACCAAGGAAGAACTGACCCCGCCTCTCGGGCACAATTGGGATGAGAGCTTTACGACGGACAGACAGCCCACATGCAGTGAGGAAGGGCAGAAATCGATTCATTGCACGCGCTGTGACAGGATCAAAGCGGGATCGGAAACACCGATAGAGAAGAAACCGCATACACTGACGGCAGAAAAGAAAATCCAGAAGGCAACACCGGCGTCAGATGGAAGAATATATCAGATCTGCAGTGTCTGCGAAAACGAAGTGACCGTTGAGAAACTGAGTAAAGTGAAGATTATGCTCGAGGCGACATCCTTTACATACACAGGTAAAGCAATTACCCCGGAGATTGCGGTGATAAGCGGTAATAAACCGGTGGGAGAGGAGTGCTATACGGTCACATGGTCCGGCAATACTAAGATCGGCACCGCCACTGCGAAGATCACGTTTGACAGCGAATATTATGAGGGAAGCAAGAACCTGACCTTCCAGATCAATAAAGCAGCCAATCCGTTATCCGTGAAGGGAAAAACGGCAGCGGTCAAGTTCAGCAAGGTAAAGAAAAAAGCGCAGACTTTGAGCGCAGCCAAAGTGATCACATTCACAAAGAAGGCTCAGGGAAAGGTGACCTACGCGAAAACATCGGGAAACAAGAAAATCACCATCAACAAAAAGACCGGAAAAGTGACGGTTAAGAAGGGAATAAAAAAGGGCACCTACAAAGTCAAACTTCAAATCACTGCGGCAGGAACCGACGTATACAGTTCGGCAATCAAGACCGTAACCATAAAGATCAAAGTCAAATAACCGTGCATGGAGACCACCGCACAGAAGCGGCGGTCTCCTGTTCTTTACCGCAGGTGCTTACCCAGCAGGTCGGCGAAGAGCATGGCGTTCTCTTCAGAGGTGAAGATCGCGCGGGCGGATACATCGTTGCCGCCGCCTTTGCCCTGATAGAAGGAGGCGTACTCTCTCACCAGCTGGCCGCACTTCGGATCGCCGGCGGACACCAGGATAAAGGAAGTGTTCTGCTTCGCGTACAGCAGGATCAGCTTCGGCGCCTTCTTCATGTACCGCTTGGCCATATCGAAGGCATCGTCCAGGGAAAGGTTCTCCAGGGGCCAGAGGAGCAGTGGATCCGCCGGGTCCTGCAAAGGCTGGGAAGAGGCGGGAGCCTCGCCGCTGAGGACAGCGTCCAGCGCCGCGCATTCCTTGCCGATGAGCGCTTTTTTTGTGTGATACAGCTGGTCCTTTACTTCGGCCAGCTTTTCTTCCTGGGCCCGGAGCTTATCGGGAAAATCGTCAATGGACGATGAATAGCCGTTGGACAGATCCGTCAGAATGGCGTGCTTGTGATCGTAGTCGGCCAGGGCGCGGGCACCGGCTTCGAAATAGATCCGGAACATGTTTTTGTAGTTTTCGACCTTGTAGATCTTGATCAGCCCGACCTGACCCGCTGTGGCCGGATGGGTGCCGCAGCAGGCGACGCAGTCGGCGGCGTTTTCGGGAGAACCGACGCATACAATAGAAATATCCTCATCGAAGGCCAGCGCCTTCCGCAGCGGCATCTTCTCAGCTTCTTCCCGCTCCTCAAACCGGAATACCGTGACCGGTGCGTCGGACCAGACCACCTGATTGGCGCGTTTCTCGCATTCCAGCGCCAGATCCATATCGATGGATGCCGGACGGTCGGTGCCGGGATCGGTGGGATCATCCTCCAGGCTGATATCGATGGTCATGTAATCCTCTCCCATATGAAATCCCCGGTTGACTCCGCCGCAGCGGGCGTAGAAGATCCCGGACAGGATGTGCTCGCCGCAGTGGCGCTGCATGTTATCAAAGCGGCGGTCCCAGTCCAGGCTGCAGTGGACGGACATTCCTTCCTGCGGCGGCTCCGCCACAGGTCCGATAGCTCCGGAGCCGTCCATGCCGTCCGGCAGCTGTACCGTGTGGATGACCTCTTCGCCGTTTTCCTGGACATCGATCACCTGATAAGGCCCGAGCATGCCAAGGTCACAGCTCTGGCCGCCGCCCTCCGGGAAGAATGCCGTCTGATCCAGGGTGATGTCGAAAGCCGCGCCAACGGAAGAATCGCCAACTGAAGAATCGCCAACTGAAGAATCGCCACGCAGCGAAGCTGCTGCGATTCCAGTAGAGGCACTGCGCGCCGTATCAGAGATACGGGCAGTGCTCTCAGCCTTTGCATGAGGGGTGACGGAGGTGATGCGCGCGTCCCAGCTGCGGGTATAGACATTCTGCTGATAGAGTTTCGCCGTCATATGTGATTTCCTTTCTCTGCCAATTTATGCGTTTTTGCAACAAAATTTTATGAAAGGGCCCTTCGGGGTCCGAACAAGTATTGTTAATAATGTAACGATTAGTATATAATCCTATTATAACAAAGTTGCTGTATAGATGGTACAAGTTATTTTTAACGGCCCGGTGTAAGGGTATGAATCCGGAGAGGATCCATCATGAGCAGAACCGTTTTCATAAACCTAAAAATTCCATTTTCCTGAAGCCACGAACAAAAAAGAACGGGAGAAAAGGCTAAAAATCCACATTTCAGAGGATTTTTGCAAACACTGTTCCATAATCTCAAAAAACCTGTGGATAACAGTAACCAAAAAATAACACTTGACAAGGTTAAACGTTGAAATTTCAATAAAAACCAAAAAATGGTTATCCACAACACCCTTGGGAAAAAATCGTATACAATTTTAGAAAATCTGTGGATAAAGCCACGAATCCTTAAAAAATCGGGGATTATCGATTGTTGAAACAGATCCCGATGAAAACGAACATTGGTTAACATAAAACCAAACGAACGAGGTGGAAAAAAATGTTAAAAGAGCGAATCGTCTATAAAAATGAGCTTCCGGTGAACGTGACCACTGCGAACATTGAGGAGTATCCGATTCACTTCCACGACGACATGGAGGTCGTCTATGTTCTGGAAGGCAACGTGATCATGCGCAACGGGTATTACACCTACAATCTGCGGCAGGGAGATATCTACATCCTGAATGATCGCGAAATGCACAGCTTCGAAAGCACCGGGGAAGACAACATGGTCATGATGCTGCAGCTGGATCTGACCTATTTCTCCCGGTACTATGATAATCTGAAAAACAATTTCTTTGTGACCGATACAGAGGATGACAACGACGAAAGCCTGGATATACTGAAGAACATCCTGGCGCGGATCATGATGGAGGTCCTGCAGAAGGGCTACGGCTACGAGCACAAGGTCATTGAGAGCACCCACAATCTGATCGCCTGTCTGATGGCGGATTTCCAGTACTTCGTCATGGAGGACGGCAAGTTCAAGAACGAGACGAAGAACAAGGGAAATAAGATCCTCGCCGGACGGCTGAACCGGATCACCGATTATATGTATGACAACTACAATCGGAAGCTGACCCTCAGCGAGATCGCGGAGCGGGAGCACCTGAGCATCTACTATCTTTCCCACATTATTAAGGAAGCCACCGGACTGAGTTTTCAGGATCTGCTGAGCTACATCCGGGTCGAGGAATCCGAAAAGCTGCTGCTGGGCACCAACAAGAAGATCGGCGCCATTGCCGAAGAGACCGGCTTCTCGGCGGTCCGCTACTACATCAAGCATTTCGAGAACTGGTTCGGTATGCATCCGCTGGAGTACCGGAAGAAATACATCGGTAAGATCTTCAGCCGGGAGATCGAGGCGAGGTATACCCTCTGCTCCCCGGCGCAGATCGAGGAGGCGATCCGCCGTCAGGTGACGGGGGTCTATGCCGACTATATGGATAAATTCAAGGTCAAGCCGGTGATCGTGGATGTGGACAATTACGATGATTACGCGGACGTATACAAAGGCCGTCCGGCCCTGGCGGACATCATGGAGCGGCCGGCCAACCGGGTGCTGGCAGGCCCCTTTGAACGGCTGATGAGCATGAACGAGAACATCGTTGCTTCCGGCGACAACTACATCGTCACGACCCGGTGCAAGTTCCCGGGGAAGCTGGACAGCATGAGCATCCTCATGTACAACTTCGATGAAAACATCGTCCGGTCCCTGAAGCGGATCGGAAGTCAGGAGGATCTGCTGCGGATCTCCCGGCATTACGACGAGGAGGCGGAGTTCCTGATCCGCTGCAACGGATTCAGCGGAGATTTCCGGATCATCCGGTGGAAGCTGGACGCGGACAATGTGATCCGGCGCATCGAAGCGGCCATCAGCCCGAAGGCGGATGCCGATGTCCGTGAAGCGCTGCTGAACGAGCTCTCCACCGATGCGAATGTCTCCACCGAATCCTTCGCGACATCGGACGCTCTCAGCATCCGCGCGATCTTCAAAGGCATCGGAGCAGAACTGGTGCTGATAGACAGCAAATAAGTATTTGAATGCCGCATAATTGTTATTGCAATAAAATTTGAACAGGACTAATATAAGTTTAGAGACGATAATAATTGTTGTAATGACAATCTGTTTTTTATGGAGGTAGAGAGATGAAATTATTGATCATCGGAGCTGGCGGTGTTGGAACATCTGCAGCGAAAATCATCGAGAGAGCTGGAGCGGAAGGCGACTGGGCTGAGAAGGTAGTCGTATCCGACTATGATCTCGAGAGAGCTAAGAAAGTAGCAAATGAGATCTGCGGCGGCGGCAAGTTCGTACCGGCACAGATCAACGCGATGGATGCAGACAGCATCAAGGCTGTGATCAAAGAGCACGACATCGACTTCGCGATGAACGCCTGCGATCCGAGAATGAACGAGACCATTTTTGATACCTGTCTGGAAGCGAACATCGGATATCTGGACTGCGCGATGACACTGGGTACCGAGCACCCGGAGAAGCCGTACGAACTGGCGAACATCAAGCTGGGTGACTATCAGTTCGCGAAGCAGAAGGAATGGGAAGCTTCCGGCAAGATCGCGGTCTGCGGATCCGGCGTTGAGCCTGGTATGGCTGACGTATTCGCGAAGTATGCAGCGAAGCACCTGTTTGACAAGATCGACCGTGTTGACGTTCGTGACGGCGACAACTACGGCAATACCGATTCCGACTTCGGATTCTCCGTATGGACCACCATCGAAGAATGTCTGCAGCCGCCGGTCATCTGGGAAAAGAACGAAGAGTTCCCGGAAGGCCACTGGTTCTGCACAGAGAACTTCTCCGAGCCTGAGATCTTCAACTTCCCGGGCGGCATCGGCGATGTAGAGGTTATCAACGTAGAGCACGAAGAGGTTCTGCTGGTACCGAGAGAGATCGACTGCAACAGAGTTACCTTCAAGTACGGCGTTCCGGCGGACTTCCGCAAGAAGCTGCTGGTCCTGAAGGAGTACGGTCTGGCTGACAAGAGAACCAAGATCAAGGTCGGCGATTCCGAGATCACTCCGAGAGACTTCGTCTGCAAGGTTATCCCGTCTCCGGTAGACGCGACCATGACCATGACAGGCAAAGGCTGCGCCGGCACATGGGTCACCGGCTGGAAGGATGGCAAGTACAGAAGCGTTTACCTGTATCAGGTAGCTGATAACCAGGAATGCATCAAGAAGTACACCACCAACTCCGTCGTTGCTCAGACAGCCGTCGGCCCGGTCATCATGATGGAACTGATCGCCAAGGGCATCTGGAATGAAGCCGGCGCATGGGGCCCGGAACACTTCGATCCGGATCCATTCGTAGAGAGACTGGCCAAGTACGAGTTCCCGGCAGGCATCAAGGAAATGGATTCCGAGTATGCTGACGAGCTGAACGAGAAGGCATTCCTCGACGCAGTAAGCAAATAAGCTTTCGCAAAGGCTGGAGGAAACGGAACTAACAATCAGAGACCATTGCACAAATCCATGCGATGGTCTCTTTTTTATTGACAGAACCAGTAAAGACCAGTAAATCAAATCTGAACCAGTAAAGACCAGTAAAAGGAGAAACCACACCAACAATTGTTTATTATCACCGGTGTCAGGGGATCAGGTAAGACAGTTCTGATGACCGAGGTTTCGAAAAAGATTGCCCGGCAGAAGGATTGGATCACAATTGAACTTAACCCGGAACGGGATATGCTGACGGGGTTGGCAGCAAAACTGTATAGCGAGCAGAACCTTGCGGAGTTGTTCCGAGATGCGAAAATCAATCTTTCCTTTTTCGGTTTTGGATTAGAAATCGGAGGAACAGAGCCAATTACGGATATTGAGATCGCACTCAGCAGGATGCTGTCTTGTCTGAAAAAGCAAGGGAAGCGGGTTCTGATCACGATTGATGAGGTCTCCAGTACCAAAGAAATGAAGATATTTGCCAGTGCATTTCAGATTTTGATCCGTCAGGATCTCCCGGTGTTTCTGCTGATGACGGGATTGTATGAAAATATCAATACCCTTCAGAATGAGAAGAATCTTACCTTTCTCTACCGGGCACCAAAGATAGAACTTGGCCCCCTGAATATCGGTACCATTGCAGAGAACTATCGAAACAATCTCTCTCTGGATGAGCCGGGAGCACTCTCCGCAGCAAAGCTGACAAAAGGATATTCCTTTGCCTTTCAGGTGCTGGGGCACTTCGCATGGGAAAACCGAGGTATTAACGATGTCGTTCGTTCGTCATACAAACAGTATCTTGAAGACTACGTTTATGAGAAGATCTGGGCGGAGTTGTCTGTCAAAGACAGAGAAGTAGCATATGCTATCGCAATGACAGAATCCGGAAAGATCCTAGAAATCAGAAACCGTCTGGGGATGGAGACCAATCAGATCAACCCCTACCGTAAACGATTGATTCGCCGGGGAATCGTATCCGGTGATACTTATGGATATCTCTTCTTCACACTGCCCCTGTTCGAAACGTTCGTGAAGGAAGTCTACCCCGAGACCATGTAGGATAGATGACCAAAGAAATATAAATCTTTTTTCGTGCTTCGGTACATCTCAATCCGATCGCTACCACGAATGAGCAGATTCCGGCCCGATATGGTAGGAAGCTACCATATTTCACGAGAAAGTCTCTCTTGATGGTAGCGCGAAGGGCAGGGCGCCCTGGCTCAGGTTCGAAAAACAAACAACTTTGCTGCTCTCTTCGGTTTTTCAAGACTAATTTGCTGGACTCGTGTGATTCGGCACATTCTCCCTACCATTATTTCTGAGATTCCGCACGATATGGTAGGATCCTACCATTCTGGCCAGCTTTTGCGATTTCGTGGTAGGCGGGCCAGTTCAGATCAACCGGAACTTCCACGCCTGGGCTCGTCGCCATCGGCCATTGTAACTGCATGGTGGTCGGACCCTGCGGGGACGGGGAACACACGCTGCGCGCGGTTCCTGCAAAGACTGCGACTTACGCTGCGGCGGGCAACATCGCTTATTGGAAGTGTGAAACCTGCGGCAAGTATTTCAGGGATGCGGATGGCAAGGAGGAGATCACCCAGGCAGATACCGTGATCCCGAAGCTGACCCCAAAGGCTGCCTGACGGGATCCAGGGTCAATTACCGGAATTCCTTAAATTCCTACGACTGAGGCCTGCTTTTAATGAATTTCACTGTCAGCAGACATCCGGCATAAATATGATTCCTTAAAACGACCGCTAACCCCGGTCGTTTTAAGGAATAGCGGCAGATCCAGAAGGAAGACCAGCGGGAAATCCCTCATCCAAAGACGGAAATGATGGAGAATTCCTTATTCGACGGGTGAAATGGGGATGAAATAAGGAATTCCGGTAATCGGCAGCCCGGGCGTCCATCGCCCGGTGTCGAAACCCATTGCGATTTGACCGCCGCTGGTGTAAACTGAATCCATGGAAACAAACGCCGTGACAACACCTGAGCAGGATGTGAAGACCGTCGATATCATCGTCCCCTGTTACAACGAGGCGGAGAACATCGACGCGTTTTATGATGCGGTGCAGAAGGTGGCGGAGAGCGCCGAGGGATATGATTTTTCCTACATATTCATCGACGACGGCAGTACCGACGAGACGCTGGAAATGATCCGGCAGATCGCGATGGCAGGGGTGTCGGGCATCGAGGATCCGGAGAAGCCGGACCTGACCGTTGTCCGCTATATCTCTTTCAGCCGCAATTTCGGCAAGGAGGCGGCGATGTACGCCGGGCTTAAGGCCAGCCGGGACAGCCGGGGCGGCCGGGGAGCCGACTTCGCCGTGCTGATCGACGCGGATCTGCAGCATCCGCCGGAGCTGATCCTGGATATGATCCGGACCATCGAGGAGACCGGATGTGACAGCTGCGCTGCCCGGCGGGTCACCCGCAGGGGAGAGCCGAAGATCCGCAGCGTATTTGCCAGAGGCTTCTATAAGATCATGAACCGGTTCAGCGACATCGAGATCGTGGACGGGGCCGTGGACTTTCGGATGATGAACCGGCAGATGGTGCGGGCGATCGTCAGCCTGCCCGAGACCCAGCGGTTTTCCAAGGGGATCTTCTCCTGGGTCGGATTCGACACCAGATGGATCGAGTTCGAGAATGTGAAGCGGTTGTCTGGGGAGAGCAAATGGTCCATGTGGAGCCTGACGAAGTACGCCATCGCTGGATTTCTGGATTTCGCGGAAGCGCCCCTGAAGTTCACCGGACTTCTGGGCGGGATCATCTGCACCGGCGCGGCCGTCTATCTGATCATCGAGCTGCTTAAGACACTGATCGTCGGCAAGGACGTGCCCGGCTACGAATCGCTGATCTGCCTGTTGCTGTTTTTCGGAGGAATGATCATTGCGGTGCTCAGTGTCATCGGCGAATACATCGGACGAATGTATCTGGAGGCCAAAGGCCGGCCCATTTATATCGAAAAAGAAAGCAATCTGGATGACGAAGGGAGTCACTGAAAGAACCGGCGTGACAAGAATCAGAAGTCTTTTGAAACACAACAAATATGCCCTGGCGGCCTTCTTTCTGCCGGTACTGATCACAGTACTGGCTTTTGCCGTGACCGGAATTTATCCCTTCGGCGGCAATCAGATCACGGTCATCGACATGTACCATCAGTACGTGCCCTTCCTCAGCGAACTGCAGTATAAGCTGCACCACGGGGGAAGCCTCTTCTACAGCTGGGACGGCGCCGGCGGATTCAACTTCTGGAATCTGATCTCCTATTACGGAGCCAGCCCTCTGAACCTGCTGCTGTTTTTCTTCCCGGAGAAACTGATCGTGGAGGGCGTGACGGTCATTTTGCTTCTGAAGATCGGATTCGCCGGCTGCTTCATGTACCTCTTCCTGACGACGAGCTGCGGCAGGGATGCGCTGATCTGGCTTCGCAGCGCCAGCGCGGGTGCCTGGATCCGGGTGGCGATGGGAAGCCTGTACGCCCTCAGCGCCTATACCTGCGCCTACTACTGGTGCATCATGTGGATCGATGTGATGGCGCTGCTGCCCCTGATCATTCTGGGGCTGACCCGGCTGGTGGAGCAGGGCCGGGGAATCCTGTACGCCGTCAGCCTGGGACTGGCCAGCCTTTGCAACTACTACATCACTCTCATGGTGTGCATCTTCGTCGTTCTGTACTACCTCTGCCTGTACTTCAGCAGGAAGCGGGAGGGCGGCATCGCAGGATTCCTGCTGACGACGGTGAAAACGGCGGCCTGTTCGGTGATCGGCGCGGGACTGGCGGCGCCCATGCTGATCCCTACCTATATAAGCATGAAAAACACCTACTACACCCCGTCGGAGCTTCCGGAGGAGTGGACGTTTTACAGTTCGCCCCTGGAGGTGGTGAACCAGCTTTTGCCTCTGGCCCATCTCAGCTACCGGGAGGGTCTGCCCAACATCTGCGCGGGACTTCTGGTCACGATGATGCTGGTCTGCTTCTTTGTCAGCCGCACGATTCCGCTGCGGAGCAAGGTGTGCCACGGACTGCTGCTTGCGGTGCTGTTTTTCAGCCTGAACGTCAATGGGCTGGACTTCATGTGGCACGGATTCCATTACCCCAACGAGCTGCCCTTCCGGTGGTCCTTCTGCGTGTGTTTCGTTCTGACCTCCATGGGCTGCCGGGCGCTGACGTGCCTGCCCCAGATCCGGGTGAACACCCTCTGGGGGATCCTGGCGGGAGGCCTGGGCTATTATCTGATCGCGGAGCGGCTGCTGCGGGATTCGGCGGCGCTGGACGTACCGGAGGAATTCTTTTATATCGGCATCGGACTTTTGGGGCTGTACACGGCGATTCTGATGGTTTACCGCAAAGGCTGGCTCAGCCTTCGCGGGACAGTGCTGCTTCTGGTAGTTGCGGTCAGCGCGGAGCTGTTCTGCTCGGTGAGCCTGTCCTTTGATAAGGTCGGCAATGTGGAGCGGGCGTCCTATCTGGAGGGACAGAAGGAGATCGGGCAGCTGACGAGGACCGTTTCGGATGACTTCGCCCGGACGGAACTTTACGAATGGTCGCTGATGAACACACCGGCCCTGTACCACTACCGCGGGCTGTCCCAGTTCTCCTCATCCCTGAATTCCCACGCGACGGAGCTCATGGAAAAAATCGGCCTGGAGGGAGAGCCGGGCAAGAACCGTTACAACTACGTCTTCTCGGATCCGGTGACCAACGCGATGCTGAATCTGAAATACATCATCGGCGGGGATAAGCCGCTGAACGATCCGGACTTCACAGAAAAGGCCGACGCCGGCGACTATACGCTTTATGAGAACCGGCAGCCCCTGTCCATCGGCTACATGCTCCCGGAGAGCATTCGGACCTGGGATCTGATCAGCTCCAATCCCTATCAGGTGCTGAATGACTATGTCCGGGCAGCCACCGGCAATCAGGTGGAGAGCGTATTTCGGGAGCTGGAGGCGGACGAGGCGGAGGGCTTTGATGCCACCGTTTCGGAGGAAGGCAGCGGGATCTTCAACGCCTGGTCCGAGGATTCCCGGGAGGGGATGGTTCAGCTGAAGTATACCGCGGATGAAGAGGGAAGCTACTTCGTCTATGTCGAAACGAGCCAGGCGGAGATGATCGATGTGATCTACGATGACGGGGAATCCCTGAGCCTGCGGGAGGACTGCGGCGCGGTGGTGAACATCGGACCGATGCAGAAGGGCGAGACCTTCATGATCGAGATCAACTATGAGACCGATGGAGGCGGAGATATCCGCAGCCATGTCTGCACCATCGACCGGCAGGCCTGGGACAGGGCCTACGGGATGATCAGCCGGGATCTGCTGGAGGTGACGGATTTCTCGGATACCTCCATCGACGGGACCATCCGCGCCTCGGAAGACGGGATCTTGACCACGTCCGTTCTGAACGAGCAGGGATGGCGCCTGCAGGTGGACGGGGAGAAACAGGAGATCACGGAGACCGTCGGCGGGGATTTCATCGCAGTACCTTTGAAGGCAGGGGAGCATCGGATCCGGCTGTCCTTCCGGCCGCCTGGATTCGCAGCGGGCTGCGTGATTCTGCTCATCTGCGCGGGCCTGCTCGTCTGTGCGGCTCAGCTGCGCCACAGGCGGATCAGACGGCGCAGGCAGCCGGAGATCTCATCCTCCGGGATGTGATTATAATAGAGAAGGAGCAGCCTTCCGTTCAGGCTGACCGGGATGCCGAGGGACTCGGCATCTTTTTTTAGCTGCTCGGCGGGTTTGCTGCTGGTGATCTCCAGCAGCACGGAGATCCCGGAGTCGGAGCTGCGGACCCGGATGAAGCCCGCGCCCTGCGTGCGCAGAATGTCGGTGACCAGAGAAAGCTTCTGGGCGTACAGCTTACGGAGCTTACGGATGTGGGTCAGGTAGGCGCCGGTCTCCATGAACATGGCCAGCGTCAGCTGCTCCAGCTTCGAGCAGGTCTGGGAATAGCCCTCCAGCTGCGGGTAGAAGATCTCGGCGATCTGGGGCGGCAGCACCAGGTAGCTGATCTTGACCGCAGCGAACAAAGTGCTGGAGAAAGATCCCAGGTAGATGACCCGGTCGTCATCGGTCAGGCTCTTGAGGGCGGGAATGGGCCGGCCGAAGTAACGCAGTTCGCTGTCGTAGTCGTCCTCGATGATGTAGCTGTCGTTGGCGATGGCCCAGCGGATCAGCTCATAGCGGCGGCCGATGGGCATGACGGCACCGGTGAAGGAATGGTTGGAGGGGCTGACATAGACGGCGGCCCGGATATTGACCGGGAGCTTTTCCAGCACCAGACCGTCCGATGCGACCGCCACCGAAGTGATGGCAAAGCCCCGGTCCCGGAAGGTATTGCGCACCGGAGCGTAGCCGGGATCCTCCAGAGCCACATGCTCCACCTGCAGGCTGCGCAGGATGGTGGCGAGGTGGCCCGTGATCTGCTGCGTGCCCGCGCCGATGACGATCTGGTCCGGGCTGCAGGAGACGCCGCGGGACTGATAGAGGTACCTGGCGATCTCCCGGCGCAGGGCGCTTTCTCCCTGGGAACTGCCCTCAAAAAACAGCGCGGAGGAGTGTTCGTTGAGGACCCGGTTCATGCATTTCTTCCATTTATTGAAGTCGAAACAGTCCGGATCGTACAGCCAGGAAGCGTCCGCGTTTTTCGGCGTGGGAGGGAGGTCGTTTTCATGAAATGACAGTTTCCTGTCGGAAATCGAATCTTCGTAGGGTACAGTTTTCGCGCCGGCAGAAGCGACCCGGCTGGCGTAAAAGCCGGATTGGGACCGGCTGTAGATGTATCCTTCCACCAGAAGCTGATCGTAGGCCTTCTCGATGGTCGTCACAGACAGCCCGGTGGATCTGGACAGGCTGCGCAGGGACGGCAGCCGTTCGTCCTCCTCGATGTCCCCCCGCAGGATGGCCTGTTTGAGGTAACGGTACAGCTGCATGTAATACGGTTCGTGACGGGAATCATCCAGCACCGGAAGGATGGCTTTCATAGTGCACCTCGCATCGCCGATAGGCGATTGTATTCCGAAAAATAAATGTTTTTGTATATTTAATAAATTACAATTTTCATTTACAATAGTATAAACCAAAAGGGTTTTTGAGAAAAGGGGGATTTTAATAGAATGAGAGTCAAACCAGAAGATTCAAAAGTATATCATGTGGTGATGACGGCGATGATGATGTGCATCATCATGGTGGCCATCCTCCTTCTGCGGGTGCCGATCCCCTTCACCCAGGGGTACGTCAATCTCAGCGATGCCATGGTCTTCATGGCGGTGATCATCCTCGGCTGGAAATACGGCGCGGTCGCCGCAGGCCTGGGAAGCATGCTGGGAGATCTGCTGTCGGGCTTTGCCATGTGGGCTCCCTGGAGCCTGGGGATCAAAGCGGTGATGGCGATCATCTTCGGACTGATCATCCAGTCGGTGGCAGCCCGAAAGGCGGTCAGCGGACGGGCCTTCCTGTCGGTGGAGATCGTCGGCATGGTGATCGCGGGCCTGTTCATGGCGGCGGCCTATTTTGCCGCCGAGGGCATCATGTACGGCAACTGGCCGGTGGCGGCGCTGGGCATTCCATGGAACATCGCTCAGTTCGTTGTCGGAACCATCCTTGCGGTGGCGCTGAACGCGGCGCTGGCTAAGACCTCTCTGCGGGGTCACATGGCCTACGCTCAGCCGGGGAGGTAACGAAAGGAATTCAACGAAAGGAATTCATTCATGTCTGCATTCATTGAAGTAGACAATCTGACATTTGACTATATCAAACAGGACGGGACTTCCCTGCAGGCGGTAAGCGGAATCAGCTTTCGGGTCGAGCGGGGAAGTTTTACTGCGATCATCGGGCAGAACGGCTCCGGCAAGTCTACCCTGGCGAAGAACATCAACGCGCTGCTGGTGCCGACTTCCGGAAGGGTTCTGGTGGACGGACTGGACACCGCGGACCCGGCCAGCCTTTGGGAGGTGCGCCGGCGGGTGGCGATGGTCTTCCAGAATCCGGACAACCAGATCGTCTCCTCCATCGTGGAGGACGACATCGCCTTCGGCCCCGAAAACCTGGGCGTGGACCCGGCCGAGATCCGCCAGCGGGTGCGCTTCGCTCTGCAGGATGTGGAGATGGAGGAGTACCGGAAGAAGGCGCCTCATCTGCTCTCCGGCGGTCAGAAGCAGCGGATCGCCATCGCGGGCGCGGTGGCAATGCAGCCGGAGTGCATCGTCTTTGACGAGCCGACGGCCATGCTGGATCCCCGGGGCAGAAGCGAGGTGCTGAAGGTCATCGAGCGGCTGCACGACAAGGGGATCACCACGATCCTGATCACCCATTTCATGGAGGAAGCCGCCCGGGCGGATCACGTGATCGTCATGAACGACGGCCGCCTGGAAATGGACGGCACGCCCCGGGAGATCTTCTCGCAGCACCAGCGGCTGAAGGAGCTGTCTCTGGACGTTCCGGCGCCGGTGTATCTGGCGCAGCTTTTGCGCGAGCGGGGCATCGATCTGCCGCAGATCGACACGGAGGATGAGTTAGTGAGGTGCTTATGTCAATTACAGTAACGGATCTGACCCATATCTACAGCCCAGGACAGCCTCAGGAGCAGGTGGCGCTGGATCACATCAGCTTCCGGATCGAGGACGGCAGCTTCGTCGGCATCATCGGCCATACCGGTTCCGGCAAATCCACGCTGGTCCAGCATTTGAACGGACTGCTGAAGCCGACGTCCGGAACGATCCTTCTCGGCGATACGGATATTACAAAGGCTGGAGCCTCCAGCCGTCAGGCGCGGCTGAAGACCGGCCTGGTGTTTCAGTACCCGGAATACCAGCTTTTTGAAGAGACTGTGGCGAAGGACGTGGCCTTCGGACCGAACAACCTGGGGCTCTCTGCGGAGGAGACGGATGCGCGGGTGCGGGAGTCGCTGCACCTGGTGGGCTTGGATTACGAGGAACTGAAGAACGTTTCGCCCTTCGAGCTTTCGGGGGGACAGAAGCGGCGGGTCGCCATCGCAGGGGTCATCGCCATGAAGCCGGAGATCCTGATCCTGGATGAGCCGACGGCCGGGCTGAATCCGAAAGCCCACCGGGACATTCTGGATATGGTGCGGCGGATCCACGAGGCTGCCGGAAACATCACCCTGATGGTTTCTCACAATATGAACGACATTGCCCGTATGTGCGATCAGGTGCTGGTGATCGACCACGGCCGGCTGCTGATGAACGGAAGCCCCGGAGAGGTCTTTCGCCGGGGAGATGAGCTTCTGCGCGTGGGCCTGGGCCTTCCGGACTGCATGGTGCTCGCCCGGAAGATCGCGGATGCGGGACTGCCGCTGGAGGGAAGCTTCTTGACGATGGAGGAAACAGCGGACGCCATTGCGGCGGCGCTTCAGAATAAATGATAAGAGATATCACACTGGGACAATACTATCAGACGGAGTCCCGGATCCACCGGCTGGATCCGAGGCTCAAGATCGTCGCGACGCTTCTGTATATCGTGGCGCTTTTTGTGGTGGATGATTTTCTCGGATTCGCCATTGCCTTCGCGGGGCTGGAGACGGTCATCATTCTGTCCCGGGTTCCCCGCCGGTTCATCCTCAAAGGTCTGAAGCCGGTCTTTCTGATCATCGCGTTCACCCTGATCATCAATCTGTTCATGATCCAGGGGGAGGTGCTGGTGCAGATCTGGAAATTTCACATTACCCGGGAGGGCGTGCACATGGCGGCTTTCATGGGGATCCGGCTGGTGCTGCTGATCATCGGTTCCTCCCTTCTGACGCTGACGACCCGGCCGATCTCGCTGACGGACGGCATCGAGGCGCTCCTCTCTCCCTTCAAAAGGCTGGGCCTTCCTGCCCATGAGCTGGCGATGATGATGACCATCGCGCTGCGGTTCATTCCGACGCTGCTGGAGGAGACGGATAAGATCATGAAAGCCCAGCAGGCGCGGGGCGCGGATTTCGAGACGGGGAACATCCTCCGCCGGGCCAAGGCGCTGGTTCCGATCCTGGTGCCGCTGTTCATCAGCGCCTTTCGGATCGCCCAGGATCTGGCCATGGCGATGGAGGCGAGATGCTACGGCTGCGGGATCCGGCGCACCCGGATGAATGAGATCCGCTTCGAGAAACGGGATGTGATCGCAGCGGTTTTGTTCGGATGTTTCATCGCGGTGATTGTATTGGAACGGTTTCTGTGGTAGGGTAGTTTCATGAGACAGCGAAAAGTCAAACATCTGGAGGAGAAACTGCAGGCGGTCAGCGAATATCTGGTGGAGGATCCTTCCCCGGAGATCTGGGCGCAGGTGTTCGGCGCCCGCGGGACGGCTGCCGGCGGGCGGCCGCTCTTCCTGGAGATCGGCTGCGGCAAAGGAGATTTCCTGCTGCAGCAGGCGCTGGCGCATCCGGAAGCGGACTTCGTCGGCATTGAGGGGCAGGCTTCGGTGGTTCTGCGGGCGCTGGAGAAGACGGCGGCCGCAGCGGACACGGCCGCGGCGGGCGGCGGGACCAGCCTTTGCGCGGGATGCGGATTCCGCGGCAACCTGCGGTTTGCCTGCGCCTTCGTGAACGGACTGGAGGAGCTGTTTGCGCCGGGGAGCCTGTCGGGGATCTACCTGAATTTCAGCGACCCCTGGCCGAAGGGCCGGCACGCCAAGCGGCGCCTGACCTGGCGGGGACGGCTCATGGACTACGCGAAGGCGCTGAAGCCGGGCGGGTTCATTGCCGTCAAGACCGACAACGACCCGCTGTTCGATTTTACGCTGGAGGAGATCGCCGCATGCGGGTGGAAGCCGGTCGAAGAGACGCGGGATCTGCACGGGGCGGACTGTGATCTTGAGGCGCGGCTGGTGACCACCGAATACGAGCGGAAGTTCCGGGATGCCGGCAGGAAGATCAATTATGTGAAGGTAATAATATAGGAGGACAGAAGAAGTGGCAGACGAATTCATTCTGGCAAGAGGAAACGGCAGGACCATCCCGCAGGAGGACAAGATCTTCGGGATCAGCAACCGGGCGAAGGCGGCCATCCGGGAAAAGGGAGCGGATGCGGTAGTCAACGGTACCATCGGCGCACTGCTGGACGACGAAGGAAAGCTCATCGTGCTGGAATCGGTGGATGAGGTGTTCCACCAGCTGAGCAAAACGGACTACGCGGAGTACGCGCCCATCGGAGGCATCGCGCCGTTTCGGGAAGCGGTGCAGAAGGCGGCCTTTGGGAATCACGCTCCGGAGGGCTTCAAGGAAGCGGTCGCCACACCGGGCGGTACGGGATCGCTGCGCAATGTGATCTCCAATTATTCTTCCTTCGGTGACCGGGTGCTGACCTCCGACTGGCACTGGGCGCCCTACAACACCATTGCCGGAGAGATCGGACGGAGCATCGCCACCTTCACGCTGTTCGATGAGAACCGGGGCTTCAACGCTGCGTCCTTCGCGGAGGAGTCGGCCCGCCTGCTGCAGGAGCAGGAAAGCCTGGTGATCATCCTGAACACTCCGGCCCATAATCCCACCGGGTATTCTCTCACGCTGGAGGACTGGGACAAAGTCATCGCCAGCCTTTGCGAGGAGGCGAAGAGCGGCAAGCCGATCACGCTGCTGATCGACGCGGCCTACATCGACTTCGCCGGCGACGAGGACGAGTACCGGGAGTTTTTGCCGAAGCTGTCGGCCCTGCCGGAGAACGTGCTTTGCGTCATGGCTTACAGCCTGTCCAAGACCTATACGCTGTACGGCGCCCGGTGCGGCGCGATGATCTGCATCGCGAAGACTCAGGCGATCGCCGATGAATTCAAGCGGGTCTGCGAGTTTTCATCCCGGGGCAGCTGGTCCAACAGCGCGAAGCTGGGGCAGATGATCCTCTCCAGGGTCTACGAGGATCCGCAGCTTCTGGCGCGGGTCGATGAGGAGCGGGCGATGTACCGGAATATGCTGATCGCCCGGGGTACCGCATTCAGCGAAGCAGCTGCAAAGGCTGGTCTTGCGATCGTGCCATTCGATGCGGGATTTTTCGTCAGTGTGCCCTGCGCGGATCCGGACGCCCTCAGCCGGAAGCTGGAGGAGAAGGATGTGTTCCTCGTGCCGCTGAAGCTGGGCATCCGCGTGTCGGTGGCGTCGGTGTCCGAGGAGAAGTGCCGCCGGCTGCCCGCCATCATCAAGGCGGCGATGGACGAGCTGGGGATGTAAGGTTGCATCCGGGAAGCAGCGTAGAATAGAAGCGGACAAATCAGAACAGAGCAGGATCAGAATCGGTCAGGATCAGAATCGATCAGGATCAGAACGGAACCCTCAGAGCCTTGGGGGTTCTTTTTTCGCTCTGAAAACTGCGTGAGAGGGGATGCCTCTGATGTTCACAGCGAACTGTTTCTCACGAATCACCGAATTTGCTCGGATATGAGACTTTCTTCCCACAGCTGAGTAAATTGTGCATTTCATGAAACCACGAATGGACTGCGGATCAGATTCGGACCAGTATTTTCTCACGAAATTGCGATATCCTTCAAATATGGGAATCTTCACGATGGATCGTCTCACGAAATGTCCATTCTGCTCGTTTATGAGACAATTTTCCCATATCTGAGCAGGCATCGACTTTCGTGGGAAGAGCAGAGCGATGCGGCCAATGCATTCAAACTGAAAAAGGAAATAAATAACAATAATAGTAAAATATACTTGACAATATATGGAAATCATGATAGCATACAGTCGATGAGAAAAGAGGTATTCAAGGAAAGGAGAAATGCTTATGCCAATGAACAATGATGACAGGGAAGTCACCTTCGAGATCGTGGAGGAGATTGGGGTCATCTCCACGTCAGGGACCGGCTGGCAGAAGGAACTGAACATTGTTGCCTGGAACGGGAATCAGGGGAAATACGACATTCGGGAGTGGTCTCCGCATCACGACCGGATGAGCCGAGGCATTACCCTCAACGAGCAGGAGATGCGCTCCATCGTCGATCTGCTGAAGCGCCGGGTGCGGTACGTGCCCCGGGGCAGGGTGACGATTTCACAGGATTCCGCGCCGGAGCCCCAGGGAGGCGATGAATTCGATGCAGCTGCGGAGGATGCCCCGACAGTGCCGATGCAGTCAGGGCCGCTGACACAATCGGAGCCTCCGATGCAGTCGGAACCGCTGACACAGCCGGAACTGCCGACACAGCCAGCATCGCTGGCGGAGCCGAAGCCTCCGATGCAGGCAGACGAAGGCGGCGCGGCACAGGCTGCCGCGCCGCCGTTCCCCCGGGCCGCGGAGGAAGACCCGCAGCAGGACGCTGCGTTTTAGCGAGGCAAACGGAAACGTTTTGTCCGTGCCATTTCGAAGACCACCTAAACCCTTTCAATGCAATTCCGGAAAACGGCCCGCGCGGCGTGAAGCGCGGGCCGTTTTCCCGTTGTCGCCTCCGGCAAAATCAAGTATACTATTACATACAGGAGGTGGATGAATCCATGAAAATCAAACTGCAGACCACAACAAGCAGAGAATATATTGAACTGGAACGGGATGCCCCGTTTACCCTGGAAGAGCTGGCGAAGGAATACCAGTCCCAGGCGCCGTACCGGATCCTGCTGGCCCGCGTCGACGGAGTCGACCGGGAGCTGACGACGGTCATTGATCACGACGCGGCGATCCGTTTTTATGATCTGCGGACGCAGAGCGCCAACCTGGCCTACCAGAGGAGCCTGTCGCTTCTCTACCTGGTGGCGGTGAAGGATGTGCTGGGGGTCGATGCCGACATCGACAACTCCCTGAACCGGGGATTTTACACGGACATCAAGGTCCGGGGCCGTATTCACGCGGAGGATATTCAGAAGGTGGAAAACAGGATGCGGGAGCTGGCGGACGCGGACCTTCTCATCAGGAAGGAGATCTGCACCCTGGAGGAAGGCAAGCGGATCTGGAAGGACGCCGGTTACAAAGAGAAGGTGGCCCTTCTGGAGGAAGTCAGTGACCCGGATTTTGAGGTGAGCTTCTACGAACTGAACGGATACCGGAACTACTTCTTCGGCCTGATGCTGCCCTCCACCGGATATCTGACCCACTTCGAACTGAGAAAATACAAATCGGGCGTGCTGCTGCGATTCCCGTACTACACCGATCCGGAGGTGATCCCGGAGTACATCAATGAATATAAGATGTACGGAGCATTCGGCGAGGAAGAGCGGTGGACCAGGCTGCTGGGCACCCACTATCTGCCGGACCTGAACCGGACCATCGCCGAAAACCGCACCAAGGATCTGGTCCTGCTCTCGGAGGCGCTGCACGAGAAGAAGATCTCCGACATCGCCGACGAGATCTGCCGGCTGGGGAAGCGGATCGTGCTGATCGCAGGCCCGTCCTCCTCCGGCAAGACGACCTTTGCCCGCAGACTTTGCATCCAGCTTCGGGTCAACGGGCTCCAGCCTTTGTATATGGGAACGGACGACTATTTCGTGAACCGCGAGGATACGCCGCTGGACGAAAACGGAGAGCCGGACTACGAGAACCTGAACGCCCTGGACATCGAACTGTTCAACAACAACATGAACGATCTTCTGGCAGGCAAGGAAGTGGATCTGCCGGAGTTTGATTTCATGGAGGGCCGGAAGATTTTTGGCAAGCGGATCACCTCCATCAAGGAGGATCAGCTGATCGTCATCGAGGGGATCCACGCGCTGAACGGGAAGCTGACCGAGCAGATCGCGATGAAGGAGAAATACCGCATCTATATCAGCCCCCTGACCCAGCTGAACATCGACCGGCACAACCGCGTGCCGTCGACGGATGCGCGAATGCTGCGCCGGATGGTCCGGGACTACAAATACAGGGGACATTCGGCTGCCAACACGATCGCGGCCTGGCCGAAGGTCCGGGCGGGGGAGAACCGGAATATTTTCCCCTACAATACGGAGGCGGACGTGCTGTTCAATTCGGTGCTGGAGTACGAGATCCCGATGCTGAAGAAATACGCGGAGCCCCTGCTGCAGGAGATCGGTCCGGATCAGCCGGAGCACAGCGAGGCGGTCCGGATGCTGAAGTTCCTGGAGTTCTTCTCGATCATCGAGGACGAAAGTCTGGTGCCCAACAATTCCATCATTCGCGAGTTCATCGGCGGCAGTGTGTTTACCAGTTAAGGAAGGAGAATCAACACAATGATAGTGGTAGTCGGCAGTGTGCAGGCGGAAGTAAGAATCGATATGACCATGCCCAAGGCCCCGGATCCGAAGGCCCAGCAGGAGGGCGGCGGTGTTTCTCCCTGGGAGCGGGAGGCCTACGGTGAGGGGGGCCGGTTCGGGAGCATGCAGATGATGCCCTCGGGGGACCCGTCCAAGGACCGGATCTCGATCCATTACTGCGGATGCGGATATAATGTAGCCAGGCTGCTGGCGGAGAAAGGGCGCGATGTCGCCTTTGTTTCGGTGGTGGGAGAGGATCCCCTGGGGCTTGCGGCAGCGGCGGATCTGCAGCGCTGCGGCATCGACACGTCGCATCTGAAGATGATCGATGAGTTTACTGCAAAGGCTGGAGATGCAGCGGAGGAGCCGGTGGGTCCGGATGCCGCGGGAACGGTGGCCAACGGACTCATTCGGCAGAGCCTGACCTCCATTCGGGTCGTGGCAAAAAACTTCCTCGGGGACACGGAATTCTGGAGAGAGGATGGGCGGATGCTGGAGGAGATCACTCCGCAGCAGATCGCGGATGCCCAGCCTTTGCTCGAAAAGGCGCAGCTTGTGCTGGCGGACGGGGGACTGCCGGAGGAAACGATCCGGTGGATCGCATCCGTGTGCCGTGAAGCCGGCGTGCGTTTTTATCTGGATCCGGCTTCGGTCAAGGGCGGAGCCAAGGCGTCCGAATTGCTGGATGGACTGTACGGGATCATGCCCGGCCGGAGGGAGGCGGAGGCCATGTCCGGGCTGCAGATCCTCAGCGGCGATCAGCTGATGGAAGCCGGCGCCTATTTCGCGGAAAAAGGTGTACAGCAGATCGTCATTACGATGAAGGGCGGCGGCCTGTATTATAAGGAAGGCATGAACGAGGAGATCCTTCGCCCCGAGCGGGTCCTGCGTTTCAGTGAAACCGTCGGTGCCGGCGATGTGGTGACCGCCGCGCTTCTGAACGCCTACGCCCAGGACCGCCCCATCGGGGAAGCCGCCCGGGAGGCGATGGCGGACGCCGCCGCTCACCTGGCAGACTGCGTCGACGAGCGGAGGTACTGAGCTGGCGGATAACGAGCAGAAGTGCTGAGTGCGGGGCGCTGTCCCCCGGATGGTGAGCCGCTGCTGGGAAATCAAGAAGGGAAGAGTGAGGACCGGCCCGGAAACGGGCCGGTTTTTCGTATGTGATTGGGGGCATTTAATAATGATTCACGGCCCTGAGCGGATCGAAGCGCGCTCCCTACCATATTTGCTGAGAATTGCTCTGATATGGTAGATGCCTACCATCGCGGGCGGAAAAGTGCGTTTTTATGGTAGCTGAATCGGTAAGAAGGACGAGGAACGTCGAGAAATGGGACTAATTTGCTGTCTGATAATGAAATACAAGACAAACTTGCTGAAAAGTGAATCCGGGAGAATCGCTCCCTACCATATTCTTCGGGAATTGCTCTGATATGGTAGGGATCTACCATAAAGAGTCTGTTTTCGTCCATCGGTGGTAGCCGGGGGTATTGAACGCCGGGGGTGTGACCGGCGGTAGTACGAACCGGCCGTTGGCGCAGAGCATAGGAAGGTGGATCGGAGCTGGGAATGCAGAATCTCACTAATTGACATATAATGTCAAAAATAGTAAATTATATGTAACGCAGGGAGGCGGAACATATGAAGAATTACTATCAGCAGAAGAAGGGCGGATGGAAGCTGGAACCGGTCATCTATGCGAAGACCGTCAAGCAGATCCAGTGTTACCGGTTCTTTCAGAAGATGCTCGCGGAGAAGAGCTATGTGAGAGAGGATGGAATTCTGCAGGAGGCCCATGTAACCGGGCGGCAGGTGGCAGAGAAATACGTGCGGGCGGTGGACCTGGGGCTGAAGCGCTATGTTCCGGAGGCGTACCGGGATGCCGTATTCGCCCACATGGTTGACGGCAAGGGATATGCCGAACTGGAGGAGACCTGCTTCACGTCATCCTCCACACTGAAGCGCTACGTGCAGGCCTTCGTCTGGGGCGTGGCGGAGGAGCTGGGAGAGAACTTCTGAACGGCTGGCTTCTCGGTGCTTCCGGACACGAAAAAACCCGAAGGGTTCGCGCCGCAGCCCTGTGAGCCGGCGCACCTTCGGGTTTTCGAATTTCAGCGCATTGTTCAATTGCTTCCGGTAATCTGCGCAATCTAGGGTTTTCGCATCTCAGTTAATTCCCGCGATCCGCGCTATCTCACGTGTCAGCGCTATCCCGGCCTCGATTATTTCATCATCGAAAGCAGGGACTGGATCAGCTGGGTTCCGTTGACGCTGTGATCCTCTTCCGGTGCGGATGCGCCCAGAAGAGAACCGAACAGGCTTCCCAGACCGCCGGACGCGGCGCCGGAGCTGGCGGAGCCGGCGGATGCAGGTGCGCCGCCAAACAGGGAGCCGAGCAGGCTGCCGACGCCGGAGGCAGGCGCCTCCTGACCGAGGCCGGCCTGAGACGAGCCCTGGGATGCAGCGCCGCCCAGCAGACCCATCACATCCGAAAGGTCAAAACCATCGGACAGATTCACGCCGGAGGACTGCTGCGCGGAAGCGGATTCCGTGGCAGCGGACAGGCCGTTCATCACCGTCGGGGAAATGTTGCCGAGGACGATGTTGACATCCTTCGGATCCGCGCCGGCCTGTGCGGCCACTTCATTGACCAGATTCTCCCGCTCATCCCCCAGGATGTGGCCGACGATCTTGGATCCGTCCTCCGCGTCCGCACTCTCCAGCTGCTCGGGGATGCCCTTCTTGCTCTGGTGCTGGGTCAGCGCGCCCAGAAGAGAAGTCGCTCCGCTCTGGTTGGACGCGTTGCTGGTCATCTTCTTCAGAAGCAGGGGCACCGCGATGGCGATGATCATCTTCAGCTGCTTCTCGGACAGACCCGTCTTCGCGGAGAGGGCCTTCAGCGCTGCGCCGCTGGTCAGGGCGCTGGTCAGCATATTCATCAAATTCATAATGGTCTCCTTCACTTCATGTTGTTGTATCGTTCAACAACATTGTATCAGATTCCACGCGAAGGATAAAGAAAATATTCTCCCGGCAGGTCCTGATACGCCCGGGTCAGCCGGGAGACCACCGCCCCGCTCTCCAGCGGCTCCAGCCCGCTCAGCGCCCGGTCCAGCTGATCGATGTTCTTGTCCAGCAGCTTCAGACTCTTGGTCAGATAAGCCTTGCGGGCCAGCCTTTGCTGCATCTGTGGGTCGCGGGAGATCCCCCGGCGCACATAGGTGTCCCCTTCCCGATACGCCCAGAAATAACAGGTGCGTCCGTTCTGATCCGTCTTCCAAAGGCTGCCGCGCGGGCAGTCCCGCAGCTCGGTCCGGTAGTCCTCCCGGATCTGAGCCATGTTATCCCGCATGCCGCGGATGATCTGCGTGTAATTCGTCATGATGTGTACCTCCTTTTGAAACAACCAAATATTACCATAATTTACGTCATTTGTAAACCCATATTTTGCCAGCTTTTGCATATGCATTGAAATGCACACGCTAAAGTGATATAGTAAATACAATATCGGAATCAAAGGAAGGGAGGAACAGCCATGGCGAAGGAAGCTCTTTTTACCAACGATGTCATCCTGAAATGGCTGCAGTATTTTGCAGAGAATACGCCCATCGATCTGGAGCAGATCAAGATGATGGATGTCACGAAAAAAAATATGAACATCATCCCGACGGTGGAGTCCCACAAGGCGGTGCTCGCCTTTGTCGAGGCGGGAGATACCGAGGTGTTTTACCGGATGTGGAACGCGGGCCTCGGGGACGTGGAGGTCTGGTACAACGAAGGGTCCGACCCGGTGGGGGAGATCAAGCACGACGACGTGCGGTTCATGATCGACCGGGGCATCAACGCTTCCGCGGGCATGCTGATGGTCAACCCTCACGCGGTCAGCACCAATAAGAGCGGATTGGGCGACGTGACCATGCGGCCCTCCTCCCGGACGTTGGGCAGCGAGATTCGCGACATCATCCTCAGCAAGATGCGCATCGACGTGGAGGACACGATCTGCGTGGTCGGCGGGGAGGTCATCGCCATCGACGCGGCGTTCCGGGCCAGCGAAGGGACCGTCATCGCCGTCGAGTACAACGGCAAGCAGAGAAACGCCCTGGAGGAGAACGTCGAATACTACGACCTGCGGAACGTGAAGATTCTGGACCGCGTGGACGATGAGAGCATGGCGGGCCTTCCGGCGCCGGCCATCGCGTTCCTGGTCGCCTCCGCCAGCCTGAATCAGGAGATCGACTGCCTGATGAAGCTGAATCCAAACATCATCCTGGTGGTCTACACCCTGGACTTCGCCGAGGCCGGCCAGCTGCGGGATCTGTTCGCGGACAAGGGCATCAAGGACGCGGAGGTCATCCGGATCGGCATCGACCGGCTCGCCTCCGACAACACATTTGAGAGAGAACCTGCACCGTGGATCGTTTCCGGCAGGATCGAGAAGGAGTGAATATGAAAGCAATCATCACAGTCATCGGCAGGGACCAGGTCGGCATCATGTACGGGGTGTCCGGCGTGCTCCAAAGGCTGGGCGTCAACATTGAAGATGTCACGCAGACCATCATGCAGGAGTATTTCACCATGCTCATGCTGGTGCGGATCGACGAGCAGAAGGCCAGCTTCAAACAGGTCAGCGAAGAGCTGCAGGCCCTGGGAGAAGAGAAGGGGCTTTCCATCCGGATCCAGAAGGAAGAGATCTTCGACACCATGCACAAGATTTAGGAGGCACCGATGGCGATCTACAAAGACATCATGGAAACCATCCACATGCTGGAGCAGGAGCATCTGGATATCCGAACCACCACCATGGGCATTTCGCTGCTGGACTGCTTCGGCAGAGATCATAAGGAAGCGTCCCGCCGGGTCTACGACAAGATCACGAGGCTGGCGCAGGATCTGGTCCGCACGGCGGACGATGTGGGAGACGAGTACGGCATCAGTATCGTGAACAAGCGGATCTCCGTCACTCCCATCGCCCTGGCGAACGCCCGGAGCACCGAGGACTGGCTGCTCTACGCGAAGGCGCTGGACGAGGCGGCGAAGGCCGTCGGCGTGGACATCATCGGCGGGTTTTCCGCTCTGGTGCACAAAGGCTGTACCGCCAGCGATGAGACCTTCATCGAGGCAGTGCCCTATGCGCTGGCGGAGACCACCAACATGTGCTCCAGCATCAATCTGGGATCGACCCGCTCCGGCATCAACTTTGACGCCGTGAAGAAGATGGGCCCGATGATCAAGAAAACCGCGTATCTGACCAGAGACGATAACTGCTTCGGCTGCGCCAAGTTCGTGGCCTTCGCCAATGCGGTGGAGGACAATCCCTTCATGGCCGGCGCTTTCCACGGAGTCGGTGAGGCGGAGAACGTCATCAACGTCGGGGTCAGCGGACCGGGGGTGGTGAAGACAGCGCTGCAGTCCATGGAGGAGACAGCAAGCGTGGATGAGATCGCGGAGATCATCAAGCAGACCGCCTTTAAGATCACCCGGGCGGGGCAGCTGATCGGCAGGGAAGTCAGCAGCCGGCTGGGCATCCCCTTCGGGATCCTGGACCTGTCCCTGGCACCCACCCCGGCCATCGGCGACAGCGTGGCGGAGATCCTGGAGGTCATGGGCCTGGAGCGCTGCGGCGCCCACGGGAGCACGGCGGCTTTGGCGATGCTGACAGACGCGGTCAAGAAGGGCGGCATCATGGCGTCCGGCCACGTCGGCGGGCTTTCCGGCGCTTTCATCCCGGTCAGTGAGGACAACCGGATGATCGCGGCGGTGGAGGACGGCTGCCTGACCTTCGATAAACTGGAGGCGATGACCAGCGTCTGCTCCGTCGGACTGGATATGATCGCCATTCCGGGAGACACCCCGGATGAGACCATCTCCGCCATGATCGCGGATGAGGCCGCCATCGGCGTGATCAACAACAAGACCACCGCCGTGAGGGTCGTTCCGGTCTACGGGATGAAGGCCGGCGACAAGGTGGACTGGGGCGGCCTGTTCGGTTCCGCGCCGGTCATGGAGGTCAACCGGTTTGACGCCAGCCGGTTTATCGAGAGGGGCGGCAGGATCCCGGCGCCGGTGCATTCCTTCAAGAACTAGCGGTTCGCGCCGCGGCTCTCGCGAAAGGACCAGAGACTACAGCAGGGTGAAATCCTTCTCCTCGACCCACTCCCGGGTGCAGCGGATGAACTCCTTCGCCGCCCGGGTGCAGGTGTCCATGGAATGGGTCGCGATGCTGATGTTGCGGCGCAGCGGCGGATCGAATTCCAGACACCGGATCGGGAAGGGCATATCGTTCAGCAGGATCTGGGGGAAGATGCAGATCCCCAGCCCCTGGCTGACCATGGCCATGGCAGCGTAGTCGTTATCCACCGTGAAAGCGGTCTGAGGTTTGATCCCGTCCCGGAAGATCAGATCGTTGAAGTCCGGCTTGTCAAAGGAAAACATGATATACGGATAGTTTCCCATTTCATTTCGTGGGAAACTTTTTTTATCCGCCATGGGATGGTCTATGGGAACGGTGACCATCAGGGATTCCTCCATCAGCGGGTAATAGTCGATGTCCGCATAGGGAATGTCCGGCATGAAGCCGCAGTCCACCTCGCGGTTCGCGATCATCTTCTCAATGTCCCGGTCCGCCTCGCAGCTGACGATGTCGATATCGATGTTCGGATACTGATCGCGGAACCGCCGGATGATCCCGGGAAGCCAGTGGATATAGACGCTGTTGAAGGTGCAGACCCGCACGCTGCCGGTGCGCAGGTTCCGGATATCGTTGATGGCTTCCTCCAGGTAGTGCTCCCAGTCGGCGATCTGCCGGATCAGATGCAGCAGCTGACGCCCTTCGCTGGTCAGCCGCACGCCGCCGTACTCCCGGTGAAACAGGGTCAGGCCGAACTCCTTCTCCATGGCGTTAATAATGTAACTGATGCCCGCCTGGGTGTAGCCCAGGATATCAGCGGTGCGCTTGAAGCTTCCCGTCTCCACCACCTTGAGAAATACCGTCGTGTTGAGTTTCTCCATGTCTGTGCCAGCCTTTCCGCGAAAGATATAAGTTTTTCTTTAATTTCATATAAGAAACTACCGTTTTACTTTTAACATTAGATGCATTATACTACAATTGTCGAAGGACAGAAAGACAAAAACGTTAAAAATAACATTCACATACAGAGGAGGTACGAGACAATGAGAAACGAAATGAACAGAGAAAACATGATGAGAAACTGCAGAAGCGCACTGGGTTTCCTGGCCGGCGTTGACAACAGAACCATGCAGGAAGTCGCTCAGATGAGCATGAGATCCGCAGGCGCGTCCGCAGAGATGAGCGCAGAAGTCGTCAGCAGACTGGCCGGTGAAAGATCCGCCGCATCCGAGGACTTCAGCTTCTAAACAAGCCACCACAAATGAATCCTTACCATACGAAAGAGCACGGACTTCAGGCCCGTGTTTTTTCTTTTGCAAAGGCTGGCCCCATGGTATACTGATACCCAGGGGGTGCGCCGGCAATGATCACAGAACAACTGGAGAAACAACGGGATCTGACGGACGGGCTGCTGCAGCGGCTGATGGAGGGCGAGGAAGAGGAAGCTCTGTTTGCGGCAGCGGACCGGGTGCGCCGGGAAAACTACGGGGATGCGGTTTACGTGCGGGGGCTGATCGAGTTCACCAACCACTGCAGAAACGACTGCTATTACTGCGGGATCCGCCGCAGCAACCGCAGCCTCTCCCGCTACCGGCTGGACCGGGAAACGATCCTTGCCTGCTGCCGGGAAGGCTACGGGCTGGGCTACCGCACCTTCGTGCTCCAGGGCGGCGAGGATCCGTGGTACACGGACGAGATCCTGTGCGATATCGTTTCGCAGATCCATCGGGAGCATCCCGACTGCGCCATCACCCTTTCCCTGGGAGAACGAAGCAGGGACAGCTATCAGAGGCTGTTCGAGGCGGGAGCACGACGTTATCTGCTCCGTCAGGAAGCGGCGGATGAGAAGCTGTACCGGATGCTCCATCCGTCGCGGATGAGCTGCGAGAACCGGAAGCGGTGCCTGTATGCGCTGAAGGGGATCGGCTATCAGGTGGGCAGCGGGTTCATGGTGGGAGCACCGGGACAGCGGTGGGAGCATCTAATCGGAGACCTGCGGTTTCTGCAGCAGCTGCAGCCGGACATGATCGGGATCGGACCGTACCTGAGGCACCAGGACACACCTTACCGGGATCAGCCGAATGGGAGCATGCAGCTGACCCTTCGTCTGATCGCGATCCTGCGGCTGATGTTTCCCGGCGCCCTGATTCCTTCAACGACAGCCCTGGGAACCATCGATCCCCAGGGAAGAGAGCTGGGACTGAAGGCGGGGGCCAATGTGGTCATGCCCAATCTGTCGCCGGCAGCGGTCCGGGAAAAGTACGAGCTGTACGACAACAAGATCTGCACGGGGGAGGAATCCGCCCAGTGCCGCAGCTGCCTGGAAATGCGCGTATTCTCCGCCGGCTACCGAATCGTTACGGACATCGGAGATCCGAAGAAATATCGTGCATCCGACAGGGATCTGTAGTAAAATATAATGAAAACATCGAAGCCATGAACGCAGACAGAGAGGAGAACCCAATGGCCTATTTTTATGATGAACCATCCAGAACCTTTAACGAATACCTGCTTGTTCCGGGTTATTCATCAGCGGATTGCAGAGTGGAGAACGTGTCCCTGAAGACACCGGTGGTGAAATTCAGGAAGGGAGAAACACCGGCCCTGTCCATGAACATCCCTATGACCTCCGCGATCATGCAGGCTGTTTCCGGCGACCGGCTGGCCATCGCGCTGGCGAAGGAAGGCGGAATCTCATTCATTTTCGGCTCCCAGCCCATCGAGAGTCAGGCGGCAATGGTCCGCCGGGTCAAGGACCACAAGGCGGGCTTCGTTCGGAGCAACACCAACATCCGCCCGGATCAGACCCTGGCGGAGCTGCTGCAGCTAAAGGAGAGAACCGGCCATTCCACCACGGCCGTCACAGAGGACGGAACCTCCGAAGGCCGGATGATCGGGCTGGTCACCAGCCGCGACTACCGGGTGAGCCGGATGAGCCCGGATACGAAGATCAGCGAGTTCATGACGCCCTTTGAGAAGCTGGTGTACGCGAAGGAGGGAATCAGCCTCAGCGAAGCCAACGACATGCTCTGGGATTACAAGCTCAACGCGCTGCCTGTGGTGGACGACGAGCAAAGGCTGGTCTACTTCGTTTTCCGCAAGGACTACGACACACATAAGGAATACGCGGATGAGCTGCTGGATGCCAGCAAGCGCTATGTCGTGGGAGCCGGCGTCAATACCAGGGACTACGAGGAGCGGATCCCCGCGCTGGTGGATGCCGGAGCGGACGTGCTCTGCATCGATTCCTCCGAAGGATATTCCGAGTGGCAGGCCCAGACCCTGGCCTTCGTCAGAGAGAAATACGGCGATGACGTGAAGATCGGCGCGGGCAATGTCGTCGACGGCGAGGGATTCCGGTTCCTGGCAGAGGCTGGCGCAGACTTTGTGAAGATCGGCATCGGCGGCGGATCCATCTGCATCACCAGAGAGCAGAAGGGCATCGGCCGCGGACAGGCATCCGCCGTCATCGATGTGGCAAAGGCCAGAAACGAGTACTTCAAGGAGACCGGGATCTACGTTCCCATCTGCTCCGACGGAGGCATCGTCTACGATTACCATATGACTCTGGCCCTGGCGATGGGAGCGGACTTCCTGATGCTGGGCAGATACTTCTCCCGGTTCGACGAATCGCCGACCAACCGGCTGAACGTCAACGGAACCTACGTGAAGGAATACTGGGGCGAGGGTTCGGCCAGAGCGAGAAACTGGCAGAGATACGATCTGGGAGGCGATCCCAGAATGAAGTTTGAAGAGGGAGTTGATTCCTACGTTCCTTATGCAGGCCCGCTCAGTGACAACGTGCGCCAGTCTTTGCTGAAGGTGAAGTCCACCATGTGTAACTGCGGTACGATGACCATTAAGGAACTGCAGGAGAACGCCAAGATCACGCTGGTCTCCGCGACCAGTATCGTCGAGGGAGGCGCTCATGACGTCATCCTGAAGGATACGGCATCGAGCAGCAACAATCGATAGGAGGGAGCATCATGAAAAAGATCTTATGCATGGCGCTGACAGCAGTGCTGGCGCTGGGGATCATCAGCATGAGCGGCTGCGGCAAGGAGGAGGAACCGGCCACGACGGAAGCGACGACTACGACGACGCAGCCGACCACCACCACCGAGGCGACGACGGAGAAGGTGACATACAAGACTTTATACAATTCCAAGCTGGACACGCTGATCGACGAGAAGGGAAGCGTCAACGGAGGACGCCTGATCGATATGGATGCGGACGGGACTCCGGAGATGATCGTCTTCTACGGAAGCGCTCCGGATATCACGGCGGAGATCTTCACCGTGAAGGACGGGCAGGCGGTCAGCATCTCGGAGAAGACCGTTTCCGGTCTGAGGTTCTTCGTTTCGGACGCCTCCTATGAGGTGTGGATCAACGAGAGCATCTCACCCACGGCCATGGTTCTCTTTGATTCCGAGGATGAGTGGCAGCAGGAGGTCATCTACGCCATTACCGTCAGCGGGGGCAGCGCATCCACCGAGGAGCTGAAGGCGGACGCGGAGGGAGAGCTGGATTTCCCGGACTACGACAGCTGCAAGTGCACCATCAACGGGGAAACGGTTTCCGGCAGCGATTATGAAGTGGAACGCGACCGGCTTTCGACGGGCAGTGATATCATCGATCCGACGGCTTCCGATCTGGACAGCCTGCGGTCTGCCCTCAGCGAATAGTACGCAGTATCAGTGACAGACAGTGACAGTGAAAGGACAATAGCAGCATGATGATACAGCTGCGTAATGTTTCAAAATTTTATTACAGCAAAGGAATGATAGCAAGCGGAATCTCCAGGGTCAGTCTCGATCTTGACCTTGGAGAATTTGTCGTTATTACGGGTGAATCCGGCAGCGGCAAATCCACGCTGCTGAACGTCATTTCGGGACTGGACTCCTACGAAGAAGGAGAGATGTACATCAACGGGGAGGAGACCAGTCATTACGTTGCGGCGGATTTCGAGGAATACCGCAAGAAATACATCGGCAATATTTTTCAGAACTTCAATCTGGTCAACAGCTACACCGTTTATCAGAACATCGAGCTGATCCTTCGGATCAACGGCTACAACAAGGCGGAAATGCGGCGCCGAGTGGATGAGATCATCGACCGGGTGGGACTGTCCGCCTTCCGCAGGACCAAGGTCTCCAAGCTGTCCGGAGGACAGAGGCAGCGGGTCTCCATCGCCCGGGCGCTGGCGAAGGATACGGATATTATCGTGGCGGACGAGCCCACCGGCAATCTGGACAGCGAATCCGCCGAGGGGATCGTGAAGCTGCTCAGCGAGATCTCAAGGGATAAGCTGGTGATCGTAGTCACCCATAACTACGATCAGTTCGAGGCTTACGCGACCCGCCGGATCAAGATGCACGACGGCAAGGTCATCGAGAACATCCTCCTGTACGATACGGGGGAGGCCGAGTCCGGCGGATCTTCCCGCACGGCAGCAGCCATGACCGCCGGCAGCACGGTCCGTCTCGGCGTGCGCAATACCTTTAATATCTTCTACAAATTCCTGCTCCTTCTGATCGTGTTCCTGTTTCTCGTGTTCGCGGTATCATCCCAGTACACGACCTTTGTCAACAAGAAATACGAGAGCTCGATCATGGGGTACAATTCGTATTTTTATAATTACAGCAACGACCGGGTCGTGCTCAAGAAATCCGACGGCAGCGTGTTCACGGAGGAGGACTACACCGCCCTTTCCCGCCTGGAGAATATCCGCTCCATCGCGCCCAACGACGTTTTGCTGGACACCAGCATCTACCTGGAAAGCGATATGATCACTCTGGAGGTCTTCCCCCACAGCGTCAGCGAATACCAGGGAGAGCCGGATCTTGGCCGGCTGCCGGAGGCAGAGGGTGAGATCCTGGTGAAGGGAAGCGCGGACGATCTCTTCATGTCGGAGGACACCGCGGAGTCGATGCTGGACCAGACCTTCAGCGTCTGGATGGGGGACACCGGAGAGATGAAGGTGACCGTGGTCGGCATCGCCTTTGATGAGGCGGAGGACGAAAGCGATTACAGCTACTTCGGCGAAGCCTACCTGACCGAGGACCAGATGCAGCAGATGCGCACGGACCTGTACGGACAGACCAGCACCCTCGTGACGACCATCAACGGCAAGGAAATGGAAGCCGGGATGGGGGACTCCTATTACAGCGTCCGGAAATCGGATCGCGTAGCCAAGGGCAAAGCCGTCGTTCAGGAGGACATCAGCAACTTCTATCTGAACGAGGAATCCCAGGACATGAACATGAAGGCGGCCATCGGAAATGACATCACCGTCAGCGTGAAGAACATGTTCTACCAGGAGAAGATCAAGCTGAACATCTCCGATGTCTACGACGAGAAGACCTATCAGGCCAAGACCGGCGACAATGATTACGATATGAATATGGGCGCGATCTTCATCAGCCCGGAGGATTACAGCACGCTGTTTGACAAGGGGAACTTCCAGTGCTCCGTCTATCTGTCCGACCTGAAGGAGGCGGACACCGCCATCAAAGCCATCCGGGATCTGGGCTATGTCGCCCTGCCCATGAAGGATGCGTCGATCCAGGCGGATGAGGACATCATCTCGATGATCGAGGTGCCCATCGCGATCCTGATCATCCTGGCGATCTTCATCATCTCCTATATCGTGGCGGGGCTGATCCTGCGGTCCCGGTCGACCTATTTCAGCATCCTGCGGATGCTGGGCCTGGCGAAGAGAAATATCCGCTGGATCCTGGAGGTAGAGGTCCTGCTGGTCGCGAACATCGCCTACGCCATTTTCCTGATCGTCGTGGCCTGCGTATCCCGGGATGTCATCGCGATCGCTTACCTGAAGACGCTGGTGCAGTTCATGCAGCCCCGGGATTACGTGATACTGTATCTGTTCATCTGCGTGATGGCGCTTCTGATCTCCGACTGGTTCGCCCGGAGACTCTTCCGTAAGACAGCCATGGGTTCGTTCAGGGAGGAGGAGTGAGTATGGTCCGGTTAGAGCATGTCAACAAATACTTCTTCCGCAGAAGAAAGAACGAGATCCACGCCATCAACGATACGACCCTCAATCTGGAGGGACAGGGACTGATCGCTCTGCTGGGGCCCTCCGGCTGCGGCAAAACGACCCTGCTGAACGCCATCGGCGGTCTGGACAAGATCAATCAGGGCGAGATCTACGTCAACGGGCAGCGCATTTCGCGCCGCACCTCCGGCAAGGTGGATCAGATCCGTACCCTGAATGTGGGATACATTTTTCAGAACTACAATCTGGTGGACAGCATGACCGTGTTCGAAAACGTCGCGGTGGCGCTGCAGATGATCGGATTAAAGGATAAAGAAGAAATCCGGACCCGCGTCAACTACGTCCTGGAGAAGGTCGGCATGTACCGGTACCGCAACCGCTACGCCGATATGCTCTCCGGAGGTGAGCGGCAGAGGGTGGGCATTGCCCGTGCCATCGTCAAGAATCCGGCCATCGTCATCGCGGACGAGCCCACCGGAAATCTGGACAGCCGCAACACGCTGGAGGTCATGAATATCATCAAGTCCGTCGCGGAGGAGCGGCTGGTGATCCTGGTCACCCACGAGGAAAAGCTGGCGGACTTCTATGCGGACCGGATCATCCGGATCAAGGACGGACGGGTCATCTCCGATGAGATGAACAGCGAAGCGTCGGGCCTGGATTACCGCGTGGAGAACAAGATCTACCTGAAGGATATCGCCGACCACAAGCGGCTGAACACCGACGGATTCAAGATCGACTTCTATAACGAAGGCGGCAGCGCGGACCTGAACATCGTGATCCGCCGGGGCAACATCTATATCCAGTCCCGGTCCGGAACGGATGCGATCGAGGTGGTGGATGATCAGTCGGCCATCGAGCTGATCGACGACCATTACCGGCAGCTGGAGCGGGATGAACAGGGGGAGCAGGCCATCAACCTGAAGACCCTGGACACGCTGAACAAGAAGAAATACACCTCCATCCTGAATCCGGCAACGCTGCTGAAGCGGGGATTCCGGATGGTCGCCAATTATCCGGTGCTCAAGAAGATCCTGCTGCTGGGATTCTTTATCTCCGCGGCGTTCATCACCTACGCGGTCACCATGACCTTCGGAACGCTGCACATCACCGACGACCGGTTCACCACCGAGGACCGGGATTATCTGACGGTGGTGGGAAAGCACATCAGCGTGGAGGACTACGAAGCCTATGAGGAGGACGAACAGTTCGCCTACGTGATGCCCGGAAACTCCATCATCAGTCTGTCGATGACGATGGATCAGTTCTACCAGACGCGGGACGCGATGCTCTCCCTGACCGGATCCCTTTCGGACCGGGAGCGCCTGAAGAAGACGGATCTGTCCTACGGCAGGCTGCCGAAGAGCAAGGATGAGATCGTCGTTGACCGGATGCTGCTGAAGAACACGATCAGCGACTACATGACCGCGGAGCTGGGCCTGGGGAAGGTCAAAGACTTTCTGGGACAGAGGGTCAACGTTACGAATATGGGCGAGTTCACCATCGTGGGCATTTCCGACCTGCAGACTCCCTGCATCTACGCGGACCGCTCCCAGTTCATCGAGCTGATCCTGAACGCCAGGGAAAGCGCCGACGATGATATGTACATGAGCGGCATGGATATGTCGGAGGAGGAGGACGAAGAGTCCGGCGTCGCCGGGGAGATCCTCGACTTCCAGATGAAGACCGAGGCGGGACTGATCAAGGGAAACTGGCCCCAGGGGGATTACGAGGTCATCGTCAACGAGAAGAACATGGACGACAAGGCCTTCAAGATCGGTTCGGAGATCAGCACGAAGGTCAACGGACATAAGCTGAAGGTGGTCGGCTACTACATCGACCCGAAGGACAGCGACTATTACCTGGTGAACGCGAACACGATGCGCTACAAGGCGATCACCGAGAGCAAGAATATGACGGTATGTCCGGTGGACAAGGAGGCGAGCCTGAAGCAGTTCAAGAGCGAAGGCGTGAATGTCTACGACGTGTACCAGAGGAATCACGACAAGTATCTGAAGGAACAGCGGGGTTCCATGACGTCCATGCTGGTCATGGCCGGCGTCATCCTGGCGATCTCCTTCATCGAGATCTTCCTGATGATCCGGGCGTCCTTCCTGTCCAGAATCAAGGAGGTGGGCGTCTACCGGGCCATCGGCGTCAAGAAGCGGGACATCTACAAGATGTTCTCCGGAGAGATCGTCGCGATCTCGACGATCGCCAGCCTCCCCGGAATGCTGTTCATGTCCCTGGTCATCAGCCGGATCGTGAACATCAGCGCCTTCGAGGACATGTTCATGATCAACCCCGGCATCATGCTGGTGTGCCTGATCGTGATCTACGGACTGAATCTGATATTCGGACTGCTTCCGGTCTGGCGGACCATCCGCAAGACGCCGGCAGCGATCCTTTCGAGAACGGATGTGAATTAATGGAGGAGTTATCATGAGAAAACTGAACTGGGCGAGTCTGGTGCTGGATCTGATCTACATCGCGCTGGGCGTACTGTTTGTCGTACATCCCCAGGGGGTCGAGAGTGTGCTGTGCTACATTCTGGCCGCGGCGGTCGCGGTCATCGGGCTGCTGTACCTGGCGGGCTATTTCATTCAGAAGGTCGGTGAGAGCGGGGTCCGGGAGGGGAACGGTTTCGCCTTCGGCATCCTGCTGATCATCATGGCGGTCTTCATCGTCGCCAAGCAAAGTCTGGTCATCTCGCTGGTGCCGTTCCTGTTCGGAGTGATGGTGCTGATCCGCGGGCTGATGGTGATCCAGAACATGTTCATCCTGCGGCGGCTGGGATTCAGTCTCCTGATCCCGCTGATCACAGGACTGGTGACGATGGGCCTGGGTCTGTTCGTCATGCTGTTTCCCTTCGAGACGGCGACCGTGCTGTTCATTCTGATCGGCGTCGGACTTCTGGTGGGCGGCATCACCGGCATCGCCCACGAGGTCATCACCTGGCATCTGAGCCGGGAGCATGCCCATGAGAAGGAACGGGCGAGAGATATGGCGGTCGCCAAAGAGGCGGAGGTCACGCGAGTGATCGAGACCCAGGCGCAGCCGGAGGAAGAACCGGTACAGGCTGAGGAAACAGAGCCGATGCAGGCAGAAGCAGCAGAGTTTTCAGAGGAAGAAGCAGAGGAAGAGAAGCATGATTTATAATAACATTCTGGAAGCCATGGAAACGACCCGCCGCCTGTGCAGGGAAGAGGGAATCCTCTGCGGCATTTCCAGCGGCACCAATGTCTGTGTGGCGATGAAGATGGCGAAGGAGCTCGGCGCCGGCCGCCGCGTCGTCACGATCCTGCCGGATACCGGTGAGCGGTATTTCAGCACACCGCTGTTCAATCATTCCGTGGAGTAAGAGAAGTCCGTCTTCTTCTGCGGCGCAGGAGATCCCCCGCCGCGGCGATGATGAGGAGGATGAGACCGATTGCGGAAACAATGCTCCCGCAGCGGACGAAGCGGTTATTGTACTTCAGCGTGATCTTGTGATCCCCGGCAGGGACATAGACGCCGGCGAAGGTGATGTCCAGATCATCGATTCGCTGGGCTTTGCGTCCGTCCACATACACATCCCAGTTGTCGTAGGCGGGGATAGACAGGAACAATATTCCATTTTCATCCGTCGAAACGGTCCCCCGGACCGTTTCGTTGTCGTATTCGGAGACCTTCAGCCGGTTTTCCGCGCACTGCTCGGCGCAGTTGTCATAGAAGGCGGTGCTCATGGCCGACAGATAGAAGTCGTCATAGGTATAGGTTCCCTTATCCGGGAAGGTCACGGTGATCTCCCTGGAGCCGCTGCAGTGTCCCATGCTCAGATCGAAATCCTTCAGTCCGGCCACGCCCTGCCGGCTCTTGTCGTTGCGCACGTATTTCGTGATGCCGCCATCCCCTGCCATCAGCTCGAAACCGCTGCCGTCCGTGCCGTCCGCGCTGTCCCGCAGGAGATGATCAAAGGAGACCATCAGCTGGCAGTCCGGAATTTCCTCCGCCCGGATGGTCAGGGATCCTCCGCCGGAGTCCACCTCGATCCTGCCCTCATGAAAGCGCAGGTTCTCCTGACGCTCTACCGTGAAGGGGATCCGGTCCACGGACAGGGGAAGGTTATTCGCGCTGATCAGGTCCACCTCTTCGCAGGCGCCGGCCTGCTCGTCGGGCACCACAGCGACCTCCATCAGAGCCTGCTCCTTCTCGGCCCGGTCCAGCTTTTGGAATTCACTGAGCAGCATGGCATCGTTACAGACGAACCCCAGGCCGGCATCGTATTTGTTCCGAAAAACATTCACCCCGTCGATCACTTCGGTCTTGCTGAAACCGTAATCGGCGTAGCGGTCCGAATCGGAGGTTTCCGGTTTGCGGGAATCGCTTCCGAGAAAATATCGAACGCCGAACAGAAAATCCAGTCCCATCCGGTTGCCGCCGGAGACCATGAACACCCGCCGCGCGTATCCGTAGCTGTTGCCCAGGGCGACGTTGAAGTCGACCAGCGACTGGGGGATGCGGCTGTTGTAGATGAACAGGTTGTTGGTCTTCCACCAGATATTCTCGTTGGAGGGGAATTTGATCTCCGCGTGTCTTGAGATCGCATCGATCGTATCGATCCGGTAGAACCCGTCGTCCTCAATCCGGCTGCCGGCCCTTACCGTTGATTCGTTCAGCTTGTTATAGATGGTCGAATTCTTCGCGAAGTCGTCGATGTTCTGGTGAAATCCGCAGGACCACCCGGCCGACAGGCACACCAGCGTGACCGCCAGGATGGCAGCCGTCTGGCCGCGGCTGAGTTCGTCTTTTTTCCGGATGCGCAGCAGCAACAGAAACAGGATCAGCCCGCCCAAAAGCTGGAGCGGCACGTAGATCCGGCCAACGGAGTCGAAGGAGATCTCCCCGGCGAAGGCGAGCCCGACGGTCCACGCGCAGATCAGAGCAAGCCCCAGGGCGGCCAGGACAAGATCGCCGGCGCGAAGCCGCTTCGGATCCAGCTGCTGCACGCCGGTCCACACGGCAAACAGCACCAGCATATAGGTCCACCGGAACGTCTCATAGCCGAATCCGTTGAACATGCGGCAGAAGAACGGGATCAGCAGCATGACAAACAGGATCAGGGTCAGGAAGGTGCTGGTGGACCTGCGGTTCATGTGCCGCAGGGAGACCGGGATCAGAAGCAGCGACAGCATCGGGATGCCGATATCCATATAGTCAAAGGTCGTGCCCGTTCCCAGGATCATCTTGCCGAGCCCTTCGTACCAGTCTTTGCCGAACAGCAGCGCCGACTCGCTGAGGGATAGGGAACTTCCGGTGGAAGCCCGGGTGATGCTGAAGGCGGAAAACACCGAGGTAAAGGCGGACAGCATCATGCCCAGAAGACCATACCCGATAAAGCGAAGCATCGTCTGCAGATACTCGCCGGGGCGCAGCCGGTCATGATAGGCGAAATACCGCAGCGCGATGTAGATGACGATGACGATGGCGGACATGTAGGCGAAGTAGACCGCGACGATCATATAGAAGGCGACCAGCAGGATGAAGGGGATGGCGCTCTTTCCTTTGTAACGGTGGTCCACCGAGGCGACCAGCAGCGGGAACAGATAGGCGTTGACCAGGTGCTCGCTCTGCCGCAGCGCCAGACCGATGAAGCACGCGGAGAACACGTAGAGGATCGCGCCGATCAGATTCTGCCGCCGGGAAAGCCGAACCTCCAGCCCCATGATCAGAAACGCCAGACCGCTCAGATACATCCGGGCCAGCGCCGCCAGCGTATAGCCCAGCTCCAGATAGCGGGGCGGCAGCAGGCTTCCCAGGATCGCGCAGGGATCGGCGAAGTTCTCCAAGGGCTCGTCCATCCCCATCCCTTCGTACCAGGACCAGAAGAGGAATCCCTTCCCGGAGCGGATGTTCTGCAGCTGGTTCTGCAGCTCCACCAGCCGGAACGCGCCCTGCTTGTAGGCGTCATGAAACTGGATGAAGCTGCGGTGCGCCAGCACCAGCACAGCGAAAATACAGGCGGTGAACACACAGAACACCGCGGTGTATAGCAGGAAGAGCTTCAGATTTGCTTTTTCCTCGCCTGGGGGTTTGATTCGTAAAGAGTTCTCGGTCATGGCAGTTTGGTTCTTCGACGGATTCGTTGGTTTCTTACTGTAATAATACCATACAAATACGAATAATGTTAGATATAGTAACAACCTGCGTTCTGTTACACGGTCAGCGCCATTTGTTCCGTGGGCCGGTTCTTCGGGGCGGCGGGCTTTGCCTTTTGCAGGCTCCTGTGTTAAGATGATATAACTATGGGAGCACACGCGCATCAGGCTTGGAGGATCGGAGCATGAAGCACAATGATACAGCGGGAGCGAAGGAATTTGCGAAAGATCAGAAGAATGAAGTCAGCGATGTCGATGCCCACTGGTGGATGTTTTTTTCGGGGTACCGCCTGAAACAGTGGCGCAGCGAACTGAACCATTGTATAGAAAAAAGCGGCGTATCTATCCGGGAAATCTGTGAGAAAACGGGACTGACGTATTCGGATGATACGGCGTTTTTCGCGCGTCTTCCCAGGCGCAGGAACACCTATATCGGTATCGGCATGGCGCTGGGCCAGCCTTTGGAGACGATCAACCGATGGATCAGCAAGTATGGAGGGAAGCGCACGCTGTACGCGAAGGATATCAGCGAGGATCTGGTCTGGATCTATCTGATCGAAGCAAATGCCGCGGATCATCCCTCTCAGAAGAATTATTACCGGCTCCACGAATCCTGCGCGGATGCGGTCTACCGGACGTACTGCGCCCTTTGGCAGGATTACATTGAACAGGATGAAGGGACAGTCCAGCTTTTGGAAAAGCTGAAAAACGTGTCCTTCGATGATGAATTTCAAGGCCTGACGGAGTTCGTCGCAGGTCATATGGATGCCTTCAAGACGGCGTATGCCCGGCCGCGGCGATTGCTGGCCGACTATACCCGGATGATCCTGGAGCACGTTTCGACTGGTTCTGCAGGGGCATCGTCTCTTTCGGTGCTTCGCGGATATCTGGATGATTCCATGCTCAATTATCTCTCCGGGGATCCGGAGACGATTCATGCGCTGGAGCGCAGATCCCATCGGCACTCCCTGAGCTTTAAGCACGTTCCGAAGGGAAAAAAATCCCACATCGCACTGGCGCTGGCGCTGGGCATGACCTCTGAGATCGACCGGTATCTGGAGCTTATGGGGTTCGCGCCTCTGGACGCGGTGCAGCAGGACGAGGGAATCCTGATCTCCGTTCTGGAGAAATGGGAACGGGAGCACCCTCTGCAGCGCAGGCTCAAACAGATGGAACTGGAAGGAGACAAGTCTGTCACTTTGACCGAAGGGCAGATCCGCGAGGCCCTGGGGGAGATGCTCCGCCTGCGGCAGGATGTCGCCGCGGAATTTGCCGAACTCAAGAAAACCTGCCCCTATCTGAAGTAGATGAAGGAAGACTGTATTTATAAAAAATACGAACCGATTTTTGGCTCGTGGTATATTACGAAAAAGGTCGGTGAAGGAGCCATCGCCAGGGTCTACGCTATGGAGCGCAGGGAGCTGGGCGTCACCTATCACTCTGCGCTGAAGGCACTCACGATCCCCCTGAGTGAGGATGAGATCAAGAGCGCTATGGCCGACGGGATGACCGGCGCGGACCTGACCCACTATTACGAGACCATCGTCCAGAATGTGGTCAATGAATTCGATCTCATGTCCCGTCTCAAGGGGCACAGTCACATTGTCAGCTACGAAGACCACGTGATCATTGAGCACGAGGATGACATCGGGTGGGATATTCTGATGCGCATCGAGCTTCTCACCCCTCTGATCGAGCATTCCCTGAAGCACCATCTGACGGAGGACGACGTGCTCCAGCTGGGCATCGACCTCTGCAAAGCGCTGGAGTACTGCCGCCGGTTTGATATCATTCACCGGGATGTCAAGCCGGAGAACATTTTCGTTGCGCCCGGCGGTGCGTATAAGCTGGGAGATTTCGGCATCGCTAAGATCGTGGAGGAAACCAGGGTCGGACTGTCCCGCAAGGGAACGTATACCTATATGGCACCGGAGGTCTATAAGGGATCGGCTTACGGTCCGACGGCGGACATCTATTCCCTGGGCCTTGTGATGTACAAATATCTCAATGACGGCCGCAATCCCTTCATGCCTCCCTATCCGCAGCAGGTGGGTGTGGATGATTACGATGCTGCCTTCACGCAGAGGATCAGCGGAGCGCAGATCCGGGAGCCGGCCTACGGATCCCGGCGTCTGAAAAAGCTGATTTTGAAGGCGTGCTCCTACGATCCGAAGGACCGGTTCCGCAGCGCCACCGAGTTTCGACAGGAACTGGAGCAGCTGCAGCGGCACCAGGCTCCTGCAAAGGCTGGAAATGCTGAGAAACGGGCAGAGGCGGAGGATGCCGCTTTCGGGTCTGCCGCGGTGGATGCAGACTTCGGGTCTTCCGCGGTGGAGGCCTCTTTCGGGTCTTCCGCGGGGGAAGGGATGCTCCAGCCTTTGGACGATCCGGCGGAGGGCCGGTTCATGCATAAGCTGCCGGATCCGGCGGCTCGGCGAAAGAAGGCCGGACGCATCGCACTGACCATCGTGCTGGCGCTGTTCCTGATCGCCGGGATCGTGGACGCGATCATTCCGGATAATATCACGGCGATCACCGGAGTGGGAGCATCGGAGGAGATCTACATCGGGGAGCAGCTGGCTCCGGACTATGTCGTTGAGCCGGACTGGTTCGCCGGGGAGCCGATCTCATTTCTCGTGGAGGATGCGGACATCGCTTCCGTGGATCCGGACGGCCGGATCACAGCCCACGCGGTGGGAGAGACCACGATGGAGCTTTCGGCGCGGGATTATACTCAGAGAGTGGAGATCGAGGTGGTTCCCAAGGTAACGAAGATCTCCGGAGTGGAGAAGTCCCTGCGCCTGGAGGAGGGCAGCGAGCAGACCCTGAAGCCGAAGCTTTCACCGGACCGGTTTGCGGATGAGCCGGTCTCCTACAAGAGCAGCGACGAGTCGGTGGTGAGCGTCAGCGGGAAGGGGAAGCTGTCAGCAAAGTCCCCGGGAAATGCGAAGGTCACGATCAGTGCCGGCGGCTGCACGAAGAAGGTGTCGGTGGAGGTCTATGAATATGTGGCTCCGACGGTCACCTATACTTATACGAATCGCTCCTCCGGTTCGGGTTCTTCCGGTTCAGGCAAATCTTCCGGATCAAAGAAGAAGAAATCCGGCGGCTATTTCAATAAGAGCGATGACGAGTACTTCTGATGGGTTGGCGACCTGGCCGGTTCACTACCGGGATTCCTTAAAAACGGACTCTTCAGCCAGGAAAATAAGGAATTCGCATACGGCCCTGCTGGCCAATTCATGAAAATCTCCCTGAAAACCGGTTAATTTAAGGAATTGCGATTACAAGAGCCTCTTCGGTTGAGCCTTATTTCTGTTTCCTGAGGCGATATTCCTTAAAACACCTGCCGCAGAGAAATGTTTTAAGGAATGCCGGATATCCCGCGGGATGCCTTCCCGATCCCGACTGTTTTTTTTGACAGAATTGTTTTGCCGCTACGATATAATATTCCCGAAAGAGAGAAGTGCAACTTGTGGGAGTGGCAGCAATGCAGGTCTTGATCGTGGATTCCGACGCGCAGGCAGCAGAGCTTCTGCGCGGCAAGCTCAGAGAAATCACAGATGAGAGCATCCTGTGCCTGGGAAAGGCCTCCAAGGTGCTTTTTGAAGTGGAAGAAAACGGTCTGCGCCCGCAGGTGTGCCTCATCGATCTGAAGCCGGATGAGACGGAGGCCTCAGAGCCTGACCCGGAGGAGCCGGACGGGATCGCCCTGGCGCAGCGGCTGCAGGAACTCTCCCCGGGACTGCAGGTCATCTTCACATCGGAGTACGATACGTTTTATCCGGCGGTTTACGAGGCAGAGCATGTCTGGCTTCTTCGCAAACCCGTCGAGAGCCGGCTCCTGCGCATGGCATGGGACCGCGCCATCCAAAGGCTGGATCGCTGGGAGAGCCGGATGTTCTGTTACCGGTTCGCCAAGAAGACTTATCGGATCCCCCTGCGGGAGATCCTGTACTTCGAAAAGGACCGCCGCAAGGTGATCATCCGCACGAAGGGCCCGGAGGAGGACCCCTGTTTCTATGGAACGATGGATGAAGTGATGAGCCAGCTGGATCACCACTTCCTGCGCTGCCACAACAGTTACATCGTTGACCTGACCAGCGTCGACACCTGGACGAAAACGTCCTTCAGCATAGGACGACATAAAATACCGATCAGCAGACAGTATGCGAAGGCGGCGAAAGCCGCCTTTTTAGGTGGAGATGCGTGCTGATAATTACATGGTAAGCTCTAATAATTACGTGCATGGAAATTGTCCCCTGACTAAGAGAATCCCCCTTGCAATCACAGCGCCGGAGAATTTACAATAGAAACAGAGGAGCTGGATTTAATTTGCATGAACAAGGTTACCGGTAAACGCTGGATTTATATAATGCTGCTTCTGGCCGCCGCCCTGGCGTTTTCGCTGGCGGGGGCGAGTTTGTCGTACGCTGAATCCGCGCAGCAGGAACCGACGCAGGTCACGATGGACGCGGCGGAGCTGAAGGTCTATGAGGACTACTGCGCCGGGAGCAAATCGAATTTCACGTATGCGTACGCGATTCTTTATCAGATGGTGCAGCGAATGGACGGCCAGACCAGCGAAGAATACGCCCGGACATACCAGCTTTTGCTTGATCATTTCGGTGTGCCCAATAAACTGGTTCACGCGGCAGCCGGCGAGGAAGTGTGGAATCTGGTTCAGATGGACGACGGAAAGTATTACTGGGTCGATCCGGCGGGCTGTGATGAGGATCTGCGCTATGATTACGGCACCTACGGGATCGGAGATGAGTATGCGGCAGAACCGATCGAGAAGGCAGATAATGTGAGCGACTCGCCCCGCAGGATGAACTACGCCGGATTTCTTCGGGGAGCATCCTTTGGACGGGAGCACGCGGGCCAAGGGGAACTGCCCGAGGTGCCGGAGAAGGACTATGTGCCGGAGATCTCCGGGATTCAGGCCCCGGCGGAGAGCAAGCGGCTCAGAGACTACTGGGGAACCAGCGCCGATTGGGTCCACGACGAAACGGATCCGTTTTTCTATCTGGTCGTGCAGAACGACGGGCTGCACCGGCAGGTGGAGGTGCGCAGCAGACAGATCGACACCACGAAGGAACTGGTCATTCCGGCAGAGGTCACCATTGACGGTCTCAGCTATGATGTGGCGGGAGTGGATCTGGGCTGCGTGGATCAATATAAGGAAACGATCACGATCGCGGAAGGCGTCCGGTATGTGTTCGGTCTGATCAGTTATGAACCGGCTGCCGCAAAGACAATGATGATTCCATCCACCGTTGAGTGGATCGAGACGCCGTATCTGTCGATGGTATGTCTGGAGGACATTCGGGTTTCCGGAGACAATCCATATATCTCATCGGAGGATGGGGCTTTGTACAGCAAGGATCGGACTACGCTGATCCGTTATCCGGTGGCAAAGCAGGACGAAGCCTTTACCGTGCCCCCGTCGGTGAACAATATCTACCATGACGCTTTTGCGTGGAACCGGTATCTGAAGTCGGTCGCTATCAATAAAACGGTGAAGTACATCAATGCCTACAGTTTCCGGCAGACCTACAGCCTGGAGGAACTGACGGTTCCGTCCTCTGTAGCGCTGCTGCCGCAGTACGTATTTCTCGATAACACATCGCTGAAGACCATTCATATTGATGACCGGACCAGCTTCAGCGGCGATACATTCTCCGGCTGCGGAGCTCAGCTGGACATCGGGGAGGACAATGCTTCCGGCAGTATCTATGACGGGGCATTGTACATCGGTGACAGACTGTATTCCTGGCCGGCCGGGCGAAGCGCGGAAACTGTGCAGGTTATGGATGGATGCTCCCGGATCATGCCCGGAGCATTTCGCGGTTCCGGCAGGATCGGAACCGTTGTGATTCCGTCAGATTGTGAGATCAGCGGGGATGCCTTCACGGCAAGCGGAGTGGAGCACCTGCAGATCGGCTCCGGAAACACATCGGTTCGCTATGAGGACGGCATGCTTCTCAGCCCGGACGGAACGCAGCTTTGGACTGTGCTGAAGGGATACACCCGAGAAGAATTTGAAGTTCCCGATTCGGTGCGGATCATCTGTGACGGAGCCTTCGAAGGGAATGAAACGCTGCGAAAGATCACCGCCGGTGATCAGGTTACCAGCATCGGAGGAGCGGCTTTTCGAAACTGCAGTGCCCTAAAGGAGATAATCCTCCCGGAGGGAATCAAAGAGATTTCAAACGGCATGTTTGAGGGATGCAAGGCTCTGGACCATCTGGTGCTCCCGGAAAGCGCCGAGGTGATCGGGGATACGGCCTTATGGACAGGGGGAGCCATCGGGCAGTTGGTCGTGAAAAGCCGCGTGCTCCAGCCTTTGGAAAAGAAAAACATCGATGGGAGCACGACTCGCGACTGGACGCGCAGCCTTCCGGTGGCCGCGGGAGCATGGAGCGTGCAGCCGGACGATGATTTCCGGCCGAACGATGGAGACATCACATATGTTTACGCACACGCCGATTCACAGATCGCGAAATATTTGACGGATCCTTCCCGGCTAAGCAGAGGTGAGTCGGAATCCTACACGGTCGTTTTCCGAGATATTGAGCAGACAGCGCAGGAACAGCCGGACCAGGGGAGCTGCGGAGAGCAGGCGCGGTGGCAGGTTTCAGAGGATGGGAAGACGCTGACCGTTTCCGGCAGCGGGCGAATCGACAATTATGTTCTGAATAACACGGTCGAGGCTCCCTGGATGTGGAAGTACGGTGATCGGATCGAAAATGTGATTATAGAGGAAGGGATTACCGGCGTCGGCGAGTTTGCCTTCTATGGGATGAAGAAATTGAAGAGCGTTTCGCTGCCGCAGTCGCTTCGCAGGGTGGATCGGTGGGCGTTTGCCGGCTGTACTGCGCTTCGCAGCGTGGAATTCAAAGACTATGTTTCGATGATGGAAAATTACGCCTTCGCCTATGATACCGGACTTGTCTCAGTGTCATTGCCCGAAGGCGCGGGGGAGATCCGGGGCAGTTTCATGGGCTGCAGCGCGCTGCAGGATGTGGAGTTTGGCGGACCGGTACGTCTGATCCGGGATTGTGCCTTTGGCGGCTGCAGTGCACTGCAAAAGCTGGACCTGTCGCAGGTGATGTACCTCGGGAATCAAATCTGCCCCCTGTGCCCACGCCTCACGAAGCTCTGGCTTTCGGAAATCCTGGAGATTGAGAGTTACTCGATGAAGGACGTTACGGCCAAGTTATACTATACGGCGAAGGTGCCGGAGGAAGTCGTCGGAAAGAACTACGGCGGGTCACTGCAGTGGATTCCATCGGGCACCGATCCGGAGGAACCGGAGCCGGAGGAGCCGAGCGATCCGACTGACCCGACGGAGCCAACAGAGCCGAGCGACCCAACGGACCCGACCGATCCAATCACCGATCCGACGGAACCGAGTGAGCCGACTGACCCGACGAAACCGGAGAAACCGGAGAAACCGGCAACCGATCCAACGGAGCCGACAGATGATCCGGGAAATTCGTCCGAATCGGCGGCTGACCCTGGCAACGATCTGCCGGGCACTGGCATTGCAACAGCGGCGAAGAAGCAGACCATTACGGTTTCCGACAGCTTCACAAGACCGATCGGCACCAGCTTCCGGCTGGATGCCCGTGCAATGACGAAGCTGATCTACAGCTCATCCAATGCGCAGGTGGCAACAGTCACACAGGACGGTAAGGTTACAGTCAGAGGATATGGGAGTTGTACGATCACGGTAACAGCTGCCGCGACCAGTCAGTACCGGGAAACTGTCCGCAGGATTATCATCAAGGGAAGATTGGCAAGGCCGGTGCTGAAGGTCGTCAATAAGAGAGGCGGCAAGGTTAAGCTCTCCTGGAACAAGGTCGCCGGGACTAGAGGATATCTTCTGTATGTCAAACTTCCGGGCCAGAAGAAATACCGGCTGGCGATTGGCAAATCGGCCAAGGTGAAATCGGTCACCCACAGGGGGCTTCTAAAAGGTAAGAAGTACAGCTATAAGCTCCGGGCCTATGTGAAGACCGGTAAAAAGATCGTCTATAGCCGATATTCGAAGCCAGTCACGGTGAAGGTGAAAAAGTGAAAAAACGGTGAAGAAGACATCATGCATTCACTGTCACGCAGCGGCGGCGGTCGAGCGAGATTCCAAAATCTGGCATAATTGTACCTAACGGCGAGTTCCGCGCGTTTTTTACAAAATTCCTTCGGTGATTTTGTGCCTATCTCGGAGTTCAGAGCCGTATTTACAATAATGCGGCTTTCTGCGGTCGAATTTCGTTCTTTCGCCAGTCAATAACTTGATAAAAATGCTCGTAGAGCAAGAATTTATTGATTGGAGGAGTTTTGGATTGTAAAAATAGCTTTGAACACTGGCTTTAGGTACAATTTTGCCCGCCCTTTTTTGTAAAATACGTTCCGAAATCTGAGTTAGGTACAAATCCGTATGCATATTCCAGGGTGACGGAGTCACCTTGCTGAATATTTCGCGGTCGTAAGATCTCGCACACAGCCAGCGAACCACAATAAAAGGGGCGGGCCGCATTGAGCGTTGAATGCGGCACGCCCCTGCTTCTTCGTTATTGATGAGGGTCCTCTCAGATCAGCAGCGCCTCGATCCGGGCCCGGGTCCGCTCTTCGCCCAGGATCTGCTGGATCTCCCAGACGTCCGGGGACTGGGTGCGGCCCATGATCGCCAGCCGGATCACCGTGGATACGTGGCCGACATGGCCCTTGTAATCCTCGGGGTGCTTCTTGTAATCCTTTGGCTTGGCAGCGTAGCCCAGTTCCACCGCGATGGCGCGGATCTTGTCGAACCACTGGCTCTGATCGTCGCTGTGATCGTAGGAGTCCAGATAGCGCTGCAGGATCTGACGGGCATCCTCGTCGCTGACTTCCTCGGGAACCGGTTCTTCGATCCGGAAATAATCATCATAGAAGTAGCTGATGAATTCGAAGATCTGTTTCGCGTAGATCAGGTCCTTACGGGGCTTCTTGCCGTCCCGGCCCAGATCCAGGATCTTCGCCAGGTACTCCGGACCGCCGCCTCTTGCAGCTGCGCCAGCACAACCGCCGTCCGCCCCAGCACAACCGCCGTCCGCACCGCAGGAGGCGTCCTCCACGCTGTGGCTGCCGCCATCACTGCCGGCGCTTCCCTCAAACAGCGGCGCCAGCTCCGGGCGGAATTCCTTCGCCCAGTGGATCATAAACGAAGCCAGCTCCGGCGCCGGGATCCGCAGCAGCACGTCCTTGGAGACATCGTTCAGCTTGTCCAGATCGAACAGGGCGCCGCCGCTGCTCATCTTCTCGGTGGTGAAGCGGAACTCGTCGATGGAGGCGTCCGGATTTTCCATCCGCCATTCCTCAAAGTTGGAATTAAGGATCGTCAGCAGGTATTCCTTGACCGCCTGGGGGTGGTAGCCCTCGTTGCGGTAGTAATCCAGAGACAGCTCCGGATCCTTGCGCTTGCTCAGCTTCCGCTTGTTGCCCGTCTCATCGTCCAGCTTCATCAGCACGGCGGTGTGGCAGTAGGTGGGAAGGGGGAAGCCCAGTTTGTCGAACAGTTCCACGTGGATCGGCAGGGACATGAGCCATTCCTCACCCCGGACCACGTGGGTCGTGCGCATCAGATGATCGTCGATGACGTGGGCGAAATGGTACGTCGGGATGCCGGTCTGCTTCAGGATGATCACGTCCTGATCGTTGGCGGGCATGGCCACCTCGCCGCGGATCGCATCCTCCACATGGATGTACATGGTGCCGTCGTGATTCACGCACTTTGCTCCGCTGCGGGTGGTGCAGGCCGCGCCGTCCTCATGGCAGCAGTGGGCCGGATCCACCTGGTTGCCTTTGGAGCGGATCCGGATGACATAGGGCCTTCCGGCGTCGATGTTCGCCGCCACTTCCTCATAGGAAAGATCCCGGCAGCGGGCGTACTCGCCGTAGATGCCGGTGGTGACCTTCGCGGCCTCCTGGGCAGCGCGGATCTCCGCGATCTCCTCCTCCGTCAGGAAGCAGGGGTAGGCCTGTCCCCGGCGCACCAGGTCTTTCACAAAGGTCTGGTAGATCTCGCCGCGGCGGCTCTGATAGTACGGGCCATAGTCCCCGGTGCCGATGCCGGAGCCTTCGGATGCAGGAAGGGACGGCGCGTCCGCATCCGGACCTGCTCCCTCGTCAAACTGCACGTCGAAGAACTGCAGGGCGGAGGTGATGGTGTCCACCGCGCCCTCCACGTAGCGCTTGTCATCGGTGTCCTCGATCCGCAGGTAGAAGGTGCCGCCGGACTGATGGGCCAGCCGCTCGTCCACGAAGGCTCCGTACAGGTTGCCCAGATGAATGAATCCGGTGGGGCTCGGGCCAAGACGCGTTACCATCGCGCCCTCCGGCAGGTCCCGCTCCGGGTACAGCGCTTCGTAATCCTCAGGTGTTTTATCGATGTGGGGAAACAGCAGTTCCGCCAGTTTTTCGTAGTTCATAGTGTTCTCCAAGGTCAGACCTCCGTTACATGCTCTGCTTCAGAATCTCAATAACATCTTCCCGGCTCAGCTGCCGGTAGCCGCCCTTTAGCAGGAAGGTGCCGTCGGCGATGGCGTCATACATGGATTCCTCCACCCCCAGCTCCCGAAGGTGCATCACCACACCGATCTCCTTCATCCAGCCCTCCAGAGCCTTAAGGCCAGCCTTTGCGACAGCCTCATCGGACTTGCCGGTGGGATCCACATCCCATACGTTCACTGCAAACCGCCGGAACTTCGCCAGCCCGTCCTTCAGTATGAAGCGGTAGTAGGGAAGAGAGACCGCGGCCAGCGTCATGCCGTGGGTCGCGTCCGTCACCGCGCCCACCGCCTGTCCGATCATGTGCACCTCCCAGTCGGTGGTCTTGCCCCGGGAAAGCAGCGTGTTCAGCGCCCAGGTAGCGGTCCACATGATGTTGCTGCGGGCCTCGTAGTCCTCCGGATTTTTCGCTGCGATCCGGGTGCTGTGGATGAGGGATTTCATCAGCCCCTCTGCAATATAATCGGTGGTGTTGTCGTCCTCGCCGGACAGATACTGCTCCAGAATGTGGGACATAATATCGAAGAAACCGGCGACCATCTGATAGCGGGGGACGGTCAGGGTGTAGGTCGGATTCAGGATCGAAAACTTCGGCATCACATCGTCGCCGAACACATGGCCGATCTTCAGCTTTTGCTCGGGGTGGGTGATGACGGAGCCGCCGTTCATCTCGGAACCGGTGCCCACCATGGTCAGGATGCAGCCCACCGGAATGATCTCGTTGTTCGGGCGCTCCTGGCGGATATAGTAGCGGTCCCAGGGATCCTCCTCGCAGCGGGCGGACACGGACAGGGCCTTCGCGTAGTCGCACACCGAACCGCCGCCCACCGCCAGGATCAGGTCGATGTCGTGCTCCTTCGCCAGCGCGCAGCCCTCGTAGAGCTTGTGCACCGTGGGATTGGACATGACGCCGGGCAGTTCGATCACGTTCTTATCGTTCATCTCCAAAGCCTGGAGGATCTCGTCGTAAATGCCGTTTTTCTTGATGGATCCGCCGCCGTAGGTCAGCAGAATATTGGGTCCGTATTTCTTCAGCTCGCGGTTCAGGTACTTCAGGGAATTGTCGCCGAAATACAGCCGCGTGGGGTTGCAGTAACCGAAGTTTCCTAACATAGGTGATCTCCTTCCGTTTTGTGTTCGATTTCAGGTGAGTCCATTGTATCATGAAGCGGCGGATCTGGACTACAGGAATGTGTCCGGAAAGCGACTTTTTACGGGCGGATGAAACCCGTTACATCCTCATGCAAAGGCTGGAGAATTCGCTGAAAATGAACAATTTTGCGGAGATACATGGAACAAAAAGGACTAATTTGTCGGTATTGTCTGACAACAGAAAAGAATTTTTTGACAAAAATTGAAATGTTTTTTTGCCTGAAAAACCATGAATCCCTGTGATTGCAATCGGTCCGGGAAATGGACCGAAAAGGGCACCTCCGAAGGGAGTAAAAAAAATTCAAAAACCGGTTACATTCTGAAAATTTTGTAGTATAATTTATTTGTTATTATATATCAAAATCTGAATATGGAGGTGTTTTATGGCTAAGTATTCACAAGTTGAACGGAATGGTCTGTTCGAACTTACGGATGAAGCCAGGGCAGAGCTTGCGTCTTCTGCATATTACAATGAAGACCTGAGCCCTACGACGGTTGCCGAACGTAAGTGGACCACGTACAACATCGGTATGCTGTGGGTCGGAATGTCGATCTGTATTCCGTCCCTGTCACTGGCTTCCGGACTGATCGGCATGGGCGTATCCCCGTGGCTGTCGGTTCTGAACGTAGCGCTGGGTAATATCATCATCCTGATTCCTATCCAGCTGAACTCTCAGATCGGTACCAAATACGGTATCCCGTTCCCGCTCTTCGCGAGACTGACCTTCGGTACCATCGGCGCACAGATTCCGGCTCTGCTGAGAGCGCTCACCGCCTGCGGATGGTGTTCCGTACAGGCATGGGTCGGCGGCGGTGCGGTCGGCGCTATCATCGGAGTATTTGCTAAGAAGTTCGCAGATCCCGAATGGATGATGAGCCTTCCTTCCTGGGGCGGCATGCAGCCGGCGCAGGTTGGTCAGTTCATCGGCTACATTATCTTCATGCTGTTCATCGCATGGGTTGCTTACAACGGCATGGACAGAATCAAGGTCGTTCAGGACATCGGCGGCCCGCTGCTCATCATCATCATGATCGCGCTGCTGATCTGGTCCGCTTCCATCGTACCGGACGGCACTGGCTTCTGGGATGTTATGAGACAGGGCAATGACGAGGCTCTGATCGAGGCAAGGGGCGGATTCACTCTGATCTATCTCTCTGGCCTGATGGGCAACATCGCGTTCTGGGCTACCATGGCTCTGAATATCCCGGACTTCTCCCGGTATGCGAGATCCCAGAAGGATCAGTTTATGGGCCAGCTGCTGGGTATGCCGATCCCGATGGCATTCTGCGCGTTCGTTGGCGCATACTATGCTCAGGCTACGAAGATGGCATTCGGCGAAGCGATGTTCGACCCGACCGGCGTTCTGTATCACATCAGCAACCCGATCGTCGTACTGATCGCTGCTATCGGTACCGTTGCAGCGACCATCACTACCTGCGTTGCTGCTAACGTAGTTGCTCCGGCTAACGGAATTTCCAACATCAACCCGAGGAAGATCACCTACAAGCACGGCGTTATCGTCACCGTACTGTTCGCGTTCTTCGTCCTGCAGGCATGGTGGATCTATGGTTCCGGCGCTGCCTACTTCACATGGATGAACGCGTACGGCACCATCCTGGCTCCGATCGCTGCGATCTTCATTGCTGACTACTTCGTAGTGAAGCAGAAGAGGATCTCCATCAGCGACCTGTTCAAGGGAGCCGGCGGCAAGTACTGGTACTCCGGCGGGTGGAACTGGGCTGCAGTCATCGCATGGTTCGCAGCATTCATCCTGCCGCTGCTGACCTACTTCGGAGCATCCGGTGGGTTCTTCACATTCGTTAACTCCATCAACTACGTATGGTCCTTCGTGGTCGGCTTCGTTGTCTACATCGTCCTGATGAAGACGGGCCTGGCCGGCGACTCCTTCGTATCCGAAGAAGAGCACGAAGCATTCACACAGAGAGGTTAATCGACCGGACTTGTGAGGAATGGACTGTCCAGCCTTTGCGGGCGGACGAAACAGAGCTTAATACATAGGGCTCAAACCGTATAAAGTCTAATTAAAACTTTATATATCACACAAGGGCCTTCGCATGAGGGCCCTTGCTGTTTTCTAAGCGTTTAGAAAAGGAGGCAAAAGTTATGGATTTATTATTCAAGGGCGGTACTGTTGTTACGGCGACATCCACATTCAAGGCTGACGTAGCGGTAACCAATGGTAAGATCAGCGCCATCGGCGCGGGTCTGAAGCCGGACAAGAAGACGGAAGTTATCGATGCCAAGGGCAAGATGATCCTGCCGGGCGCGATCGATGGCCATACACATCTGGCAATGCCCTTTGGCGGCACCATCGCGACGGATGACTACTTCACAGGAACCAGAGCGGCTGCCTGCGGCGGAACGACAACTGTATTTGACTTCGTTCTGCAGGGCGTCGGCGAGACCATGGACGCGGCACTGAAGAGAAGAGACGACATCTGTAAGAAGGATGGTCCGGCCTGCGACTACTCCTATCACATCGGCGTCGGCGACGTCACCACACCGGAGATGATCGCTTCCATGGACGAGTGCATGAAGATGGGCGTTGCTACCTTCAAGGTATTCATGGTTTATGACTTTGGTGTAGATGATGGTCAGTTCTTCGAGACACTGCAGCACGCAGCTAAGATCGGCGCGCTGGTCGGCGTACACGCGGAGAACAGAGAAGTCAACAATGCTCTGATCAAGCAGTACCTGGCAGAGGGTAAGACCGAAGCATGGTGGCACTACATGTCCAAGAACGAAGCAGTTGCCGGTGAAGCGGATGTCAGAGCGATCAACCTGGCGAAGATGGCCGGCGCTCCGCTGTACATCGTACACCTGGACAACAAGCAGGGCGTTGAGGCAGTTGCTCAGGCGAGAGCCGAGGGCTTCCCGATCTTCGCAGAGACCTGCCCGCAGTACCTGTACTTCACCAAGGACGTTTACAAGAACGGCATTCCGGAACTGGGTCTGAGAGCGCGCGACTTCGTATGCTCGCCTCCGATGAAGGGCAAGGAATCCCAGGATGCTCTGTGGAACGGCATCAAGACCGGTGCGGTATCCACACTGGCGACCGACCACTGCCCGTTCCTGCAGTCCGAGAAGGATTGGGGAATCACCCAGAAGGACGGAACCCCGGGCAACTTCACAACCATCCCGAATGGCTGCGCAGGCATCGAGAATATGTATCCGTACATCCTGTCCGAGGCCAACAAGGGCAGAATCAGCTTCAATAAGGCCGTTGAGATCTCCGCGACCAACCCGGCGAAGCTGTTCGGTATCGACTACTGCAAGGGCGCCATCGAGGTCGGCCTGGATGCAGACATCGTCGTTTATGACCCGAAGAAGACCTTCGAAGTCAAGAATGCTGAGAACCAGCACGGCGCACTGGACCACACCGTTTGGGAGACAGCCAAGTTCAAGGGCTATCCTGTTGCTGTTTACAACCGCGGCAAGCTGCTGTTTGACGGCAAGGATTACGTTGGCCAGTCCGGCGACGGCAAGTTCATCAAGCAGAAGAAACTGAAGTTCAAGGGACCGGCGTTGTAAGAGGCGAGGGGGTGTTCCCCCGAACTCAGTCCTCGTCGCAGACGATCTCACGAGCTCACTCAAAAAGAACAGAACCCCAGGAAAACTCGTGTCCTTCGGACACTCGGACATTCCTGGGGTTTGTCTGTTCTTTCTTTTCGTTTCGCTGGAGATCGTACCTGCTCCTGCGGAATCCGTTCGAAGGAACACCCCTCGCCGGGGCCGAGCCCCTCCGGGGATAGGAATTCCATTTTCATACAGGAAATAACCAATGTATAATTTAGTCACGAAGAGGACAGGCCTGCATTGAATATGTGCGGTGCGCTGCCCTCATTTTTTTCAGAAAGAAGTGGGTCTCCCAAGAAATACCACAGTCCACCCTCGCCCAGTTGCAGATTCCGTCCGTGCAGAAGGGAAACTACAAAAGCTGGTGAACCATAGGTGGTTTTTACTTGTGATAGTTCATCCTTCCATTATCACTGGGAAAGGAGTTGATGACGAGCAAAGCAGTCGGCAGGATTCGGCGATCACGATCGACGCGGTTGCCAAAACCATGGACCTGTGACTCATAAAAAAAGGATACAAAGGTAGTGCATCATCCGGCAATAAAGAAAGTGAGAGACTAAGACGGTCTACAGAGAGTGTATTGGAGAGATCAAACAATGAGTAGTATCGATGAGTGGCGTTCCAATTGAGTTCTTTTATAGAAATTCGAAAGAAATGATAGTCGAGATGATAGAGACTATGGTGACAGAAAAACTTACGGACCTTAGAAGAAGCGGAGATATCTACAACGAAGAACCATGGAGAACATGTTAAGAGAATATGGCTGCCGGATAAACTACATCTGAGATCATTGCCATGAACGGAGTTAATCAATACAACAAATGATCAAGAAAAGGCATGAGATTATTTTTATTCTTTTAGATTCATGGTATAATTTTGATGTTGAGGATTCTACCGCTTTATGAAGGAGGAGGGAACAATGACTGTAAGAAAGAAAAGTATTTCTATGCTCATCGCATTGGCCATGTTTCTGACCGGTTTCGCGATGATCGGGGCATCGGAGAAAGCCTACGCAGAGGGTGTAAATGATATCGAGAAATCATATCAAACGTTCTATTATCCGAAGGCAAAAGGCTGGAACACTGAGTGGCTCGCGGACGTCTCAGAGGTAACGATCGATATGGCTACCGTCAAAAGCTCCAAGCCCTCGGTGGCTGTTCTGAAGAAAGATACATGGACAGACGATGACGGGAAAGTCTACGGCAACTATCAGATCAAGTCCAAGAAGCCGGGGACGACTACACTGACGTTCCAGGCCAAGGACGCGAATGCAGAGAACTATGTGACGAAGACCGTTAAGGTCAAGGTCGTAAAGTTTGTGAATCCGGCGAAGACGTTCAAGATCGGCAGCAAGAACTACGCCAAGAAGTACAACGGCAAACCGTATTACAACATCAAAAAGAAAGTTTCCGGCAAGGTGAACGTCAAGGCAAAGAAGGGTTGGAAGGTCGACAGCATCTACTTCTATGATGAGTCTAAGGGGAAGAGCAAGAAGATTAAGAACGGCAAGAAAGTCACTTTTGATAAATTTGACGGTGTGCAGGTCTGCTTCAAGAAAAAAGGCAAGAACCTCTATGAGTGGATCTACATTGACAGATATTAGATTATAAGAATTGAATAATGCAGAGAGCCGGCAGCGATGCCGGCTCTTTTGAAAGTATGAATCGTTTTAGGTGCCCGCGCGTTTTGATGTGTCTCAGTCCAGTGTCAGGCTCGGCGCGGTGTAGACTCTGGTCTTCAGCTCGCTGTCCAGTTCATACAGGCTGCGCTTGTCGCTGCCGAACAGCTCGAACTTCTTGACGTTGTCGTCCGCGTTGTCTTCTTCCTCCGCCTGCTCCTTGACGAACCAGTCGAGGAACTGCATGGTGCGGAAATCCTTCTCTTCGTAAGCTGCCGCGTAGATGTTGTTGATCAGCGCGGTCACGTGTCTTTCGTGCTCGGCGCCCGCCTTCAGCGGATCGATGAACTCCTTGAATTCCTTGTCCGGCTTGGCGATGGCTTCCAGCTCCACCTGCTCGCCCTGCTGCTGCAGGTACTGGATGAACAGCATGGCGTGATCTCTTTCTTCCTGCGCCTGAATGTAGTACCAGTTGGAATATCCGTCCAGACCCTCGTCCTTATAGAAGTTGGAGAAATCCAGATACAGATAGGCGGAATAAAATTCCGCGTTGACCTGCGCGTTCAGCAGGTCTTTGACTTTCTTTGACAGCATGATATTTCCTCCTCTTTTGTCGTTTTCAATTTGCTGTTTCAAGTATACCACAGCTTTGATAAATGGTGTACAATTAGCTGGTAACAGGGAGGAAGGAACATGAGCAAGAAGAATTTTACTCCTGCGCAGGTTATGCAAATGCTGGATCTGCTGCGGGCGGAATATCCGGAGGCGGGATGCGCGCTGGAGCATGTGGATACATTTGAGCTGCTTGTGGCGGTGGTTCTGTCCGCACAGACCACCGATGTCAGCGTCAACAAGGTGACGCCCCGGCTCTTTGCAGCCTATCCGGACGCGAAAGCGCTGGCCGCAGCCGATCCGGAGGATGTGATCGAACTCATCCGTACCATCGGCATGTACAAGACCAAGTCAAAGAACATCATCCATCTCGCAAAGCAGCTCTGCGAGCAGTACGACGGCATCGTGCCGGAGGATTACGACGCGCTGGTCGCTCTGCCCGGAGTCGGCCGCAAGACCGCCAACGTGGTCCTGGCGGAGGGGTTCGGCCATCAGAAGATCGCGGTGGATACCCATGTCTTCCGCGTGTCGAACCGGATCGGCCTGGCGGAGGCGAAGGATGTGCTGAAAACAGAGTACGCCCTGATGGATATCCTGCCGGAGGATCGCTGGACCGAGGCCCATCATCTGCTGATCTTCCACGGCCGCCGCTGCTGCAGCGCGAGAAAACCCGCCTGCGACCGCTGCCCCATCGCCAGCCTTTGCAGGAAGGTGGGGGTGGAGTGAGACAGGATTTCTGCCGAGACAGCCTGTGTTGTGATCAGGCTGTCTTTTTCTGCGAAATCACATATTTTCTATGAGTCTTCGCAGAAGTGTGGGGACGCTCTTTAAAGCCATCTTGGTATTTTCTGCGAAGAGGTCCTCTTATCCATGGGTTGTCGCAGAACCGCACTTCTTTCTGCTGAGGTGACATCCGAGTTTTCTGCGAACAATTATTTAACCGGCAATTCTTCGCGGAAAACAGAGCTTTCCCTCGCAGGTCATTCGTTTTTTTCTGCGAAAGTCTCTTCAATCTGCAGGGACTTCGCAGAAATACGAAGGACGCCCCTAGGACTGGCAAGAAGTTTTCTGCGAAAAGTTCGCGTATCCGTGGCATCTCGCGGAAACACTCTTCTTCACGTTAAAGTCACATCCGCGGCTTCTGCGAAAACTTCCCATAGCCACGGTTTTTCGCAGAAACACGCATTTCCAACCAAGGCAGCGCCCCCTTCTGCGAAAGGTAAAAAAAGAAGGACATCGCATAATGCGACATCCTCCTTGTTTTTTTTTTTCCTTTACTCGATCACCCTCACCCGGATGATGCCGTCCCCTGCGACAGCGGCAGCATCGATGGCGCCGGCGGTCTCCGCCAGGACGTACATATAATCGCCCTTGGTGGCGCAGGCCATGTCCGCGCCGGGAGCCGCAGCCGCGACCTTCTCGGCAGCGCCCGCGTCAGCCTTTGCGATAACACCGATGCGGTTTGCCTTCTTCGCCCCCAGGGAAACGGCCGGGTAGTTGACGGAGTTGACGATGTTGCCGTTCTCCAGATAATCCATGACCTGATCCACCGCCATGGTCGCGCAGTTGTCCTCCGCCTCCGCGGAAGATGCGCCCAGGTGCGGGATCACGATGATGCCCGGCTTGTCCGCGTTCAGAACCGCGTCATCCGCAAAGTCGGTGACGTACTTGGCGACCTTGCCGCTGTCCAGAGCAGCCAGCAGATCGTCGTCGTTCATCAGCTTGTCCCGGGCGAAGTTCAGGAAGACCACGCCGTCCTTCATCTGCGCGAAGGCCTCTGCGTTGATCATGCCCTTGGTGGCGTCGTTGGCCGGAACGTGAATGGAAATGTAATCGCACTCCGGATAGAGATCCTTCAGCTGATCCACCACCTTGACGGAGGGGGACAGCGCGTGCGCAGCCTTTGTATTATAGAATGCATCGTAACCGATCACCTTCATGCCCAGGCCGACCGCCGCGTTGGCCACCAGGATTCCGATGGCGCCGAGACCGATGATGCCCAGGGTCTTGCCCATGATCTCGGTTCCAGCGAACTGGCCCTTGCCCTTCTCGATCTGCTTGCCGACGCCTTCGCTTCCCACCAGCGTCTTCGCCCAGGCCAGACCTTCCGGAATGTTACGGGCAGCCAGCAGCATACCTGCCAGGCACAGCTCCTTCACCGCGTTGGCGTTGGCACCCGGCGCGTTGAAGACCACGATGCCCTGCTCGGCGCATTTGTCTACCGGAATGTTGTTGGTTCCGGCGCCGGCACGGCCGATGGCGAGAAGATTCTCGGAGAAGTCCATTTCGTGCATGTCATAGCTTCTCAGAATGATGCCGCTGGCCTCATTCGGATCCTCGACCAGAGCATAGTCCGCCGTCAGACGGCCAAGACCGACAGGAGAGATTTTGTTGAAAGTTCCGATTTTGTACATTTTATCACCTCATTCATAGTAATGTTTGACAAGAACTTGTTTAATTCTACCACAATCCGTGATACAATGAAACCGGTTCTTGTCAAACAATACAATTCAAATAAACGGAGGTACAACAAATGAGCAACGAAAGAGCGTATAACTTTTCGGCAGGTCCGTCCATGCTGCCCCTTCCGGTTCTGGAAGAAGTCAAGGAGAACCTTTTGAACTACAAAGGCTGCGGCGAGTCCGTCATGGAGATGAGCCACCGGTCCGCGGAATTTAAGGCAATCCTGGCAGATGCCGAGGCCTCCCTGAGAGATATCATGAACATTCCGGACAATTACAAGGTCGTGTTCGTCCAGGGCGGCGGCACGCTGCAATTCGCGATGGTTCCCATGAACCTGGCGACGAAGAGCGGCAAGATCGACTTTGTCGTTACCGGTCAGTGGGCGAAGAAGGCCTATCAGGAAGCGGTCAAGCTGGGCTTTGACGCGAAGGTCATCGCATCCTCCGAGGACGATGTCTATACCTGGATCCCGAAGATCACCAAGGACGACATCCGTCCGGACGCGGACTACGTGCACATCTGCTTCAACAACACGATCTACGGAACCCACTACAACTACATTCCGGACACCGGAGACATTCCTCTGGTGGCGGATATGTCCTCCTGCATCCTGTCCGAGGAAGT
>JAFUCA010000019.1 GCA_017459895.1 Bacillota bacterium | reverse complement strand
GGCCATCGATTTTAAGGCCTTCCGGGAGATCGCCGATGAAGTCGGCGCCCTGTTCATGGTGGACATGGCCCATATCGCCGGCCTGGTGGCCGTCGGTCTGCATGAGAATCCGGTTCCCTATGCGGATGTGGTTACGACCACGACACATAAGACCCTGCGGGGACCCCGGGGCGGCATGATCCTCTGCACCGAAGATCTGAAGAAGAAGATCAACTCGGCGGTATTCCCGGGAACTCAGGGCGGTCCGCTAATGCACATCATCGCGGCGAAGGCGGTGTGCCTGAAGGAAGCGCTGGAGCCCTCCTTCAAGGATTACCAGCAGCAGGTCATCGACAACGCCCAGGCGCTGGCGGAGGGCATGATCGGACACGGGTTCGATCTGGTTTCCGGCGGTACGGACAACCACCTGATCCTGGTGAAGCTGCTGAACAAGGGCGTCACCGGCAAGGTGGCGGAGAAGCTGCTGGACGATGCCAACATCACCACCAACAAGAACTCCATCCCGAACGATCCGGAGAAACCCTTCGTGACCTCCGGCCTGCGGATGGGCACCCCGGCTATGACCTCCCGCGGCTTCAAGGAAGACGATGTGAAGAAGGTCACCGACGCCATCGCCCTGGTCATCGACAATCCGGAAGACGCCGGCAAGATGGAAGAGGCCAGGGCCATCGTGGGGAGCCTGACCGACAAGTATCCGCTGCATAAGAATTTCGCGTATTGATGCGCGGTCTGTAATCTTGTAAAACAAAAGGACTCTGCGAAAGTCACAACAATAATCATTTCGGGAGGTTGTTTATGAAACTCAGAAAAATGACGCTGAAAATCAATGGCGCGGATCGAATGTTCATCTGTGATCCGGAGAAGGATACGCTGGCATCCGTGCTGCGCAGGCTGGGTCTTACCGGGACCAAGGTCGGCTGCGGAACAGGCCTTTGCGGTTCATGCTCCGTCATTCTTGACGGAAAAGTGGTCCGTTCCTGCACGAAAAAAATCAAATCAATAAAAGAATACAGTGATGTTACAACGATCGAGGGTATCGGAGCTCCGAATTTCCTGCATCCAATCCAGGTGGCATTCATGCACGCCGGTGCGATCCAGTGCGGATTCTGCACGCCGGGATTCGTTGTATCGACGTTCCAGCTTTTGAAAGAGAATCCGAACCCCACCCGGGAAGAGGTCAGAGACTGGTTCGCCGGGCACAGGAACATCTGCCGCTGCACCGGATATAAGCAGATCGTGGATGCGGTGATGAATGCCGCGAAGGTCCTGAGGGGAGAATGTGATCTGGAAGATATCAAGGTGAAGCTGCCGGAGAATCAAGAGTACTATGGAAAACCACTGGTGCGTCCATCGGCGCTAGCCAAGGTCTGCGGCGTAGCGGATTACGGCGATGATATCGAACTGAAGATGCCGGAGAACACACTGCATGCAGTCATCATCCAGCCAAAGGTGGCGTTCCATGCGAAGATCCTGGCGATCCATACCGAAGAGGCGGAGAAGATGCCCGGCGTATACAAGGTCGTTACGGCAAAGGACGTGAAGGGATCGAACCATATGAGTTATTCCGTTATGTCCCCGAGAACAACCGCCCTGGAGCCGGGTCATCCCATCGTTGTCAGCGATAAGATCTACAATTACGGTGATGTGGTGGGATTCGTGGTGGCAGATACGAAGTCCCATGCGCAGGAGGCAGCGAAGAACGTCACCATCGAGTGGGAACAACTGGAGGAACATCTGGACTTCCTCTCGGCAGCAGCGCCGGGCGCGGTCAGAGTCCATGAAGATCACCCGAACGTTTACTCGATGCAGCCCTCCGTGAAAGGAGCGGGTTATGATACGCCGAAGATCATGGAGGATGCACCATATGTCGTTGAGGGATCCTTCTATTCGTCCAGAGAGCCGCATATGAGTATCGAAGGAGATACAGTGCAGGCCTACTGGGGCGATGACGGACTGCTGACGATCCATTGCAAGGGCATGATGCTGTATCCGCATGCGGCGGATATCTCGGAGGCTGCGGGTATCCCGGTAGAAAAGATCCGTGTGGTCGAAAACCCGACGGGGTCGACCTATGGATGGGGAATTTCATCCAAGACATACGCGATGGCGGCGATCTGCTGTCTGGCCTGTGATGACATGCCGGTGGCCCTGTCCTTTTCGTATGAAGAATTCATGTATGTGTCCGGCAAACGCTCCGCAATGCATTCCAATGCGAAGCTGGCCTGCGATGAGAATGGGAAGATCATCGCCGCTGAGTGGGACTGCGGCATGGACCACGGGTCCTATAACGATCTGGGAGATGACATCATGACCCGCCCGTCCCGATTCCTGTTCTATCCCTACAATGTGCCGAACATCCTGGGACTGGTGCGGCTGGCATGCACAAACCACAACTACGGAACATCCTACAGAGGTTACGGAGCACCCCAGTCATTCACCTGCAGCGAGGCGATGATGGATCTGATGGCGAAGAAGATCGGCATGGATCCTTTCGAATTCAGATATATCAATGTGGCAAGACCGGGTGACACCAACAGCGCCCAGTACTCCTACAGGGAATATCCCATGAAAAAGATGATGGATATCGCCCGTCCGATCTATGAAGAGGTCAAGGCAAGATGCGAGAGAGAATCCACCCCGGAGAAGAGAAGGGGAGTCGGCGTGGCCTGGGGCGGATACAACTGCACCGAGGGTATATTCGACCAGTGCACTGTCGCGGTGGAACTCCTGCCGGACGGAAAGATCGCCAAGTATGACACCTGGGAAGAGCAGGGGCAGGGCGGTGATATCGGAGCTCTGATGACGACGCTGGAAGCCTTTAAGCCGTTGGGAGTGACACCGGACGATATCGTGCTGATCCAGAATGATACGAAGTTCTGCCCGGATTCCGGGGCAACGTCCGCTTCCCGTCAGCATTTCATGAACGGAAAGGCTGTTAAAGCTGCCGCGGATATGCTGATGGACGCCATGCGAAAGGAAGACGGCACTTATCGGACATATGAAGAGATGATCGCAGAGGATATCCCGGTGAAATACGAATATCAGTATGAGAATGCCAGCGATATGACTTTGAAATACCTGGATCCCAATACCGGCAAGGGGGAGCCGACCCCGGCATACATGTATTCCTTCCAGATCGCGGAAGTCGAAGTGGATGCGAAGACCGGCAAGGCCACCTGCATTGGATATTGGTGCGTGGATGACGTAGGTGTCATCGGCAACGTGGCGGCGGTAGACGGACAGGGCTACGGCGGGCTGTCCCACTGCATCGGATTCGCGCTGACAGAGAACTACCATGATGTAAAGAAGCACGGAAACATCGCCGGCGCCGGCATCCCGACGATCAGGGATATCCCGGACAATTTCAATCTGATTCATCACTGTACGCCGAGGTCCAACAATCCATTCGGTTCCGCCGGATGCTCGGAGACCTATCAGTCCGGAGGGCATGTGGCGGTCCTCAATGCCATCGATAACGCCTGCGGCGTGAGGATTCATGAGATCCCGGCATATCCGGAGAAGATCAAAGCGGGCATGGAAGCCCTGAAGAAAGGTGAACCGAATCCGAATGATCCGGGCAAGTATGATTTCGGAACGAGCTTCGAAGATGAGATGCAGTACATTCGTGAGCATCCTATGGAGGATCTTTTCGACGGCATGTTCCCGGATGAACTGGCTGAGCCGATTATTCCCGTGGTGATTGACTGATCATCCTGTCTGAACGCAGCCGGTCAGCTGCATGATGACAAATAAAAACCTCCTTAAAAGAGACCGTGGCAATGAACATTCGCGATGTTTATTGCTACGGTCTCTTCCTTCGTGCCTCAGGATCCCCGATCACATCGGGTTGCCGTCCTTATCAAACAGCGGCAGTTTGCCGAGAACGATGATGTCGTCACGATCAAAAGCGTCGCCTTCCGCCAGGACCGCCATCTTGGCAGCGATCTGACCGCCGGCCTTCTCGACCAGCTGTTCCAGAGCGCGCAGGGACTCGCCGGTGCTGATGACATCGTCGATGATCAGGATCCGCTTGCCCCGGATCCGGTCGACCTCGTCCTTGCCCAGATGCAGAGACTGGACATTCATGGTGGTGATGGAATTGACGCTGACCGTCAGGACATCCTCCATGTAGACCTTGATGCCTTTGCGGGCGATGATGTAGTCATTCATTCCCGCCTGATGCGCCATCTCGTAGGCCAGCGGAATGCTCTTGGCTTCTGCGGTAACGATCAGATCGAATTCGGGTGCCCGTTCCAGAAGTTTCTTCGCGGCGTGCTGGGTGATCTCTACATCACCGAAGAGGATGAAGGCTGCGATCTGCAGACCGCTGTCCACCGGAAACAGCTTCAGATCACGCTTCATTCCCGCAATATCAATCGTGTAAAACATAATTGGTCCTTTCCTTGGAATATATTTCATCTACAGGAAAAGTATACAATATAGAGGGAAATAAGTCCACTTTTTTAATGTCTTTTTGGTTCCGCGCGCTTGACATAGACAGGGCCAGTCAGTAAAATTTAAAGCGCAGGGGCTGCCGGCTGAAGGGCTTCTGTGACAATTCAATGCATGCCAATCTTATTGGCAGACAGGCAGATCGTTGCCTGTTTTATTGTTTTTTTTCGGTCGTTTCAGTTATTTTCATTTCACAGGAGGAGAAACCAAATGAAAAAATTAGTGGTACTGGTCCTGAGCCTCGCTATGGTATTCACCTGTGTCGGCATTCTGTCCGCATGCGGCGGTTCAGATGGCTCTGACGAGGGTTCCGGCGATGCTTCCAGCATGAAGGTGGGATTCATCTGTCTGCACGATGAGAACTCGACCTATGACCTGAACTTCATCAACGGGGCGAAGGAAGCATGTGAGGCACTGGGCATCAGCGAAGAAAATTACATGATCAAGACGAACATTCCGGAAGGACAGGAATGCTACGATGCAGCTGCAGAGCTGGTTGACGCCGGCTGCGGCATCATCTTCGCAGACTCCTTCGGACATGAGGACTACATGATCCAGGCAGCGAAGGACTTCCCGGATGTGCAGTTCTGTCATTCCACAGGAACCAAGGCTCACACAGAAGGTCTGGACAACTATCACAACGCTTTCGCTTCCATCTACGAAGGCCGTTACCTGGCCGGCGTAGCAGCTGGAATGAAGCTGAATGAAATGATCGATAACGGCGAGATCACCGCGGATCAGGCGAAGATCGGTTACGTCGGAGCATTCACCTATGCTGAGGTTATCTCCGGCTACACTTCCTTCTTCCTGGGCGCACGCTCCGTCTGTGAGTCCGCCACCATGGAAGTTACCTTCACAGGATCCTGGTATGATGAGACCGCTGAGAAGGAAGGCGCGAACAAGCTGATCGACGACGGCTGCGTCCTCATCTCCCAGCACGCGGACTCCATGGGCGCTCCGACGGCCTGTGAAAAGGCTGGAGTTCCGGACGTTTCCTACAACGGCAGCACCGTTGACGCGTGTCCGAACACATTCATCGTATCTTCCAGAATCGACTGGGCTCCGTACTATCAGTACGCGATCCAGGCGGCTATGAACGGCGAAGCCATCGACACCGACTGGACCGGTACCCTGGAGACAGGCTCCGTTGTCCTGACCGAAGTCAATGAGAAGGCTGCGGCGGCAGGAACCCAGGAGAAGATCGACGAAGTCAAGGCTCAGCTGGAAGCTGGCGAAGTGCAGGTCTTTGATGCTTCCAAGATCACCGTCAAGGGCAAGCCCTTTGACAGCTATCAGGCAGACGTCGACACCGATCCGGATTACACCCCGGATACAGAAGCCGTGCAGGATGGATATTTCCACGAATCCGAATTCCGTTCCGCTCCGTACTTTGATGTACAGATCGACGGAATCGAGCTGCTGGATACAAGCTTCTAAATCAGATACCGATCAGGGAAACTTCGGAGCAATCCGGGGTTTCCCTGTTTGCTTTTACGAACACTGATGAAACCGGCGCGGCACTCGCGGCGAAGGCTTCACCAGTGTTTGCATAGAGGAGAAAGGGAAGGAAACGGTGGACAGCAATACTGCCGCAGTATCGATGCGGAATATTACGAAAACCTTCGGGACGATCGTAGCCAACGACAATGTCAGTCTGGACATCTATAAGGGCGAGATCCTGTCGCTGCTGGGAGAGAACGGAAGCGGCAAAACCACGCTGATGAATATGCTCTCCGGGATCTATTTCCCGGACGGCGGACAGATTTACATCAATGGAGAGCCGGTAACGATCGCATCCCCGAGGGAAGCGTTTGATCACGGAATCGGAATGATCCATCAGCACTTCAAACTGGTGGATGTTTTTACGGCGGCCGAGAATATCGTTCTCGGACTGGAGGAGGAAGGCCGGCTGGATCTGAACCGGGCGGGCGAGCGGATCCGCAAGATCTGTGACACCTACGGATTCGATGTGGATCCGAAGCAGAAGATCTACAACATGTCCGTCTCCCAGAAGCAGACCGTTGAAATCGTCAAGGTGCTGTACCGGGGCGCGGATATTCTGATCCTGGATGAGCCGACGGCGGTACTGACCCCCCAGGAAACGGAGAAACTGTTCGCTGTCCTGCGAAACATGAAGAAGGACGGCAAGACGGTGGTCATCATCACCCATAAGCTCCACGAAGTCGAGGAGATCTCCGACCGGGTGGCAGTCCTGCGCAAGGGACAGTACATCGGTGAAATGAAGACCAGCGAAACCAACGCACAGGAAATGACCAACATGATGGTCGGCCGGGAGGTGGCGCTGAACATCGACCGCCCGAAGCCGGTGGATCCCAGACCGAGGATCCGCGTTCAGAACCTGACGGTTCGCAGTGCGGACAGTGTATTGAAATTGGATGACGTAACCTTTACCGCCAACGCCGGGGAGATCCTGGGCATCGCCGGTATTTCCGGCTGCGGCCAGAAGGAGCTGCTGGAGGCGATCGCCGGACTGCAGCCGGTGGAGAGCGGAACCATCGAATACATCAACGACGACGGGTCGGAGGAGAGCCTGATCGGCAAGGATCCCCTGAAGATCGCCGCGATGGGCGTGTCCCTGTCCTTCGTTCCGGAGGACCGGCTGGGCATGGGCCTGGTGGGCAGTATGGACCTGACCGACAACATGATGCTGCGTTCTTTCCGGCGGGGCAAATCCGTCTTCACCGACCGAAAGACACCAAAAAAGCTGGCGGAAAAGGTCGTTGAAGAACTGGAGGTCAACACCCCCGGCGTCTCCACTCCCGTCAGAAGGCTTTCCGGAGGCAACGTACAGAAAGTCCTGGTCGGGCGGGAGATCGCTTCTTCGCCGACGGTGCTCCTTTCGGCTTACGCTGTACGGGGCCTGGACATCAACTCCTCCTATACGATCTATAACCTGCTGAACGAACAAAAGAAAAACGGCGTCGCGGTCGTCTACGTCGGTGAGGACCTGGATGTGCTCCTGGAACTGTGCGACCGGATTCTCGTTCTCTGCGGCGGACGGGTCAGCGGGATCGTTAATGGTGAAAAGGCTGATAAGAACCGGGTCGGCATGATGATGACAAGACTGGGAGGAGGTGGATTCGATGAGTAAAGTGAACAAAGAGCCTCTGATCCATATCACGAAACGAAAGGCGATGGCCTGGCAGAAGGCCTGGCTGATCCGGCTGGCATCCATTGTGGCGGCGCTGCTCGTAGCGGCAGTCGTTACCACGGCGGCGACCGGTCTGGATCCTCTCAGCGTGTTCGCGAAAATTCTGGAAGGAGCCTTCGGAAGCGAGCGAAAGATCTGGATCCTCGGCAAGGAAACCGCGGTTCTGCTCTGTATCTCCGTCGCGATGGCGCCGGCGTTCCGTATGAAGTTCTGGAACCTGGGCGGAGAGGGACAGGTGCTGATCGGTGCCTGGATGACCGCAGCCTGTATGATCTACCTGGGGGATGAGGTCCCGGGTCCGATCCTGATCCTGATCAGTCTGATCGGCGCTGTCGTTGTCGGCGCGGTCTGGGCCGGCATTCCGGCCTTCTTCAAGGCGAAGTGGAATACGAACGAGACGCTGTTCACCCTGATGATGAACTACGTGGCCATTCAGCTGGTCGCTTATTACATCATCATCTGGGAATCCCCCAAGGGCTCCGGCAAGGTGGGTATCATCAACCAGGCGACCAACGCCGGATGGCTGCCGTCGATCGGCAGCTACCAGTACCTGCTGAATATCCTGGTCGTCGCATGCGTGACGATCCTCATGTATATCTACCTGCAGTACAGCAAGCACGGATATGAGATCGCCGTCGTGGGAGAGAGCCAGAGCACGGCCAGATACGTCGGCATCAAGGTGGATAAAGTCATTATCCGGACCCTGCTGGTATCCGGAGGGATCTGCGGGCTTTGCGGCTTCCTGATGGTGGCCGGCACGGATCATACCATCACGACGACGCTGGCCGGAGGCCGGGGCTTCCTGGGCGTTCTGGTGGCGTGGCTGGCGCAGTTCAATGCCCTTGCCATGGTGCTGGTCAGCCTGCTGCTGTGCATTCTGTCGAGGGGTGCGGGAGAGATCTCCACCGCCTTCGGACTGAATCAGTCCTTCGGCGATATCCTGACGGGCATCATTCTGTTCTTCATCATCGGAAGTGAATTCTTCATCAACTACCAGATTCACTTCCGGAGATCGGAAAAGGCGGCAGCCTCTGCAGGACCCGCCGATAAGGAAGGAGGTCTCCACTGATGTTTGATCTGTTTTCATTTATTCCCAGAGCCATCGTACAGGGCATTCCGCTTCTGTACGGCTGCACCGGAGAGACCATTTCCGAGAAGGCCGGCAGCCTGAACCTGGGTATCCCGGGCGTCATGTACGTCGGCGGTATCTGCGGAGTCATCGGCGCGTTTCTCTATGAACAGAGCACCGGGGGAAACGTCAATGGATTTCTGGCGCTGGCGATCCCGCTTCTGGCCTGCCTGATCGGATCCCTTCTGATGGGACTTCTGTTCAGCGTGCTGACGATCACCCTCCGGGTCAACCAGAACGTCGTCGGTCTGGCAATGACCACCTTCGGCGTGGGCATCGGCAACTTCTTCGGCGGATCCCTGATCAAGCTGACGGGAAGTGACGTTCCGTCCATCGCCCTGTCCGCCACCAGCCATTATTTCAGCAGGACCCTGCCCTTTGCCCATTCCACCGGCGTATTCGGCAAGCTGTTCCTGTCCTACGGATTCCTGGCTTACGTTGCCGTGATCATCGCGATCATCGCGGCCTACGTTCTGAAGCGGACCCGGGTCGGACTGCAGCTGCGGGCAGTGGGCGAGAATCCGGCGACGGCGGACGCGGCGGGAGTCAATATCACGAAATACAAATACATGGCAACCTGCATCGGCTGCATGATCGCGGGTCTGGGAGGTCTGTACTACGTTATGGACTACGCCAGCGGTGTCTGGTCCAACGATGCCTTCGGAGACAGAGGATGGCTCGCCATCGCGCTGGTTATCTTCACGCTGTGGAGACCGAACATCGCCATTTTCGCGTCCTTCCTGTTCGGCGGGCTGTACATCCTGTATCTGTTCATCCCCACCGGAACGGACCTGGCGGTCAAGGAGCTGTACAAAATGCTGCCCTATCTGGTCACCATCATCGTACTGATCCTGACCGGCATGAGAAACAAAAAAGAAAACCAGCCGCCCGAAAGCCTGGGGCTGCCTTATTTCCGAGAAGACCGATGAACCTGTACTACGCGGATGCGCTGACGGACAAAGAACAGTTTATATTTGACCATATTGATCCGAAACGAAAGACCATTCTGATCGTTCCGGATCAGTTTTCATTGCAGGCAGAACAGGATGCGCTGCGCATCTGCGGCCGGCGGGCGCTCATGGATCTGATGATCACGGATTTCAACGCGCTGGGCCATAAGATCGTCCACGAACGCGATGGCCACGATCCGCAGATCATCGACAAGTACGGCAGGCATATGCTCCTGGCGGTTCTGATCGAGAGGATGAACGAGGAGCTCACCATCCTGCGGTGCCGCCGGGGTCCGGGTCCTCTGGCGGAGCAGATGAACGCGATGATCTCTCAGCTCAAACGGTACGAGATCGATCCGGATCTGCTGGAGCAAAGTCTGGAGCAGCTGAAGCAGGAAACTGACCTTTCCCGAAGCGGCGGCAATTATCTGATCGCCAAGCTGGAGGACGTGCTTCGGATCTACCGGGCATACGAAGCATCCATCGAAGGGATCTATCAGGATTCCGAAGACTACATCACGTACTATGCCGACCGGATGCCGGACTCCGCCATCATCCGCGGCGCGGATGTCTGGATCTACGGATTCGATTCCTTTACTCCCAAAAATCTTCTGGTCATTCGGAAACTGCTGGAAGCCGCCGCGCAGGTGTCGGTGGTCTTAACGTATGCCGCCGGCGCCGCGGAACAGAGGGAAGAGGCGGCGGTCCGGTCCCTGACCCAGGGCGGAGGAGGAACCCTGTTCGATCTGACCGAACAGGTAATGGACCGGCTGCAGGCGCTGGCCGGGGAGTGCGGTGTGCAGGTGTCCCGGCAGCAGATCACAGGGTATACCCGGCGCTGCATATGGAACGCAGCGGCGGAGCACGGATCAGAATCCGGCGCGGAGCACGGATCAGAACCCGGCGCGGAGCACGCGGCGGGCCCGGGCGGCCTCGGGGAGCATATTCGTCTGGTGCAGACCAGCGGCAGCTACGAAGAGGCAGAAAGCGCAGCGGCCTTCATTCAGGAGCTGGTCCGTGACCGGGGATACCAGTACGGAGAGATCGCCGTTCTGTGCAATGATATGGACGGCAGGGGACGGATGCTGCGCAGGGCCTTCGAACGCTGGGACATTCCAGCCTTTGCAGATCAGAAGAGAAAGGTGCTCCACCAGCCGGTGGTGAGTTTCCTGCTGTCGTTTCTGGAGGTGCTGACCGCCGGATTGCGCGGAGACGGGATCATCGGGATGATCAAATCCGGACTTCTGGGATGGGAGCCGGAGGAGGAATTCCTGCTGGAAAACTATCTCACCGAGTTCCGGATCCGGGGCAGCCGCTGGCAGCAGGAGTTCGTCTGGGACGGAGACAGATACACGAAGGAGGAGATGGAACGGCTCAATGAAATGCGGGCATTTCTCGTCTCCGTATGCGAGAGGGCGAAGGATTCCATCGGGCGCAGGAATACGGCCCGGGAGAAGGTGGCCGGACTCATCGATTATCTGGAGAATGAGTTTCGGATCGGCGAGCGGATCGACACAGCCCTGGAGCGGCAGCAGAAGCTGGGACTCATGGAGGGCGCCGCCGAAACGGCGCAGATCTGGAACGCGATCTGCGCCATCCTGGATCAGATCGTGCAGGTGATCGGAGAGGAGCGGATCTCAAACCGTCTGCTGCAGGACATGATCCGGGAGGGGCTGCAAAGCCTGGAGATCGGGCTGGTGCCGGTCAGCCGGGATCACGTCATCATCGGAACGCTGCAGCGATCGAGGCCCGGGCGGATCCGCGCCCTGATCGTGACGGGGGCGAATGCAGGCCTTCTGCCGCTGGATGCACCCGATGAGGGGATCCTGTCCCGCCGTGAGAAGGAGCGTCTGCAGGCGATGGATCTGGAGTTTGCCGGAAGAGAGCAGGTTGCGCAGATGGAGGAACAGCTGGCGATCTACCGGATGTTTTCCCTGCCGGAGGAGATGCTGTATGTCAGCTGCTCCGATACCGGAGATGATGGGAGCATGCTCCGGCCTTCGGATATTTTCCGGAAGCTGCAGGCCTGGCAGCCGCAGATCGAAGGGGATTTGAACGACCGGCCCTTTGAGCAGCGAATCGGAAGCCGCCGGGCGACGATTCCCTATCTGGCGGAGGCGATGCGCCGGGAGCAGGCGGGGGATCCGCCGGAGCTCGGATGGGAGCATGTTCGGCAGTGGTATGCCGGTAACGATCCCAAAAGTACGCAGAGCCTGATTGCGGGAGCACGGTTCAGCAACCGCAGGGAGGCGCTGGGAGAGCAGCTGGCGGATGCTCTCTACCGTGGGGACCGGGAGGAGATCGAGGCGAGCGCGTCCCGGCTGGAGAAGTTCAGCGGCTGTCCCTTTGCCCACTTCGTGCAGTACGGCCTGCGGGCCCAGGAGCAGAGGCTGTTTGAGGTCGGCGGCCGGGAGATCGGCGACGTGTACCATCAGTGCATGATGGAGTTTTCCCGGGATGTTGAGGAGAGAAACCTCTGGCAGGAGATTACCGCCGAGGAGTGCGAAGCACTGGTGCGGCGGATCCTGCAGCGCAATGCGAAGCAATACCGCCAGGGCCTCTTTGCGTCGGATGATTCGGGGGCTTTTCGTATGGAACGGATCGCGCAGATCTGCGGAGACATTGCCTGGGCAATGGTCATGCAGGTGCGGCGCGGAAGGATCCGGCGCATGTATTTCGAGGAACCCTTCGGCCGGAGCGGGAGAATTCCGCCCATGGAAGTGGATGTGGCAGGCCGGAAAGTCCTGATCCGGGGCGTGATCGACCGGATCGATCAGGTCGCGACCGGGGACGATAAGCCGGATGGGATACGGATCATCGATTACAAGACCGGCAATCCGATCCTTCGGGCGGAGGACTTTGCCTCCGGCTACCGGCTGCAGCTGATGGTCTATATGGATGCGGCGCTGAGGAGCGGGCTGGAGGAGGTCCAGCCTGCGGGCGTATTTTATTTCAAGATCCGCGAATTTGACTTCGATGGAGATGGAACGGGGGGAATTCCGGATCCCCGGGATGCGGAGGACCTGGATCTTCGGATGCGCCGGTTTTACCGTATGGAAGGGATCGCGGTGAACGATGCCGCTCTGCTGGGAGCCATGGACCAGTCGCTGGAGACGAAAGCAAAGGTGGAATCGAATATCATCCCCGTGAAATACGATCCGAAAAAAGAGGGCTTTCAGAAGCTCAGCGGCGGGACCCTGATGGAGGGAGAGGCCTTCCGTCAGCTCATGGAGCAGACGGAGCATCAGGTCGAGAAGATCTGCGAAGGCATCTGCCGCGGTGAAATCTCTCCGATCCCGAAACGGGAAAAAAACAAAGACAGAGATGGAAATCGCATCTCTGCCTGTCGGTATTGTGGTTTTCAGAGCATCTGCGGATTCGATCCGTCGATCCGGGGCTGCCGTTATGAAGATGTATAACTACAGGATTCCCTTGATCAGACGGTAGATCGCCAGTCCCTGCTTCTGTCCGTGATCCTTGATGATCCCCCGGTAGATCAGCTGCTTGTAGCCGTCTTTGCCGATGTTCTTGGAAACAAAGGAAGCGGTGGCGTTGATGATATCGCCGGAGAAGCCTTCTTTGCTCAGGATCTTCTGGATCTCGGTGTTCACCTCGTTGCGGATCTCGGAGGCCTTTTGCTTGGCCGGGGCCTTGTCGTCCCTGGCTTCGGCTTTGTCCGCCTTGGCGTCGGTGGTTTCTGCCTTCGCTTCGGATTTCTCCGCCTTGGTTTCGGATTTCTCCGCTTTGGTTTCGGATTTCTCCGCTTTCACGTCGTCTTTGGCAGTCTTCCTGCCGGATTTCTTTCTCGACGTTTTTTTGGCGGCTGGTTTCTCAGCGGCGTTTTCGGGAGCCGGATTCCCGGCGGCGTTTTCCGCGGCTGAATTCTCAGGATCCTGATTCTCGGAAGCCGGTTTCTCGGATTCCTTCTTCGCGGCAGCCTGTTTCTCTTCTTCGGCCTTTCTGGCGGCGGCCCGCTCTTCTTCCTTCTGGGCAGCCATGGCAGCGGCCAGGGCTGCTGCCTCAGCGAAAGCATTGAGCTTGGGTTTTTCTTCCTTCGGCTCTTCCGGGGCAGGAGGCTGCAGCTCCGCCTTCGGCTGCTCCGATTTCGGAGGCTCTGCCTGCGGCTTTTCTTCCGGAACAGGCTTCTTCTCGGAGCGATCCCGCTTGGTGTTCTTCTCGGCCTTGGTCTGAATGCCCTTGTGCGTCTTTTCCCGGTGGCTGCTTTCTTTGGCCGCGGGCTCTTCCCGGCTCTCGGGCTCTTCCTTCACCTCCGGCTTCTCAGCCTTTGCATTGCTCCGGGAAGAACGGGACCTGCCGCCCCGGGACGAAGATCTGGAAGTGGACTTCGCCGGTTTCGGCTCGTCGACGATCTCGCTGTCCTCCCGCAGACTGGTGCACAGAACGATGCGCCGGTCGCTCCAGAAATCCTGAATGTTCCGGTAGCCCTTGTCCTTGCTGACGATGAAGTACTCCGTATCCGACGGTTCGGTTCCGATCAGAAATCCTACATAGGATGCCAGCTGGATGTCCAGAGCCTGTTTGCCGTGGTGGACTTCGATCACCGCCAGTTCCGCGTCGATGCCCCGCAGTATGTTGAACAGTCCCAGATCGATCTTGCTGGAATTCTTCGTGTAGAAAATCACGACCCTGCTGCCGGTGGCAACTTCATCGATTCCCTCCAGTCCGGCAGCGTTCACATTTTCGTAATCAATCAGATAGTAACGCATATTCTTTCCTCTCTTTTGCTATAACAAAATACAATATACCAAAAGCCGGCCGGAAAAGCAAATCTTCGTGTATAATTAATGTATGCGGGATTTGAATCGACAGGAAATCAGACGATATACACTCATCGGATGCGGCGGGCTGCTGATCAATCTCATGTACGTGCTGGTGACGGTTCCTTACGGGATCATCAACGGCGGCGTGACCAGCATGAGCATGATCCTCTCCCGGCTTCCGCTGACGGGTGTGCTGCCGGTGGGCGCCTGGGTCGCGATCGTGACCGGGGTGCTGCTTTTGCTGTGCGGACTGTTCCTGGGCAAGGAGAATTTTCTGGGCAGCATTTTCAGCTGCATCTGCTGCATCGGCGGGTTCAATCTGTTCACCTGGATCGTGCCGGACTGGATCAGCGGGCCGATCTTTGCGTTCGGCAGGCTCGGCGCCAATCCCGTGGTACCGGTGGGGACCGTGATCGAGATGGCTCTTTGCGCTGTGTTTGTCGGGTTCGGCTACTTCCTGTGCATCAGCAACAACGCGACGGCAGTGGGCATGGACACCATCGCGCTGATCCTTCACCGAAAAAACGAAAAGATCCCGGTGGCCTACGCGATGTACGCGATCAATATCATCGTGCTGCTGCTGGGCCTTGCGACCTACGGACTTGTCGGTGTGCTCATGGGCATCGCCTTCGCCGGCATCCAGGCGGTCAGTCTCAACGCGTTTCTTCGCATCCATGCAAAGGCTGGAGCCGCGGGGGATCCGCAGCCGCCGGGGAGATAAGCGCGGATCAGAAGCTGCAGGGGAGATAACCGCAGATCAGCAGCTGCCGGGGAGAAGGATTCGCCGGAGGACCCTGCGGAATGCCTGCTTGTCATGCAGATCCGCTTCCAGAGACCAGGTGAATTCCTCCGCTCTGACCGGACGGGAAGGAAGCTCCGCCACCGAAAAGCTCCGGTAGTCATTCAGCCGCTGCAGCGCATTGTCCGAGTAATGATCCACCTGAAAGGCCCCGAAGTGTTCGTGGATCGTGATCCCGCCCAGGAGGTTCGGAATCTTGAAGTCGGCAAAATAGTTATTTCTCTGAGGCCGGCCGGGAGACTGTTCACTGCGGATCGTAACAAGATCATCATAGCGATAGGGCAGGCCGAACTGTTCCAGAGAGGATCCGAACCAGGCTTCTGATTTGGACCTTGTCAAAAGCCCGCCATCGGTCGGGTAAATCAGGTCTTCCTGATAGAACGGATTGGGTGAGTAGAAGGCGTCGATCCATTCGTTCTGTTCTTTCGTGAAGAGAATCCGGCACAGATCCAGACCGGAGGCGGAGTATCTCAGCGTCTTCTTTCGCAGCTGTTCTTCAAAGCGCCGCTCTTCTGCGGACTGCAAAACCCGGTCGAGACGCCGGGCGCTGCCCTCGATGGCGGCAATTCGGTTCTCGAGAAAAGCTCTTCTTGCCAATCGGTGGATCCGGTCCGGATCCGTAGAGATTCCCTTCATTTCCGAGGTGGCGGTATTCCGGCAGCTAAAGTGAAACTCGCCCTCCTGGTGATGGATTCGAAGAGCCGCTTGTTCGATAAGCGCCAGCTCCTGTTTCATGAGATCGATCTGCTCACGGTCCGTACGGACCTGCTCACGGATGAGATCGGTGGTCATGGTCAGGAGGTTGATGCGGCTGATCCGGATATCATTTCGGAGGGTGCCGCGTGCCGTGCGGGAGTGGGTTCTGTTCCGTTGGCTCATGTTCTCTGTTTCTCCAATCAGGTTTTGCTTGAATCATAGCATGTTATATAATGGAAATCAAGGGTTTAATTGGATATTTATGTAAAAAATGAGAACTGAGAGAGGCGGGTTCGTGTGCTTGCCTACCACGAAATCGCTTTTTCTGCTCAAATATGGTAGCAATCTACCATATGCTCCAGCTTTTGCAGATCGGTGGTAGGGGGTGGGTATCATCAGAGATTATAAGAGCAATGTTGTGATAAAATCAGAGGAATATGGAGCAAAGAAATGCAATTTGAGCGCTTTGAAAAGGCTGGGAGCTCTCTGTCCTACCATTTTTGGATGACTTCTCCTCGGATATGGTAGGAGGCTACCATATCGTGCGGATTTTCGGATATGGTGGTAGGAACAATAAACCCAGCCGAAGGGCTGGGCAGATGATAACTTATTCCGGCCAGATGAATTTGGCGTTGCCGGCTTCACCGCCGTCGATCAGCAGATTTTGTCCGGTCATGAAGCGGTTGCGGACGGCGACAAAATAGATCCACTCGGCGATCTCCTCGGGAGCGGCCCAGCGCTTCAGGGGAGTCAGCTCCATGATCTGCTGCCAGAGAGTCTCATCGTCGATGACGCACTGGTTCAGATCCGTCAGCACGCCGCCGGGATCAATGCTGTTGCAGGTCGCTTTCGGCGCCAGGCGCAGTGCGACATTCTTCGTGTAGGACAGAAGGCCGCCTTTGCTGGCGGCGTATTCGGGAAACTCGCTGCCTGTGTGGGCGCTGGCGGAGCCGACGTTGACCACGGCGCGGATCCGGTCATTCCCGATGGCGAAGGCCTCGGTGATCCGGATGGTGCCCTTCAGATTCACATCGATATCGTCGCTGCTGCTTTGGACTCCGGCGCAGTTCACCAGGATGTGGGGCATGGATTCCGGAGCCAGTGCAGGATAGGTTTCCGGATCGCGCACGTCAGCAATGCAGTGGGTGTAGCGGCCCCGGGCGGGCCCGTCCGCATCCGCAGCGCCGGCCTTTTCCGAATCAGCCGCATCCGCAGCGCAAGTCTTCTCCGCGCCAGCTATATCCCCAGCGCCGGTCTTCTCCGCGCCGTCCGCATCCCCAGCGCCTGCGGTCTCGTCCGGCGCCGGCACCAGGTCGAGGCCGATCACATCGATTCCCTGATTCAGGAACCAGCAGACTGTGGCCCGCCCGATCCCGCCGCTGGCTCCGGTGATCAGCGCGATCATCGACTCCTCGGCCGCGCCGCTTTGTCCAGATATCGGCTCCCGGGCCGTGCGGAGCAGTTCAGACGACGGCTCCTGCGTCACGCTGCTCCTATCCCGCATCGGCTCCCGGGCTGCATCAATCCGTCCGCTCATTGCAGCGCCTCCTCTCCCTGCAGGCTGCCGCCGGCTCTGTAGCGCAGGTACTGTTCCCCGACGCGCTCCTTCTCCCAGTTCTCGCTGACCCGGTAACCCATGGGGCTGAAGATGACCTCGCAGAGCAGCTCCGCCGCCGCCCCGGTCAGAGAGCAGAAGATGACCTGCGTCCAGGTCCAGCCGAAGAAATGCAGCGACACGATGGTCGCGAACACGAAATTATCGACAAATTGCGCGATCCCAGTTGACACAAACGAGCGCGCCGCGAAAGCCCTGTATCCGCCGATGCGCAGCCGCTTCGCGATGGTGTGATTAATGAAGGAATTGCAGATCGCCGCGCAGAGCATGGCCGTACTGCTTCCCAGCACCACATACCAGCTGCCCCCGAAGGTGGTGTTCAGGGCGTCGTTGACTTCGGTCATTCCGGTAGAGTAATACTCCCCCCACATCCCCGGGGTCAGGGACAGGAGCTTGAAGACCAGCACCACGCACAGGTTGATGAACATAGCCAGGATCGAGATCTTCGCCGCAGCCTTCGCGCCGAATCGCTTGCAGATCATATCCATGCAGAGGAAACTCACCCAGCTGAGGGCGAAGCCGCAGTCCAGCGCCAGGTAACGCACCGAAAACAGTTCCTTGTTGGCGAGCAGGTTCATCATAATGACGCTTACGATGAACAGTGAAATTACGAGACTGGGGATGTTCCGCAAAAGGATGCGGTAATCCTCCATCTCACGTTTGATCAGATTCATAGATTGGTTTCTCCTTTGGTTTTAATCTTTTACAAGCAGGATATCGGACCCGAACTGCTTGGGCTTTCGCCAGTCAATGATTATAACACAAAAGCTGGGCAATGCAAAGAAAAAGAGGTATAATGACTGCCGGAGGTATCCCGATGCAGGCGATCATGATACAGGCCATCGGCTTTCTGGGGGTGATCTTTTTTATCATCTCCTATCAGATCCGGTCGAACCGGATGCTGTTTCTCATGCAAATGCTGGGAACGGCTATGTTCTGCTGCCAGTTTCTGATCCTGGGGGCGTACACCGGCGCGGTGAATCTGATCATCATCATCGCCCGCAACGCGCTCCTGATGAAGGTGCGTCGCTGGAGATGGGTCCGGTCGCGGGGGGTGCTGGGCGGATTTTTGCTGCTGGCCTGCGCCGGCGCGGCAGTGACCTGGCAGGGATGGATCAGCCTTTTGCCCCTGGCCGCCGTACTGGCGACGACCATCGCCTACTGGACGGATAACGCCCAGAAGATCCGGCTGGGAAACCTGGTCTGCGGCTCGCCCTGCTGGCTGGTCTATGATCTGCTGATCGGCTCCTGGGGCGGGGTGCTCAACGAAGCTATAACCCTCGGCTCGATCCTCGTATCCATCCGGCGCTACGGCTGGAAGAACATGGGGGATCCGAACGCCGGGTTCTGATACAAGGGAAGAGGGAAGGAGAAGCGAAGATGCTCAATCAGTTTTCAAGAACGGAATTATTATACGGCCGGGAGGCTATGCAAAGGCTGGCGGACAGCCGGGTGGCGGTGTTCGGGATCGGCGGCGTCGGCGGGTATACCGTGGAGGCGCTGGTGCGTTCCGGTGTGGGAGCGCTGGATCTGATCGACGATGACCAGATCTGCCTGACCAATGTGAACCGTCAGATCATCGCGACGACGAAGACCGTCGGTCAGTACAAGGTGGATGTCGCCTTCCAGCGCGCGAAGGACATCTCACCGGAATGCGAGATCCGGACATACAAGACCTTTTATCTGCCGGAAACACAGGATCAGTTCGATTTCCGGGAGTACGATTATGTGGTGGATGCCATTGATACCGTCACGGGCAAACTGGCCATCATCGAAAACGCGAAGAAGGCAGGAGTGCCGGTGATCTCCTCCATGGGGGCGGGGAACAAAGTCAATCCGGCAGCCTTTGAAGTGGCGGACATCTACGAGACATCGATCTGTCCGCTGGCGAAAGTGATCCGGCACGAATGCCGCAAACGGGGCATCGACTCGCTGAAGGTGGTCTATTCCAAAGAAAAGGCCATCCGCCCGGTGGAGGATATGGCTATCAGCTGCCGCAATCACTGCATCTGCCCGCCGGAAGCAGCCAGGACCTGCCTGCAGCGAAGAGACATTCCCGGCTCCACCGCCTTCGTGCCGTCGGTGGTGGGACTGATCATCGCCGGGGAGGTCATCAACGATCTGACCGGCAGGAATGCATAAAGACTTCGAAGAAAAGGACAGAAAATGACGGAGAAGGAAGGCAGAAATAAACTGAAACAGGAGCGAAACGGGTATCTGTTCGACAACCGGTATCTGTTCTGGCTCCTTGCGCCGCTGCTCATTGAGCAGCTTTTTGCATTTGCCGTGGGGGTGACCGATTCGGTCATGGTGGCTTCGGTAGGGGAGTCTGCCGTGTCAGCGGTCTCATTGGTGGACTCGATCATGATGCTGATCCTGGCGCTGATGGCGGCGCTGTCGACGGGCGGCGCAGTGGTGGTCGGCCAGTATCTGGGACAGAAGCGCCTGACACAGGTCCGAAAGACCGCGGATCAGCTGATCCTGGCGGTGCTGGCCATCGCGCTCATCATCACGGGGCTGCTGTACGCGCTGAAGAATCTCCTGCTGCCGCTGATCTTCGGAGACATTGACGATGACGTTATGGATTACTGCAATACCTACTATCTGATCACGGTGGCGTCGATCCCGTTCATCGCCATCTACAATGCCGGTTCGGCGCTCTTTCGCAGCTCCGGCAATTCCCGGATCAGCATGGTCGTCTGCTTTTTCATGAACGTGATCAATATCCCGGGCAATTACATTCTGCTGCACGTGTTCCATATGGGGGTCAGCGGGGTGGCGTTTCCCACTCTGGCTGCCAGGGTCTTTTCGGCTGTGGCGGTCTTCGTCCTGCTGCGCAATCCGCATCTGCGGGTGCACCTGGGCAGGGGACCGCTGGTGCGTCCGAATTTTCGTCTGATCCGGCAGATCCTGACCATCGGAATTCCCAATGCCGTCGAAAACAGCATGTTTCAGCTGGGCAAGCTGATCCTGCTCAGTCTGATCTCTTCGCTGGGGACCGTCTCCATCGCGGCCAACGCCGTGGGCAACACCATCGCGGGCCTTGCGATCCTGCCGGGAATGGCCATCGGCATGGGAGCCGTATCGGTCATCAGTCAGTGCGTCGGGGCCGGGGACTACGCGCAGGTGCGCTACTATACGAAAAAGCTGGTTCTCTGGGCCTACGTTGCCATGGGGGTGACTAACGCGCTGGGCATCCTGCTGCTTCCCTGGATCATGGAGGTGTACGGGCTGACGGATGCCACCTCAGCTCTGGCGACGAAGGTGCTGCTGCTGAATTTCATCTGCAGCATTGCCATCTGGCCGCTGTCCTTTACCTTCCCGAACGTGCTGCGGGCCGCGGGGGATGTCATGTACACGATGATCGTGGGGGTCGGTTCCATGTGGATGTTCCGGATCATGGCAGCCTATCTGCTGGCGGTCCATCTGAAGCTGGGCCTGATGGGGGTCTGGATGGCGATGATCCTGGACTGGATCGTCCGGTCGGTCTGCTTCCTGATCCGATACAACAAAGGCCGGTGGATCCATCGCAGTATCGACGGATAGACCAGCCTTTGCATGATGAGTGATCACTGCTGCAGAAGGTCCCGGTGGTCCTGCAGCCAGGACTTCGTGTGAGATGCACCCTTCGGAACCGGTATGGCGATCTCTTCCCAGGAGGAGCCGGCCAGAGCGACGGTGAAGAAGGAGGTGCAGGTGCGGCTGTCCTCATAGGAGGATTCACGGAAGTCCGCCTCCAGAGCACCCTGCAGCTGGGATGCGTATTTCCCCGGGATAGCATAGCTTTTGAATACGCCGTCGGCTTCTTCATCGGCGGCCGGATGGGGGTAATAGGTGATGCTGCCGCTGCCGAACACCTCCGGGCGAAGCTTTTTCAGACTGTAATTGTCTTTGAACTCCGCGCAGTTGTAATACGCGGCGGCCGCCTGGCGAAGGGGACCGCTGATGTCGGCTGCGCCGTTTTCATCCGTCCGAAGATGGATCAGGTAGCTGCGGCGCATCTGCCGTCCGTTTTTCAGCTCGTAGGCCAGCTCCACGGTCAGGGCGTAGGAATCCCCGGAGACCGCTGCATCCTGCTGGCTGATCAGTTCCCGGTGAATCCTGCGCACCGCGTCGATGGCTTCGCTGCTTCGCATGCCGATGACCTTATGGCCGCCCAGTTCCGTCACCGGCAGATCCTCGGTGTCGTAGTAGGATGCGTCAAACCGCGATCCCCAGCCATAGTAGATTTCGGTTGCTCCGGCGCGGAACAGTCCATCGACCTGGGGATCCAGGTAAACGGCGCTGATGCGGTCTGCATCCGGAACCTTGCTCCCGTAGCCGGTGATGTCCGTGCTGAGGCCCCAGACGCTTCCCAGTGCCAGAAGAAGTGCGAGGGCGGCGGGCAGAAGGTTTCTTCGGGTGAAGACCTTCGCGGAGCGGTCGATGAGTACGCTTCCGATCAGGAAGATCACCAGCGCGCCGATCAGTATGCCGATGATCATGGGCACGCCGAAGCCCGTTGTCTCTCCGTTTCCCAGAAGTTCCGCGAAAATGATTCCGGTCAGGAGGCTGCCGCAGAAAATGCAGTACAGGAACAGTCCGGTCCGGACCCAGGGGAACATGACGGATTCCCCCGTCCGCTCGATCCGGCGCCTCCGGTAGAGCAGTGCGGACAGTGCCAGCGCCGCCAGGGCTGTGATCAGATAGATGACGCAGATCATGATGCGGCTGACGTCGTTTCCCAGGAAGGCGGTCAGGGGATTGGAGAGAAGCAGCGCGGTCATCCAGTCAGAGGATGCCGCATATCCCATCAGCAGCGTTTCGCAGACGGTATTGTATACCAGCAGGAACACAGAGACAAAGCCGCAGAAAAAGGCGGTGTTGAACAGGTGCATCAGGACATTGCCGCTGAGCATTCCGGCGAAGACGGTGATGGAGAAGATGGCGAAGCAGCAGACGCCGGTCGCGATCATCCATTTGACGAACAGGAAATTTCCGGCCATCAGGCTCATGATGATCCCGTTGATCAGGACCGGCACGGCCATCATCAGAAGACCGCTGAGCAGGTGGGCGCCAAACAGCTGGTCCCGTTTCAGCGGGAGGCTGTGCATATAGTCGGAGGAAGCTGGATTCTGCAGGTAGGAGAAGACGGTGATGCCGCTTCCCACGCTCAGGATCAGGATCGAGGTCAGATATCCGAAATTCTCATTCATGGACAGGGAACGCAGGCTGGGTTCCATCATATCCGCCGGTGTGGACAGGAGCAGCGGCAGGAATCCCCACAGCAGGAACCAGGCCAGACCCAGCGCCGGGACGGTCCAGTATTTGCGGAAGCAGTCCCGCAGGATCGTCCGCAGCTCATTTGATGATGTTGTCGATCTCATAAGTCGCACCTCCCAGTTCATAAACGAAAATCTCTTCCAGGGTCAGCGGGAGCAGATCCAGCAGCACCGGCTCATAGGGCGCCAGCGTCCTGCGGATCGTTTCCTCCGATTCGCGGATGATGGCGATGTCCACCGAGCCTCTGCGCTCGTGGTGGAGCACGTGTAGGGCGGTGCTCCCGATCTCTGCGAGGACATCGGCGCCGCCGGGGAAGGCGGCCTGCACCTTGTGCACGTCGGATTTCAGATCCTCCAGATCCCGTTCGATGACCATATGGCCGTCTGCGATGATTCCGATGTGGTCGCAGTAGTCCTCCATTTCCCGCAGGTTGTGGGAGGAGACGAGGACGGTCATTTCCCGCTCCGCCACATCATCGATGATGTATTTCCAGACTTTGCGCCGCACCAGGGGATCCAGCCCGTCGATGGGCTCGTCCAGAACCAGCACGTCCGGCATGACGGAGAGCGCCAGGATCAGGGCCGCCTGCTTGCGCATGCCCTTGGAAAAGGACGAAAGCTTCCCCTTCGGATCCAGGGCGAATTCGGCGCTCATCCGGGCGAACCGCTCTTCGTTCCAGCCCTCGTAGATTCCCGCCGTGTAGGCAGCCATCTCCCGCAGGGAATATCCGCGGAAGGCGAAGGGATCGTCGGAGACGTAGCCGATCCGCTGCTTCGCTTTCGGGTTGTCGTAAACGGGCGCGCCGTCCAGGGTGATCTCACCGGCATCCAGCTGAAGGATCCCCATGATGCTCCGGATGACGGTGGTCTTGCCGGCGCCGTTGGTGCCGACCAGCCCGTAGATGCTCCCCTTGTTCACGTGGATGCAAAGGCTGTCCAGTGCCTTGGTTTTTCTGTCAAATCGTTTCTCTGCATTCAGAACGCGGATCATGTCCAATCACTCCTCTCATCAAAAATACGGTCGGTGAGTTCCTTCGCGGCTTCCTTGCTGAGGCCCAGATGGTAGAGGCGGCTGATGCTGTCCCGCAGCTGCGCCTGTGCCTCCTGCAGCTGCTTTCGGTCCGGGCTCAGGGAGGAGGTATCCGCCACGAAGGTCCCGCGGCCTTTGACGGTATAAATGTACCCCTGGGATTCCAGCGTTCGGTATGCCTTCTGCACGGTGTTCGGATTGACCAGCAGCTGTCCGGCCAGTTCCCGCACCGACGCGATCCGGCTCTCCGGCGGCAGGACCCCGGAAATGATCAGTTCCTTCATATTGTCAATGATCTGATCACTGATCGCCTTTCGGCTCTTCACATCCAGTTCAAACATGATGTGCCTCCCTTCAAGACTAAGTGTACTACTACAGATAGTACACTGTCAATAAAAAATTGCTCGGTTTATTCAGATACGTGGCAGGATCTTCGTCCGGATGATGGCCTCAATCTCCCGCATATCGATACGGTCGGTGGCGTCGTATGTGTAAATCATGTTCTCCCATTCGGTGATCCCGGCGTTCTCATATGTCCTGCGCCGCCAGATCTGGCGGTCGCGGTACTCCGGCAGACTCATCATGCCGCAGTATTCCCAGTAAAATTCGTTCCCGTCCCTGTCCAGAAATGTGAAATCCGGGGCCATTTTGTATCTGCCGATCCAGATCACCTGCTCATAGCGAAAGGGAATGTCGAATTTGTAGAGCATTTCGGCAATGAGCAGTTCGGCTCTGCTGCGGACATTCAACCCCCGGGTGGTTGTATGGATCTTCTCTTCGGGCCGGTAATCGCTCTGTTCATAGGGCTCCATCGCCCATTCCCGCTGTCTGTGAAAGACACCCTGTGCCTGCCGTACGATCCGAAAGCAGCTTCCGGCAAGACTCTGGTATGCTGAATGCATTCCTGTCAGTATGGCCTCCTGCGAATAGGGAAGAAGCTGTTTCGGTATCCGGCTTAGGATCCGCAGGTCATGGTCGATAATGTTCAGCGCAACCCGGGCATATTCCTTATCGGCAAGCTGCCTGAGCAAATCGGAATCGTCAGAAATGGTTCTGCGATGGTAACGATTATGGCCGTGGACATCTTTCCCCGCGGGAATGCGATGGATCCATCGGGGCTTTTTTCTTGACCGATCGATCGACAGGCTGCCCGGAGGGCTCATCTTCAGAATCCTGGTGTAGATTTCTTCTTCATGCTTAAAAAAAGACAACAATTCCTCGATCAGGAACTCGATATAAGTCATGGCAGGCCTCCATGGTGAACAAATCTTAACGCGAACTGAATTTTGACAGGAGAATGGGTGCTGTCGTTGACACTTTCTCTTTGATTTCCGAAAAGTGACAATAATGTCCTCGCAAAGGCTGGTTATGCCCGGATCATCAAGCCGTTTTCATGTTTTAGTTGTCATTCGTATGCCGGGTGATTGGATTCTACACCAAATGTAAATATATATCAACCATATATTTACAGTATTTCCTATAAAAAACAACCACCGAGATGAATACTCTGCGGCGGTTATTACTTCTCGCAACTGTTCAACGGCTATTTGGTCAGAACGAACTCCCAAACCTGTTTTACTGCGGTCTCAAGTATACGCAGATCCGTCTCGGTGGTTCCGGTCTCCAGGGAGTGGTTGGCTTTCTCCACAAGATGCAGGGGGATGTTACGGGCTTCGCAGGCGGCGACGATCTCCGAGGTCTCAGCCCAGGGATCGGAGGTGCCGTGGAAGACGATTGCGAGGCCGGATGGCATGCAAAGCTCTGGGGCGTCCTGATCGCGGATCGGCAGCAGGTCAAATGTCCCGGCAACGGGCGTGAAGAGAATGCTGCGCACCTGCAGGGCCTTTTGGCGTGCGTAGGAGAGGGCGACCATCGTGCCGACGCTTTTGCCGACAAAGAGGATGTCGTCAAAGGCATCGAAATTGAGATCCTTCAGGATTTCTGCTGCCTGATCCAGTGCGCTGAAGTAGCATTGACGCATTTTCAGCGCATTGCCTTTCACATTCTTAGGGAAACCGGTGTAGGGCACGGGAACGACTTTGTATCCGTGCTCTTTTAGCATTTCGGCAGTATAGTACAGGAGTGACCGGTCGCAGGTGTATCCGATGCCGGGAAAGATGACGGCAAGACCGGACAGCCTTTGCAGATCGGAGATCACGGAGCTGATACGGGCGCGGACCTTCTTCACTTCTCCTTGCTGCCACTGTTCAAGCTGCGGGATGAAGCTGCGGTCGCCGTAGGCGCGGACCATCTCGAGAACGCCCATTACGACCGCGCGACCCACATGGGGCATTTCAAGGATCACCCCGGGGCTGCCGGCGGCCACATCTGCGCGAAACCTCCGGAACAGTTCCCGGGTAAAGGTTTCCTGCTCGATCTCCCAGCCTTTCTCTGAGAATACAAGCAAAGGCAGGCGCCCGCTGTATTCGATCCGCAGGTAATCATTCCGGATCATCCAGTCGACCCGGGCCGAGATTTCTTCTGTTTTCAAGGTTCGGAAACAGCCATAGGCAGGGCACTGATCCAGTTCGTGCTCCAGAACTTTCTTGTCCCGGGATCCCTTCAGGATCTTGACGAGCATATTGCGGCCGCCGGCTGCAATGAGTTCGTCTGCCGCACGCAGGATCAGCCGGATGTCGTCATCGCTGAGATGATCGACCCTGCCCGGATCAAGTGTCACCGGAACTTTCTGTTTGCTTCTTGCCATGAGGGACCTCCTGCGGGTTAGTATAGTGTATGATCAAGTGAAATTATGCCTTTAGTATAAAACCCGATTTCGAGAAACGCAATGATTATGCAGCCAAATGCACTGGTCAGCTACCATCAAAGCGTCATTTCCCCTTCAATATGGTAGGAAGCTACCATATTAACCGGACTTTGACGATTTCGTGGTAGGCAACTCCCTGATGTGGCTCTGAAATCAGCAAACAAATTCTGTTTCGATAATATATGACAGCAAAATTATACAGATCATCGCTCGGCAGGAATACCGGCCTACCATTTTTGACGAATTCCTGTTCAAATATGGTAGGAACCTACCACCCTTCACCAGCTTTTGCGATTTCGTGGTAGGCGAGTCAAATTGGCCGCCGGTCACATCGATAGTGGCTCCGGATAAGAGAAGGAAATGGTACGGGAATGGGTGAAGTCGTAATTCGGGGAATGCGTGCATCTTAACGGCAATACGGAACTCTGCCAAGGCACTTAAAAATGAGCCGTACTGGCAGAGTTTTATTCAGTAATCCCATGCAAACTCTGCTGGATCACTATCAGCGTCCACTGTTTGGCAGAGTTTGGGTGGAAAACTGGCCTGAGGAATCGAAAAACTCTGCCAAAATGGTCTGTCACACTGTCCCTGGCAGAGTCCCGAATGATGGAGCAGCCGATTTCCTTTCGGGTTCTCGCCCCGTATATTCGATCATACCATAACGAAAAAAGACACCCTTCGGATGTCTTTTTCGTTGTGGTGGAGCATACGGGGCTCGAACCCGTGACCTCATGACTGCCAGTCATGCGCGCTCCCAGCTGCGCCAATGCCCCATGGAGCCACTGGCCGGGATCGAACCGGCCACCTGCACGTTACGAATGTGCTGCTCTGCCAGATGAGCTACAGTGGCTCGTATGATAAGGATCTGTTCCCGGAACTGCTGGAATCAGTTCTCGAGGTCGTTGATCATATCATCGATGTCATTATATTGTGTCTGATCGGTGGTGTTCGGTCCGATCTGCGGATCAGATGCCGGCCCGATCAGGAAGTAATAGGCGATGCCTAACAGTGCGAATACCGCCAGGATGATCACGAAGATGATGATCCCTTTCTTGAACCGGGCAGATCTCTGCGCCGGGTCTGCGGCGTCGGCGGTCTCTTCATAAGCGACCTGTTCGCCGGATTTCTTCGCCTGCTTCTCGCGCCGTGCGGCTTCCTTGTCCGCCTTGCGCTGTTCTTTTTCTCTGCGCTTGCGTTCCTTCGCGGTCAGGACGGGCTCCTCTGCAGGAGCTTCTGCTTCCGAAACTACTTCGGCAGCCGGTTCCTCCGCAGCAGTCTCCGTCGGTGCCGCGGCCGCTTCCTCCGCCGGAACTTCTTCTGCCGCCGGAGCCTCCTCCGTCAGGGGTGCTTCTTCAGCAGCCGGTTCCGCTGCCGCAGCTTCGGCAGCTGCTTCTTCTGCGGGAACTTCTGCAGCGATAGGGGTCTCTTCCGCAGCTGGGGTCTCCTCTGCTGCAGGGATCTCTTCCGCAGCTACAGTTCCTTCCGGAGCTTCTGCTTCCGGAACACCGTCCGCTGCCGGAGTCTGATCTGCCGCCGCCTCAGCCTTTGCAGGAGCCTTCGCCGGAGCGGGTCTGCGGTGCATCTGCTGAACCTGAGAGAAAATCGCCTTCAGAACCTGGGCGTCCTTCTCCTCGTAGGGCAGCAGAACCACTTCGTCATCGCATTTGAAACCGTAGATGCGTTTCGCCTCTGAGTGACGAAGCTCGGTAATGTGTGAGTACAGGTGCTCGGTCCCCGCGACGGTAACTGATTTCGTTGTAAATTGAACTTCTCGTCCGTTTGAGAGGATCTCTATCGTCTTCATCCAATCACTCCGTTTTCAAATACAACTATATGATATAATAGACCGAACCCCGATAAAAAGTCAACTAATTTTATAAAAATTACAGAATTAGGAAGACAAACCAAAAAATCAATGTTATAATGAATCAGCAAATCTGGTTTTAAGTTGATAAAGTAGAGGTTACATATGGATATTAGTGTATTAACTGAACAGAGACGGGAAATGGTCATCAACCTTCTGAAGGGAATGAAGATCAGGAAGAGCGATGGCGAAGGATTTGACAAGGACGATGTGTACGCGTGCATGCAGCAGCTATGCGATGTGTACGAGAAGAGCATCGACGATCTGACGGTTGGATACGAGACAGAGCTCGGCGAGCTGCAGGACAAGTATCAGAAATACGACGAGAACAATGATCTTTATATCAGCTTAATCATGGAAGCCAAGAAGAGCAGCAATGAGATCATTAACAAGGCGAAGAACGAGGTCGATGAGATCCTCGCGGCCGGCAAGGAACAGATTGCTCTTCAGGAAGAAGAAATCGAGAGATGCAGAGCGGCTGCGGTTCAGGAGAAGGCGGACCTTGACAGAGAACTCGAAGAAGCCAGAGCGGCGGTCGAGAAGGAGAAGGTGGATCTGGCAGCCCAGATCGAAGCCGAGAAGGCCGAAGCCGAGAACACCAGAGCTCAGTACAGAGATCAGATGGCGGTGATGGATCAGGAGTTTGATGAGATCAAGACCAACATCCTGAGAACCGCGGGCAAGATCGACGGGCTCAGAGCGCAGCTGGAGGAAGCGGACAGAAGCGCTTCCTGGGAGGTGCAGGATGAACCGGCACCGGTGGACGTTCCCGAACCGGATCTGGCCGTCGAAGAAGAAGCTCCCGCGCAGGCGCCGGAGGAACTGACCTTCGAGGAGCTGGTAGCGAAGCTGCAGGCGGAGGACGAAGCTGCAAAGGCTGGACAGCCGGCGGAGGTAGAAGCTCCCGCTGAGCCGCCGGTGATCGAGCCGGAGATCGAGATCCCGGCTGAGGAACCGGAGACCGAAGAGTTCCATTTCGAACCGACCTTCGATGCCCCGGCAGCTGACATCCCGGTACAGGACATCATCGAAGAGCCGGTGGCAGAGATTCCGGAAGAAGAGATCCCTGCAGTTGAGATTCCGGCAGCGGAGCTCCCGGTAGAAGAAATCCCCGCAGTGGAGATTCCGATCGAAGAGATTCCGGCGGACATCCCGGCAGAGGCTCCGGCTGAAGCAGTGCAGGAGGTTGCCGCGGCTGCTGAGGAGAGCCTGGGCAATATCGAAGATCTGGCACTGGAGGACATCTCCGTGGAGCTTCCTGAGGAAGCAGAAGCGATCGCTGAAGATGAACCGATCGAAGAGATCTCCTTCGAGGGACTGGAAGAACTGTTCAAAGACTAGTCGGGCAGCAATTGCCATTCGGCGCACGGCAGCGGGTCGCTGCCGTGCGCATTTTTCATACTGAGGAGAAGAAATGGATCGTCTGAAAGAAAAAATACGCACCGAAGGCACAGCCATCGGCAAGGACATCGTCAAGGTGGACGGATTTCTGAACCACCAGATCGATGTGAAGTTTCTGCATGAGATCGGCGAGGAATTCGCCCGCAGATTCGAAGGCGTGCAGGTCGACCGGATCCTGACGGTGGAATCCAGCGGCATTGCCATCGCATCCTGCACCGCTCCGTATTTTGATTATCCGCCGGTGGTTTTCGCGAAGAAAGCCGCGCCGAATACCATGGTGGAGGGCTTTTATGAGGAAGAGGCGCGTTCCTTCACCAAGGGAACGGTATCCAGACTTCGCGTAGCAAAGCAGTTCCTTCGATCCGGAGAGAACGTGCTGATCCTGGATGATTTTCTGGCTTACGGAGAAGCCTCCCTGGCACTGGTGGAAATGGTCCGCAAGGCCGGCGCGCAGGTCGCCGGTATCGGCATCGTGATCGAGAAGGGTTTCCAGGGCGGCAGCGATAAGCTCCGGGCCAGAGGCTGCCGGGTCGAGTCCCTGGCAGTCATAGAGAAGATCGAAGACGGTGAAATTACCTTTGGAGGCGGGGATGCAGGGGAATAAAGTCGATTATCACATTCATACGACCTGTTCCGACGGCGCCTCCACGCCGGCGCAGATCATCAAGCAGGCCAAGGAGCTTCAGTACGATGAGATCGCCATCACCGATCACGACAACGTCGAAGGATGGGCCGAGGCGAAGATCGCCGCGGAAGCCGTCGAGATGAAGATCATCACCGGCATTGAGATCGCTACCGAAACCGAGGAGGGAATCGGCCTGCACATTCTGGGATACCGGTTTGATCCGGAGTGCGAGGAGCTTAAGGAATTTCTCGCGGAGATGCTCCGGCGGCGGGATGAGAGAAACGAACGGCTCATCGCCGAGCTTCAGGACATGGGCTACGATATTACCTTCGATGATCTTGAGACCGGTAAGAATCACTTCATCGGCAAACCGGTCATCGCCAGAGCCATGGAGGCGAAGGGATACATCGGCAACATGAAGGAGGCTTTCGGCAGGGAGATCCTGGGGAGCGACCGATGTCGGGCCATCAAAAAAGAAAAGCCCCTCACCGCCGAAGCCATCGGCATCATCGCGGCGGCCGGCGGGATCCCGGTGCTGGCTCATCCGATCCAGACCCGGGGAATCGGACAGACCGGCAGCGAAGAATTCTTTCAGAACATCGAGAAGATCATCGCGCGGTTAAAGAAACAGGGACTCAAGGGTCTGGAATGCTTTCATCCGGATCAGAACGAGGAACAGTCCGCCCGGTTCGTAGAGCTGGCGGAGAAGTATCATCTGCACATCACCCGTGGTTCGGATTTTCACGGAGAGGATTTCTCGAAGGCCGATCCCACGGCAGCCTATAGATAAACGAACAGACACATCGGATATTCACATGAGGAGGATCAAATCAAATGAGAGTATATAACACACTGACCAGAAGAAAAGAAGAACTGAAGACCATCGAAGAGGGCAAGGTCAGGATGTACGTCTGCGGCCCCACCGTGTACAACTATTTTCACATCGGAAACGCGCGGCCCTTCGTCGTGTTCGATACGATGAGAAAATATCTGGAGTACCGGGGCTATAAGGTCAAATTCGTACAGAACTTCACCGATGTGGACGATAAGATCATCAATCGGGCGAAGGAGGAAGGCATCTCTGCATCGGAGGTCAGTGAGAAATACATCGAGGAGTATTATAAGGACGCGGCGGCGCTGAACGTGCGCAAGGCGACGGTCCATCCGAAAGTTACCGAGACCATTCCGGATATCATTCAGTTCGTCCAGGATCTGATCGATATGGGATATGCGTATGAGTCCGACGGAGACGTGTATTACCGGACCCGGAAATTTGAAGGCTACGGCAAGCTTTCCGGCAAGAACATCGATGATCTGATCATGGGAGCCAGTGAGCGCACCAATGCTGCCGAAGGCGAGAAGAAGGAAGATCCTCTGGATTTCGCCCTCTGGAAGGCCCGCAAGGAAGACTCGGAGATCGCCTGGGAATCCCCCTGGGGCATGGGCCGGCCGGGCTGGCACATCGAGTGCTCCTGCATGTCTAAGAAATATCTGGGGGATACGCTGGACATTCACGCCGGCGGCGAGGATCTGCAGTTCCCCCATCATGAGAACGAGATCGCTCAGTCGGAGGCGCACAACGGCAAGCCCTTCGCCAACTACTGGATGCACAACGGATACATCAATGTGGACGGAGTGAAGATGTCCAAGTCTCTGGGCAATTTCAAAACGGTCCGGGATCTGCTGAGCCAGTACGACGGTGAGGTCCTGCGGTTCCTGATCCTCAGCGGACACTACCGCGGACCCATCGATTTCAATCCGGAGATCCTCTCCCAGTCGGAGAACGGCCTGAAGCGGATGCGCAATGCCAAGAGCAATCTGAAGCATCTCATCGCGACGTCGAAGGCGGAGGGCGAGGGTGCCGGATGCGCGGCGGCTTCCCCGCAGGAGAAGGAAACCCTGGACAGCTTCGATCAGTACCGCCAGAAGTTCATCGCCGCCATGGACGATGATCTGAATACGGCGGATGCCATCTCGGCGGTGTTCGAGCTGATCACCGCCATCAATACAGCGGTTCGGGACGGAGCATCCCGGGAATTTGCTCAGGGGAGCATGGACCTTCTGATGGAGCTTTGCACGGTGCTGGGTCTGCTGCAGCAGGAGCACGAAGAAGAAATCGAAATCGAGCCCCAGCTCCAGGCCTTGATCGATGAGCGTCAGGCCGCCAGAAAAGCGAAGAACTTCGCCCGGGCAGATGAGATCAGAGATCAGCTGAAGGCGCAGGGAATCACGCTGAAGGATACTCCCCAGGGCGTGCAGGTCATCCGTGACTGAGGATCGGAGAGGGCAGATGGACGAGAAACAGGCCCGCGTTCTGAACACGGACGTCCTGGCGTATATGGGCGATGCGGTCTATGAGATGATGGTTCGGCAGGAGCTTCTGAGGCGGGGCATCAGCCGATCGGACCGGCTCCACCGGATGGCGACCGGGTACGTCAATGCGGCGGCCCAGGCACAGATCATCCGTACCCTTCAGCCGGAGCTGACGCAGCGGGAGCAGGATCTGGTGCGGCGGTGGCGCAATCACAAATATCACTCCAAGGCGAAGCATGCGGATCCCATGACGTACAAGTGGGCGACGGCTTTCGAGGCGTGGATCGGCTATCTGCATCTGAGCGGGGATCTGCAAAGGCTGGAGTGGGCGTTTGATCAGGCAGTCCGGATCGTAGATCATAAGAAGGAAGACTGAGATGTCATCAGGAAAAAAGAAACACAAGAAACAGGTCAGAAACAAGTCGAAAGACTGGCTGATGGATTACTATCAGACCGGCCGGGCATTTGATGAAGAGAACCGGCGCCGTCAGGAGGAGGAAGGCGTTCCCAGACCAAAGGGTCTGAAGAACATGAACACCTTCGAGTGGGGCTGCGTGATCGTGATCGTGCTGGGACTGATCGGCTGTTTCGTGCGATATGTAATTTTGAAGATATGAGGTAAGGCATGAGCTGGGCAGATGTATTATTTGTCAATATGTGCAGTGACATCCTGGACAACGGTTTCAGCACCGAGGGCCAGAATGTCCGGGCGAAATGGCCGGACGGCACACCGGCACACACCATCAAGAAATTCGGCGTCGTAAACCGCTACAATCTGCAGGAGGAATTCCCCGCCCTGACCCTGCGGCCGACCTACATCAAGTCGGCGGTGGACGAGGTGCTCTGGATCTGGCAGAAAAAATCCAACCGCACCGCGGACCTGGCCAGTGGGATCTGGGATGAGTGGGCCGATGAGAACGGCACCATCGGCAAGGCCTACGGCTACCAGATGGGCGTGAAATACAGGTTCCCCTTCGGCGAGATGGACCAGACGGACGCGGTGCTGTGGCAGCTGGCGAATGCTCCCTATTCCCGCCGGATCATGACGAACATGTACAACTTCGCGGACCTGACGGAGATGGGCCTGGAGCCCTGCGCCTACAGCATGACCTTTAACGTGACCCGGGAGCACGGAGACGGAGGAGAGGGAAGCGGCCGGTTCGTCCTGAACGCGGTGCTGAACCAGCGGTCCCAGGACATCCTGACGGCCAACAACTGGAACGTGGTCCAGTACGCAGTCCTGCTGATGATGCTGGCCCAGGTCTCGGATATGCTCCCGGGAGAGCTGGTGCACGTCATCTCGGATGCTCACATCTATGACCGGCATGCTCCCATCGTCCGGGAGATGATAAAACGGCCCCAGTTCGAGGCACCCACCGTCCGGCTCAATCCGGACATCAGGGACTTCTATCAGTTCACCAAGGACGATGTGATCATAGAGAACTATCAGAAGAATCCGCAGATCAAGGATATTCCAGTGGCTATTTAGTGAGGAGAACTACATGAACGCGATCGTAGCAGTCGACCGGAACTGGGGGATCGGCAGGGACAACGACCTGCTGGTTCATCTTTCGGGAGACCTGAAATATTACAAGGAAAAAACCATCGGCAACGTGATCATCGTCGGCCAGCGGACGCTGGAATCCTTTCCCGGCAGCAAGCCGCTTCCCGGCAGGACCAATATCGTACTGAGCGATGATCCAGCCTTTGTGCGGGAGGACTGCATCGTCTGCCGCACGAAGGAAGAGGTGCTGGAGAAAGCCGCGGAGTATGACCCGGAAACGGTCTTCATCTGCGGCGGAGCATCGGTCTACCGGCTGTTCCTGGAAGACTGCGATGCTTTTTATGTGACGAAGATCGACGCGGCCTTTGAAGCGGATACCTTCTTCCCGAATCTGGATGAGCTGGGCCTGCAGGTGGACTGGACTTCGGAACCGCAGGAAGAAAAGGGCCTCAGCTACCGCTTCGAACGGTATGTCAGAGGGTAAGAGCGGAGGCAGAAGTGGCGGAACGGATTATTGGCAGAAACGCGGTGATGGAAGCCCTGCGGACCGGCCGGCAGATCGAGAAGCTGACGGTGCTCCGGCAGAAGCCCGGCGCAAAGGCTGAGGGGTCCCTGAAGAAGATTCTGGCGAAGGCGAAGGATCAGCACATTCCGGTGGATTACGCGGACCGGGCGGGGCTGGACCGGATGGCCGGTGGCGGTGTGCATCAGGGCGTGATCGCGGCGGTTTCGGATTACGAATATCGGACGGTGGAGGATCTGCTGCAGACAGCGGAGCAGCGGGGAGAGGCGCCGTTTCTCATCATTCTCGACGGCCTGGAGGATCCCCATAACCTGGGGGCGATCATGCGGACGGCGGAATGCGCCGGAGCCCATGGGATCATCATTCCCGAGCGAAGGTCGGTCACAGTGAATGCGACGGTGATGAAGACCTCCGCCGGAGCGGCGGAGCACATCGGCTGCGCCCGGGTGACCAACATCGCCAGGGCCATCGGACAGCTGCAGGAACGGGGTGTCTGGATCTATGGCTGCGACATGGACGGGACCAGCTGCTATCAGACGGATCTGACGGGTCCCGCGGCCATCGTCATCGGAAACGAAGGGATAGGAATCAGCCGGCTGGTGAGGGAAAAATGCGATTTTATCATTTCGATTCCCATGAAGGGCCGGATCAATTCACTGAACGCATCCAACGCGGCGGCGATCGTGACGTATGAGGCGCTGCGCCAGAGGGACGGGACGGTATGACAGAGAATACAGACAATGTACTTGTGACAAAAGCACAGGCCGGGGATCTGGCGGCGGAGGAGGAACTGCTGCGCCGGTACAAGGAACTGGCCAGGGTCAAGGCCAACATGTATTATATGGTCGGCGCGGATGAGGACGATGTCCTGCAGGAAGGGATGATCGGCCTGCTGAAGGCGGTGCGTCAGTACGATCCCGAGAAGGAAGCGGGCTTTCGGACCTTTGCCGGGATCTGCATCACCAACCAGATCATCAGCGCCATCCGAAGCTCCCGGCGAAACAAGCACAAAGCGCTGAATACATCGGTGTCGCTGGATACCTCCATCGGACAGGAGGAAGGCGGAGCCGGAGAAGCTCAGCTGCGGCTGGAGGATACACTGATGGCCAGTCCGGCGGATTCTCCGGAGCAGATGCTGCTCATGCGGGATATCATCGAATGCATCCTGCACAACGATGACCGGGTGTTCAGCGAATACGAGCTGCAGGTCGTGACGGAGCGGATGCGGGGTAAGCCGGCGGACATCATCGCCGCAGAGCTCGGCCGGACGAAGAAGTCCGTGGATAACTGCATGCACCGGGCAAGAAAGAAGATACTTGCTTATCTGATTGCGTGAAAATTCGGTTGACATCGGGGCTAAAATATAGTACGATAAATCGTGATCGGCGTGCTGCTGTAGCTCAGTCGGTAGAGCACCTCATTGGTAATGAGGAGGTTCGGCAGTTCAAGTCTGCTCAGCAGCTCCATTTTTTTTAAGAAGAGCTTTCAGGATTCTAATTTGTAGGAGGGAACAAATGGCAAAGCAGAAATTTGAAAGAAACAAACCGCATATTAACATAGGAACCATCGGTCACGTAGACCATGGCAAGACCACACTGACAGCGGCGATCACCAGCGTACTGAATCGGAAGTACGGACTGGGCGGAGACGTTGCGTTCGACGAGATCGACAAGGCTCCGGAAGAGAAGGAGAGAGGCATCACCATCTCCACCGCACATGTAGAGTATGAGACACCGAACAGACACTACGCGCACGTAGACTGCCCGGGACACGCGGACTATGTTAAGAACATGATCACCGGAGCTGCGCAGATGGACGGAGCGATCCTGGTGGTAGCAGCGACCGACGGCCCGATGCCG
>JAFUCA010000018.1 GCA_017459895.1 Bacillota bacterium | reverse complement strand
TCCGCTGGCATATCTGATGCCTCTGCTGATCATTCTGATGGCGATCTTTCTTCTGATCCGCAGCGGAAGTCAGATGACGCACAAGGAACGCATTGCATTCTGGCTCTATTTTCTTATTCCGCTGGCTGGAATGTTTGTGCAGGTGTTTGTCTATGGCATTTACATCGTGATCGCCGGACTGGTCGTTTCTGCCGTTATCATGTATATCTTCATCCTGTCCGACCAGCAGGAGCAAACGTATCTGCAACGACAGGCCAATGAAGAACTAAAGGTGGAGATCATGCTGAGCCAGATCCAGCCGCATTTCCTGTATAATTGCCTGGCAGTCATCCGTGAGATATGTTTAAACGATGGGAAACAGGGTGCTGCTGCGATCGATGAATTTACCGAATACCTGCGGCACAATATGGATTCCATACAGAAAACGAGCCCGATTCCCTTCGAGGAAGAATTGAATCATACGAAACGATACCTGCAGCTGCAGCAGCTCAGATTCGGACAAGAACTGAATGTCGCCTATGATATCCGGTGTACAGACTTCCGGATTCCATCTCTGACGCTCCAGCCATTGGTGGAGAATGCGGTGCGTTACGGCGTACGAAAAAAAGAAGAAGGCGATGGCCATGTCCTGATTACTGCGCGGGAGTGCGAAGATCATTACGAAATTTCGGTGACCGATGACGGGCCGGGATTCGATCCCCGGATGATTTCAGAGGATGGCGGGCAGCATGTTGGGTTGCTCAATGTGCGGCAGCGATTGCAGGCGACCGTAGGCGGAGAACTTGTCATCGATTCCGTGATCGGGCAGGGTGCGACTGTGACGATGATCCTGCCGAAGGAGGTGTGAGATGATCATATTCGCATTGGATGATGAAATGCTGCTGCTGCAGTCAGCGCAGCGGGTAATTCAGGAGGCAGTTCCCCAGGCAGATGTCAGGGCTTTTTCCCGGGCAAAAGATGCTTTGGAGCAGATCGAAACGGAGGGTGTCTGCCCGGATGCAGTCTTCTGCGACATTGAGATGCCGGGAATGGACGGTCTCGCCTTCGCTGTCAGGGTGAAAGAAGCATGCCCGAATACCCGAATCATATTTGTTACGGGATATACGGAATATGCGGTGGAAGCTTACAGAATGCACGTTCATGGATATGTGATGAAACCGCTAAAGCCGGAGCGCGTCAGAGAAGAGCTTGAGAATTCAATTCCGGAACCTGTACCGGTGGAGGGAAAACTGCAAGTCAGATGTTTTGGTTATTTCGAAGTGTATTGGGCGAACGAACCGCTGACCTTCGCCCGCAGCAAGACGAAAGAACTGCTGGCCTTCCTGATCGACAGGGAAGGGGCGATCTGCACCGCAGAAGAGATCCTGACTGCGCTGTGGGAGGATGAGCTTGACTTGAAAAAAGGCAAAGACCGAATTCGGCATTTGATACAGGATCTGAAACGAACCCTTAGTCAAATCGGCATGGAGCAGATCCTGATCCGCAGAAGCGGGCGGCTGGCCATCCGGCGAGAATCGATCGACTGCGATTATTACCGCATGCTGGATGGAGATGTGGCTGCGGTGAACGCCTATTACGGCGAATACATGAACCAGTACAGCTGGGCAGAGATCAGCCATGGAAGATTATCGCACTGGATCCGCACAAAGGAGGCTGACAGCGCAATGCCTTCGAAGCAACGGTCATAAGATCCTTTTTTATGTTGAATACAATGAAAATGGAAAGCCTTTGATGGAGATTGACTTTCTGATCAGAAAGGACAGAAAGGTAATTCCGATAGAGGCAAAATCTGGAAAGACCTTCGCCATAAAATCACTGGAGAAATTTAAAAAGAAATTTACCAACAAGGTAGGGCTGCAGTATGTTCTTCACGATGGTGATATAAAGCGAGAGGGGGAAATTATCTACTTGCCATATTATATGGCGGCTGTATTATAAGCTGGTTTATCTGTGCTGTAAATTCATCAGATGATTACTGGTGGCAGGTGTGTCCTGCAGCTCATAACTTCCAGCAGAAAAATTATAATCAAAAAAATAAATTCTTAGACCGATGCTTGAAAAACGCATCGGTTTTGTCATGTTTTTGGATGAAGCGCAGAGTACAATATCATGAAAACAGAATTATGGAGAGGTTACGTATATGAAAGCGAATATATTGAAATCAGTTCTTCTGGCGATGACGCTGGTGCTGGCGGGCTGTGGTGGAACCGGGGATTCCCTGGAGAATCTCAGTCCGGACCTGTGGGAGGAATGGGATCCTGCGGGAGAGTAATACAGCATTTTATGGTGAAGTGAAATTGAAATAAGGGGCCACATGGAAAAATTGTTTTCAAATGAACAGGTCAACAACGGAAGACAGGCAGAGCTGGATCTGGCGAAATGCCTGGCGATCTTCTTTATGATCTTCCTGCATTGCTATTTTGGCACAAGTTATTTTGCAAATGACATTAGTATAGGTATGCAGCGGGCTGTCAGTCAGCTTTTTGGCGGTCCGTTTGCCGCGCCTGTGTTCATGTTTGCGATGGGTGTCGGAATGGTGTATTCCAAAAACCAGGAGTCATCATATTTAATTAAACGAGGAATAAAGCTGATACAGCTTGGCTTTTTCGTAAACATAGGTGAATTCTTTGTTCCTTATTTCCTTGCAGGCAACTTGCTTGACCAGTGGGATACGTTCCCGATCGCGAACGGATTGTTATTGTTCTGCATTGATATTCTGGCCTTTGCGGGATTGGCATTTATTTCAGTTGGTGTTCTAAAGAAACTGAAGGTATCGGCGAAAGGAATGGTGGTTGTTGCTTTCATACTTTCAATTATCGGCTCATTTGCCAGATTCCATGACTTTGGGAGCAATGTCCCGAATCTCATCGCCGGTTATTTCATAGGCAGCGCGGGCGGTTTCACAGCATTTCCGTTGTTTAACTGGTTTGTCTTCCCCGCGGTCGGGCTGTTGTTTGGAGAATACTATATGAGATGCAATAATAAGGAGAAGTTGCTGCGTTTATGGCCGCTGGGTCTTATTGTATCGGTTGCATATTTTGTGATCTCATGGTTTTTGCCGAATGGATTTCTCTCAGAAACACATCATTATTACTTTATGACAACCATAGATGCAATGTTCTGCCTGATGTGCATTTATGGTGTGATCGGTGTTTGTTATCTGACATCAAAACATTTACCTGACGGAGCCATTAGGTTTTTCTCGAAAACAAGCAGTAATCTGAATACGATCTATGTGATCCAATGGTTCTTGATTCCAATCACATATGTTCTGATTGTTTATTTCAATAGAGACATTGTGTTTGGTGATGTATCACTTGTTATCATTGCTCTTTTGGAAATGGTGGTATCGACTATGCTTGCAAGCGGATATAAAAAAATAAGTATTTGAAAATGAAGCGGGCACCAAAGACATGGTCGTTAAGTCGGCAGAGTTCAATGCACTGGGTGATGCGACAAACATTGAATAAACAGAAGGAGGAGATACGTAATGGGTTTTTTATCAAAAATTAAAAAAATCAGTGACGCTGCCGAAGGACTGAACCAAGTGGCAGGCAGTCTGAGTAAGAACACAGTTGAGAATTTCGGAGAGCCGGAATACTCTCTGTACACTGCGCTGAATCTGAGAGATCTTCACAGAAGGATCGATGTCACAGATGAACAGGGCAATGTAAAGTATTATACGAAGTCCAGTGTCATTGCCATTAAGGGCAAGACAGAAATCATGGATGCAGCGGGGAAGGTGATTGCAAATCTGGAGAAGAAGCCGGTCAGTCTCCATGAAAAACACTTCATCACAATGGCAGACGGCAGAAATTTCACCTTGTCCAACGAGCTGTTCCATGTGGTGAAAGATATTACCAACATTGAAGGACTTGGCTGGCAGATGCAGGGGAATTTCATTGGCTTGAATTTCAATCTTCTGGATGAATATGGAGAGCCGGTCGCATCGATCGGAAAGAAAATGGTATCAATCCATGATAAATACTGCATTGATATCTATCAGCCCGCCCAGGAGCAGGTTGTAGTCGCGATCGTGATCCAGCTGGAGAAGATGCTGGAAGCGCGCAGTGAGAATGAAAGCGAATCGAAATTCTCATTCAGCTTCGGTGGTGACTAAGTTGTTTTGAGCGTAGTGTATTGTTGAACTATACGTAATAAAAGGAAGAAAACCAGAGATACCTTTTGAGAGGACACATCACGGGGGAAAAACTATGAAAAAAATTATCACCATTATAATAACGCTCATGATGGCTTTTGCTTTTGCTGCGTGCGGCGGATCATCGGATGAACAGGGATCGGAAACGACAACGGAGGCGCAGACTTCCCATGAAGTGTCGGGACTGGTCGAAGGGGTTTCCAATGGAGAACTTTCCATTTACACGGAAGCGGCGGAAGATCTGACGTTCAACATCGAGAATGCAACCATTGAATCGGAAGACGGCATCAAAAAAGGCGACACAGCTACGGTAGAGTATACCGGTGAGATTTCCGGCGGAGATACGTCAGCCTGCACGGTTACCAGAGTTGTGGATGTTGCAGGTGCAGAGACGATCATAGAAGGAAAAGTTGATTCCATTGATAATGACGGAACTGTCACGATCTCAAGCAACAGCAGGAAATACACATTTAAGGCATCTGATGCAGGTTCTGTGAAAGCGGGCGATTACGTCAAGATCAAATATGCAGGTTTCATTGAAGGAGACGATACAAGCCACACCTATGTCAGAAGTATGGAAGTATCTAAGAAAACGGAACAAGAGGAAACGACTTCGAATTCTGTAACGATCAAAGCCGTCGATGATACGGTATGGGCATCGGCATCGGTCAATGTCAGGGCTGAAGCCAGCACAGATTCGGATAGGATCGATACGATCAAGAAAGGAACAAAGCTCAAGAGAACAGGTATCCTGAGCAACGGCTGGAGCAGGGTTCAGTACAAGGACAAAGACAGATACATCTCATCCAGTTATCTGACGACAAAGAATCCTGAGAAGAAGACCGAGCCAAAGACCAAGGCGACGGAAGCCAAGACAAAGGCTACCGAGCCAAAGACGAAGGTTACGGAGCCAAAGACGAAGGCTACAGAGACTAAGACTGAGACTCAGACGGAAACGCAGACCCAAACGCAAACGGAAACTCAGACAGAAACTCAAACGGAAACTCAGACAGAGCCTCCGACAGAAACAGAACCTCCAACGGAGACAGAAACAGAGCCACCAACGGAGCCTGAGACAGAACCGACAACCGTTACGGTCAAGGGAATCGTCACCGGAACGGGAAGCAACAGCCTCACGCTGGACAATGGCGTAACCTACAATGTGAAGGGTGCAGATCTTGACATCAGTGCAGGTGAAGCTGTTGGAATGGAAGTCGTTGTCGAATATTATGAAGGAACGAAGAATGCGGTTCATGTCTATCCTGCCGGCGATGGCAAGGCGCTGAACTCTGATGATTCTTCCAATGATGGCAGTATTACGCCAATCGTGATCATCCTTGCGCTTATCGCAATCGTGATTGCAGTTATCGTTGTGATCGTCCGCAACAGGCGCAAGTCGGAAGTGAAATAGTAAGACTAAGCCCGACTACCGGACTAAAAGGAGGAATCCATATGAAGAAGCTCATTTCGTTACTTTTGTCGGTCTGCATGGTGGTGACCCTGATTCCGACGGTATCCTTTGCGGCAGGCACCGATGACCCATTGGCAGGGACAGACCGGGTACTTGCAATGGAAGCACAGGGGGATAATGGGCAGGGACAGCCTGATGAGGAGACGCCCGCGGCAGACGATGTTCTTGCTGCTGATGATGCTGATGAAACAGCAGCGCCGGAAGAAGACATTGTTCCGGAGGATGCGGCAATGCCGGAGGAAGGAGAGGGACAGGCGAATGCTCCTTTGGAAGGCGAAATAACAGTGCAGGAAGGCGATCCGGATGTGGAACTGCAGGAAGAAGCGAGTTCCACAGTCATCGAATGGAAACAGGAACCTGTAGAAGCTCCGGTCGGATGGCGTTGTTATGTCGACGGGGTGATGAAAACAAATGGTATGCAGCAGGTTGGCGCAGGGTATTATTTCTTTGATGCTTCCGGTTATATGCAGACTGGATGTCAGCAGTACAGTGGGAATTATTACTATTTCATTCCTATGGGAAAGAATCCGGCAACTGATCAGCTGGGTGTCAGGGCTTCCGGGTGGCAGGATGTCAGTGGCATAGGTAAGTGTTACTTTGACCTCAATACCGGAATTATGAAGACCGGCTGGCAGAACATTGATGGAAAAAGATATTATTTCCAGAGCAGCGGCGCCAGATTAACCGGTCTGAATAAAATCGGCTCCACGACCTATTACCTGAACCCTGAGATGAAGATCGGCTCCCAAACGATCAGCGGTAAGAAGTACTATTTCAATACCTCTTCCGGCGGGATGGTCAAGGGATGGCTGACGATCGGCAGTGCGAAATACTACTATGATCCGTCCAACGGTGTGATGAAGACCGGTTGGCAGACGATTAAGGACAACAAATACTATTTCAATCCGTCGGATGGCGCAATGGTCAAAGGCTGGCAGACCATCAGCAAGAAGAAGTACTATTTCAATCTGTCCAGCGGTAAAATGACAAAGGGATTGCTGACGATCGGTAAAGACAAGTATTACTTGAATCCAACCAGTGGCGTACTGATGACTGGCTGGCAGAAGATCAGCGGGGATAAGTACTATTTCAATACATCCAATGGCAAGATGTACAAAGGCGGCCCAATCAAAATCGGAAAGAAGAAGTATTATTTCAATACATCCAGTGGCAAAATGACAAAGGGCTGGCAGAACATCAATGGAAAAAAATACTTCTTCGATGCGTCCAGCGGAGCTATGAAGACCGGCTGGCTCACTTATCACGGCAAGAAATACTATTTGAAGACGAGCGGAGCGGCCAGAATCGGGCTGGCTACCATTAAGGGCAACCGTTACTATTTCCAGGGCGATGGTTCGATGATGAAGAACAGAGCCGTGAAAGTCAAAGGGAAGCTCTACTATTTCCTGAACAGCGGCAAGGGCTATAAGAAAAAAGGCTGGTTTAAGGGTTCCGATGGCGCGAAACGATACAGCCTTGGCAAGGGCAGAGTTCAGACGGGCAAGAAAAAGATCAAAGGCGTCTGGTATCAATTTGATAAAACCACTGGTATTGCCAAGACGTTGGGAGATTCCTTTGACATCTCCATTCAGTCCAAGACCAGCAAAACCGCCTATCTGATCGCAATCAAGCGTTCCGCCTATCAGGTGAGAGTATATCAGGGCAGCAAAAACAACTGGACCCGTATCAAGAAAATGGATTGCGGCGTGGGCGCAGCGGCAACGCCGACCCCTGCCGGCACATACACGACCACTAGCAGGAGACAGGTTTCCGCTTACAATTTGGATGGGACGCAGGTGCGCTACTGGTATCATACTCAGTTCATTCCATCCTCCGATCGCGGTCTGCACAGCGGTCTGTACTATGTCGAAACAGGCAAACCGTATGATACCGCGCTGCGTACAGCGACCAGCCAGGGAAGCGTACGTTTGTCTCTGGGTAATGCTGAGTGGATTTACTACAACGTGCCCCTCGACACGACGGTCTATATTAAGTGACGGATAGAGCAGGGTTGAAAAGGAGATTATCATGACGTTGATAAAACATATTATTCCAGCGGTACTGTTGGGCGCATTGATCAGCATTGGGCTGGTGATTGCGATGGGTTCGGCGGTACAGAATTCCTATGCCGCCGATGAGAATGATGGTACTGGTTCTGCATACAAGGTAACGCTTAAAGGAGTGGCAGATGTGGCGCCGGGTGACACCATGGATCTGAAGGCATCTGTGATCAAAGACGGACAGGAGATCAATCCGGCCGCAGAAGACCTGCACATCGAATGGAGCCTCGGTGTTCTTGGCGAGGAACAGGTAGACATGTTTGTTGCACCAGATCCGGACAGCAATAATCCGGATAAACATGTGCGTGTGGGAGACGATTCGACCCAGGCAAAGATCCTGTTCTGCGATCAGGAACAAATTGGGGAGGCGGTCAGCGGTGTAGCCTTTGGCGTCACGGCGAGCCTGATGGATGCGGAAGGTAACGCGATCAAAGATGCGGATAACAGGCCTGTAACATCCGATTCCTTGCAGTTTCAACTGAGCAGCGAATTTTATGACATCGGATATGAGTATGAAGAGGGAGCGTCTGACCCTGAACTGTTCGCGGGTGAGACACAGAATGTTACGGTCAATGTGACGCAGCATAAGAGCGGTCAGGAGCCGGCGCCTGCTACGGTCAAGTATGTCTGGACCGTAGATAACGATGGTGTTCAGGTTCTTCGGGATGGAAGCAAAGTCAAAACGGAAGAGACCGGACAGAATGTGACATTCACCTTCCGGCGGATCAGCACGACAGCGGATACAGAAGCACATCTCATGATTTACGATACGAACGGCACAGAGATCGAAGATATCTACTTTAATTTCTATGCGTGCACGAACAATCTGGCTGATTGTGAGATCGAATTCGATGGGACAGATGGGATCCTGTTCTTCGTGGATCAGGCGGATCTTCCCATCCAAAGGGACAGCACGAAATGCCATATTTCCGTGGTCTCCGGCAATGGCGACCGTCAGGTGATTCCCGAAAGCGAATACGATCTCAAGATCCGGAAGGTCAGGGGATATAACGAGACCACCTGGGCAGATGTTTTAGAAGACTCGGGGTTTCCGCTGAATGTGGATCCGGCAGGGAGCATGAATATCAATGGCGATCGAACCGATGGCACGGCGCAGTATGTCATCCAGGCGGTCGCCAAGTCCGGAAGCAGATACAAAGGGAAGACCGGTTCTGACACCGGCCGGCTCTGGCTGATAGATCGCAGGACGATCGTTTTCCCTGCCGCTGATGCAGGCTTCAGCTCGAAATATATCAATGTGGAGCAGGGGCGCTACGAAGCTGAGATCGGGAAAAAGCTGACGCCCTTCGTGAAAAGCTATGCGATCAATAAAAACCTGACACTGAACAAAGACTACTCCGTCCGATATGTGAACAATAAGACCTCCAAGGTCACAAAAAGCTTCCCTGCAAAAGCCGGAACCTATACCGTGGTCTTCAGCGGTATTAAGCCGTATTACGGGCAGATCGACTATGTCCAGCTGCTGGTGGGCAAGAAGAACACCATGACCGCCAAAGGAAAGACCATCACCTGTAAAACCAGGCTGAAGAAGAATAAGACAAAGAAGTCAAAGACCTTCAAGGCGTCAAAGGCGATCACGGTCAAGAAAGCCAAGGGCACGGTAACCTACAGCAAGGTGAAAGGAAACAAACGAATCAAGGTCGCAGAAAGCGGCAAAATCACAGTCAAAAAGGGCATCAAAAAGGGAACCTACAAAGTCAAAGTCAAGGTGACGGCACAGGGCACCGGAACCTATCTTGCCGGCAGCAAAACGGTAACCATCAAGGTCAGGGTCAAATCACAATGACCTTCTTGACGCTAACGCGATAAAGTGTTAGGATGAAACGGTGCAGAGATGCACCGTTTTTTCATGCGCAAAAAATCAGAAAGGCATACACAGGCTATGGCAGTTAACACCACACAATTAAAAAAGCATGAGCGGATGATCTTCGATCTGCGGGCGATGTACGCCCAGTACGGCTACACCCAGTTCAAGATCCGCAAGTTCGAGGAATTCGAGCTCTACGTCAGAAACAAGGACTTTCTGGATTCCGTCAACGTCATCACCTTCACCGATACGAACGGCAAGCTGATGGCTCTGAAGCCGGACGTGACCCTGAGCGTTGTCAAGAACAGCAGGGATGAGGCGGGAACAGTCCAGAAGGTTTATTATAACGAGAACATCTACCGTGTTTCCCGGCGAAGCCACATGTTCGAGGAACTGATGCAGGTGGGCATCGAGTGCATCGGCGACATCGACGATTACAATATCTTCGAGGTGCTGATGCTGGCGGCCAAGACCCTGCGGGAGATCTCCCCGAAGGCGATCCTGGACGTCTCCAATCTGGACATCGTATCGGCGATCCTGTCGGATTACCACGTGACCGATTCCACACGCATCGAGATGCTTTCCTGTCTGGGGGACAAGAACATCCATACCCTGCGGAGGATCTGCCGGGAAAACGACGTCACCCCCGGCGGCATTGAGCTGCTGGAAAAGCTGACCAGGATCTACGGCCGTCCGGAGACGGTGCTCCCGAAGCTGAGAACGCTGCTGAAGAGCGGAGCCCTGGAGGAGCCGGCTCTGGGACAGACCCTGCAGGCGGTGGACGATCTGGAACGGATCCTGAACACCTTTACCGATCAATCCCTGAGGGATATGATCCGGCTGGATTTCTCCGTGGTCAGCGATGTCAACTATTACAACGGCATCGTGTTCAACGGGTTCATCCGGGGAATTCCGGACTGCGTGATCTCCGGGGGTCAGTACGACCGTCTGATGCAGAAGATGAAGCGCAAATCCGGCGCCATCGGCTTCGGCGTCTACATGGACCGGCTGGAGCGGCTGCTGGAGGAGACGCCGGAATACGACATTGAGATCCTGCTGCTTTACGATGAAACAGCGAAAATCACCCAGCTCAACGATACGATCCGGGGCCTGACCCACGAAGGACATACGGTAGTGGCGCAGAGGAAGATCCCGGAAAAGCTGAAGTACCGGAGACTGATGAGACTGACGGACGGGGAGGTGACGGAAATTGAAGCAGATGCTTAATATCGCCCTCCCGAAGGGAAGGCTGGGAGAGAAGGTTTATGCGATGTTTGAACAGGCCGGTTTCGAATGTCCGGCCATTAAGGAGAAGAACCGCAAGCTGGTCTTCGAGAACGAAGAAGCCGGCGTGCGCTATTTCTGGGTAAAGCCGGTGGATGTAGCGATCTATGTGGAGCGGGGCGCTGCGGATATCGGCGTGGTCGGCAAGGATATTATCCTGGAGAGCGAACCGGATGTCTATGAACTTCTGGATCTGAAAACAGGAAAATGCAATATGGCGGTTGCAGCGCCGGCGGATTTCAGGGATAATCAGAGCAGAACCCTGCGGGTGGCGACCAAGTTCTCCAACATCGCCAGAAACTACTATGCATCCATGGATCGGGACATCGACATCATCCACCTCAACGGATCCATCGAGCTGGCTCCGATCCTGGGGCTGTCCGATGTGATCGTGGACATCGTAGAGACGGGAAACACCCTGCGGGCCAACAAGCTGGAGGTGGTGGAGTTCTTCGAACCCATCAGCGCCCGGCTGATCTCGAATAAATCCAGTTTCAAGTTCCTCCACGAGGAGATCGTATCCGTCATGGACGGACTGGAGAAGATCGTAGGCGAAAAGGAGGCGGAGGCTTGAGCAGATTTTTCAGCGGTAAATACAGCAGCCTGGAGGCATATACTCCCGGGGAGCAGCCCCAGAACCGGCAGTACATCAAACTGAATACCAACGAATCTCCCTTCGGCCCTGCGGCTGCGGCGGTGCGCCGGGCGGCAGAGGAAGCGGAGAAGATGCACCTGTACTGCGACCCGGAATGCGAGCAGCTGCACCGGAAGCTGGCGGAATATTACGGAGTGGGGCGTTATCAGGTGCTGGCCACCAACGGATCCGATGAGATCCTGAACTTCGCCTTCATGGCCTTCTGCGATGAGAAGAGTCCGGCGGTTTTTCCTGACATCACCTACGGATTCTACAAGGTGTTCGCTCAGGTGGACCACGTGCCGTACCGGCAGATCCCCCTGCGGGAGGATCTGACCATCGATATACGGGATTATATGAACAACGACAGCACCGTATTTCTGGCCAATCCCAACGCCAACACGGGGATCGCACTGTCCCTGGACGAGATCGAGCAGATCGCGGCGGCCAATCCGGACCACGTGGTGGTCATTGACGAGGCTTATGTGGATTTCGGAGCGGAAAGTGCCGTCTCCCTGATCGATCGATACGAGAACCTGCTGGTGACCCAGACCTTCTCCAAGGCCTGGTCCATGGCGGGAGCGAGGCTGGGGGTCGGCATCGGAAACCAGGCACTGATGGCGGATCTGAATACCATCAAGTATTCCACGAATCCCTACAACATCAACCGGATGACACAGGCGGCGGGGATCGGCGCGCTGGAGAGCATCGATGAGATCCGGGCGAACTGCGCAGCGGTGTGTGAGAACCGGGCGTGGACGATGAACGCGCTGAAGGAGCTGGGGTTCACCATGACGGAGTCTGCGGCCAATTTCATCTTCGTGCGGCATGCGGACATGGGAGGCGCAGAGCTCTACCGCAGACTGAAGGAAGAGGGCATTCTGGTGCGTCACTTCGATACGGAGCGGATCTGCGATTATATCCGGATCACCATCGGAAGCCGCAGCCAGATGGAAGCACTGGTGGAGGCAGTACGCAGGATACTGCAGTGAGGAGGAAAACAACATGAGAACAGGTGAAATAAACCGGGCGACCGCGGAGACCGACATCCGGCTGAAGCTGGATCTGGACGGCAGCGGAAGCAGCGATATCGATACAGGCGTGGGGTTTCTGGATCACATGCTCACCCTGCTTGCGTCCCACGGACGCTTCGATCTGACCGTTCGCTGCCAGGGAGACACGAACGTGGATGATCACCACAGCGCGGAGGACATCGGCATCGCACTGGGCGAGGCCTTCGCCCAGGCGCTGGGGGACAAGAAGGGCATCGTGCGCTACGGGCACATGATCCTGCCCATGGACGAGGCGCTGATCCTGAGCGCCGTGGATTTTTCGGGAAGGGACTATCTCGGCTATGCTGTGGAGATTCCGACGGAGAAGGTGGGAACCTTCGACACGGAGCTGGTGGAGGAGTTCTGGCTGGGATTCGTGCGCAACGCTCGCTGCAATCTGCACATTCGTCAGCTGGCGGGGACAAACTCCCACCACATCATCGAAGGCGCCTTCAAATCCGTGGCCAGAAGCATGCGGCTTGCGGTCAGCATCGATCCAGCCTTTGCAGATGAAATCCCATCGACGAAAGGAGTACTCTAAATGTTAGCGATCATCGATTACGGAGTGGGTAATCTGTTTTCATTAAAGAGCTCCCTGGATGCCATCGGAACGCAGGCCGTGGTCACCTCCGACGAGAAAACCATCGCGGCGGCGGATCAGGTGATCCTGCCGGGAGTGGGAGCATTTGAGGACGCGGCGGCCAAGCTGCGGGATTCCGGTATGGCGGACATCGTGAAACGGGAGGCGGCCGCAGGCAAGCCCATCATGGGCATCTGCCTCGGAATGCAGCTTTTGCTCGAGAAAAGCTTCGAGTATGGGGAGCACGAGGGTCTGGGACTGATCCCCGGAAGCGTGCGTCCCATCGCGGACGTGATCCCGGAAGGCTACAAGATCCCTCACATCGGCTGGAACGCCATCACCTTTCCCGGGGAGAAGAGCCCTCTGTTCAAATACATCGACGAGGGAGCATATATGTACTTCGTGCACTCCTTCTATGCGACGGAGTGTGCGGCGAATACCATCGCGGCGACCGACTACGGCGCGACCCTGACGGCGGCGGTGGCTTCCGGCAACGTGTTCGGCTGCCAGTTCCATCCCGAAAAGAGCGGTGAGATCGGCCTGAACATCCTGAGGGCCTTCTGCGAAATGGAGGCGGTAAGATGAGACTGTTTCCGGCAATCGATCTGTACGAGGGAAAGGCGGTCCGCCTCTACAAGGGCCGCTACGATGAAATGACGGTATACAGCGAGGATCCGGGCTCCATCGGAGAGGATTTCACGGCCTGCGGAGCATCCCACATTCACATCGTGGATCTGGAGGGTGCAAAGGCTGGCACGACGCCGAATTTTGACTGCGTGTGCGACATCAAAGCCCGCAGCGGAGCATTCTGCGAGATCGGCGGCGGGATCCGGAGCATGGATGTGGTGAGAAAATACATGGAGGCCGGAATCGACCGGGTCATCCTGGGAACGGCGGCGGTGACGGACCGGGCCTTCCTCGAGGAGGCTCTGGAGGCGTACGGCGAGAGGATCGCGGTAGGCGTGGACATCCGGGACGGCTGCGTTTCGATCAAAGGCTGGACCCAGGACTCGGGACTGGATGCCTTTGATTTCTGTCAGGAGATGGAGCAGCTGGGGGTGAAGACCCTGATCGTGACGGACATCTCCAAGGACGGCGCCATGAAAGGGACCAACCGGCTTTTGTACAAGGAACTGACCTCCCGGTTCGGCCTGCAGATCACGGCTTCCGGCGGCGTATCCTCCATGGAGGATGTGCTGGCTCTGGCGGAGATGGATCTGTACGGGGCGATCATCGGCAAGGCATATTATATCGGCGCGATCGATCTTCGGGAGGCGGTCGCAGCGGCAGAGGAGATTTAGCTATGATCACAAAGAGAATCATTCCCTGTCTGGACGTGAAGGACGGACGGGTTGTCAAAGGCGTTAATTTTAAGGACCTGAACGATGTTTCCTCCCCGGTGGAGCTGGCAAAGTATTATTCCGGCATCGGCGCGGACGAGCTGGTGTTTTATGATATCACCGCTTCCTTTGAAGGACGCAGGCTCTTCACGGATATCCTGCGGGAGACGGCGCGGCAGGTGTTCATCCCGCTGACGGTGGGCGGCGGAATCAATACGGTGGAGGATTTTGACCGGGTGCTGAAGTGCGGCGCCGACAAGGTCAGCGTCAATTCCGGCGCGATCCGAAATCCCGGGCTGATCGATGAAGCTGCCCGGCTCTACGGAGACCAGTGCGTGGTCCTGTCGGCGGATATTTCCCTGATCGACGGAACCTACCGGGTCTTCGCCAAGGGCGGCCGGGAGAACACCGGCATGGAGGCCATTTCCTGGATCAAGGAATGCGTGGAGCGGGGCGCCGGCGAGATCGTGGTCAATTCCATCGACACCGACGGCGTGAAGCAGGGCTTCGATATCCCGATGCTCCGAGCGGTGTGCGATGCGGTCAGCGTACCGGTCATCGCCTCCGGCGGCGCGGGCAGCCTGCAGGATTTCCTGGATCTGTTCGATCAGGTGCCGGACATCGACGCGGGACTGGCGGCGTCCGTATTCCATTTCGGAGAGGTGAGCATCCGGGAACTGAAGGAAAAAATGGCGGAGCATGGTGTGCCGTCCAGAATCGTATAAAGCATCGGAGGAGATATCGATCGATACATCCGGGAAGAAAGCGACAAAGAAGGAGTGAAATGATGATCAACATAGATGAACTGAAATTTGATGAAAAAGGGCTGATCCCCGCGATCGTGGTGGATGCTATCACCAAGCGGGTGCTGACCCTTGCCTATATGAACAGAGAATCCCTGCAGATCTCCATGGAGAAGGAGCTGACCTGCTTCTGGTCCCGTTCCCGCCAGGAACTGTGGCTCAAGGGAGAGACCAGCGGCAATTACCAGCACATCGTCTCCATCACCGCGGACTGCGACCGGGACGCGCTGGTGGTCATGGTGGAACCGGAGGGCCCGGCCTGCCATCTGGGAACGGACTCCTGTTTCGAATATCCGGTGTTCCAGAGCGAAGAGCGCCATGAGTTCTCCTACCAGGGCCTGATGGATCTGATCGAAGGCCGCAAGACCAATCCGAAGGAAGGCTCCTACACCACCTATCTGTTTGACAAAGGTCTGGACAAGATCCTGAAGAAGGTGGGGGAGGAATCCACGGAGGTCATCATCGCCGCCAAGGATCAGGACAAGGCAGAGACGATCTACGAAGTGGCCGACCTGGCCTACCATGTCATGGTCATGATGATCGAAGCGGGGATCTCCCTGGAGGATATCCATAAGGAGCTGGCCTCCCGCCACGTGATCGACCACAAGGTCAAGCAGGAGAAGATGACGAAGTAGAGGAGCACAAGGTGATCAAAAAAGATTATCACATGCATACGTCTTATTGCGACGGCAGCAATACCGCGGAGGAGATGATCCGGGCAGCCGCAGCGCAGGGCCTCGAAGAGATCGGTTTTACCGGACACAGTCATACGCCTTTTGACGAAAGCTACTGCATGTCGCCGGAGGTAACGCAGCAGTACCGGCAGGAACTGCTGGCGCTTCGGGATAAGTATGCCAATCAGATCCGGATCCGGATCGGCCTTGAGATGGACCGGTATTCCGATGCGGATCCATCGGACTTCGATTATATCATCGGCTCCGTTCATTACATCCGGGTTCCGGACCCGGGGGCGTTCGTTCCGGAGGGCTGCCTGCCTTTTACCGAGGACGGGAAGGCATGGATCTATATTCCCATGGACGAGACGGCGGAAATCACGAAGGCTGCAGCGGATGCTTACTTCGGCGGTGATCTGATCGCACTGGCGGAGCGCTATTTTGAGACCATCGGCACCGTGGCCGAGGCCACCGGCTGCAATATCATCGGCCACTTTGACCTGCTGACAAAGTTCAACGAGCCGTGGATCCGGCAGGGGGAGACGGCAGCTGGTGCTGTCGGAGGCTATGGCACGCCGCTGATCGATACCGGGGATCCCCGGTACATCCGTGCCTGGCAGAAGGCGGTGGACCAGCTTTTGCAGGCGGACATCCCGTTTGAGATCAACACCGGCGCCATATCGAAGGGCTACCGCAGCGAGCCCTATCCGGCGAGGCCGATCCGGGACTATCTCCGAAGCCGCGGCGGCCGGTTCATCCTGTCCAGCGACAGTCACCGGTCGGATACGCTGTGTTACCGGTTCGATCCGTACGAAGCAGAGGCAAGTCCGGCCGCGTATGACGGAATGTTTGGCAAGAATTGTACATAAACAGCCAATGAAAATCACCATCCACCGGAACAATTCCATACCGGTCTACGTCCAGATCTGTCAGCAGATCCGAAAGGGAATATTCGACGGATCGCTGGTGGACGGGTTTCTGCTGCCCTCCGAGCGGAAGCTGGCGGCGGAGATCGGCGTTCACAGGAACACGGTAACGCGGGCTTACATGGAACTGAAGAGCGAAGGTCTGATCGAGGCGCGGCAGGGGCAGGGCTACCGGATCCGCTACCGGAGCATTTTCGAAGAGATGGAGCGCAGCGGACAGAAGAAGAAGGCAGTCCACTGGGAAGCACTGATCGAGGACCGCTACGAGAATATCCGAAGTTCTTTTGATGAGCTCTACAGCCTGTCTTATGAGGAAAACCTGATCCCCTTCGGCGGGGGCGTGGCGGCCAGAGAGCCTTATCCGGCGGAGGAGATCGCCGAGTACTTCGAGAAAGCCCTCAAGGGGAGCACCTATTTTCATTCCCCGTATCAGGGAGATCCGGACCTGCGCCGGGAGATCGTGAAGCTCCTGGACGCCCGGGGGATCCGGGTCCGTGAGGGAAACATCCAGATCTTCTCAGAGGCCAATCAGACCATGGATTTTCTCAACAGTCTGCTGCTTTCGCCGGGGGATACGGTCATCACAGCCGATATGCTGTCCGCCGATGTCTACCGGTCGATCCAGCTGTCCGGCGGCCGGCTTGTGACGGTTCCCATGGATGAGGAAGGGATGGTCTGCGATCACCTGGAGGCGCTGATCGAAAGGGAGCGCCCGAAATACATCTACGTCGACTCCAGCTTCAATAATCCAACCGGCGCCGTGCTCTCCACTGTCCGCCGGCAAAAGCTGCTGGAACTGTCCTACCGCTACCGCATCCCCATCATCGAGGAGGATGAAAGCTCCGACCTGTACTACGATGCTCCCATCCCGCCTTCGATCCGTTCCATGGACACCGGAAGCAACGTCATCTATCTGTATTCCTTCTCGCTGACCTTTAGGCCGGGCCTCGGGATATCCTTTGTCGCGGCGGATCATTCCATCACCGAGCGGCTTCACAATATGGTTTCCGTGCGGCTGGCGGCCCTGGACTGGACGCCCCAGATGATCATGCGGGAGTACCTGCGCAGCGGGCAGTATCTCCGGCGGCTGGAGGATTACCGCAGGGTCTGCCGCGGCAAGCGGGATCGGATGAGGGAGCATCTGCAAAGGCTGGCGCAGCGCTTTGGGATCGAATTCAGCGTACCCTCCGGCGGGGTCTATTTCTGGGTGAAGCTTCCGGCGGGGCTCGACGCGCAGCAGCTTCTGACCGCCGCGCAGCAGCAGGGCGTTACGTTTATTCCCGGGCATCTCTTCGATCCGGCTCATAAGACCGGCCGGGACCACATCCGCCTGAACTTTTCCTATCCCGGCCCGGAGCAGATCGATGAAGGCATGCAAATGCTGGAACGTGCCTTTGAACAGATGCTCCAGCCTTTGGATAAATAACTGGCACATCAAAAAACAAAGAAACTGGCACTTTAGGTGCCAGTTGTGTTATAGTATAGTCTAATCAAGATCAAATCGTACAACAATCATTTAGGAGTGAAAGGAGATATCGCTATGGCTGTTAATCTGAAAGGAAGAAGTTTTCTCACACTGATGGATTTCACACCGGAGGAGATCCGTTACATGCTGGACCTGGCTCACGATCTGAAGGCGAAGAAGAGAGCCGGCATCAAGGGAGAACTTCTGAGAGGCAAGAATATCGTTCTGCTGTTTGAGAAGACTTCCACCAGAACCAGATGCGCGTTCGAAGTCGGCGCCATGGATGAGGGCGCAGGCGTCACCTTCCTGGACAGCAAGAGCTCCCAGATGGGCAAGAAGGAGTCCCTGGAGGATACCGCGAAGGTGCTGGGAAGATTCTATGACGGCATCGAGTACAGAGGATACGACCAGAGGGTCGTGGAAGACCTGGCGAAGTACGCCGGCGTTCCGGTCTGGAACGGACTGACCGATGTGGATCACCCGACCCAGATCCTGGCGGACCTGCTGACCATCGAAGAGCACGTGGCTAAGCCGCTGAACAAGTGCAAGGTCGTCTTCGTCGGCGATATCAGAAACAATATGGCTTACGCATGGATGTACGGCTGCGCGAAGATGGGCATGAGCTTCGTGGCATACGGCCCGGCGGAACTGATCGATCAGGTCGACGCGGACGTGGTCGCCAGAGCCAGAGCCGTTGCGGAGGAGACCGGCGCCAGCATCGAGATCAGCTCCGATATCGAGAGCATCAAGGGAGCCGACGTGCTGTACACCGACATCTGGGCATCCATGGGCGAAGAGGATCAGATCCCGGACAGAGTCCGCATGCTGACTCCCTTCAGAGTTACCCCGGAAATGCTGGAGGCGACCGGCAACGACGACGTCATCTTCCTGCACTGCCTGCCGTCCTTCCACGACTTTGAGACCACCATGGCCAAGAGCCAGATGGAACTGGGCTACGACATCCGCGAGGTCACCGACGATGTCTTCAAGAGCAGACATTCCAAGGTGTTCGACGAAGCAGAGAACAGAATGCACACGATCAAGGCGGTTATGGTCGCGACCATCGCATAACACCATCGCATCTGCGAGAAACGGAGGTTCAATATGAAACCCGGAATCAACAACTATTCAGAAATCGGCAAACTGAACAAGGTGCTGCTCCACCGGCTGGGCAGCGAGGTCGAGGGCTTGGTGCCGGACAACTTCGAGCGTCTGCTGTTCGATGACATCCCGTACCTGAAGGTCGCCCAGCACGAGCACGACCGGTTCGCGGACGTACTGAGAGAAAACGGTGTCGAGGTCGTCTACTATGTGGACGAGACCGTCAAGGCGCTGTCCGACCGGAACGTGCGCAATCAGTTCGTCAAGGAATTCATCGGCGAGAGCAACATCTACTCCGAGGCAGTCAAAGAAGCCCTGGAGGAATACCTGATGAACATGACTGTCCGTGAGATGGTGGAGAAGTGCATCGCCGGCGTTAAGAAGAACGAGATCGACGTGAAGACCAACTCCCTGGCGGAGTACATCGCGTCCGGATATCCGTATTACATGGATCCGATGCCGAACCTGTATTTCACCAGAGACCCGGGAGCCTGCGTCGGAAACGGTCTGAACATCCATCACATGAATACGACGGCAAGACGCAGAGAGCCGCTGCTGCTGAAGTATATGTACATGTACAACAAGGACTTCGCTCCGGACGGAACCTTCCAGTGGTACGACTACTACGATGAAGAGTCCATCGAAGGCGGAGACGTGCTGGTCCTGTCCGATGAGATCGTAGCCATCGGCCTGTCCCAGAGAACGACCGTCGCCGGCATCGAGCACTTCGCCAGAAACGTTCTGGGAAGCGACTCCGGCTACAAGAAGATCCTGGTCTTCGATATCCCGAAATCCAGAGCATTCATGCACCTGGATACGGTCTTCACCATGGTCGACTTCGACAAGTTCACCATCCATCCGGAGATCGAGGGACCGCTGCAGCTGTTTGAGATCACGCTGGACAAGGACGGCGAGGCCCACTTCGCCAGCATGACCGACAGCCTGGAGAACATCCTGAAGGCGGAGCTGGGACTTCCGGCGGTGGATCTGATCCGCTGCGGAGGCAATGACCTGCAGGCGGCTCAGAGAGAGCAGTGGAACGACGGCTCCAACACCCTGTGCATCGCGCCGGGAACGGTCGTCACCTATGAGAGAAACTATGTGACCAATGACATTCTGGATCACAAGGGCGTCAAAGTCCTTTCGATCCCAAGCTCGGAGCTCTCCAGAGGCAGAGGGGGCCCGCGCTGCATGAGCTGCCCGGTCAACAGAGAACCGTTAAAGTAATCAACCACTATTACAGGAGATCAATCATATGACAGAAAGAATCGTAATCGCCCTGGGCGGAAACGCGCTGCAGTCCGGTAAGGGAGAGGCCACCGCGGAAGCGCAGCTGAACGTTGTGAAGAAGACCTGCGAGCACGTGGCTCAGATCAGCGGACAGGGTTATGAGATCGCCGTCGTCCACGGAAACGGCCCCCAGGTGGGCAGAATCGTGATGGCAAGCGAAGCGGCGAAGGACGTCACTCCGTCCATGCCCTTTGATGTCTGCGGCGCCATGTCCCAGGGATACATCGGATACCACATCCAGCAGTGTCTGAAGTACGCGCTGAACAAGGATAACCGGAATATTCCGGTGGTGACCGTCGCGACCCAGATGATCGTCGACGAGAAGGACCCCGCGTTCCAGAATCCCACCAAGCCCATCGGACCGTTCTATACGGAGGAAGAGGCGAAGGAGCAGGAGGCTTCCAAAGGCTGGACCATGAAGGAAGACGCCGGCCGTGGCTGGAGAAGAGTCGTTGCTTCCCCGATCCCCAAGCGCATCGTTGAGATCGACGCGGTCCGCCAGCTATGGGACCGGAGCATCGTCATCACCTGCGGCGGGGGAGGCATCCCGGTCGTGGAGCGGATGGACGGACATCTGGAGGGCGTTGCGGCTGTCATCGATAAGGACTTCGCGGCGGAACTGCTCGCGGAAGACGTGGGAGCCGATATTCTGATGATCCTGACGGAGGTCGAGAAGGTCGCCATCAACTTCAACAAGCCGGATCAGGAGGACCTGGATCACCTGACACTGGCCGACGCGGCGAAGTACATCGAAGAGGGACAGTTCCCGGCCGGGAGCATGCTCCCGAAGGTGGAAGCTGCCATGAAGTTCGTGCGCCGTTTCCCGAGCAAGAAAGCCATCATCACCTCCCTGGATAAGGCGGTGGAGGCGCTGGCCGGAGAGACCGGAACCGTGATCACCTTCAACTGATGACGGTTTGAAACAAATTGTATGAAGCAGGTACCATCCCCGCAGTCCCGGTAAGACTGTGAAGGATGGTACTTTTTTTGTATTTTTGATTCTTGACATCCTTCGGATTTCAGTGTATCGTTTAAATAACTTATGAATCGCACTCCTCAATAAACACCATAAAGGATGCGGCAGGACTGTCCATGGGCAGCCTGCCGTATTCTGCGTCATTATGAACCGAGTTGATTTCAGGACAAAAAATCTATACGGAATGATCGGCATGGGGGATGCGGTCGTTTACAGCTTCATCGGTACATTTCTGCTGTTTTTCCTGACGACCGTCGCCCACGTGCCTCCGGCCATTGCCGGAACCATCGCTGCCGTCGGATCGGTCTGGGATGTGGTCGCCAGCTCTCTGGTGGGGTATCTTTCGGATCACAGCCGCAGCCGCTTCGGCAAACGCCGCCCCTTCATCCTGGCTGGCGCCTTCCCTCTGGGCATCGCCACAGCGCTGCTGTTTACGACCTTCGAAGCCCCTCAGAGCCTGCGGATCCTGTACTATATGCTGATGCTGCTGATCGTCTGGACGGCGTTCTGCGTGTTTTATGTGCCGTACCTGGCCTGGGGCGCTGAGCTGACGCAGGATTACGATGAGCGGACGGCGCTGCGGGGCTATGTGTATGTCTACAATACCCTGGGAGGAGCGGTGGGAACCATCCTGCCCACGGTCATTGTGGACGCGCTGATGCAGATCGGAAGGAGCGAGGCGGGAAGCTGGCAGGCCGTTGGCATCATCTGCGGGATCGTCACAGCGCTGGTGATCTTCATCGGCGGATGGGGGATCCGGCAGGAGCGGGAAGAAGGCTCGATCACAGCAGAGAAAGCGGCCGGCGGGAACGCTGCGCGGACTTCCGGGAAGAGGCCGGCTGCAGCCCTCGCGGTCCTTGCGGATATCATCCGAAACTACTGGGAGATCCTGCACCTGCGATCCGCCCGGTGCATCATTCTGGCCAGCGTATTCTATCTTCTGGCGAACACGATGATCTCTTCGGACCGGATGTATTTCTACACGTATAATCTCCACCTTCCCGCATGGACGATCTCCGCCATCATGGCATTTCAGACCTTCATCTCTGTGGTCTTCGTTCCGGTACTGATCCGCATGACAAGGCGCTTCGACAAGCGGTCGATGTTCCTGGCCGGGATGGGGATCAGCACGGCGGCATCGGCCGTTTATGGGCTCACCGGTATCCCGGATGCGGCGCAGATGGTCGCGTACTCCTTCTTCCTGTCCATGGGAAGCATCTGCTACTGGCAGTTGATCGCGGCCATGGTCTACGATGTCTGCGAGGACGACCAGCTGACCAACCGCAGGGAGCGATCCGGTATGGTCATCTCCATGCAGTCCATATCCGAATCTCTGTCGGAGGCGCTGGGACTGCAGCTTCTGGGAGTGATTCTCGGGATCGCCGGATTTGACGGAAGCGCCTCGGTGCAGACGGAGACCGCGCTGCTGTGGACCCATCTGTCCCTGACGGTCATTCCGGCGCTGTTTATGATCCTGACTCTGATCTGTATCTGGCGGTATCCCATCACCAAGCAGGTATATCAGAGGATTCTCCAGGCTTTGGAAGAGAGAAAGCGGGCAGAGGGGGATTGATCCGGCAGGCAACAATCCGATTTTACTTGCCTTTAGCGGCCGGTAGTGTTATTATGTGAAGTACGTTTGGAGGAAACGGCCGACGATCCGGCCGTATAGGTAAAATGGAAATAGAACTGAAATACAGGATCCCGGACGAGGACATCGCCGCGCGGATCTGGGAAGACAGCCTTTTTTCTGAGATCGAAGAAGAGGATTCAAGAGAAGAAATCAGTCTGTACGCGATCTATTACGACACCAGCGAGCTGGATCTGGCGAGAAACAAGATCGCCTACCGGGTCAGAAGAGAAGATGACCGGATGATCGCTACACTGAAATGGAGCGGCAAGAGCGAAGACGGACTGCATGTCCGGGAGGAGCTGACCGTTCCGGTCTCAGACAGCAGCCCCGATGTCAGCGTTTTTCTGGAGAGCGATATCGGCGAGGAGCTGGAGCCTCTGATCCGGGACAAGGAGATGATCGAGCTGATCCGCACGGATATCCGGCGCAGGAGATTCCGGATCGACACAGGCGAAGGGATCTTCGAGGTATCGGTGGATGAAGGCGATGTTTTTGCCGGAGATGAGAGCACGCCGGTGCGGGAGGTCGAAGTAGAGCTGTTCTCCGGCGAAACGGAGGAGCTGGTCGAGATCGGCCGGCGCCTGCAGGAGGTCTACGGACTGGAGCCGGAGGATACGAGCAAATACGCGAAGGGGATCGAGCTGATCTGCCATCGGTAAAGGATAAGAAGAAATCATGGAGCAGGACCTTGTGGACAAACGGGGTCCTGTTTTGATAAAGCTGTATTTTTCGGCGTTTTCAGTCTTTACAGATGACATAAACGGCGGTATAATAATATGCACTATGCGTTCATAACAGGAGGAAAAATACATGAAGGCGACATTACTTTCAAAAGAAAACACAGAAGCGAAATTCAAGATGGAGTTCACCGCTGAGGAATTCGAAAATGCAGTAGTCAATGTCTACAAAAAAGAAAAGGACAAATTCCAGATCGACGGATTCCGCAAGGGCAAGGCTCCCAGAAGTATTATAGAGAGGCATTACGGCGAGGGCATCTTCTTCGAAGATGCAATCAATAACCTGTTTTCACTGAACTATCCGCTGGCTCTGGACGAGCTGGATCTGGATGTCATCGATTATCCCAGAACCGAGTTCGGCGAGATCCGTAAGGGCGAAGGCTTCGAAGCCACGGTCACCGTTGCGGTCTATCCGGAGCTTGAGATCAAGGACTACAAGGGTGTGGAGATCGAGACCGTCAGCGCGGAAGTCACCGATGAGGATGTGGAGAATGAGATCGCCGAGATGGCGAAGAGAAATTCCCGCATGGTCGAGGTGGATCGTCCGGCGCAGGACGGCGACATGGTTCTGATCGACTACGAAGGCTGGGTCGGCGATGAGCAGTTTGAGGGCGGCACCGCGGAGCGTCAGCCGCTGAAGCTGGGTTCCGGCACATTCATCCCGGGATTTGAGGAGCAGCTGATCGGCGCGGTCAAGGACGAACAGAGAGACGTGACGGTCACCTTCCCGGAGGATTATCACGCAGAGGAACTGGCCGGCAAGGAAGCGGTCTTCAAGTGCAAGGTGCATGAGATCAAGGAGCAGGAGCTCCCGCAGATCGATGATGATTTCGTGAAGGACATCAGCGAGTTTGATACGCTGGACGAGCTGAGAGCGGACACCAGACAGAAGCTGGAGAAGTCCAAGGCGGAGAGCGCGGAGAACCGCATGAAGAACGCGGTCATCGAGGCTGTCTTCAACGCCAACGACATCGATGTCCCGGCTCCGCTGGTAGAGCAGGAGATCGACAATCAGATGAGCCAGTTCGATCAGCAGCTGAGAGCGCAGGGCATGGATCTGGCGACCTATATGAAGTATCTGGGCAAGGAGCCAGAGGAATTCAGAGAAGACATCCGGGAGGAAGCCCACAAGAAGGTCAAGACTCAGATGATCGTCAGCGCCGTTGCGGATCAGGAGAATTTCGAAGTGACGGACGAGGAAGTCTCCGAGGAACTGGAGAAGATGGCACAGCAGTACGGCATGGAGAAGGATAAGCTGGCGGAGATGATCGGTGCCCAGAACATCAGCATGATCAGCGGCGACATCAAGGTCCGCAAGGCCGTCGACTTCATGTATGACAACGCAGTGAAGAAATAAGCATTATTCGGGAAGAACAGGAGGCAGCCCATGGCATTGATTCCTTATGTCGTCGAACAGACCGGCGGCGGAGAAAGAATGTACGACATCTATTCGAGACTTCTGAAGGATCGGATCATCTTCATCGGAGAGGAGATCACGGATCATCTGGCGAGTCTCGTGGTGGCGCAGCTTCTGTTCCTCGAGGCAGAAGACCCCGAAAAGGATATTAACATTTACATCAACAGTCCCGGCGGATCCGTATCCGCCGGGATGGCAATCTTTGATACCATGCGGTATATCAAGCCCCAGGTATCGACGATCTGCGTAGGTCTGGCGGCCAGCATGGGAGCATTCCTTCTCGCCGCCGGGGAGAAGGGCAAGCGCTACGCGCTGCCCAATGCGGAGATCATGATCCACCAGCCCCTCGGCGGAGCATCCGGCCAGGCGGAGGATGTGAAGATCCGGGCCGAGTGGCTTCTCAGAACCAGAGAAAAACTGAACCGGATCATGAGTGAGACGACAGGCCAGCCTTTGGAAATCATCGAGAAAGATACGGATCGGGATCATTTCATGTCCGCTGCCGAAGCGATGGAATATGGTCTCGTTGACCATGTGATCGAGGAGAGATAGCAGGCAGCGCGGGAGAACGGAATGGTAAAGAAATTTGACGAAAACAACGAACTGTGCTGCTCGTTCTGCGGCAGGCCCCAGAGCCAGGTGCGCAGACTGATCAGCGGACCGGACGTGTACATCTGCGATGAATGCGTGGATCTGTGTCTGGATCTCATCAACGAGAAGGAACAGGAAGCGGCGCAGGATCTGATCGAAGGCGAGAAGGTCCATCTTCCGAAGCCCATGGAGATCGCGGAGGTCCTGTCGGAATATGTGATCGGCCAGGAGGCCGCCAAAAAAACCCTGGCGGTAGCCGTCTACAATCATTATAAGAGGATCCATCTGGGATTGGACGACGATGATGTGGAGATCCAGAAGAGCAACATCGTCATGATCGGTCCCACCGGATCGGGCAAGACGCTGCTGGCGCAGACTCTGGCGCGGATCCTGGATGTGCCCTTTGCCATCGCCGACGCCACGACGCTGACGGAGGCCGGCTATGTGGGTGAGGATGTGGAGAACATTCTGCTGAAGCTGATCCAGGCGGCGGACTGGGACATCGAACGGGCCCAGCAGGGCATCATCTATGTGGACGAGATCGATAAGATCGCCCGCAAGTCAGAGAACCCGTCCATCACCCGAGACGTGAGCGGTGAGGGCGTGCAGCAGGCTCTGCTGAAGATCATCGAAGGCACGGTGGCCAACGTTCCCCCCAATGGCGGACGCAAGCACCCGCAGCAGGAGTTCATTCCCTTTGATACGAAGAACGTTCTGTTCATCTGCGGAGGCGCGTTCAGCGGAATCGACAAGGTGATCCAGAAGAGACTCGGGGATAAGGTCATCGGCTTTAATGCCAGTGTGGACAGCAACAAGATCGACCGGGAGGCGCTGCTGCAGCATGCCCAGCCGGAGGATCTTCTGAAATACGGGCTGATCCCGGAAATCATCGGCCGTCTTCCGGTGCTGGTATCCCTGGAGGAGCTGTCAAAGGAAGCGCTGATGCGGATTCTGACCGAACCGAAAAACGCTCTGGTGAAACAGTATCAGAAGCTTCTGGAGATGGACCGGGTGGAGCTGGAGATCACCGACGATGCCATCGAGGCGATCGCTGAACAGGCGCTGGCAAGGAAGACCGGTGCCCGGGGGCTTCGGGGCATCATGGAGCGGATCATGACCAATATCATGTTCGAGCTTCCCTCCAGAACGGACGTCACCGGCTGCCGGATCACCAGACAGACTGTGGAGGAGGAGAAGGATCCGGAGCTGATCCTGTCCGAGACCGCTTGAAACTTGGAGAACAATCGTGGAAGACAAAGACAGAATTATTTTTGATAAAAAAACCATGGATCTGCCGATGATCCCGCTGCGGGGTCTGTCGGTTTTTCCGAATATGGTGCTTCATTTTGACATCGGAAGAGAGAAGTCGATCAACGCCCTCGAGAAGGCGATGGTCAGCAATCAGTATATATTCCTCTCGTCCCAGATGGATGAGAATACCGACCTGCCGACCCCGGAGGATTTCTATCACCTGGGGACCATCGGCCGGATCAAGCAGATGCTGCGGCTGCCCGGAGATTCCATCCGGGTGCTGGTGGAGGGGATCTGCCGGGGGACGATCGAGGAGGTGCTGTTCGAAGTGCCGTTCTTTCAGTGCAGGATCAAACCGCTGGAGCCCATCGAATCCGATTCCAGTGATCCCGAGACGGAAGCCCTCATGCGCACCGTGCTGACGAGCTTCGATGAATACATCAATCTGAATCAGAATCTGGCACCGGAAGTGTTCGCCTCCGTGGTCACCATCGAGGAAGCCGGGCGTATGTCGGATATGATCGCATCCCACATAGAGATCCGTCTGGAGGACAAGCAGGCCCTTCTGGAGCTGCTGGATCCGAAGGAGCGGCTGGAGAAGCTGAACAGCATCCTGCTGCGGGAAATCGAGATCCTCAAGATCGAGCAGGACATCTCCACGAAGGTCAAATCCCAGATCAATCAGAACCAGAGGGAATACTATCTGCGGGAGCAGATGCGGGCCATTCAGGAGGAACTGGGCGGCACAGAGGATGTAGAGGACGAAGTGGCGGATTTCCTCCAAAAGCTGGACGAGCTGGAGCTGGAGGATAAGACCCGGGAGAAGATCGAGAAGGAGATCAGCCGTTTCTCGAAGATGCAGGCGTCCTCCGCGGAGGCGACGGTCAGCCGCAACTATATCGAAACCATCCTGGAGCTGCCCTGGAACAAATACACCGAAGACAACATCGACCTGATCGAGGCCGAGAAGATCCTGAACGAAGACCATTACGGCCTGGAGAAGGTCAAGGAACGGGTACTGGAATATCTGGCGGTCATGCAGCTCTCCGAAGGTCTGAAGGGACCGATCCTGTGTCTCGTCGGGCCTCCGGGAACCGGCAAGACCTCCATCGCCAAAAGCGTTGCCCGGTCCATCGGCAGGGAGTTCGTCCGCATGTCCCTGGGCGGAGTGCGGGACGAGGCGGAGATCCGGGGTCACCGGCGCACCTACATCGGCGCGATTCCCGGCCGGATCATCAGTGCCATTAAGGACACCGGAAGCGCCAATCCCGTATTCCTGTTCGACGAGGTGGATAAGATCGGAGCCGACTACAAGGGCGATCCGGCATCGGCTTTGCTGGAGGTGCTGGATCCGGAACAGAACAAGGACTTCACCGATCACTATCTGGAGGTGCCCTTCGATCTGTCCAAGGTCATGTTCATCACAACGGCGAACACGACGGAGACCATTCCCCGGCCGCTGCTGGACCGGATGGAGGTCATTCAGGTCACAGGCTATACCGAGGATGACAAGCTGCACATCGCCCAGCAGTATCTCGTGCCGAAGCAGATTCGCGAGAACGGTCTGAAGAAGAGCAATATTTCTTTCACAAAGGCTGGACTGCAGACGATCATCAACTATTACACGAGAGAATCGGGCGTGCGTAATCTGGAGCGGGAGATCGGAACCATCTGCCGTAAGGCGGCGAAACAGTACGTCACCGGGAATACGGCGAAGGTGAGCGTCACCGGCAGGAAGGTCGAGGAGTCCCTCGGCAAGAAGAAGTACCGCTTCGATATCATCCGCGGCAGGAAGGAAGTCGGCGTGACCACCGGCCTTGCCTGGACCATCGTGGGAGGAGACACCCTCTTCATCGAAACCGTTGCCGTACCGGGCAGCGGCAAGCTGGCTCTGACCGGTCAGATGGGGGATGTGATGCAGGAATCGGCGAGGACCGGCCTCAGTTACATCCGTTCCATCGCGAAGGAGCTGAACATCGAGGAAGAGTTTTATAAGAAATACGATATCCATATCCATATTCCGGAGGGAGCCATTCCGAAGGACGGACCGTCCGCCGGCGTCACGATGTGCAGCGCGCTCGTTTCCACGCTGACCGGCATTCCCGCCCGAAAGGACATCGCTATGACCGGCGAGATCACCCTGCGGGGCAATGTACTGCCGGTGGGAGGCATCCGCGAGAAGGTCATGGCAGCCCACAGGGCAGGAATCCGCAAGGTCCTGCTGCCGTCGGAGAACGAAGTGGATATTCAGGAGATTCCCGAAACGGTACGGGAGGAAATGGAGTTTGTCCTGCTGAAGACGGCGAAAGACGCCCTGAAGCAGGTGCTTGTCAGGGGTTAGCTCATGAAGATCAGTCAATCGCAGCTTGAACAGGTAGCCGTCCGTGAGGATCAGTATCCGCCGGAGGATCTCAGAGAGATCGCTTTCGCGGGAAGATCGAACGTAGGCAAGTCATCCCTCCTGAATCTTCTGACCGGCAGAAAGAAGCTGGCCCATGTCAGCGGCAGTCCCGGGAAAACCAGAACCATCAACTTCTACCGGGTCAACGATGCGTTTCGAATCGTCGATCTGCCCGGATACGGATACGCGAAGGTGTCCAGGTCGATCTCCGAGAGCTGGGGAAAGATGATGGAGCACTATCTGGAGAACCGGGACAATCTGATCACGGTGATTCAGCTGGTGGATATCCGTCATGCTCCCTCGGCGCAGGATAAGACCATGCACGATTACCTGAAGGCGTATGGGCTGGACGGCATCGTGGTTGCCACGAAGGCGGACAAGATCTCGCGCAATCAGCTGAACAAACAGATCAGGCTGATCCGCCAGACTTTGCAGCTGGACCCGGAGGATCTGGTGCTGCCGGTATCCGCGCTGAAGCGGACCGGCGCCGATGAGCTTCTGGACGTAATGGAGCAGCTGTTGGAGGAATAAATGCAGTTTTTTGGGTTCAGAGTACTGTTGAAGAGACTGAAGGCCATCCGCTTCATGATGGCCGATAAAGCTGTGCCCTGGTACAAGAAGGCACTGGTCGTCGCCGGCATCGTATATCTGTTTCTCCCCATTGACATCATTCCTCCGGTCATATTTCCCTTCGGTTTTCTGGATGACATCGTTCTGTGGGCGCTCATTCTGTGGTATCTGTCCAGCGAACTGGACAAATACTGGATCGGAGAGAAGCCAAAGGATTATTCCAGAAAATTCCGTGGTAAAAACGTCGTCGATGATGTAGAATATGACGTAGATGAGGAGGACAAAGATGCATGAGGACACGATAGGAACCGTCATGATCACGCAGAAAGAAATCCTGCAGAAGGCGAAGGAGATCGGACAGCGGATCACCCGGGAATACCAGGGGGAAGAGATCGTCATGATCGGCATCCTCCGGGGGGCTGTTCTGTGGATGGCAGACCTGATGAAATGCGTCGAGCTGGACATGACCATTGATTTTATGGCAGTCAGCAGTTACGGCTCCGCCACCAGGACCTCCGGCGTGGTCAAGATCAATAAGGACCTGGATACGGATATCGAGGGAAAGCACGTGATCATCGTCGAGGATATCGTGGACAGCGGCGTTACCCTCAACTACCTTCGCGGATACATCTCCAGCCGCGGTGCCAGGACCGTGAAGATCTGCACGCTTCTGGACAAGCCGGAAGGGCGGCGGGTCGAGATCGATGTTGATTACATAGGATTTACCGTGGACGACCGGTTTATCGTCGGCTACGGTCTGGACTATGATCAAAAATATAGGAACCTCCCGTATGTTACATATCTGGAGGATTAACTGCAAGGACATAAGGAGAAAGGATCGAAATGGGTTACACAGTCAAGATTGGATTATCCAACAAACACGTACATCTCTCGCAGGAGCATCTGAACATTCTGTTCGGAGAGGGTCACGAGCTGACACCGACCAAGCCGCTGGTACAGCCGGGACAGTTTGCTTCCGAGGAGAAGGTTGATATCGTGGGACCGAAAAAAACACTGACCGGCATCCGCGTGCTCGGACCGGTTCGGCCGGAGACACAGGTAGAACTGGCAATGACCGATGCCAGAACGCTGGGGATCAAGGCTCCCGTCAGAGAATCCGGCCATCTGGAGGGCACCCCGGGCTGCAAACTGATCGGCCCCTGCGGTGAGGTTGAACTGGATCACGGTGTCATGGTAGCGCAGAGACATGTGCATCTGAACCCGGAGCAGGCCATTGAGGCGGGCGTGAAGGATCACGACGTGGTCTGCCTGAAGATCGATGGAGAGAGAGGCCTGATCTTTGATAACGTTGTCGTCAGAGCCGGTGAGAAGCACGAAAGAGAAGTCCATCTGGATACGGATGAGGGCAACGCTGCCGGCTGCGGACCGGACGCGGTAGCTGAGATCATCAAATAAATCTCGCGTTTTACTTGTAATACACCACTTTGTTGTGAGATAATAGAGTGGTGTATTTTATTTGCGCCAATGAATACGATTCTTTTCAGATACATGGAGGTAGCAGCGTGATTGCCACTGGAAACTGGGGAACATGTGAATGGACGATTTCCGATTCGGGAGAACTGATCATAGGTCAGGGTATGGCCGAAAGCGTGTCGGCGGACGGGAAATACCCCTGGGACGAATACAGACCTGAGATCCGCAGGATCGCTTTTGAGGATACGGTATCCGGTGTGGTCAGTCTGGTGGGCGCGTTTATGAACTGCACTGCTCTGGAGGATATCGATTTTCACGGACTCGACACGTCCAATACAGTCGATCTGAGCTGGCTTCTGTGCAGCTGCACGAAACTGAAACAAGTCGATCTTTCGATGCTCCGGACCGGTAAGGTGGCGGATATGAGCTGCATGTTCCTGTCCTGCAGGAATCTGAAGGAAGTCATTCTCGGAAGCATCGATACATCCGCTGTGATGGACATGTCGAGAATGTTCATGTACTGCAGCAGCCTGAAGTCCATCGATTTCACCGGGCAGGACAACCGCTCCCTGCAGATGGCGGATGATATGTTCTTCGGATGTGACGCTCTGCGCGCGCTGGTACCGGGGAAGAGCTTCTCCATGGGCGGAGGCGGCCGGACCGTGATCGGAATGCCGGAGGGCGTTTTGAGGGATGCAGAGGAGGGGATGGTCTCCGACTGGCGCACCTCAACGGATGGCGTACTCTATATCGCGGGAAGCGATTTTCTCGTGCAATACGACGGCAACGGCGCGAAGGCCGAGGCGGCTGCGGATGGAGAGGCGGCGGATCAGCCGGTTTCCTGCGCCAGCGGGACACAGCTGCGGGCGCCCCACGATCTTTTTGAGGCGCCGGAGGGACGGGTCTTCCGGGAATGGAACACGAACCGTGACGGCAGCGGCAGGAAACTGCTGCCGGGACAGCTGTTCAATGTGCATTCGGATATGCGGCTCTATGCGATCTGGGCAGGAAGGCCCAGGTTCACAGAGGTATACGATATCCCTGCGGTCACCTACGGACAGCTGCTGCAGCTGCAGGAGCCGGTGATCGATCCGAACTACGGCGAGGTGACTTCGGTCAGAGCTCAGATAAGAGGAAACTGCGGCATCTGGGAGGATTTCGCGAATGACCAGCCTTTGCCTGTCTCCTGCAGCGGAGCGCAGATCCGGTTTGTTGCCGAGAACTTTGTCGGCTCCTCTGTTTCCGAAGAGAGAACCATTACGATCGATAAGAACGCCTACGATATGAGCGAGGTACACTGGGTGCTTCCGGAGGATCTGACCTACGACGGACAGGAGAAGGAGGTTCATCTGGAGGGCCTCCCGGAGGGGGTGACCGCGGAGTACGCAGGCAATACAGCGGTCGAGGTCGGTGAGTATACGGCCCTGGCTGCATACACCTACGATGAAGAAAACTACGAGCCGCCGCAGCCGGCGCCGGCGCTTACCTGGACCATCACCAAGGGCCGCTACCGGATGTCGGATCTGGAATGGTCCTATATGGAGGCCTTCACCTACGACGGACAGCCCAAGAGCGTCCGGCTGGAGGGGCTGCCGGAGGGAACCGTGCCGTACTATTCCGGAGCGGATGCGGTGGATGCGGGCACCTACGTCGCGACCGCAGGGCTGGATTACGATATCGATAATTACAGCAGCCCGGATCCGGTCAGGCCCTGCACCTGGAGAATCCTCAAGACGACCCACGATATGAGCGGGGTTCACTGGGACGGACCGGCCGTTTTCACTTACGACGGCAGCCCGAAGAAGGTGGAACTGTCCGGGCTTCCCCAGGGAGTGCGGGCGGAATATACAGGAAATGAAGCCGTCGATGCCGGTGTCTACACGGCAAGGGCAGCCTTTGTACCCGAAGATCCGGTCAATTACGAGATCCCGGAGCCGGTGGAGTTCACCTGGGAGATCACCCGGGCGGATCACGATATGAGCCGGGCCTGCTGGACGGAGGATGCCCTCGTTTATACGGGTGAGCCGCAGCAGATCGGGATGACGGGGATCCCGGAGGGAATCAGCGTGCTGTACGAGGGACAGACCGCCGTTGATGCCGGGGAATATACGGTTCGGGCGGAGTTCTGCGTCGACGATCTGAACAATTATAATCAGATGGATCCGATCACGAAGACCTGGCGGATCCTTAAGGCGGATATCGACATGTCGAAGGTCCGCTGGAATTACAGCAGCCCTTATGTATACAACGGAGCGGAGAAGCTCGTGGAGCTGAAGAACGTTCCCCGGCAGGTGGAGGAAGTCACCTACACGGGGCAGCGGGGCGTGAACGCGGGAAGCTATACAGCCTGCGCGGAGTTCACCTACGACACGGAGAATTACAATCCGCCGGTGATCCGGGACTGTCCGTGGACGATCCTCAAGGCGAATCTGAAGCTGCAGGATCTGTGCTGGGACTATGAAGGCCCCTTCACCTATGACGGTCAGGAGCACAGCGTAAGGATCGCGAACCTTCCGGACAACGCGGAGGTGACCTACGAAAACGCCGCCGCCGCCGGCGCCGGAAACTATGTGTGCCGGGCCCATATCACGCCGAAGGATCCGGATAACTTCAACACACCGCAGCCGCTGGAGCTGCGCTGGGAGATCCGCAAGGCGGTATTTGACATCTCGGACAGCTTCTGGGAGGAGGATGCGCAGCGGATCTTCGACGGAACGACGAAGAGCATAGGCCTGCGGGGTCTGCCGGAGGGTATCCGGGTCTCCTATGAAGGCAATGAAGCGACCGATGCCGGCTCCTACCGTGCAAAGGCTGTCTTCGCTGTGGAGGATACCGATAACTTCCTGCCGCCGCCATCCAGGGAAATCTCGTGGGATGTGGCACCGGCTGCCATCGACCTCAGCGGGATCACCTGGAGCTACAGCCGTCCGTTTGTCTATGACGGAAGCGAGAAGGAGATCGTTCTGCAGGGCCTGCCGGAGGGTGTGACGGCCCGGTATACCGGCAATGTTGCCAGTGACGCCGGAGAATACGCGGCCCAGGCAACGCTGATTCCGCCGGAGGGCAGCAGCTTCCGTGAGACGAAGATCCTCGGACGGGTGTGGAGAATCGACCGGGCGGACATCGATGTCAGCGGTGTTTACTGGGATTGCCCGAAGGATTTCGTGTACGACGGAACCCTCAAGTCGGTCTGCCTGAGAGGTGTTCCGGATCTGGTGAAGGCGGAATACACAGGACAGGAAGCCATCGACGCGGGCACCTATCAGGCGGAAGCGGCCCTGATCCCCTATGACAGCGATAACTACAATGTGCCGGTGGTTCCGGGCTGCACCTGGAACATCGCCCGGGCGGATATCGATATCCGTCAGGCCAGCTGGTCGGGGTATGACACCTTCGTCTATGACGGAACCACCCACCGGGTGCTCCTGCGGGATCTTCCGGATTCGGTGGAGGCCGTCTACGAGGGGAATGCTGCCTCCGATGCCGGCAACTATATCGCGACGGCGTCCTTCGTTCCGAAGGATCCGGAGAATTTCATGCCGCCGCATCCGATGCAGTATGAATGGTCCATCGCCAAGGCGCAGATCCGCGCGGAGAATGTCTACTGGACCAGCGGCGGCGATGATCTGGTATACGATGGCAGGGAACACGGGATCCGGCTGGCCGGACTGCCCCAGGGCGTGAAGGCCGCGGCCAAGGGAAATACCGCGGTAAACGCGGGACAGTATATCGCCAGCGCGGTGCTGGAACCGGAGGATTACGTGAACTTCCTGCCCTATGTGGTCGAGCCGTACCGCTGGGAGATTTCCCGTGCGGAGATCGACATCTCCGATGTCATGTGGGCCTCTTCGGGAGAGCTGGTCTACGACGGATCCATGAAGGTCGTAGGACTGACCGGACTTTCCGATGAGGTATCGGTCGAGTATGAGAACAATGTCGCGGTGGATGCGGGAACCTATCATGCCTCGGCGGTTCTTTCGACTTCGAATCAGAATTATACGGCGCCGGAGATCGAAGGATGTACCTGGACGATCGAGAAGGCGGTTCCGGACATTTCCGGGGTCACCTGGAGCTATGCGTTTGAGTTCACCTATGACGGCTACGAGAAGAGCGTTCAGCTGCTGGATCTGCCGAAGGGCATGAGCGCGCAGTACACCGGCAATGCAGCCATCGAGGCCGGGGAATATGAGGCCCGGGCGACATTGATCATGGAGGATTCCATGAATTATGAGGCACCGGAAGTGACGCCGCTGACCTGGAAGATCGGAAGGCGGGACTACGATATGAGCAGAGCCGTCTGGGTCGGCGCGGAAGGCTTCGTGTACGACGGAACGGCCAAGTCGGTTGTGCTGTCCGGACTGGAGGAAGGACTGGAGCCGATCTATCAGGACAACGTCGCGGTGGACGCAGGGGAATATACGGCATCCGCCCGGTTCCTGTACGATGAGAACAATTACAACCCGCCGCAGGATCTGACCTGTACCTGGCAGATCCGCAAGGCGCCTCTGGATCTGAGCGGAGCACGCTGGGATTACGAGGGGCCGCTGCGGGCGAACGGAAGGATGCGGACCGTTACGCTGGCAGCCGACGGACCGCAGCAGGGCCTGGTCGGGAAGATGTTCGGCCGCGGCAAAGAACCGGATTATATCGGCCTGCCCCCGGGAACGACGGTGCGGTACGAGGGCAACTCCGCCAAGGCTCCCGGAGTGTACGAGGCGAAAGCGTATCTGAGCGTACCGCCCCAGCCGAACCACGAGGTGACGGAGCCGATGGTCCTGACATGGGAAATCACCAATGACTGAAGCCATCCGAAAACAACAAAAAAATGGAAGTGACGCTCTGATCCGAAAAATGAAAGGTCTGTGGAAGCTGCTGTTCGGCAGGACGACAATGTTCGTCCTGCTGCTGCTGATACAGGCTTTCGCTCTGTTTGGCGGTTTCATCGTTCTGGGATCCAAGGTCATCGCCATCAACTACGGGGTCGGATTCGTATCCGTGCTCCTGCTGGTCTACCTGCTGAATTCCCGCGCCGACGCCAATTTCAAGCTGATGTGGGTCATCCTGATCGCATCGGTTCCGGTGTTCGGAGTGACCCTGTATCTGTATACGAGGATCCAGCCGGGCACGGCGACCCTTGGCAGCCGGATTCACCAGCTTTTGGATGAGCAGAGGGTCTATCTGGCACCGGCGCGGCATGCCATCGAAACGGAGCTGGTGGATGCCCGGCAGGAATACGGCATCTTCAAATACATCTACGAAGAGGGACATTACCCGTCCTATGAGAACGCCGCCGTGAAATACTTCCCTCAGGGGGAGGATAAATTCGCGGAGATGGTACGGCAGCTGGAGCGGGCGGAGAAGTTCATTTTCCTGGAGTATTTCATTATCGATAAGGGAATCATGTGGGACGCGGTGCTGGAGATCCTGAAGCGAAAGGCGAAACAGGGTGTAGAGGTGCGTCTGATGTACGACGGAACCTGTACGCTGTCGCTGCTGCCCCGCAGTTTTCCGAAGGACATGCAAAAGCTGGGGATACAGTGCAAGGTGTTCTCTCCGATGACCCCCTTCCTTTCGACGCACCAGAACAACCGCGACCACCGGAAGATCCTCGTGATCGACGGACGGGTGGCTTTCACCGGAGGCGTCAATCTGGCGGATGAATACATCAACCGCAGAGTCAGGTTCGGGCACTGGAAGGATACCGCCATCATGGTCGGCGGCAGGGCGGTGGACAGCTTCACCCTGATGTTTCTGCAGATGTGGAACATCGATGAGACGAGGCGGGAGGAGTATCACCGCTACATCATCGCAGGGGACGGAAATATCGATCCCGGCATGAAGCGGGGAGGCCTGATCGCTCCCTACGGGGACAGTCCTCTGGATTCGGAGGAGGTTGGAGAGAAGGTCTACCTGGACATCATCAACCGGGCGGAGAAGTACGTCCATATCATGACGCCGTATCTGATCCTCGATGAGACGATGATCCATTCGCTGACCTTTGCCGCCCAGCGGGGAATTGAGGTCAAGATCATTCTGCCCCATGTACCGGATAAGAAGTACGCCTACTGGCTGGCCCGCACATACTACGAGGAGCTGATCAGCGGCGGAGTGAAAATATACGAATACACCCCCGGATTCGTTCATGCCAAGGTGTTCACCAGCGACGACAGGAAAGCCGTGGTGGGAACGATCAACATGGATTATCGGAGCCTGTATCTGCATTTCGAATGCGCCGCGTATATTTACAGCAACCCCGTGGTGGATGATGTTGAGCGGGACTTCCAGGAGACGCTGGAGAAATGCCAGCGGATCACGCTGCAGAACTGCAGGAACTACAATCTCGCGGCCAGAGCCGCGGGAAGAGCGCTGCGGATCGTTGCCCCGCTGATGTAGGAAGAAAGAATAATCAAGGAGCATATGACAGAAAAATCACTCGTAAAAGGCGCGGCAGTGCTTGCTGCCGCGGGCATAATCGTCAAGGTATTCGGTGCGGCCTTCCGGATCCTTCTGGCCAGTTTCATCACCGATGAAGGGATGGCATATTATTCACCGGCCTATTCTATCTATGCGGTGCTGCTGGTCGTATCCACCTCCGGCATCCCCATCGCCATTTCCCGGATGGTATCGGAGCGGTATGCCATCGGACGCTACGATGAAGCGGACCGGGTATTTCATATTTCCCGGTACCTGATGATCGGCCTGGGAGCGGCCGGGTTTATCGTGCTATTCTTTTTCGCCGGTCCCATTGCTGCGGTCACGATGCCGGGATCGGAGCTGGCGATGCGCGCGACGGCTCCGGCACTGCTTCTGGTCCCCATCATGTCCTCCTACCGCGGATATTTTCAGGGTCAGCAGCTGATGGCGCCGACCGCTCTGTCCCAGACGGTGGAGCAGATCTTCCGGGTCGTTTTCGGCCTTCTTCTGGCGCTGCTGCTGATGCGGGGGACGCTGTTTGCCGGATCCTTTACCGATCTGCAGAGGGGAGCGGCCGGAGGATGTTTCGGAGCGTCCGCCGGTGCCGTCGGCGGACTTGCGGTCATGATCTTCATATATTTGTTAGCCCGCAAGGGGCTGAAGCGCCGGATCCGAAAGAGCGCCGGAGGGCAGCGGGAGACCGCGGGTTCGATCCTGAAATCGATCATCGCCATTGCCGTTCCCATCACCATTGGAGCGACCCTCATGCCGCTGGTAAATCTGGTGGATGCGGCGGTCGTCAATTCAAGACTTTTGCAGGCGGGCTTCGATCCGTCGACCGCCAAAGCCCTGTACGGACAGCTGACCGGCTTCTGCGAACCCATCGTAGCGTTGCCCCAGGTACTGATGTCCGCAATCGTTATGAGCATTGTGCCGATGGTGGCGGCAGCCAACAAAGTGAATGATACCGACAAGCTCCACGAAACCATTTCTCTGGGACTTCGGATGTCGACGATCATCGCGTTTCCCTGTGCGGCAGGACTGATCGTTCTGGCGAAGCCTGCGCTGATGATGCTGTTTTTCACCCAGAAGGAGAACGCGGCGAATGCGGCGCCGTGTCTGCAGGTGCTGGGGGCAGGATTCATACTGCTGGCGCTGATCACGATTCTGACCGGGATTCTGCAGGGCGTCGGAAAGCAGGTGTATCCGGTGATCAATCTGTTCCTGGGACTTCTGGTCAAGGTCGTGCTCACCTGGATCCTGGTGGGCAATCCCGCCGTAAATGTGGTGGGAGCACCGCTGGGAACGATGGCGGCTTATCTGATCGCCTGCGGACTGGATCTGCTGTGCGTGCTCCGGTTCACCGGGGCGCGTCTGTCCGTGGATCTGATGATCCTGCGTCCGCTGCTGTCCGCAGTGGTCATGGGCGGTTTCGTGTTTGGCGCGTACAAGGGGGTATTCGCGCTGCTTGGCAGCAACCCGGTCGCGACGCTTGCCGCGATCCTGATCGGAGTGATCGTTTACGGTCTGATGATCCTGAAGACGAAGACGATCCTGCGGGATGAAATGATGGAAATCTCCTTTGGGAGGAAGCTGGCAGTGATATGTGACAGACTCCGCTTATGGTAAAGGAACCGGGAATTGCAAAACCTTGAGAAAACCACGAAAATATGTTGACAACAAGAGTTAAAAATGGGAAAATATCTATGCGTGAGTTGACAGCTAGAGCAGTCAATTAGAATGGTTGGCAGACCATTGAGCAAAATATAAGGAGGATTTATTAATGAATAAGGCGGAATTAATCGCAGCAGTTGCTGACAAAACCGGATCAACCAAGAAAGAAGCAGAACTCGCAGTCAATGCGTTCGTATCCAGCATTGAAGACGCTCTGAAGAAGGGCGAGAAGGTACAGTTAATCGGCTTTGGTACATTCGAAGTACGTCAGAGAAAAGCCAGACAGGGCAGAAACCCGAGAAAGCCTGGCGAAGTTATCAAGATCGCTGCTTCCAAGGCTCCGGTATTCAAGGCTGGCAAGGCTCTGAAGGACGCTGTTAATAAATAAGACAGAGATGGTAAGGCGGGTAACTTCGGTTACCCGTTTTTGCTTGCCCTAACCCGGCGGTTTCTCTGTTCGGTTTTCGCGCCAGGACCATGAAACTCTGCCAGTGGATTCAACATGAGTGATATTGGCAGAGCTATCTTCAGCGATTCTGTTCCAACTCTGCCATTTGATAGTGAAAGGTCTTAGACTGGCAGAGTTTCAGAGAAATTTTAGCCAACAGATCGAGAATACTCTGCCAAAGCAACCTGCGATCAGTGCGTTTGGCAGAGTTGTGAACAGCCGAGTGACGCGATCTGCGAATCGATATGAGTCATGGCAGATCGAAACTATATAATAACCCATATAACAATGAGGTGATCAATGCGTATCGATAAGTTTTTGAAGAATTCCAGGATCATAAAACGCAGGACGGTGGCAAAGGATGCCTGCGACCAGGGAAGGATCAGCGTCAACGGCAAAGTGGCCAAACCCGGTACAGAGGTGAAGGTCGGCGATGAGATCTACATCCAGTTCGGCAACGGGAGCCTTCGGGCTAAAGTGCTGCAGACACCGGAAACCGTGCGAAAGGAAGACGCCGCCGGAATGTACGAAGTCATCGAATAATGACGGCATGTTGCTTGAGGAATATTGCCTCAAAAACAACCTTCAGAAAAACCTTAAAAAGGTGTTGACAAGGGGAAACGGATTTGGTAGTATAGCAAAGTCGGTCGCGGCGGGGACGCCGGGACGGCGGGCAGAGAGCCCGGTCAGGAAGGCTTTTGAGATCGAAGATCGACCGGAAAAAGGTTGAAAAAAGATTAAAAAAGTTCTTGACAAAGAAGGCTCGATGCCATATAATAAAAAAGCTCGCCGGAAGGAGCCAAGCTCCGAGGCGCGCACATTGAAAACTTCATAGTGTAGAAATTTGAGTCAAAAATTTCTTGAAACCAAGCAATACCTGAAATGGTAAAAGCAAGGTTTCCGAC
>JAFUCA010000006.1 GCA_017459895.1 Bacillota bacterium | reverse complement strand
GTACTGCCACGGAACCGGATCCATCTTGCCGATCTCTTCCCGGACGATGGCATCCGCTTCACGAACGGCTTCCAGACGGTCGCGGGTGATGGCTCCGACGCAGCGTACGCCCAGACCCGGGCCCGGGAACGGCTGACGGTAGACCATGCCGTCGGGCAGCCCCAGCTGCTTGCCGACCACACGGACCTCATCCTTATACAGCAGCTTCACCGGCTCCACCAGATCGAACTGCAGATCCTCCGGCAGACCGCCCACATTGTGATGCGCCTTGACGCCGTCGCTCTCCAGAATGTCCGGATAGATGGTGCCCTGTCCCAGGAACTCAATGCCTTCCAGCTTCGCCGCTTCCTCCGCGAACACATCGATGAACTCCTTGCCGATGATCTTCCGCTTCGTCTCCGGATCGTCCACGCCGGCCAGCTTGTCCAGGAACCGGTCCACCGCGTCCACATAGATCAGGTTCGCTCCCAGCTCTTCCTTGAACACCTGGATGACCTGCTCCGGCTCGCCCTTGCGCAGCAGTCCGTGGTTGACGTGCACACAGGTCAGCTGATCGCCGATGGCCTTGATCAGCAGCGCCGCGACCACCGAAGAATCCACACCGCCGGACAGTGCCAGCAGCACCTTCTTATCGCCCACCTGCGCCTTCACCGCCGCGATCTGCTCATCGATGAACGCCTGCGCCAGCTCCGGGGTCGTGATTCTTTGCATTGTTTCCGGTCTCTTGTTCGGGTCCATAATCATACCTCCCATTTATAATAAAGAACATTTTTAACACAAATGATAAATGATTATACCATAAAACCCCGCCGCGCTGACGGAACATCGCAGGATTTTTCATTTTTTGCAAAGGCTGGTCCTCCGGCGTTATCCAGCAACATAGTACCATCTGTCCGGTATATAATGACAAGTGAGTTACAGTCCGTCCCACCAATAAATGTTATGAACAACAATCTGAAAACCGAAAAACGAATCCTGAACCTTTCTCTCTGCGGGAGCATCCTGTTCCTGCTGGCGGAGATCTTCTTCGCCGTTTTCACCGGTTCCAAGGCGGTGCTCATGGACTGCGTCTATGACATCGCGGACATGGTGATGATCGGCCCCTTCATCGTGCTGGTTCCGCTGCTCTACCGGCCCACCACCGAGAAACGGCCCTACGGGTTCTCCCAGGTGGAGTCCCTGTTCGTCCTGATCAAATACTGCATCCTGCTGGGAGTCGACGTGGTGCTGGTGGTGAGCTGCGTGAAGACGATCCTCTCCGGCGGCAACGAGGTGGACGCCTCCATGGTCGCCATCTTCGAGCTGGCGGTCTCCGCCGGCTGCGTCCTGATGTACTTCGTGCTCCGCCGTTTTCAGAAGAAGTACTCCTCCCCCTCCATCAAAGCCGAGCTGTTCATCTGGAAGCTGGACGCCTTCAGCACCCTGGGCGTTGGCTGCGCCTTCCTGCTGAATCTGGTGCTGATGCGGACCTCGCTGGCCTTCATCTGTCCCTACGTGGACCCCGGTATCGCTGTCATCCTGGCCGTCATCCTGATCCGGGAGCCCCTGGAAATGATCTTCGATTCCCTGCGCAGTCTCGTCCTCTTCGCTCCCGGCGCCGAGATCACAACGAAGCTCTCCAGGCTTTGCGAAGGGGTCCTGCGGTCCGACGGCTGCGAGCTCACCTACCTGGACATCATCAAGACCGGCCGCAAAATCTGGGCCGAGGTGTATTTCCTCCCTCCGGGGAACACGCTGGATCTCCTCCGCATGCAGCAGGTCCACGCGCAGCTTACCGCCGCCGCCCAGAAGGAGTTTGACAGCATCTACATCGAGCTGATTCCGGATATGGATGAATACCACGTCCTCGCCCCGGAGGAGATCCGCGCCCGCCGAAGCGATCTGGTCCGCTATCTTCAGAAAAAAGAGGCCGAATAGGCTACCGCAGGATCACGCAGCTTCCGTGCAGGTCCGCCAGCGGCACCATATGCAAAGGCTGGCCGGTCCGCTTCGTAACGGCCTGTTCGAATTCCGTCACCGCCTGCTTCACCCCTTCGAACTGCAGGTTGTTGTAGTCGTGCACAACGATGGCCCCGCCGGGACTCATGCGGGGATAAAAGTATTCCAGTCCCGCCAGCGTCGGCGCGTACAGATCCGGATCCAGACTCACAAGAGCGAAGAAATGCTCCGCTTCCCCGGCGGGAGCATCTGACTCGCTTCCGCCCAGCTTCCCAAGAGACTCCGGGAAATATCCCCGGCAGATCTCCACCATCTGCGGATGCGGCATCCTGGCCAGTACCGCCTCCGGCGAAGTGTCCGCGAACCGGCCGGTCTTCGCGTGGGGAGATACTTCCCCCGTCGCAGCCTGAGGCTGCTCCCGGGCCACATCCCGCGCGTCGAATCCTTCAAATGTATCAAACAGATACAGCTTCCGGTCCGGAAGCAAAGCATTCAGCTGCCAGGCGGTATCCCCCCGGTAGACCCCCAGCTCCGCCAGGCTTCCCGGGATCTGCAGCTGCCGGATCCGCCGGGCCAGCTGGCCGATGCAGCGGCTGCGAACATCGAACAGCTCGTAGCTGTCCAGAAGGCAGTGCACCGCGCCGGTAAATCCCGCCTCTCTGATCTGGCGGACCAGCGCATCCGTCCGGTCCCTTCCCAGCACGCTGATCAGCGCCGCGTCCGGGCCGGACTGCAGCGCCTCCTCCACGGACAGGACCGGAACCGCCGCTCCCTGGCCTGCCGCCTGCTTCTTCGGATCGTTGTCACCGAACGCCAAAATGCGGAACCGGTTCGGATCCACCAGCTCCGCCGCCGCCCGGCCCATCTGACCGGCCCCGATGATCACCAGGTTTTTCATGTTCCAACTCCTGTCGCTTAGCGAAATACTGTTTTCGACATCCTACCATGATTTGCCTCCGGCAGCAAGCATCCTCCGCCGGCAAAAAACGTATGCATTTCATTTCCCGCTGTGATATATTGAGAGCAACGGAGGTGGTGTCATGAGTGAGAGTAACTACACCATTCAGGCAGATAAAGATTATCTGTATCACCTTCTGTATATCCCCCGCGGGATCGAACGGCTAGAGAAACTTGGCAGGCGGGAGATCGTACCGAAGGATACGATTCTGAACGAGATCGATGAAATTCCTGACTTCTGCTATGTCGTGCGGTCCGGTCAGGTTCTTTGCTATGAGATCTCCTATGCCGGAGATCAGCGGGTCTACAACATCATGGAGCCCGGTTCCCTGTTCCTGGAAGAGTGCATGCTCTTCGACAAACCCTGTCCGATTCAGTTTCGGACACTGGATCAGTGCGAGCTGATCCGCATCGAGAAATGCGATCTGAAGCGCGCCCTCAAGCGGGACATCGACATCGTCATGGACGTCTGCGAATCCCTTTCCACCAAATTCCTGTCCGCAATGGAGCATCTTCGCCTGGGCCCCCGCCAGAGCGCATCCTGGAAGATCTGCAAGATGCTGCTGATTTACATTGCTCACTACGGGAAGCAGCAGGAGGACGGCAGCTGGCTTTTGTCCCGTCGGTTCAGTCATCAGATGATCGCTGATATCCTGGGCCTGAACCGGGTCACTGTCACCCGCAAACTCAAAGAACTCAAGGAGCTCGGACTGGTGGATTCAGCGGACGGAGTGCTGCGCTTCCCGGACATCCATGCTCTGGAGGAGCACATGCAGGGTCTGGAGATCAGCGAGTAGCCGGCCGTTTCGCCGCCTCTGCCCGCTCCAGCTTTTGCAGCTCCCGCGCGAACAGCGTACCTGCCGTGACCGCCATGGCAAGATCCGCCAGCGGTCCCGCCCACAGCACTCCGGTGAGTCCGAGAATCTTCGGCAGCAGGATCAGCAGCGGCGGAAAGAAGATCACCTGCCGCACCAGAGAGATCGTAATCGCCCGGGACACCTTCCCCTGAGCGGAGAAGAATCCGGCGATGGAGCTCTGCAGTCCGTACAGCGGGATCAGCAGGAAGAAGATTCGGAAGAACTTTTTCGCGAATTCGAAGTATTCCTCATTCCCATCGCCAAATAACGATGTGATCTGCACCGGCAGCAGCTGGTAGCAGAGGAACACGGCAAACCCCATGATCACCACCATCAGGACCACCTTCTTCGCGGCCTCCGCCACCCGGCCGTAGTTTTTGCGTCCGAAATTAAAGGAGGCGATGGGCTGCAGTCCGTTGGTCAGTCCGACGATGATGGCATTGGCCAGCGTATTCACCTTGTTGGCCACCCCCGCCACCGCCAGGCACACATCGCTGCCGTAGACCGACGCCGCGCCGTAACTGCGCAGCGCGTTATTGAGGAACACCTGTACGATGGCCTGCGTCCCGAAGTTGAACGCCGGGCCGATACCAATGGCGATCATCTGTCCGTAGAGCTTCGCGTCCGGCCGAAAGTCGGAGGGTTTCAGCGCAAAGGCTGCAAACCTCCGTTTCATATACCAGAGGACCATCGCCGTGCTCACCGCCTGCGCGATCAGCGTTGCCCAGGCGGCGCCCCGGATCCCCCAGTGAAATCCGTAGATGAACAGCGCGTCCAGGAGGATGTTCAGGATCGCCCCTGCCGCCACCACGGCCAGCGAATAGTTCGGTGCTCCGTCCGCTCGGATCAGAAACGGTCCCGATGCTCCGATGATGGAGAACACGAAGGACAGGGAAATGATCCGCGCGTAGGGGGCTGCCACCGGCATGACCGTATCCGTGCAGCCGAAGAGATGCAGCAGCGGCTCAGTGGCGATCAGCATCGGGATCATGCAGACCAGTCCGGCCAGCACCATGATTCCGAATCCGCCGCCCACGCACCGGCGGGCTTCCCCAATCTGACCTTTGCCCCGGTAGATGTTCATCGCGTTGGAGGGTCCCACGCCGCACATCAGCGACAGCGCCGTGATCAGAGTCACCACCGGGAACACCACATTCGTCGCCGCGTTTCCGGCAACCCCCAGGAGGTTTCCGATGAACAGCTGGTCCACGATGTTGTACAGGCAGGTGACCAGACTGCTGGCAAGGGACGGGATGCAAAAGCTGACCAGCAGCTTTGATATACGTTCGGTCTCGAGAGGATTTCCCATCAGTTCGCCTCGGCCTGTGCCTTTTCCCGGGCCTTCGCCCGCTTTTCATCCAGCGCCTTCTTGCCCTCTTCATCGGTGACGGCGCTGTTCAGGATCAGGGCCAGAGCCTTGTCCCGCTGCATTTTCCAGATGAGGGGATCCTTGTTGATGTTCGCCTCGGCTTCCTCCGGCTCCATGTTGGCCTGGGCCGCAATGTCCTCGATGAACTGGTGGATCTCATCTGCGCTGACCTGGATCTGTTCCTCCGCGGCGACGGCATCCAGCAGCAGATCCAGACACACATCCCTTGCCGCCTGCAGCTGGCGCTGGTTACGCCACTGCTGCTCGGTCAGTTCCAGAGATCCAAGGTACGCCTTGAACAGCTCCTCCGTTCTCTCCTCCGGGGACTGACCGGCCTTTGCCTTGTCCCTGTCCGCGAGGATCTTCGTGACCTGCTCGTCGAAGTCACCGGGCAGATCGTGATACCGCTCCACCATGTCCCGGATCTGGGAGCGGAAGAACTCCTTCCAGTCCAGCTCGTGCTCCGCCGATGCGGTCTGGAGCATCAGGTCCATGGCTTCCCGGCGCACCTGCACCATCGGGCGAACGGCCCCCGCCGCCTTGTAGGCTTCGTCCAGCACCACCAGCATATCCGCCAGCAGGTGATAGACCGCGTCGTTGTTGACATTGATCTTTTCCTGGGCCGTGATCGCATCCAGCTTTTGCTCGACCATGTGCGGAGGGATCTCCCCCTGCATATTCTCGCAGGCCTTCTGCACCACCGCCCGCTCAAACTCCAGCTGCTGCTCGCTGCGCCGGAAGGGAACCGCAATCCCCAGATACTGCCCCAGTTTGACCTCCGGGTAAAGGTCCGCCTTCACCGTGAATTTCACGCCGCCGCCGGGAACGAACTGCATATCGGTGGCCTGGGGCCGGCCCATGATCCGAAGTCCGCCCTCCTCCAGCACCTGATTGAAGCTGCCCGGAATGACCGTCTCCAGCGCCTCGTCAAAGAGCACCGCCGGTCCGTAGGTCATCTCCAGATCCTGCAGAGTTGCCAGTCCCGGAGCCTTTCCCATGACGGGATACCGGTCCGTCCGCTCCATATACGCCGCGTGGCGGGCCCGGTCGAACTCGTCCTTGTCCACCAGGATCTCCACGTTCAGGATATAGTCTTTGATTTCTTTTTTGTTGATCTTCATCACGGGTTCTCCTTAATAGCTGTTATTGAAGTTAAAACCACCGTTGAGACCGCCGTCCGGCTCTTTGTCGAATTCGATGTTTCCCACCACCTTGACCGGATCCGTCAGCTTATCGTCGATGAATTTGTCGTGCCCCTCATCCAGCTGGCGCAGTTCTTCCTCGCTGACCAGCTGCCCGTGGGTCAGCTTGCGCCACATGGTGGACAGCAGCTTGAACCGGGCTTTTTCCTCCGGCATCATGTTGAAGAACAGAGTATAGGTCTCCGTTCCGCACCGTTCGATCCTCTTGTACTGCTGCGTGATCCAGTACATTTCCTCGACGGTGATGGCGTAGGGATCGTGGGGCCGGTCATCGATCAGCGCCAGCTCGTCCCCCTTGCGCCCGTGAAAGATCTCGAAGTCTTCGATCTCCTTGTTCCAGTATCCGGTGCCGATGATCGCCGCGAGCCTTCCGTGCTCCGCCTTGATGTAGGCAGCCCGTTCGGTTTCGATGAGCGGCAGGCAATGGGTGACCTGTACCGTCAGTTCTCTGTGCTCCGCTTCGTACTTGTTCATAGCTCCTCCTCCTTATAAATCGAGATCCAGCGCATTAACCTGTTGTTCGATTTCCATCTGGCGCTGTGCAAACTGAAGTTCCTTATTGTGCAGGTAATATTTATCGCATCCATAGTGACCTATGAATCGTGCCGTATAGTAAGTGACCGTCAGCTCCGTGACGAAGACCAGGATTTCGTCCGTGGCTCGGCCCTGCGCCGAGCTGCTAAGTTGACTCGTGACTCGGCCCTGCGCCGAGCTGCTAAGTTGACTCGTGGTTTTTTCTTCCTCCTCGAAGGCCCGCTCGCAAAAGTCAAAGGCAGCCTTCAGAACCTCGGAGCCCTCGGCGGCCGAAGCCTTCAGCTCCTCCACCAGCTCCCGGTAGCTCTGCTGCACGAGGGCGAATCCTTCCGCTCCGTCATGGATCCCCTGCCGCAGCAGGTCCGCCCGCATCCCCTCAAGGACGCTGATCTGCCGCTGCATGGCCCGGACCTGATTCATGGACAGCGACGATGCCCGGCGGCCCTTCTCCAGCGTCTCGGTCTGCCTGCGCACGTGTTCCTCCAGGATCTCGGCCGGATTTGCCGCCGGCTGCGCCGTATCCGTCGATCCTCCCTGCCCCGTCATCTCGGTCTTCACCTCCCGGAGCACCGGGGTCAGCAGATTCAGCGTATCCTCCTTCTCACAGGTGCTCCGCAGCTTCGCGGTCACGGCGTCGAAGAGCAGTCCCAGGAAGCTCATCCGTTCATCCATCGGCGCCCGCTGCGCCCGGAACAGGACGTCCTCCCCGGCCGTTCCCGCCAGGATCCGGTCGATCTGATAATCGCTGCGGTACTTGCGGAACAGATCATAGTAGATGGCGAAATCCTTGGCGATCTTCGGCGTCTGAATGTACTGTCCGATCAGAAGCTCATCCACCGGGATGCCATTCGCCTCGTAGAGGCGGATCATCTCCGACAGGTCATCCCAGCCCCGGGCCGTTACGAAATGCTTGCCGTCCACCGTGCTCTCCACCTTGTAGAAATCCTTTTTCCGCGCGGCCAGATAGGTCAGGACCGCCGGATGCACCCCTTTGGCGGAGGCGTATTCCTTCCAGGTCTCATAGTCCGCTTCCACGTCGATGCGCTTGAGCCGGTCCCAGGTGACGATGTCAAAATCCCGGACGGATTTGTTGTACTCCGGGGGATTGCCGGCAGTCACCACGATCCAGCCTTTGGGGATCTGATGCTGACCGAACACCTTGTACTGCAGGAACTGCAGCATACAGGGCGCCAGAGTCTCCGATACGCAGTTGATCTCATCCAGAAACAGGATTCCCTCCCTTACGGAGGTCTCCCGCATCAGCGCGTAGATCGACCCGATGATCTCGCTCATGGTGTATTCGGACATCTGATACTCGTATCCCTCGAATTCCTGCCGGGTGATGAAGGGCAGGCCCAGGGCCGACTGACGGGTGTGATGCGTCATGGAATAGGACACCAGCCCTACCCCCAGCTCCGCCGCGATCTGCTCCATGATCGCCGTTTTGCCGATGCCCGGCGGACCGATCAGCAGTACCGGCCGCTGTTTTTCGATGGGGATCGCGTAGTTGCCCAGATCATCCTTCGAGAAATACGCTGTCATCGCGTTCTTGATTTGTTCCTTCGCCTGCTTGATATTCATGGTTACCCTCACAGTATATACTGATCGAACACGTCGATCTCTTCCCATTCGCTGCGGTAGTCCAGCAGCTGCGCCACGATCTCCATCGCCCGCTTTTTCTGCGCGTATTCCAGAAGCCCGGGAAGCTGCCTCGCTCCGATCACACGCTGCTCGGTGAAGTACCGCAGAGCGCGGGTCAGCTGCCGGTCAATGGCCGCCCGCAGGATCTCCTCCAGATGCTTCCCCGCAAACCTCCGGTAAGAAGCTGCCACCTTCTCCGGATACCGCTCGTAGTGCTCCCCGAATCCCAGGGCCGCGCAGATGCGCACGGATGCGTCCTGAAACTTCTCCGGCTCCATCCCGCAGACGGTGATGGTCTGAAGCCGCCGGCATCCGTCAAAGGGATCCTCTCCCAGATCCCGGATCTGCGGCGAAAGCACCAGCGCTTCCTCCAGATGCTCACACCGGCGGAAGGGCCCGTCCCCGGCTGCTTCTACTGCCTGCGGAACGACGATCCTGCGGTAATTCGCGTTTCCCGCGAAGGCTCCGCTGGCGATCCTGCGGCAGCCCTCCGGCAGGGTCAGCTCGCTCTTTTTCTCCACGCAGGCATAGAACGCGCCGTCCTGCAGGATCATCCCGTCCTGATCCGCCAGGGCGAAGCAGTGGTCGAAGCAAAGGTCTCCGATCTGCTCCAGGCTGTCCGGCAGGTCGATGCGCTCCATCCGCGTGCATCCCGCAAAGGCTGCATGACCCAGCCGCCGGATCCCTTCCTTCAGGCTGACCCTTGTCAATCCGGAGCATCCTTCAAATGCTCCGTCACCGACCTCCTCCATGGAGCACGGCATATCCAGTTCCCGGATCCTGCGGCAGCCGGCGAAGCCGTGTGCTCCCAGCTTCCGCACTCCCTCCCGGATGGTCAGCTTCTCGATGCCGGCGCACCCGTGAAAGGTGCTGGCGGGAAGTTCCTGCAGATGACCCGGCAGGGTAAGCTCCGTAAACCCGGCGCATCCGTGGAAGACCGATTCATCCAGGCTCTCCAGGCTTTCCGGGAGCACCAGCGTTTCGAAATACCGGTCCCGGCCGAAGGCCAGCCGCTCGATGTGCTTCACGCCCTCCGGCAGGATCACCTCCTGGAGCACGGTGCATTCGTAGAAGGCCTCGACGCCGATCCGCTCCAGCCCCTTCGCCAGATGAACGTACTGCAGTTTGAAGCAGCTGGAGAAGCACCGCTCGGGCAGTTCCTTCACCGGTCCGTCGAACCAGACCTCCTCCAGGTTGACACAGCTGAAGAACATCCATCCGCCGAAACGCTTCACGCTGGCGGGAATGCGCACCTGCTGCAGGCTCCGGCAGCTGGAGAACACCCCGTTCTCCATGATCTCGATGCCTTCCTCCAGATCGATGGATTTCAGCCGGTTGCATTTCTCGAAGGCGTGCCAGCCGATCCGGCGGCAGGTTCCCGGGATGCGGATGTGGGTCAGGCACATGCATTCGGTAAACGCCCGCCATCCGATGTACGTCACCGACGAGGGGATCTCCACCCGTTCCATCAGGGTGCAGTCCGCGAAAGCATCCGCCGCGATCATCCCCGTTCCTTCGGGAATCACCGCCTGACGCAGATTCCGTTTCGCCCGGACCAGCACGTTGCCGATCATCTTAAACTCGCCTTCGTCTTCCTTCCAGCCGGTCTCATTTCCCGCGTACCGCCGCTGCCAGGGCGTTCCCGTGAAGGCATCCCGTTCGATCCGGGTCACGTGCTCCCCGCCGAAGACCTCCTCCAGGGCGGAGCACAGATGAAAGGCCTCCTGGCGTATGCAGACCAGGCTCTCCGGCAGGCGCACCTCCCGGAGCATCCGGCAGTTGTGAAACGCCCGGAACGCGATCTCCGTCACTCCCTCCGGGAGCACCAACGCGGAGTCCTCTCCGGTATACCGGATCAATATTCCATTGTCGATCTCAAATCGTTCCGCTTCCATTTTCAATCACGTTCCTGCCGCGCCCCCTCAAAACTGCTGAATCTCATCTTCCCGGAGCACCATGCGGATTGCCCACACCGGAACCTCCGGCAGCTCATATCCCTGATCCAGGAAGACGAAGGCCGCATCGTAGGCCGGGGGCTCATGGGGGAAGGTCCCGAATCCGTCGGTGAAGTAGATCAGTCCCTTGAAATTGGTGAACTCGTGCTGCCGCAGCAGCGAGTCCACATGCTCGAATACCGGGCGAAAATCCGTCCCTCCGAATCCCTTGAGCACCATGTGCTCCATATAATCGTCGAACTCCTCCTCCGTGGTGATCCGCACATCCTCCTCGACGCGGGCGCCGCACTGGATGATGTGCACATTGACCCGGGTAAAGAAATTCTCGCTTTGCTTGAGTATGTTCCAGGTTTTGGTCACGAACTTCTGCACGGTGTCGCCGGCCACCGACTCGGAGGTGTCCAGGGCGATCACGAACTCCCGCACCTTTTTCACGTCCTTGTATTCCAGCGGCTCCACCAGCGGCATGTTCTCGTAGAGCTTCAGTCCGTAGGTATAAAATATATAATCGAATTCGTCGTCGTTGACTTCGACGTTTTCACCGAGCACGCTGAACCTGCGCAAAAGCTCGGTGTAATCGTATTTTTCTCTGTTGATCTCACGCAGCTGCTGCTGCATATCGCCGGCGCCTTCACCCCAGCTGTCGGAGGAGGTGTCCATATCCACCTCGATGCGCTCGGCGATCTCCTTCCAGGCCTGCTCGATGTCCTCCGGCTTCAGAGCCGGCTCACCGGTGTCCGCCTGGCGGTCATCATCCCCGCCTCCGGAAGGTCCGTGTTCGTCCTCGCCGGGAACGGCTTCCATATATTCTTCGCTTTCTTCTGTGGTCTCTCCGTCCTCGCCCTCCTCGGGCTCCCCCTGGGGCGCGGCGGATTCTTCGCTGTCCGCGCTGTCCTCTCCCTCGGGGTTTCCCGGTTCATTCTCCTCGGGATCCCCATTGGTGCTTTCCGCGGGGACTGCGGTATGCCAGACCGAATGATCGTCGGCATGGAAATTCTTCTGCAAAGCCTGGACTTCCTCCGGGGAGGGATCCTGCTCCATAAAATACTTGTAGATCCATTCCGCCGACAGCTTCGGCAGTTCTTCCGCCAGCTGCCGGATCAGCCACATCTGCGCCGTCTGCCGCTCGCAGCGGACCGCTCGCAGGTCCAGCCCGTTAATGATGTTCTCCACGGCGATGTCACAGGCCAGATCCCAGACATCCGCCCGGACCGACCGGCTGATGAACAGATGCCGAAACAGGCAGTGCAGCGTGACGTGCAGATAGTCCCTGACCGGGATCTCCTTCGCCTGCCGGTACTGCCGGCACACATGAAGGCTGTTGTAATAGAGGAACTGTCCGTCGGTGGCGATCTCCAGGGTGTCCCTGTCATGGGCCGGCACGATCTTCACGAATGCTGCCTCCAGGTATCGGAGATCCACCATCAGCGTGTTCCTCGAAAGCCGCAGGATCTGCAGCGCCAGTTCCGCCGCGCGCCGCGCGCTGTCAAAGGTCTTCGCGTGGTTCTGGGACCCATCCGCATACCCGTGGGCCTTCGCCAGCTTCGCTGAGCTGACTTCCCATTCTTTGCTGTTTTCGAAATCGGTATTGCTCACTGGGGCGTCTCCATTGTGCGGCCTTCGCCAGCCTTTGTATTATGTATTACGAAACGAGAGGCCCCGCACTCCGACTGTCCCGCTAAAAACAGCCGGAGGCTTAGCGGAACCTCTCGTTCGTGTTCAGAAGCTATATGTAATTAGAGGCATTAACCGTTGTTATATAACGTTATACGACTTAAACGTCATATCTCTGCGGAAGCGGCGGCATGTTCGCGAACTTCTCCGCCAGTCCCTCTCCGCCGAACTCGGTCTTGCCGGTCTTCTCGTGCTCTCTCAGAGCCTTCCAGAGTTTCTCCGGTGTGATCGGCAGTTCCTTGATGACCAGGCCGGTAGCGTAGTTGATGGCGTTGCCGATGGCGGATCCGACCGGAGCGGTGGAGCCTTCGCCGGCTTCCTTGGCGCCCATCGGGCCCTCAGCATCCTCTTCGCTGCAGACGATGGTCTTGATGTTCGGCATATCCATGGCCGTCGGGAAACGATAGTCACGGAAGGACGGGTTCAGATGTCTGCCATCCTTGTCGTAGACGCATTCCTCGTAGCAGGTGAAGCCGAATCCCAGCAGGACGGATCCTTCGATCTGGCCTTCCACCGCGCGGATGTTCAGCGGACGTCCGCAGTCGTGACCGAAGACGAAGTCGTCCAGTGTGACCTGACCGGTCTCCATGTCGACGGTGACCTTCGCCGCGGATGCGGAGAAGGAGTATGCGGTAGCATAGTTACCCACGTTCTTGACGTAGATGTCCTTGTCGCCCTCGTGGTTGTAGGCACCGACACCGGCGACGCAGCGTCCGAAGTTCTTCTCTTCATATCCATAGCAGGCTTCGTTGTAGGAGATGTTCTTCTCAGCATCTCCCGGAACGAAGACGCGGTGGTCTGCCATCTGAATGTCCGTCGGCTGGCAGCCCCACTCCTCAGCCCAGTGCTTCAGCAGCTTCAGCTTGGCATCACCGACGGCGTGGTGCGCCGCGTTGCCGCCCAGGAAGGTAACACGGGAACCGAAGGAACCCGCATCCCACGGGGTGGTGGTGGTGTCGGACTGAACGCACTTGACCTCGTCCATGTTCAGTCCCAGTTCCTCCGCGACGATCATGGTCATGACGGTATCGCAGCCCTGGCCGATGTCATTGGCGCCGGTGAATACGACGGCGTAGCCTTCTCTGTTCAGACGGACGATGGTGGTGGCGGAGCAGTAGTGCGGGGTGACCAGTACCGGGAATCCTGTACCGGACATGAATCCGGAACCGGAGAATCCGACGGCCTCGCCGCTGCCCTTCTCATATCTCCACCGGTTATCCCAGTCAATGTAGTCCGCGCAGGCGTCCATACATTCCTTGAACCGGCAGGAGGTGAATTCCAGACCGGTCGGGCCGGTGTAGTACGGTGTGATCTCGTTCTTATGACGCAGCTCTACCGGGTCGATGCCCAGGTTGTTGGCTACTTCGTCCATGTGGATCTCGTGAGCGAAGTGGACCTGGCACGCGGAGTATCCTCTCATCGCTCCGGAAGCCGGGTGGTTGGTGTACGGCCGGCGGGCGATCATATCGATGTTCTCGACCTTGTACGGGAATGTCGCGCAGATCAGAGACAGGGTGTTCGCCGCAATACCGGACCCGCCGTAAGCGCCGCCGTCCAGGATGTGACGGCATCTCTTCGCCAGGAGCTTTCCTTCCTTCGTAAAGGCTGATTCGATCTGGAAGGAGATCGGGTGTCTGGTTCTGGTGCACTTGAAGACCTCATCACGCTTCAGGATGCACTTGACCGGATGGCCCAGCCTTTCCGCGAACTTGCACGGACACAGTTCATGAGCGAAAACGTCCAGCTTGCCGCCGAATCCTCCGCCCATCATGGGCTTGATCAGACGGACCTGGGATTCCGGAACGCCCAGACCCCAGGCAACCCAGTATCTGGATACGTACGCGCCCTGGGTGGTGGACCAGATGGTGTACTCGCCGTTCTCGTATTTCGCGATGGCGCCATGAGGCTCGATGGCCGCGTGGACCATTTGCTGCGTCTTGTAATAGGAAATATCAGTGTAATCCGCTTCTTCGAAGCACTTGTCCGGATCTCCCGCCTTCATGACGGTGAAGATGGACAGGTTGTTGGCGGTTCCTTCCTGATCCGCCGGATAGTGGATCGGCTCCGCGTCCAGTGCCATGGCATCGAAGGGATCCAGGATGACCGGCAGCGGCTCGTATTCGACCTTGACCAGAGCAGCGGCTTCTTCAGCGGCTTCCTCGGTGGTAGCGCAGACGGCAGCGACCTCATCGCCCACCATACGGACCTTCTTGCGGCACAGCGGTTCCTTGTCCGCCAGCTCCTTGAAGGCTTCCGGGTTGCCCAGGTTGTGGCCTTCCGGGAAGTCGGCGCCGGTCAGGAATCCCTTGACACCGGGAACCTTGGCTGCCTCGGTGAAGTCGATGCTCTTGATCAGAGCGTGCGCATAGGGAGAATGAACCAGCTTGCAGTACCATGTCTCCGGCAGATATACGTCGTCGGTGTAGACGGCGGAGCCTGTGACCTTCGCCTCCGCGTCGATCCGGACATAAGCGTTGCCCTGTCCGGCCAGAACGTAGTCCTTCGGGTCTTTATAGACGCTTCTTACTTCTTTCCAGTATTCGGATCTTGTCATTGCCATTATTTCGCCACCTCCTTCGCCATGATCTTCGCGGCGGAATCGATCGCCTCTACGATCTTCGCATATCCGGTACATCTGCAGAGGTTGCCGGAGATGCCTTCACGAATCTGCTCCTCGGTCGGATGCGGATTCTCAGACAGCAGGGACAGGGCTGACATGATCATGCCCGGTGTGCAGAAACCGCACTGCAGTGCCCACTTATCGATAAACTCTTTCTGGATCGGGTGCAGAACTCCGTCCTGCTTCACTCCCTCGATGGTGACGATCTCATGTCCGTCCGCTTCCACGGCCAGCATCATGCAGGATGTGACAGCTCTGCCATCCAGCAGGATGGTGCATGCGCCGCACTCACCTTCTTCGCAGCCGCGCTTCGTTCCGGTCAGATGCATCTGCTTACGGAGGAAGTCGACCATCGTCTGGTTATCCATAACGTATTCATCTCTGTCTACGCCGTTCAGCTTGAAATTGATGATTCTTTTACCCATTGATTCTTCCTCCTTTCCTATCTTAAAGTCTCCACCGCTTTCTTCACGGCTCTCTTGGTGTAAACCCGGATCATATCCGTTCTGTACTCCGCGGATGCACGGACATCGCTGATCGGGGAGCATTCCTGGGATGCCGCGACTCCGGCCTTCTCCAGCAGCTCATCGGTGATCTCGTTTCCGATGAGGATCTGCTCCGCGTTCTTCGCTCTCAGCGGTGTGATGCCGACGCCGCCCATACAGACGCGGGCGTCCGCGATCTTCGCGCCGTCCATGGTGATCTTCGCGCCCACGCCGATGATGGCCAGGTCCATAGCCTTCCGGACGGAGTGCTTGAAGTAAGCGGATCCCTCGCCCGCCTTCAGTTCGGGAACGAAGATGCCTGTGACCACATCCCCCGGCTGCAGAGCGGTCTTCTTGACGCCCTTGAAGAAATCGTCGATGGGGATGTCTTTTTCGCCTTCTGCGTTATAGACCTTTACGACAGCGTTCATAGCGACTAAAATAGAAGCGGTGTCAGCGGAAGGTGAGGCGTTGCAGATGTTTCCAACCATCGTGCCTTTTCTTCGGATCTGGGGGGATGCGACGTAACGGGCCGCGTCCGCCAGCGCTGGCATCTTTTCTTTGACGACCTCGGAGTTCTGGATGTCGTACAGTTTGACGAGTGCGCCGATGCGCATGCCTTCGCCTTCAACGTACTGGATCTCTTCCAGCCCCGGGATTCCCTTGATGTCGATCACGGTATCCGCCGGGATCGCTTTGCCGTGGATGAGCAGGATCACATCGGTGCCGCCGGCCATCAGGACGGCCTTGTCGCCCTTCTCCGCTGCCAGCTTCGATGCTTCTTCCAGGCTGCTCGCTTTGACGTAATCAAATGCAGGTAAAGCCATTGTTTCCTCCTTTTGTGAATTGCAATGTGTTTGTGCAGTAACGGTGCGCACGGTTCCGCGCGCGCAGAAATCCCCTTGTTCAATTTTTAACATTGTACATGGAACGTCTGCCTCTGAAGAAGTAGCCTGGACTACTACATCCCTGTCTTTTTGTTGTTTTATTCAGTATTTTTTGTGTATTTTGTTGGCAGAAGAACAAGACTTGTAGTCCGGACTACTATATCCGCCCCCCGCCTCTCTGTTATACTGTCCCTGCAGAAATCCCCGCATCCGTACAATCTCATTGATTGGAAGGAGTGTATTTCTGTGAGTAAAATTTTTAACAAATTCAACCTGACGCTGAACATCTGGATCTCCCTGATCATCAACGTCGTTTTGTGTATCGTTCTGACGCTGGTGGCAACCGGCGGAATCACCTTCGGAGGATTCCTGTTCGGATTTGTCATCGCCTTCCCCCTCAGCACCCTGATCGTTCTGTTCATCCCGATCACAAGATTCGGTGATTTCGTCGCGGTCAAATGCGGGCTGAAGCCTCAGACGATTCCCTTCACGCTGGTTTCTACGGCGGTCCTCGCCCTGATCCTGGGCACCTTCATGAGCCTGTTCATGATCGCGGTGATGGCCGGAAAGTACATCGGCATCTTCACGCCGGCCTACTTCGGCGCCTGGCTGCACGCCTGGCCGTGGGCACTGCTGTCGGTCTATGTGTCCGCCCTCATCGGTATATGGACCGGGCTTCCGCTGACGATGAAGCTCGTAGGCCCGCCTCCGGGGATGCCGCCTCAGGACCATTAAAAAAACCGGCGCCGCTGTAACACAGGCTACAGACGCGCCGGCAGAATGCTATTATAATGTTATCAGAAAACATGTTGCGTAGCACACGATTGCGTAAGTCCAGACATTGGACTTGCGCTTTTTTTTAAGGAGGAAAAGCCATGACATTTTACGAAAGAATGCACACCACCGAAAACTATCTCGCCCGCGTCGCCGGCCTTCTGGTCGATCGCTATCAGATCACCGAGGATCAGGCCAGAGCGGCCGTCGCCGAATCGGGACTTGCTTCGGCCATCGAGGGCTGCCCCTATATCGCGATGCATTATCCCGCTGCAAAGGCTGCGGATACCATCGCGGAGAAAGCTCCGGAGTGGACGCCGATCTTCGCATTCAATCTGCGCTGATCCGTTCCGGCAGGCTTGCCTTACTTCAGCAGTTTCGCCAGGCCTTCGATCTCGGCCAGAGCGGCTTCGTCCGCTGCCAGATCCGAGGGCTTGTTTGCTGTATAGGACTTCTGGAAGACGGTCTCCCATCCCAGATAGTCGGCGATGCACCGGAATTGCTTTGCGATGATCCCGTATTCCGGATCCTCCTGATCCGCCTCGCCGATGACGATGCTGCCGATCTTTTTCTTAAGGCCGTGGAACTTGCGGTCCCGGGCATAGAACTTGTCGATGATCAGCTTCATCTGGGCGCTCATTCCCCACCAGTAGACGGGAGTGGCGAAAACGATGGCATCCGCTGCCTCCACCGCCGCGTTGATCTGCGGGGAATCGTCGGCAAAGATGCAGCGGCTCATGCTGCCGCAGGCATCGCAGGCCCGGCAGGGAATGATGCTTTTGCCTTCGCAGAGGATCTCCTCCACCTCCGCTTCGGGGATCTGCTGTGCCAGTCCCTTCTTCAGCGCCTCCAGCGCGGCCTTCGTATTGCCCTTTCGCGGGCTTCCGTTGAACAACAATACTTTCATAGACCGGCCCTTTCTCATCCCAGCAGTGTTTCTGTGACTCTCTCCAGCTCCTCGATGATCCTGATGTGCTGGGGGCAGGCCTGCTCGCAGGCGCCGCACTTGATGCATTCATTCGCCCGCTTCCTGCCGTGCTCCTCCGCCTGCCAGTTCATATGGTTCTTCGCAAACTCCAGATTATCGTACAGGATCACGATGTTCATGCAGGCGAAGGATCCGTTGATCGCGATGTTCTGCGGGCAGACTTTGAGACAGTATTCGCAGCTGGTGCAGGGGATGATCGGTATCTGCTCCAGCGTCTTTCTTGCCTCCGTCAGCACCAGCCTTTGCTCCTCCGTGAGTCCGGAGAATCCCTTCATGACCGCCAGATTGTCCTCCATCTGCTCCATGTTGCTCATGCCGGAAAGCACGGTGATCACGCCTTCCAGATCCGCGGCGAACCGCAGTGCCCAGGAGGCGTAGGACGCCCCCGGCTCCGCTTTGTCGAAGATCGCCTTGACCGGATCGGGAGGATTCGCCAGGTTGCCGCCCTTGACCGGCTCCATGATGATCACCGGTTTGCCGTGCTTTCGCGCCACTTCATAGCAGGCTCTGGCCTGGATCAACGGGCTCTCCCAGTCGGCGTAGTTGATCTGCAGCTGCACGAACTCCATGTCCGGGTGCTCCGTCAGGATCTCCTCCAGCTCCTCCGCCGTCGAGTGGAAGGAGAATCCCAGATGCCGGATCAGCCCTTCTTCCTTCTTATCCCGCAGATAGTTCCAAAGATCGAAGTCATCGAAATACTTCGTCCGGTTCTCCCCCAGATTGTGGAGCAGGTAGTAGTCAAAGTATCCCGCGCCGGTTGTCTGCAGGGATTTCTCGAACTGAGCGATGGCATCCTCCCGGGTCTCGCATTTGATCCACGCGGCGTTCTTCGTCGCCAGCTGAAAGCTCTCTCTCGGATAGCGCTCCACCAGAGCCCGGCGGATCGCGTCTTCGCTCTCTCCGTACGCCCAGGCCGTATCGAAGTAGGTGAATCCGGCGTCTATGAACCGATCCACCATCTGCTTCGTCTGCTCGATATCGATCTTACCGTCCTCGCCTTTCGGCAGCCGCATCAGGCCGAAGCCGAGCTTGCCGATCTCTTCTCCTAAGTATCCCATTGTTTTTTCCTTTCACAGTTTATGATACAATAACGTCATGCTGATCACGACACTTTGTTACATTGAATACAGGAATCATTATCTGATGCTCCACCGCACGAAGAAAGCCCACGACATCAACGAGGGCAAGTGGATCGGGGTGGGCGGCAAGTTCACGGACCGCGAGAGTCCCGAGGAATGTCTCCTCCGGGAGGTCTTCGAAGAGACCGGATATTCGCTCAAAAGCTGGCGTTTCCGGGGTTTCATCACGTTCCTTCAGGAAAACTACGAAACCGAGTACATGTGCCTTTATACCGCGGACCTGCCGGCTGCGGATGATCCGGCCTTTGCATCGGAGGAGCCTTCGGACTGGCCGGTGCCGGAGTGCGATGAGGGAGTGCTCGCCTGGATCCCGAAGGACCGGATCGAAGGCCTGAACCTTTGGCCCGGGGACCGGATCTTCCTGCGCCTTCTGCAGGAGCGGGAGGAATTCTTCTCCCTGAAGCTGCGCTACCGCGGCGACGATCTCCTGGAAGCCGTGCTGGACGGGGCTCCTCTGGAAATCATCTGACCGCCGCCGAAGAGCCTCTGATCGCGCCGCGCCCGTCCTACTTCAGCTGGGTCTTGACGACCCGGTCGCGTCCCGGCAGATCCCGGATGACCTCCGCCGGCGTGTACCGGCCGTCGTCCTTGAGCATCTTTCTCAGATCCTCTCCCTGATCGCTTCCGATCTCAAACATCAGATAGCCCTTTGACTTCAGATAGTTCGGCGCTTCCTCAATGATCCTCCGGTAATAATCCAGTCCGTCGCGGCCGCCGTCCAAAGCCTGGCGCGGCTCGTAATTCTTGATTTCTTCCTGCAGCACCGCGATCATATTCGTCCGGATGTAAGGCGGGTTGCTGACGATCATATCGAACTTCTTCGACTCCAGCGGGGCGAACAGGTCCCCTTCCACGTACTCCGCCTTCACGTGCAGCGATCTGGCGTTGGTCTGGGCGACGGCCAGAGCCGCGCCGCTGATGTCGGCGCCGGTCACATGGATGTTGTCGCAGATCTTCGCCAGGGAAATGCCGATGGCGCCGCTGCCGCAGCAAAGGTCCAGCACTTCCCATTCCTTGCCGCCCCGAAGCCGCTCAAAAAAAGAGACCTTCTCTCTGGATGTGCTCTGGATGGTCCTGGCGGCTTCCACCACCAGGGTCTCCGTGTCCTGCCGCGGGATCAGCACACTCTGGTCCACCTTGAACCGGTGTCCCATGAACTCCTGCACCCCGGTGATGTACTGCAGCGGAATGCGCTCCGCCCGGCGGGCGATCAGCGCCAGATATTTGCGCTCGACATCCTCGTCGGCCTCCTCCTCCGCCTTCATGAACACCTGCAGCCGGTCGATGCCGGTCAGGAAGCAATACAATTCCTCTGAATCTATTTTCGCGTCCATGCAGCCCGCCTTCGCGAGCCGGTATTCGCCTTCTTTAATCAGTATTCTGGTCTTCATCTGTTTCCTCTTCCGTTTCGGTCTGCGGGTCCCACTCGGTCAGCTGATCCTCACCCGGCGCGATCTGCCAGGACCCGACGGACCGTTCATCCATGCAGGCATTGACCCCGGCGATGGCGACCTCCAGCATGGAGTCGTCCGGCTCCTTGGTGGTGATCTTCTGCAGGTAGAGTCCCGGAAGGCTCAGTATCTTGACGACGATGTTGTCGCTGCGGCCGGCCCATTTGAGCAGCTCATAGGAGAGCCCCGCGATCACCGGCAGAAGCAGCAGCCGCGTGATGATCCGCATCACCAGGCTCGGCCATCCCAGCAGGAAATGGCACGCAAAGGCGATGATGAATACGAACATCAGGAAGCTGGTCCCGCAGCGCGGATGCAGCGTCGGAAACTGCCGCGCGTTTTCCGGGGACAGCTCCAGCCCGTTTTCAAAGCAGTGGATGGTCTTGTGCTCGGCGCCGTGGTACTGGAACACCCGCCGGATGTCCGGCATATAGGATACCGCCCAGACGTATACGACGAACAGGGCGATCCGCAGCGCTCCCTCCACGAAGTTCAGCCAGAATACGCTGTCCGTGAAAGCCTTCATCAGGTTCACCACCCCCGTCGGCAGAATGATAAAAATGCCGATGGTAAAGGCCAGCGCCAGGACGACGGAGCTGTACAGCATGATGTTCCACAGTCCCTTGCTGCCGAATTTCTTCTCCGCCCAGACTTCAAAACGGCCCGGTTCGTACTCCTCGTCATCTCCCTCTTCCAGTATTTCCGCGGACCGCATCAGCGTTTTCGTCCCGTAGACGAGGGAGTCCGCGAAAGCGATGACACCACGAATCAGCGGAATTTTCATCCACTTGCCGTAGGTCTTGGTCTCCTGTGTGTCCACGCGGATCGTGCCGTCGGGGAGCCGGACTGCCAGCGCGGTCTTTTTTTCCCCTTTCATCATGATGCCTTCCATGACGGCCTGCCCGCCCATCTTCGTGGGGCAGGCATCCTTCAGGAATATCTTCTTCAGGTCCATAGTCTCTTTTATCCCGTTTTCCCGGATCCCTTATCCGATGTATCTTGCGTTCAGGTATTTCTCGATCACTTCGATGAATGCCCGGTTGTCCCTGGTATGCATCAGCGTGTCGATGATCATCTCGGTAACTTCCTGGGTGTCCCGGTTGCCCAGCGCTCTGCGCATCGACCAGACGGTCTCCAGCTCCTCCTGATCCATCAGCAGGTCTTCTCTTCGGGTCCCGGATTTGTTCAGGTCGATCGCCGGGAAGATCCTCTTCTCGGAAAGCTTGCGGTCCAGATGCAGTTCCATGTTGCCGGTACCTTTGAACTCTTCATAGATCAGGTCGTCCATCCGGCTGCCGGTCTCCACCAGAGCGGTCGCCAGGATCGTGACGCTGCCGCCCTCTTCGATGTTTCTCGCCGCGCCGAAGAACTGCTTCGGCTTGTGCAGCGCCCCCGGATCGAATCCGCCGGAAAGGGTCTTGCCGGATGCCGGAACCACCAGGTTATAGGCTCTGGCCAGACGGGTGATGCTGTCCAGCAGAATGACGACGTCTTTTCCGTGCTCCGCCAGCCGCCGCGCCCGTTCCAGCACCATCTCCGCCACCTTGACGTGGTGGGAGGGCATCTCATCGAACGTGGAATAAATGACTTCGCTGGTCTCGTTGTGGAGGCTCCGCTTCATGTCGGTGACTTCCTCCGGCCGCTCATCCACCAGGAACACGATCAGCTCGATATCCGGATAGTGCTTCTCCACGCTGTTGGCAATTTTCTTGAGCAGCACAGTCTTGCCGGCCTTGGGCTGGGCGACGATCAGGCCTCTCTGGCCCTTTCCGATGGGCGCCACCAGATCGATCAGCCGCAGGGACGGGTCTCTGCCCTCCTCCATGACCAGTTTTTCATTGGGGAAGATCGGCGTCAGCGAGCTGAAGTCCGGACGGCGCATCGCCACACCCGGTTCATCTCCGTTGACGGACACGACGTACAGCAGCGCGCCGAACCGGTTGCCCGCACTTGGCGGCCGGCAGATGCCCTTGATCTTGTCACCGGTCTTCAGGTTGAACCGGCGGATCTGCGCCGGCGAAACGTAGATGTCCTGATCGCTGGTCAGGAAATTGTTGAAGCGCAGGAAGCCGAATCCGTCATCCGCCAGATCCAGGATGCCTTCGGTCTCGAACCGGTTGTCCGGTTTCTCCTGTTTCTCCTGCTTTTCCGGTTTTTCGGGTTTCTCCGGCGCTGTCTGCGGCGCGCTCTCCGCCGGTTCCGCAGGGGCCTGGGCCGCTGCCTTCGGCGCCTTTTTTCTCAGGGGCTTTTTCCCCCGCTTCGTTCTGGGAGTCGCCGGAGTATCCCAGCGGATCTCCTTCTCCGGATCCGTCTCCTTCTCCTCGGCTTCTCCGGTCTCTGCCTTGGGACTGAACTGGTCCGCGATCGCCGCAGCCTTATCTGCTTTGGTTTTTCTGCCGTTTCTGGACGTCGGCTTGCGTTTGTCTTTCTTTGCTTCTTTTCTGGGCTCCGGCTTCGGCTCTGCTTTCGGCTCCGGCTTCGGCTCGTCATCCTTCATAAGGGCCGCAACCAGATCCGCCTTCTTCATTTTCGCGTAGCCCTCCAGGCCAAATGTTTTGGCGATCTCTCTGAGTTCAGCGACCTTCTTCGCTTTCAAGGTCGCTTCGTCCATGGTTTTCCACATAATTGAATTGATCCTTCCTTCGTTGAATAAAATACCAGATGGGGTTTATCAGAATAACAACATACTAAATATACACCTTAATTGATTTCCATACAAGAATATTTCTCATACTCCGACCACGATTTTGCCGTCGCTGTCGATGCCCATGACTTTCTCCCCCCGTTCGCGCAGTTCTTTCACGTAGGCGATCTCCTCCGCCCCGATCTCTTCTCCCGGGCAAATCAAAGGAATTCCGGGGGGATAGGGGATGATGGATGCCGCGCAGATTCTGCCCTCGCACTGTTCGATGGGCAGCAGTTCCTTCTCCGCGGGAATGTCTCTGAAACTGCGCCGTTTCGTCCACAGAAACGCTCCGCTGCGGGACTGGGCAAAGGCCGGGGTTTCTGCAAAAGCCGGGGCTTCTGCAAAGGCTGGCGCTTCCCGCCGGGCCTGCCCGCGGATCTTCCGCAAAGCCTGGAGCAGCCGCTCGTAGTCCTCCCGTGTATTCCCGATCCCGGTCATGCACATCAGGATGTTTCCCGTTACCAGCTCCGCGAAAATGCCCTGCTCCATCAGCGCTTCTTCCAGCTGGCCTCCGTCCAGTCCGCAGCCGCTCATGTCCAGGTTGATCTTGGTGACGTCCATCAACGCGGCCTCTCCCGCAGGATCCGCCTGGACGCCCGCAGGATCTGCAGGGGCGCCCGCAGGTTTCGTCGAAACTCCCATAAGCTTCAGCCCCGGGATCTCCCGGGCCGCGTTATAAAACCAGCGCAGGTTCTCTCTCCATTCTCCGATCAGCTTCGCCCGGTGCTGCAGCAGAAGCTCCGCGCTGATGTCCAGCGATCCCATCAGGATATAGGATGGGCTGGTGCTTTCGATGGCCTGCAGCTTATCCTCCAGCCGGCGAAGGTTCCGGCGGCTTCGATCCCCGTCTGTGCCGGCGAAGACTCCTCCGGCGCAGACGTTCAGTACGGCGCTCTGGGTCAGGGATCCCAGCGTCTTGTGAATGCTGTTGATGACGATGTCCGCGCCGCAGCTTTCCGCGGCCTGGGGCATCGGCAGCTGATCCTCTTCCCCTTCAAAAAACTTCAGATGGGCCCCGTGGGCCTGGTCGACGATCAGCACCTTTCCCGCTTCATGCACAGCGTCCGCAATGGCGCGGATGTCGCTGCAGATGCCGTAGTAATTGGGGCTGGGCAGGATGACTGCTTCGGCCTGCGGTTCCTCTGCCAGCAGCCGGCGGATCTCCTCCGGCTCCACGGGACCCGCGATGCCGTACTCCGCCACCTCTGAAGGGTGCGCGTAGACCGGCTGAATGATCCCCAGCGTCAGCGCATTGAACACCGATTTGTGGCAGTTTCTCGCCAGGATCAGCTTCTTCCCCGGCGCTACGCAGGCCAGGATCGACGCGATGATTCCGCCGCTGGTTCCGTTCACCAGCAGATAGGAGGCCTCTGTACCGTACAGCCGGCGATATTTCTCCATCGTTTCCGCGATAATGCTCTCCGGCTGAAACAGGTTGTCCGCTCCCGGGATCTCCGTGATATCGCAGTCAAAGAACCGCTCCAGAAACGCTTCGTATCCGAACCGCCGGTAGAGCCGCGCTCCTTTGTGTCCCGGCATATGAAATGATACCGGCTTCCCTTCTGCATGCTTCAGCAAAAAGTCTGCGATTCCGCTCATCTTCTCCTCCTCCGTCCTTTGCATCCTTCTCTTGACACCCATTTTACCATAGATTCATCCGAGATGCTTCTAACCATCCGTCCGCAGAATTGCAGTTTCCCGCTTCTAGCTTCGAAATCTGCAACAAAGGCTGGTTTTTCCATTGGATATCGATACGAAATTAGTCTTTTCGTGTCTGCTATTGCAGTTTTCAAATTGAGAACCACAGATCTGCAGCATTTTTCAAAATTCGTTGCAGATTTCCGGCATTCGAAAATCAGATCTGCAACAGGCCGGCATCTTCTTCCCTGCATCAGGTAGGGATGTACACCGATGTTGCAGGTTGTCAATATTTACCATATCGAAAGTTAAAAAAAAGGAGCCGCCGCAGTGTCGCGGCAGCTCCATCGTTTCAGAATCCGTTCCGTCCGGTGACGGTTCGATCTTATTTGCTGTAATCGAAGAATCCTTCGCCGGTCTTCATTCCCAGCTTGTTCGCTCTTACCATCTTTCTGAGCAGCGGATTCGGTCTGTACTTCGGATCACCATACTCATTGAACAGAGTCTCCATGATGGCCAGGCAGACATCCAGTCCGATCAGATCGCCCAGAGCGAGGGGGCCCATCGGGTGGTTCGCACCGAGCTTCATCGCTGTGTCGATGCCCTCAGCGGTAGCAACGCCGTCCGCCAGGATGCCGACTGCTTCGTTGATCATCGGGATCAGGACTCTGTTGACAACGAATCCCGGAGCCTCCGCAACCTCGACCGGAGTCTTCTTCAGGCTCTCTGTGGTAGCGATGACCGCATCCTTGACCTCGTCGGAGGTAGCGATGCCCTTAACGACCTCGACCAGCTTCATTGCCGGAACCGGGTTGAAGAAGTGCATGCCGATGACCTGTGCCGGTCTGGAGGTAACCGCAGCGATCTCGGTGATGGAGAGCGCGGAGGTGTTGGTTGCCAGGATCGCGTCGTCCTTGCAGACCTTGTCCAGCTCAGCGAACAGTTCTTTTTTCTTATCCATGTTCTCTGTGGATGATTCGATGATCAGATCGCAGTCCGCCAGAACATCAAAGGTCGTACCACCGGAAATTCTGCCCAGTGTCGCAGCCTTGTCGTCCTCGGTGATCTTCTCTCTGGAGACCATCTTGGTCAGGTTCTTGTCGATCTTCGCCAGGGCGCCGTCGATGTACTCCTGCTTGCTGCTTCTGATGACAACATCATAACCGGCTGCCGCGCAGACCTGAATGATGCCGGATCCCATGGTACCTGTTCCCATTACGCCAATTTTCTTCATAACTAAATCTCCTCCTTAGGTAGAACGTTATAGTTTGTTACATATTTAACAAATCCGCAATTTTATTATATCTTTAAACTTCAAGCTTGTGAACCGTTTTTCGATAACTTTTTCAAGATATTTTGTCATCCTTCCAGTCCGCAGAGCTTGCGCATCTCGGTCTTGTAGCTCTCCACCCCCGGCTGATTGAAGGGATCGACCCCCATCAGCATGGCCGTGATCGCGCAGCTGGTCTCCATGAAGTACACCAGCTGTCCGAAGTAGAACGGGGTCAGCTGCGGTACGTGGATCTCGATGATCGGATTGCCTGCGCTCCGGTGTGCTTTGATCACGCCTTCGACCATGATGTTGTTCATCTCCTCCACCGTCATGCCCTTGAAGGTTCCTGCCGGGATCACGATCTCATCGTCGTATCCGTCGATCACCAGCATGGTCTCGAAGAAGACACGGCTCCCTTCCTGCAGGAACTGTCCCATGGAATGCAGGTCCGTGGAGAACTGCAGCGTCGCAGGCCACAGGCCTTTACCCTCCTTGCCTTCGCTCTCTCCGAACAGCTGCTTCATCCATTCCCCAAAGTATCCCATCCGGGAGTGATTGAAACAGGTCACGTCCACCGTCTTCCCGTACTTCTCATGCATCAGATACCGGCCGATGGCATAGTCCGCTCCGCAGGTATCCCACAGCGGAGAGGTCGCCATGGCCTCCGCTCCCCGCAGAAGCTCACGCACATCGATGCCGGCGGCTGCGATCGGCAGAAGTCCCGCCGCTGTCATCATGGAATACCGGCCGCCGATGTTTCCCGGCAGAACGAAGGACGTATATCCCATCTCATTGACTTCCTGACGGATCCGGCCCTTTGATTCATCGGTCACCGCCAGAATGCGCTTGGCTGCTTCTTCCTTGCTGCCGTACTTCTCCTCCATGATCGGGCGGATCACCTCCAGCGCCGCCTGGATCTCCATGGTATTGCCGGACTTGGAGACGATGCAGACGATGGTGCTCTTGCGTTTGACCTCCTCGATGATCTCCCTGTAGTAATCAGTACAGAAGTTGATTCCCAGAAACTTTACTTCGATCCCGTGCTCGAATTTCGGCAGAGCCTCGATCGCAGCCTTTGCACCCATGTAGGAACCGCCGATGCCCAGCACCAGCAGCAGCTGTGCCTCCTCCCGGATGATATCCGCCACATCCAGCAGATACTTCAGCGCCTCCTCATCCTGTTCGATGGGTGCCTTCACCCAGCCGGTCATGTCCATCTGCCCGGACCACAGCCGGTCCAGTGCGCTGGCCGCTTCCGGACGGAGCGCCTCCACCTCGCCCGGCGCCAGGTCCAGACCTTCGATGTTCACATTGATATCCATAGCTTCTTTCTCCTTTTGTTAAAGAAACATAAACGTCAGAAATTTAATCGTCAGGGGTACGCTCACGATCGAAGCGATCGTGCTGATGAACAGCACCCGGCTGGCCATCCCCACCGACTGGCCCTCCTGCTCCGCCAGCATGGACACCGTCGCCGCCGTCGGGAACGCGATCCCCAGAACCACGCAGCATTTGATGATCCCGGCCACCGGCAGGAAATACACCAGCGCGAAGGTCAGGGCCGGCATCCACAGAAGCTTCATCAGCGCGCAGTCCAGCACCCGCAGATCCTTCACCGTCTCCAGCAGATTGTAGTTGGTCAGACTGGATCCGATGAAGATCATGGCCATGGGCGTGGAGACGCCCCCCAGGTACAGCAGGTAATCGTCCACCGCCTGGGGCAGACCCGTTCCCAGGAGCCCGATGGCAAATCCCAGCATCGTTGCCAGAATGTTGGGATTCAGCAGGAACTTCAGCGCTGCCCGCAGAAAACGGGCGAGGGGATTCAGTTCGCCGCCCCGGCGGCCGGTCTGTCCCCGCCGCATCAGCCGGATCCCGTAGGTAAACGTAAAGAAGTTCATGGCCGCGTTGTGGGCCAGCATCAGCAGCAGCCCGGTCTCCCCGAAAAAGATCAGCGCCACGGGGAATCCCATGAAACCATCGTTGGGCATGGACATCGCGAACTCCGCCACGTTGGAAATATCCTTCGGATACTTTCGTGCCTTCGCGTAAAGCCAGCTGACCAGTCCATAGATATAGAACAGCACCAGGCTCGCTCCGAAGGTGATCAGAAACTGCGTGATCACCGTCCGGTTCATCTCCAGACTGCCGATATTATGCACGATCATGCAGGGATAGGCAAAATAAACGACCAGCTTATTGATGCTGTGGTTCATCCTGTCATCTATGAAGTTTATTCTACGCAGGAGCCAGCCCGTGAAGAGCATGGCAAACAGCACAAAATATCTCGCGTACATTTCTAATTATCGTATAAGTTATTCGTCACATACTCCGGATCACAGGTGACATCGATACCCATGGCCTTCAGCGTGCTCTCGTCCTTATCGCTGAGGATCGCGGTGCAGTGGGCCTTGCAGCCCCTCAGATCCTTCAGCTTGCCCAGGGCCATCTCCGCCGACGGGTTCGTCTCCGCGGAGATCGTCAGCGCCGTCAGGACCTCCTCCAGGTTCAGGCTCGTCTTATCCGCCCGCAGTATATCCGTCTTCAGTTCCTGAATCCGCTGCAGGATATTCGGCGAGATCAGCAGGAGCGGATCCGCCATGCCGCACAGCTTCTTCGCTGCGTTGAGCACCGCCGCTGCCGCCGCGACCATCCTCCGGGAGCTTCTGCCCGTGATGATCGTTCCGTCCGGAAGCTGCAGCGCCAGAACGACCACATTGCTGTAGCGCTCATTCTGGGCCCGCTTCACCTCCGCGTAGTCCCGCGCGGGAAGCACCACCGGCCGGTCGGTCTCCGTCAGATTCAGCTCATCCATCAGCAGCTTGCAGCGCTCCAGCATGCCCGCTTCGATCTTGCCTTTTTTGTAATCGCATTCGGCGATCAGGTATCTGCGGATGACCTCCTGGCAGGCGGCTTCCCGGCATACTTCATCGTCAGTGATGCCGAACCCTGCCCGGTTGACGCCCATGTCCGTCGGCGACTTGTACTCCGATTCCTCACCGGTGATCTTCTCGATGATCCTCTTGACTACCGGGAATACCTCCAGATCCCGGTTGTAGTTCACCGCCATCTCCCCGTAGGCTTCCAGGTGGAAGGAGTCGATCATGTTGACATCTCTCAGATCCGCCGTCGCCGCCTCATAAGCTACGTTCACCGGATGCTTGAGGGGGATGTTCCAGATCGGGAAGGTCTCGAATTTCGCGTATCTCGCCTTTCGGCCCTGCCGGTATTCATGGTAGAGCTGGGAAAGGCTGGTGGCCAGCTTGCCGCTGCCGCCCCCCGGTCCCGTAACCACGATCAGAGGCTTGGTCACTTCAATGTAGGGATTGGCTCCGTAGCCCGCGTCGCTGACGATGGTATCCACGTCCGTCGGATAGCCTTTGGTGAACCGGTGACGATAGGTCCGGATCCCCCGGTGCTCCAGACGGTTGATAAACTTGTCCACGGAAGGCATATCGTCCTCATAGCGGGTCACGACCACGCTGTTGATCTCCAGATCGAACTTACGGAACACATCGATCAGCCGCAGCACCTCCAGATCATAGGTGATCCCGAAATCCTGCCGCGTCTTGTGGGTTTCGATGTCGCCGGAATAAACGCAGATGATGATCTCCGCTTCGTCTTTCATTCTCTGCAGAAGTTTGATCTTCGCGTTCTCGTCGAACCCGGGGAGAACTCTCATGGCGTGCTTGTCCTGTACGAGCTTGCCGCCGAACTCCAGATACAGCCTCTGACTGCCGCCGCTTCTGATCCGTTCCAGAATATACTTTGACTGCTCCTCGATGTACTTCTCTGCGCTGAATCCGATGTTTGGTGTTGCCATGAATCATCCCTCCTTTTTTATGATTATCCGCATACCTAACAAATTCTACATTAATGTTATGTTCAGCGTGTTCCGGCCTTCCATCAGGCCTTTCAGGCTGATCTCATAATCGATATCGATGTCTCCGTCGCCCTCCGCGGTGATGCTGCTGCGAACGTGATTCGTCAGCACCTCCAGCGGAATCGGTCCGAAGGGCGTGTCGTAATATCCGGTGTACCGCTTGCCCTGTTCAAACAGGATCTCGGTCCCCACACCGGCGCCTTCCCCGTACCGCTTCATCTGAATCTCTCCGTCCCGCAGACGCAGCCGGATCCGGCATCCGGGCACCCCCGAAAGCTCCGTCTCATCGTATATCAGATAGACTGTTCCCTTCCGCAGGTACAGTTTCCCTTCGGTGACGAATTCCATCTCGTCCTCGCCGGTATCCTTCGACACCTGCTTGCCTTTGATTCTGATCATTACGTCTTTCATTGAATATCCTCCAGGATCGACTGCAGCTGTTCCCTGCTGAACTGATATTTCTTCAGACAGAACTGGCACTGCAGCTCCGCCTGCCCGTCTTCTTCGATGATCTCCCGCAGATCCTTCGTTCCGATGGTCATCAGCGCCTGCTCGATCCGCTCCCTGCTGCAATCGCAGTGCCATGTGATGTCCCGTTCCTCCAGTACCTCGACCCGGTACTCCTGCGGCATATCCGCGAAGATCTCCTCGACCATCCGGCGGACCAGCGCCGCCGCGCTCAGGCCCTTGCCCTCGGAAACAACCCGGCGGATCGTCGTCGTGATCGGCTCCATGCTGCTGATCATCTTCTCAAGGGCATCCACCGCTCCTTCCCTGGCATCCGGCAGCATCTGAATGATCATGCCTCCGGCCGCACCGATGGACAGATCCCGTTCGACCCGCACCCCCAGCGCCACCGAAGTGTTCTGCTGCTCCGAAATGAAGAAGTAGGCGGTCAGATCCTCCGCGATCTCTCCATTCACCAGCGCAATAGTCCCCATGTAGGGCTCCTTCAGTCCAAGGTCACGGATCACCGACAGTTCACCGATCCCCAGCGATCCGCCCACATCCAGCTTGCCCTCCGGGGTCAGCGGCAGATCCACATAGGGATTCGCGACGTATCCTTTGACCCGTCCGTCGCTGTAGGCGGTCGCCAGATATTGCTTCGCCGGACCGTCGCCCTTGAAATTGACGGTCAGCTTCTGGTCCGGCTCCTTCATCAGAATACCCATCATCCCGGCGGCGGTCAGAACTCTTCCCAGTCCTGCCGATGCCGTCGGTGTCGTCTCATGGATTCGGGCCGCCTCCTGAACCAGATCGGTTGTTATCGCTGCGCAGACCCGGAAGGATCCGCTGCTGTCCATCGCGATCAGTGCTTTGCTCATGCTGTCTCCCATCTTTCAAAAATCATACCCGTATATTGTATCATATTCTTCCTGTAAGGTGTTGTGAAATCTTCCCTGATATTCACATAATACATTCACCAAAACGTCATAATTCCCTATTATAGTATGGGTGTAAGAAAAACAAGCGGCATGAGAGGTATTATCATGGACGAAAACAATATCAACACCGCCGGCAGCAGACCTGCGGAATACGAACCGAATTTCATTCTGAAGCCGGATCCCGCGGATGAGCCCTATCGCAGAGAGACCTCCGAGATCCGGGAAACGGCCAATCCGGTCGATTCCGATTTCTCCGGAGGATCCGCCCCAGGCAGACCAGCCTTTGAGAATCCGAGCTTCGACCCCGGCGTCACCGGAAGCTACCAGGATCCGAGAGATCAGTTCCGAAGCGGGGAGTCCGCTTCCTGGAGCAACGGCGAAGTTCACCGCAGCCGCCGGCAGATGAAGGACAGCATCCAGAAGCAGCAGAAGCAGAAGGCCGCGCCGAAGCCGATCCTGCTGACACGCAGAGCCCTGGCTCTTCTGATCGCCGGATGTCTGTGCCTGTCCTGCCTGTTCGGCCTTGGCGGAGCCGCGATGGGGATCACCCTGGCGCAGAAGGCCCCGGCGACCACAGCGCAGACAGCCACGACGGCCGCCGATTCCGCCGCGGAAGCGAGCGCACATGCCGCGGGCTATACGCTGGAGAGCGCCACCGGCAGCAGCATGACCATTAAGGAGATCACCGCCGCAGCCAAGAGCAGTGTCGTGGAGATCCGAACCGAGAGCGTCTCCTCCGACACATGGATGCAGCAGTACGTCACCGAGGGCGCCGGCAGCGGTGTCATCATCAGCGAAGACGGCTACATCATGACCAACAACCACGTCATTGAAGGCGCGAGCAAGATCAAGGTGACCACCTCCGATAAGAAGGAATACGAAGCCACGCTGATCGGAACGGACGAGACCAACGATGTGGCCGTGGTCAAGATCGACGCCTCCGGCCTGACTCCGGCGACCTACGGCAACAGCAGCGAGCTGGAAGTCGGCGATATGGCCGTTGCCATCGGCAATCCTCTGGGTGAGCTGGGAGGTACCGTTACCGCGGGCATCATCAGCGCCACCGACCGGGAACTTGCCATCGACGGCAAGACGATGCACCTGCTGCAGACCGACAGCTCCATCAATCCGGGCAATTCCGGCGGCGGACTCTTTAACGGAAACGGTCAGCTGATCGGCCTGGTGGTCGCCAAATCCTCCGGCTCCGACGTCGAGGGTCTGGGATTCGCGATTCCGATCAACACGGCGGCGGACTGCGCGCAGCAGCTGATGGATAAGGGTTACGTCAGCGGACAGCCGTCCACCGGCATGACCTACCAGGTTGGCTCCGGAACCTCCGGCAGCAGCAATTTCGGCGGCTTTGACTCCCTCTTCGGAGGCAGCACACAAGGGGTATATATCTATAGCGTCAACGGAGAGAACGCGAAGAAGGCCGGCTTTGAGCCGGGGGATCAGGTTTACGCCGTTGACGGCAAGGAAATCACCAGCTTCGAATCCCTTTCGGCCATCGTTTCCTCTCACAAGGTCGGAGATAAACTGAAGTTCACGATCATCCGAAACGGCCAGCAGAAGGAAATTCAGCTGGAGCTTGAGGAGAAGACGCCGGCGACACAGAACAATTCCGATGCTGACGGCAGCGAGGACGCATCCGACGCACCGGCGCAGCAGGAGAACCCCTTCGGGCAGAATCCCAGCGACCCCGGTCAGGGCGGCTCCTGGCAGGACTGGTTCAACATGTTCTTCTGATCCGGCAGACAATTGCGGAAACCTTTTCCGGCGAAATACGACACAATGTATTTCGCCGGGTTTTTTTCTATGATAATATATGGACAGGACAGAAAGGATTCCATATATGATTTCAATACATGTTAACGCATCCAAAGAATACGACGTCATCCTGAAGGCCGGGGTTCTGTCGGAGGCCGGCACCCTGATCCGCGAAGACCTTTCCCGGCGCCGGGGAACCGCGGGGATCCTGCGCAGCCGCAGGATCTGCGTCGTGACCGATGAGACCGTGGCCGATCTCTACGGAGGACCGCAGCAGACGCTGATCTCCTCCCTTCGCAGCGCGGGATTTGAGGTCAGCCGGTTTGTTTTCCCGGGGGGAGAGGATCACAAGAACATGGCGACGATCGGGCGCCTTCTGGATCATCTGACCGAGAACCGGTTCTCCCGCTCCGACCTGCTGGTCGCTTTGGGAGGAGGCATCACCGGTGATGTCACCGGATTTGCCGCCGCGATCTATCTGCGGGGCATCGATTTCGTTCAAATCCCCACGACGCTGCTGGCCGCGGTGGATTCCTCGGTAGGGGGCAAGACCGGCGTCAATCTGCCTGCCGGCAAAAATCTGGCCGGTGCCTTCTGGCAGCCCAACCTGGTCCTCTTCGACCCGGCCGTGCTGACTACGCTGACCCAGGATCTGCTGCTGGACGGAATGGCGGAGATCCTGAAAGCAGGCTTTATCGCGGACAGCACCGCGATCTATGCCGCGCTGATGGTCCCCGGGGACTCCGAAGAGGACGCCGCCGAAGGCGCGCAGGAGAGCAGCTCCGCTCCTCTGTACAGCTTCCTTCGCATGGGCCCCGCCGGCCCGCGGCCCCCGATCTTTGATCATCCCGAGGAGATGATGCGGCTGATCGCGAAGGCGATCGACATCAAACGGGCGATCGTGGAGGAGGACGAACGGGAGACGGGCCGCCGCAAGCTCCTGAACCTGGGGCACACCGTCGGACATGCCATCGAGAAGTGCAGCGACTACGGGATCTCCCACGGCGCTGCCGTTGCCATGGGCACGTCGATCATCGCCAGGGCCGGACAGAATCTCGGATGGGTCCGGGAAGGCTACGGGGACGACATCTGCGCCATCCTGCAGTACTTCGGCTACGATCTGCACTGCCCGTATCCAGCCTTTGCACTGGCGGACGTCGCCTACAACGACAAGAAGATCCAGGGGAACCGGATCACCCTCGTCATCCCCGAATATCCGGGGCACAGCGTGTTAAAGGACGTCCCCGCATTAGATCTGGAGCATATCATCGCCCAGGGGCTGTAGCTGCCGCACAGAGCAGCCGCCTCCTCAGAAAGGAAACCAACCATGGACATTACTCTGATCCCGACCAAACTGAACGGCAAAATCAACGCCCGGCCATCCGTGACCTACAGTCTCCTGCACGCCACCTGTCAGGCCCTCTCCCTGCATCAGGTCCGTACCGGAGCCGCACAGGCGGAGGCCTCGAATGCCGCCCGGGCCAAAGACTATACCCGGCTTCCGGGATGCTGGTCACGGGATCTCGAAGTCGTGCTGAACTGTTTTGAGGCCCTCTCCGGAGATGCCCCCACCCTGTTCTGCTCCGATGATGAGAATGCCTTCGCGCTGATGCTGCCCATCGCGGCCGCAACCAAGCAGAAGGTCTCCTTCACCGGATCCGGTGCCTTTCCCAACAGCACCGTCCTGCCGCTGGCGGACGCGCTGAAGCCCCGGGGCGTGAGCTTCAGCCGGGGTGATCTGAAGATCAAACGCCGGGACCGGGATCGGATCCACGAGATCTGCACCCTCACGAAACGGATCGGTTACGGTTCCTTCTCTCTGACCGGACGGGAGGATCCCTGTTTTATCGCAGGACTTTTGCTGGCGCTGCCGCTGCTGGAGGGAAACAGCTCGGTCCGCATGACGACGATGCCGGATTCCACCGAGCTTCCGGACATGGCCATCGCCGTGCTGCGCCAGTACGGAGTCACCATTCTGCGCTCGGTGGACGATTACGGCTATCCGTTCTACGAAATCCCCGGAAACCAGAAGCTGCGTATCCCGGATACCGTCAGCCTGGAGGGAGACTGGACCCGGGCCGCATTCTGGCTCGGATGCGGCGCCCTCGGAGGCAACGTCACCATCCGGGGACTTTCCGCCGACTCCCGGCAGGTCTGCCGGCAGATCCTGGACAAGCTTCATTCTCTGGGAGCTGCGACCGGTCAGGCCACCGACAGCGCCAATGTCGTTTCCGGCAGCCTCCGGGGCTGCAACATCAACGCCTCCCGGATCCCGGATCTGGTGCCGATCCTCTCCGTGATCATGGCCCATGCCAGCGGCACCTCCATGCTGACGGGCATCGACAGCGACGCCTACGCCTCGGTTTTTCGGGTGCTGGATGCCTTCGGCGCCGACATCTCCGACGGCGGATCCGGCTTCTCCTTTACCGGCCGGGCGATCCTGACCGGAGGGGAGATCGACGCATCCTCCGATCCCCTGATCGTTCTGACGGCGACGGCCGCTTCCTGCATCAGCCGGATGCCGGTCACCATCCGCAACGCCGGTGTCATCAATAAGACCTTCCCGGGATTTTTTGAGGATTACGCCGCCCTCGGCGGTAAAATCGAAAGGTAGGTCCGCTCATGTACGACGCTTCCTATACGGTCCGTGAACGCAATGTCCTCAGGGGCATCGTCTTCTCGTTCCTCACCTTCATGGTCTATTCCTACTACTGGGTCTATCAGCTGCAGAAGGATACCAACCGGCTGATGGGACTTCGCAGTGAACCAAGTCCCGCCTTTGTCGTCGTCATGTCCATCCTGACGCTGGGCGTATACCAGGTCTACTGGGCGTACCGTCAGGGCGTGAAATTCCGCACCGAGGCCCAGGCCCGGGGCAGCAACGAGGCCGACGACTGCCCGATGCTCTACCTGGTCCTGCAGCTTTTTAACTACCTGATCGGGGTCACGACCATCGTCAACACCGCCCTGATGCAGGACCGGCTGAACCAGCTTTTGCGCATGCGGGGGCAGGGGCGACGGGCCTACGATCCGGACCGGTTCAACCATTCTCCTGAGGGTGAGATCACCCGCCGGGCGAAGGAGCGGGCAGCGGCATACGAAGCGGAGATCGCGAATGATCAGCTGCTGCAGGACGGGATCACCGGCAAGCGCAGCACTCATTTCCTTCCGGAGGATACAGACGAAACATGAGATTCCTAATCGCACAGGGGCTGGGGATCGTCGCGACCCTTTGCTTCCTCTTCTCCTTTCAGGTCAAAACCAACCGCCGCCTTTATCTGCTGCAGGCCGCCGGATGCCTGGCATTCGCAGCGCAGTTCGTGATCCTGGGCGCCATCGGCGGCTGCGTCAGTCAGCTGTTCATCATCGCCCGGAACATGATGCTGTCCATGTACAACCGCTGGGCCTGGGTCCGGTGGAAAGGCTGGGTTCCCGTTTTTCTGGCGATCGCCGTGTTCCTCACCTGGCAGACCTGGGACGGGCCGGTCAACCTGCTGCCCCTGATCCCCATGTCCGCGGGAACCATCGCCCTGTGGACCAACAACGCCGGGATCATCCGGATCGCCAACATGTGCGTCTGCTCCCCCGCCTGGATCGTCTACGACATCCTCGTGGGAGCCTACTCCTCGATCCTCAACGAGATCGTCGTCATCGGCTCCGTGATCCTCTCCATCTACCGGTACGGCATGAAAGAGCTGCTGGATCCGGAATCGGAGTTTCAGAAGGGCGGAATGAAGTAACAAAAAACGGGCAGGATCTGCCCGTTATAATCGCTCTGCTTACTCTTCCCCGTAGAACCGGCAGCCGTTGCGGCCGCTTCTCTTGACCTCATAGAGCGCGGCGTCCGCGTCTTTGAACATGTCCTCGGTCGGGTTCTTGCGGTCACCGAAGGCTACTCCCACGCTCAGGGAGGTCTTCGGGAGATTGCCCGTCGGATTCTGCAGCTGCCGGTTGATGGCGTTGATCTTACCCATGACCTGCGGCTGCATGGTGGAATCCACAAACAGCATGATGATGGCGAACTCGTCTCCGCCGATCCGGCAGACGTAGTCCTCCGCCCGGAACTGGGTCTGGATCAGGTAGACGACCCGCTTCAGGATCAGATCCCCGACGCTGTGACCGTAATTATCATTGATCCCCTTGAACTCATCCACGTCGATCAGCACCAGCGCGATGGTATTGTGGTCCGCCGCATGGAACCGCTCCTCGAAGCCCGCCCGGTTGTAGGCGCCGGTCAGCCGGTCGTGGATCGCTTCATACGCCAGCAGGTCGCTGTGCTCCTGATTCTCATCGTACATCCGGTTGTAGACCGAAGCCAGATACTGCAGTTCGAAGGCGCCCTTCATCGGCAGGCGCATCTTTTCGTTGATGTAGCCGATATTATTGCGCAAAGGCTGGAGCACCAGGAAGATGATCAGCAGGATCATCAGCAGGAAGAGCAGGATCATCACAGCGATCATGATGTTGGTCATGCGCAGCGTGGCCGCCATATCCCGGAAGTTAGCCTCCTGTCTGGTCTGGATCCCTTCGAGCAGCTGGTTCAGACAGCCCTCTACATTGCCGGAGATCGCTTCTTTCTGTGATTCGTACTCCTCATCGAACATGAGCGTGCGCGCCTTCTCCATCTTCTCTTCCGCAGGCAGCTTCTGGTCCGCCGCGGTCAGCTTCACCTCCTGCAGGCTGTCCGGTATGGTCCGCAGATCGTACCCCTTCGCGTCGATGACCAGGCGCATGGAATAATACTCCCGTTCCATCAGCGCGATGGATTCATCCAGGGCACTCTGCAGATACGTCAGCGCTTCGGATCCCGGCATGTTTTCCTCCAGGCTCGCCAGGGCGTTGTCTCTGCGCTTCGTCTGCTCGCTTTCGGCGAAATAGTTGTCCATGGCGGCGATATCTCCGGTCACGGCAAACTCCCTTGCCTGCTCCGTCAGATAATCCGAGGCATCCATCATGCTGTCCGCATTGGTTTCGCAGAGGATATAGATATCCGTGTTGTCCTTCAGATCATGATAGTTATCCGACAGCCGGTTGATTCCGACCAGAAGCAGCACGGCGACCAGCACGACCACCGCGATCATGATGAAGTTCAGGACCTGCAGGCGGATTCCTCCGACCCGGTCCCGTGTCATTGACGGATTGTGTTTCCTTCGTTCCTTCATTGTTCCCCGGGGCCGGCCAGTCCCCTACATTTCGAGCCGTTTCTTCATGTTTTCGTAATACACGCAGGAAATCAGCGCGGTTTCCTTCGTGATCTTACCGGCGCGGTACAGCTGCATCAGAGAGCCGTCCATCGTGCACATGCCCTCGGCAGCCCCCGCCTGCATCGTCGAATCCAGCTGGTGCAGCTTGCCCTCCCGGATCATATTCTGAATCGCGGGCGTGGACTTCATGATCTCGAACACCGGCACCTGCCCGCCGTCGGTGGAGGGCACCAGCTGCTGGCAGACAACTCCCTTGAGTATCTGGGCCAGCTGAATCTTGACCTGCTGCTGCTGGTTGGCGGGGAACACATCGATGATCCGGTTGATGGTGTTGGCGGCGCTGCTGGTGTGCAGCGTCGAAAGCAGCAGCACCCCCGTCTCCGCCGCCGTGATGGCCGCCGAGATGGTATCGTAGTCCCGCATCTCCCCCAGCAGGATCACGTCCGGGCTTTCCCGCAGGGCTGAGCGCAGGGAATCCAGATATCCCGGGGTGTCGATGGAGATCTCCCTCTGGGATACGATGGACCGGTCGTGCCGGTGGATGTACTCGATGGGATCCTCCATGGTGATGATATGCCCGTCTCTGGAGCGGTTGATCCGGTCGATCATACAGGCCAGCGTCGTGGACTTGCCCGTGCCCGCCGCGCCGGTGATCAGCACCAGTCCCTTTTTCTCTTCGGCCAGGGACAGGACCGTCTCCGGAATCCCCATCTCCTTCGGATCCGGCAGTCCGAATCGGATGACCCGGATCACCGCAGCCAGCGAGCCGCGCTGGCGGAATACGTTCACCCGGAACCGTCCCATATCCCGGACCGCGAAGGAGAAGTCATCGTCCATTCCCTGATCCACCAGCTTCCGTTCCCGGCCGCTGACCTGATAGATCTGTCCGACGATCTCGTTGATGGCGTCGGGCAGCAGCCGCTCTCCTTCCCGGAACTGGTGCCCCCGGACCTTATAGGTCACCGGAAGGCCGGCCACCAGGAAAATATCCGATGAGTCCCGCTCCATTGCTGTTTTCAGAATGTCCAAAATGTTCATCGCTCTATCCTTTCCGGAATCAGAATCCCTGCCATAACCCGTCGATCGTTTCGCTCTCTTCCCATTCCTTCTCCAGCGTCCACTGCCGGATGGTGTAATCATTCGCTCCAGCCGGCTCCAGCCGGATCGTCAGGCGGTAGCCCTCTTCTTCCAGGACCTTCTCGATCCCGCCTGCCTCAGCCTTTGCATCCGGCACGTCGGCCAGCTGCCCTCCGGCGGCCAGCACCTCATCGGTCTGCTGCAGAAACTCCTGTCCGCCCTGCTCCAGTGTGTACCGGATCTGGGTCGAATCGGCGAACATGACCGCCATGGTCTTGTCCGCGCCCGCCGTCGAGAAGGTCAGGATCGCCATGACCGTCAGGCAGATGCTGATCACCGTCAGCAGCAGCGCCACCGGCCCCAGCTTGATCGGCACCTGTTTCATCGCGCCCCCTCCTCTCTCAGATACACGCCGGTGTTCAGCGTGTACACCGGGTCCTTCGAAGCCCCCGCATAGACCGCGATGTCGCTGTTTACGAAGCTGCCGGTCTGAGACTGCTTCGGCGCCCAGGTGGCCTCCAGCCGCAGCGCCGATTCATCCGCCGCTGCCGCCTCAGCGCTCACCGGGTGCATATCGCCGTCGTACCAGGCGGTCACCACGCTGCTTCCGTCTCTGTCTTCGATCCGGGCGTTTCCGTTCTCGTCCAAAAGCCGGAGCATCCCTTCTTCACTGTCCGCTCCCGCCGCTGCCTGGGCCGCATTCTGCGCCAGACAGACCGCGTTGGTCAGCTGCTGCGCCTGCCGGCTCTCGGATCTGGCGAGGCCGAACACCTGGGACAGGATGGCGATGACCAGCACGAAGATGATCACCATCAGCACCGTCTCCAGGTAGAACGCTGTCATTGTCCTGTGCCTGTTCACCGGGTGTCACCTCCTTCGCCTGTGCCGGTTCCTCCCGCGTGCAGCAGGCTCCGTCCGGCATCCGTCGTCACCGCGTACACATCCTCATCGATCTGCTCCACGGTAAACACCGATGTCTCCGCCACCGGCTGCGCCTGCTCCGGATCCGGCTGCGCGTCCAGCCGTCCGTAGTATTCCACCAGCTGACCTTCATGCAAAAAGATCCGAAGGCCGTAGGCCGTGCCGCTGTCCCGGATCACCAGGACCCGGCTCTCGGCCCCGTCCTCCACGGTCACGTCCTCCGCCGCGGCTGTCTGGGTGCAGTTGATCAGATAGGACCGGAGGGCCCGGCTCTGGCTGTTCTCGTCCTGCCCGCTCACCGCATCGCTGTACACCTGCGCGCCGAAGACGATCAGCAGCAGGAAGCCCAGCAGAAACAGCGCCGCTATTCCGATTGTGTATAGTCCCAGAGGGGAACTCTTTTCGCGGTTCATAGCATCCTCGTTATCTCAGCGTGACCCGGACCGTCGGCGGCAGATTCTGCGCGAAGGCTTCGTAGGTCACGTAATAGTCATCTTTGTTGATCCGCAGACCGTAGTTGTCCTCCAGGTAGGCCAGATCCGAAGGATAGACCCCCTCGACGACGTAGCACTGGCGGGCAGCGCTGGTAATGGTCTGCTTCAGCGCCGTCACGCCCTCCTCCTTCATGTTCCTGGTCCCGGCGCTGACGGCCCACCAGACCAGGGCCGCGGCGATCAGACACAGGATCAGAAGGCTTACGATCAGGAGCGTTGTTTTTTTGACTTTATCCGAATACATGGCAGCTCCTCTGATCTCCGTTTAACCGATGGTATTCATGATGCCGATGAGGGGCAGCATGACGCTGAGAAGCGACAGCCCCACCGTCACCATCAGCACGCCGGACAGCAGCGGATCGATGGTGCCCACCAGCCGGTCCACCTGATTTCCGGCGTTCTCCTCCAGCAGCTTCGTCAGGCGCCGCAGCACGGATTCCATGCTGCCGCTGCGCTCTCCCGCCAGCAGCATCCGTCCGTAGACCGGTTCCAGGATCTGTTCGTCGTAAGCCGCCTGGGCGAAACTGTGGCCTTCCTGCATCCGGTGCAGACAGGTCTTCAGCTTCTCTTCCAAAGGCTGGTAATCGGTCATCTGAATACTCTCATGAACGGCAATGTCCTGCATCTCCCCGCTGGCCAGGAACGTCTCCAGCGCTGAGGTGAACCGGAACATCGCCATGCTCTGCAGGATGTTCTCGCAGATGGGGATCTTCCGCAGCAGCTTCTCCAGGCCGGACCGCTTCTCGCTGTTCCAGGCCGCCCGACCGATCAGCAGGGCCAGGGCCAGGAGGATCATGATGATCAGCGCCACCCAGCTGAACCCGTAGGCCCAGCGAATGTAGCTGTAGCTGGAAGCCGCCAGGCTTCCGGTCATCTTGTCGTAGACATCGGTGAACGTGGGGAGCACCTTGGCCAGCATGACCGCCAGCACGATGATGATCATCACCAGCATGGCTGCCGGATAGGTGACCGCGGCCTTCAGCTTCTCGCCGATGGTCTTCTGATCCCTGTAATAGTCCGCCAGGCGCATCAGCACGTCCTCGAGGCGGCCGGCGCTCTCGCCGGCCCGGATCATCTTCAGGGCGTAGGCGGGGAAGATCCCTGCCTCCTCCATGGCCTGGGACAGTCCCTTACCCTGTTCGACCGACTGCTTCATCTGCTCCAGCGCCGTTCCCAGAACGCCTTCGGTCTGCCTGCTCTGGCCGAGCAGGGCGATGGCTTCATCGGTCTGGATTCCGGCCCGGGCCATCAGCCCTAAGCTCTCGCAGAACGCGCTGACGCCCAGATTGTCCAGTTTCTTGACTTTACTCATTTCCGTTCTCCGTTAATAAAAATATACATCCGAGTAGTGACTGCCGTCCCCGATGAAATCGCTGTCCGCCCCGCCTGCGGCGAAGGTCAGATCCAGCCGGTTCCAGCTGTCCCCGCTGACTTTATAATCCACCGTGACCCATCCGGTCTCTTTGGTATAGAACATATTCCACGCGTGATACAGGTCGTCCGGCGCCACGTAGCCGAAGATGACCTTGGTCGGGATGCCCTGGCTGCGCAGCATCGCCGCGGCCAGGGAGGCGTAGTCGAAGCAGATCCCCTTGCCGCTCTTCATGGTCTCGTCCGGCGCGGGCAGATAGCCGCTCTCTACGGTCTTAGCTTTATCTGTATCGTAGGTGACGCCCTTGGTGATGTAATCGTATACCCCGGAGACCACATCCATCGCCGAGCCGGCCTTTGCAGAAATCTCCGCCGCCTTCTTCACGCAGGCCGAGTCTTTCGCGTAATCCACGTAGTCGCTGGGGCGAAGGAAAGGCTGGAACTCATCGGAAAGGCTGACGTCCGCGGAGGTGGAATAGAGCTCCGCGTACTTGCTGCCGGTGATGTTCTCCATGACCCGGAACTGATAGGTGCCGTTTCCGCATTGCAGCGGGAAGACCGAGGGATCGCCGCCGGAGTCGATGTCGTAGTTGTAGGTATCCTCCCCCTTGATCACCTGAAACTTCAGGCGGGAGGAAGAGCTGGCCGAGACCGCCACGTATCCGTCGGACACCTTCGATGTGTCGATGGACGCGCCGGCTCCCGAAGAAGCATCTCCCTCGTGAAAGGAAGACCCCTTGAAGTCGGGGGCATCGTAGCTTTCGCCGGAGGCTTTCGCGCTCTGATCCGACGCGCCGCCGGAGGCGGCTTCCGACGAGGAGGCATCCCCGCAGGCACAGATCCCCAGCATCAGCGTGACCATGCACAGCACAAACAGCGCCTGCCGGGCCTTGTCCCGAAAGCGCTTTCGAATCGTCTCTTCGCTATATCTGCTGCGATGGCCGCTCACTTCCGTCTCCTTTTATTCCATGAGGGCATCCAGCTTCGCCTTCTGCTCCATGATCGTCTCCAGCAGCGGCGTGTAATCCATCTCCGTGCGGGCCCGCAGAAACTCTGTGATCTCCTCCACCGGCTTCTGGAGCGGTGTCAGCGAAAGGTTCGCGAGCACTCCCTTGAGGGCATGGGCCGCTTCAAAGGCTGCGTCCAGATCCTTCGCCGCGAGGGCTTCCTGCAGCTTCGGGAATCCCTGATCGCCGGGGATCATCTTTACCAGGGTGAGATAAAAACTCTCATCGTTCAGACAGCGCTTCAGACCGTCCTCCGGCTCAACGCCGATCTCTCTGAGGGCATCGATTGTTAACATACGCTCTCCTCCTTTGGGAAATATGTGCGGAGCATCTGTTCAAACTTCTCCGCGGGCAGCGCCTTCGAAAAGTAATATCCCTGGGCCGTATCGCATCCGAGGGATTTGAATATCCGCAGCTGCTCTTCGGTCTCTATGCCTTCGGCGATGGTTTCCACGGACAGCCATTCGGCGATCTCCATGATGATCGAGATCATCTTGTGACTCTGTTCGTCCGCTGTCAGCTGGCGGGCGAACTTCATGTCCACCTTCAGCACGTCCAGCGGGATCTCGGTCAGGGCGTTCAGCGAAGAGTATCCCGTGCCGAAGTCGTCCATCTCGATGACGAATCCCCGGTCTCTCAGCCGGTTCAGTTTGGCGACCATCTGGTCCATATCCACGGCGCAGGCCGACTCGGTGATCTCCAGCATGTATTCTTCCGGTTTCAGACCGAACTCCTCCACCAGTCCGATCAGCCGCTCTTCCAGCTCATCGTCGAACAGGTCCACCCGGGACAGATTGATCGATACCGGAAGGATCGGTTGATCGTTCTTCTTCCATTCGCTCATATGCCGGGCCGTCCGGCGCCAGACATACTGATCCAGCCGGCGGATCAGACCGTTCTTCTCAAAGATCGGGATGAACTGATCCGGGCTCAGCAGCCCAAGCTCCGGATGCTCCCAGCGCACCAGCGCCTCGGCGCTGGCCAGCACCGGCCGGTCTTCCCCGTGGATGTGGAACTGGGGCTGGAAGTAGACCTTGATCTCATCGCCGGCGAGCGCCCGCTGGAAGTCCGCCACCAGGCGCTGCTCAAACCTCTGTCTTTCGTGGATGCTTTCGTTGTAATACGCCACCTGCTCGGTGACATTCCCCGGGATCGAATGGCATGCGCTGACCGCCCGGTCAAACAGGTGCTCCGGGGGCATCTCCTGCAGCGGATCCGAGCAGATCCCGATCCGCACGCGGATCGCGGAAGCGTGCTCCAGCCGGCGGATCTCCTCCTCCAGGATCCGCAGCAGCTGTCCCGGATCCTCGATGTGCCGGCAGTAAATGAGGAATGTATCCGCTTCGGTCCTGGATGCCAGTCCGCCCCAGACCTTCAGCGCCTGCCGCGCGGCCTGGGCCAGTGCCCGGAGCAGCTCGTCCCCGAAGCTTCTGCCGTAGATCTCATTGAGGATGTGGAACCGGTCCACGTTCAGCGCGACCGCGTCCATGGGCTGTTCCAGCCCCCGGCCTCTCATCAAAGCCGCATACTCAAAGAAAAACTTCCGGTTGTATAATCCGGTCAGCTCGTCATCCTCTGTGTCCCGAATGATCTGCGTGTCCTCCGCCAGTTCGATGCTCCGCTGCACACGGGCAACGACCACCTCCGGCATATCTCTCCCCTTCTCGAGAAAATCCACCGCCCCCAGCTGCAGGCTCTCGATCTCCGCTTCCTTCTCCGATGTCAGCACGATGACCGGAAGCCTCTGAAGGTCCTCCTCCTGCTGCATCGCCTCCAGCACCTCGTATCCGGTCATGCGGGGCATATTCAGATCCAGCATGATCAGGGACAGCTCTCCCTTGCTGCGCCGGATCCGCTCCAGTGTTTCCTGTCCGTCCGACGCCTCGATGATATCGTAAAACCGTCCCAGATTGCGTTTCAGGATCTGCCGGTTGATCTCCTCATCGTCCGCCACCAGGATGGTTCGTCTGATGTCCTTTGAGCGATTGAATAAATGCCTTTTCATGGGTCTCATTATAAACTTTTTGAGGATATCTGACAACTGTTCAAATAGTCCCGGATCTGCTGCTCGTCTTTGATCTCGAGGCCCCGCTCCCCGGCCAGTGATTCGATGTGATGGGTAAACTCGTGGCGCAGCACCTCCCGCAGCTGCTCCGTCAGTGCCTGCTCATCCAGATGACGGTACATCCGCTCAAAGGAACCGTAATAAATCTTGATCATTCGCCCCATCTGAGACCGAACGTATTCCCCCATGATGAGAAGGTCCGGGCCGTGAGGACTTTGTTTCGCCTCCGGCACCAGAATGATCCCTCCCGAAAGTTCCCGATAAAACTCCTGCGGCAGTTCCTCTGCCAGCATATCCAGTATGTCTCCCACCTGCCGGTAGTTCATTTTCATTCCTCCTGTGATGCGTCGGCAGTATCAAGTTTCCTCTTTACTGCAATTTTATCTTTTATTGGACTCTCTGATCAGTATTTTGCCTGGTTTCAACTCTCTGCTTAGCCTATTACTGTAATCTGATCCTACGCACTTCATCCTGATCAGTAAATTTCAACAAATCCACTGATCAGATCCTTTCCACAAGTTTAATATTACAGTAACGCGCCTCATAACCCGACGTGTTTTTCAATTGTACTGATCATCAGCTCCCGAACGCATCATTATTACAGTAACACCAAGTGCGCACCCTTCCCCGAAAATGTAATCGCCGCAGCAGACCTGTGGAGGCAGTTCCGTGCGGCGACAACGTATGGTAAGGATTTGGTTGGCTTGTTCTTTACCGTTTTATTGTATGAAAATCCATACATTCTGTCAAGTTTTTTCCTTGGTTTTCACTCAACCTTCACAAAACTCTTTCATGATCTGGGCGGCGAAGGCGGCCGCGTCCTCCCGGATGTTCGGAACCTGCGCGATGGCCCCCGGGTCGTTGGCGATCCGCATCAGGGCAAACCGCGGAGGGAGGAGAAAGGTCTTGTTCATGTTCAGCGCGCTGATCAGCTGCTCCGCCACGATGTCGCTGCCGCTGTAACCGGAGACGATGATGGCGTACAGCCGCTTCTCATAGAACCGGTGGGCCCGGAACAGAGCGGTCATCCGGTTGATGAAAGCCGTCAGGTTGGCGCTGACCGCGTCGTTGTAGTTGGGACAGATCATGACGAGACCGTCGCAGTCCAGGATCGCCGGATAGACCTCCCGGGTGATTACACCGCCGTAGAAGCATTTTGACTGTTCCCCCAGGTGCAGGCAGGCTTCGTAGTTGCAGCCGCGGCAGTCATAGATCTCTCCGTCGGACAGGGATATCTCCGTGATCTGCGCCTCCAGCCCTTCCTTGACCATGTTCCAAAGACCCATCGTGTTGGAGGTCTTCGCGCTGCCCGCGTGCAGCGCCAGAAGCTTCGGACGCTCGATCCGTTCCCGCCGGAAGTCCGCGATCTGATCCACCAGGGCCCGCACCGACTGCCGGTAGGCATCGTAATTGTCCGTATGCAGATTCTGGGCAACGATATTGAAGTTCCGAAGGGATGCCGTCCCCTCCACCAGAGGTCTCCCCGGAAACGTGCACCCCGCCCGGTTCGCCGAAAACGCCAGATGGCGGCAGACGGATTTGGTGAACAGCTCACTGTTGCCATCCACCACGATCCCGGCGACGCTCCCTTCGAGGCACTGCCGGTCCAGCCGGATCATCTTCAGCATTTTGCAGTAGCTCAGATTGATCCCGGACTCTCCCAGCTCGATCGCGAACAGGATCCGCCGGTTTCTCAGGTCCGCGGTGGCGATCTCCGCCGCCGACTCCAGAAGCTCCACATCGTAGCCCCGCAGCCCCACCCGCAGCACATCGCTGAGGCGTCTGGTCTTTTCCGGCTCCGTGCAGTAAGGCCGGATCAGCGTGATCTTTTGGTCCCTCATAGCAGCCCCTCCAGATTCCGGTACGCCGTCTCGATCCGGGCGAACAGCTTCTCATCCAAAGGCTGGTCTTCCACTTCGATGCCGGCATCCGTTCTGCGGTTCCTCAGGCCCAGGAAAGCGCCGCCGAAGCAGACGGAGCTGTAGTGCCAGCCTCCCCGCAGGTTCTCCAGGATCGACAGCGCTCCCGAGGAGACCGCCGGCGCGATATAGGGCTTGAATCCCAGCTCCCGGATCTGCCGGTTCGCGTTCACCGTCATCCGGGTCAGTTCCCGGGACAGATCGTCATTATACGATCTGATGCTGTTGGCCACCACCAGATCCTCTCCGTGGGGCCCGAAGACCCGGCCTTCCGTCCGGTAGGACGCCATCCTCTCATCTCCGGCCGCGTAATATGCCGCCCTGCCGTTCATTACCCCCAGGCCGAATCCCTGGATCTGATCCGGGCAGACGCCAGCCTTTGCAGCAGCCGCGCACAGCGGATCCACCGGATCCGACACCACGAAGAACGCCCCGCGAAAGCCCGCCTCCGCCGCCTGCCGGCCGTAGCCCGCGATCATCTCCGCGTTCTTCTCCAGCTGGACCATCCGCACATCCACGTTCTTTTCCGAAAGATCCGGAACGCCCCGGGAGGCGCAGAAGACAAAGGCATCGCAGTCGAACAGCTGCTCCGGGGAGACTTTGCACACCGGAGGGAACGCCTCCGGATCCGCCGGCGCAACGATCTGGTTCAGCTCCTGCTCCCACCGGGCAAGCATGCGCTCGTTGATATCACAGATGCCGATCCCGGAGAGCACATCCGCTCCGGTCAGCTTCATGGCCAGCGCCAGAGTGCCTCCCACATCCCCCATGGCCAGGATATGGACCCGGACCTTCTGCCCCGCAAAGGCCGGCCCTCCCGGGATCAGAAACCGGTCTTCCCCGGTGCGGATGTATTCCCTTTCACATAATTCATGCAGTCTTCTCATAACATTCCCTCAGATCAGATTCTTCAGCCTTTGCAGCCGCTCGATATCGTCCTCAACGTAAGCGCTGGCCGCAATGGTCCGGTCAAAGTCAAGGCACTGTCCCACGTCGATCAGCCGGGGAGCGAACACCGCCTCCGAGATCCTCTGCAGCGTCAGCTTGCGCTGGAACTCCCTCTGGTACTCCTCCTCCAGGACCTTCAGGATCGTCCGGGTGTTCTCGAGGCAGATCTCCGAAAACTCATAGATCGCCTCCCTGCTGCACCGGCGCAGCAGGAACCGGGGCATGACGTAGGGCAGGATCAGATTGATCGCCGTCAGATCGTCATCGATGGTGCCGGTATGCCGCTCAACGCCGTCTCCGCCGATGAAGGGATACAGGGAGGATTCGACGAACCAGGCCCTGAGGTTCGGAATGAAGTAGATGCTGTCCACATCCCTTCCCTGCACGGTCATCAGATCCCTGCCCCGGCCGGACAGGATCCCGACGATGATCTTGTGCACCTTCAGGCCGTTGTCCCGGATCACCGGATCCAGGCGCTGCATCCGGTACCCCTTGTGCAGCAGATCATCCACCAGAATGACCTCCCGGCGGAAGGACCGGATCGTCCGCACCTGATCATCGATGCCGGCGTAGTTCGGATACTCCCGGATGCGGAAGCTCTCCAGATCCGGCGCAAAGCTCTTCTGAAGGTGCAAGGTCTTCGTGACCGTGTTCGGCACCGCCATGCCGTTGAGGATCTTGCCGAAGGGAACGCACATATAGGGGCCCAGCTTCCGTTTCTTCTGCTGCCGGGCGGGCACCCCGTTCTCCTTCGTGATGCGGTGGATCAGCTTGTGGTACATGATCGCCGAGTTGTAGGACAGGATCAGGGTGTCCGGGAACAGGCGCGTGAGGGCGTGCTGCAGCCGGATATGGGCCATGGCCAGCGTCTCCTCCACCCGGGGATTCTTATTGAAGGGGCTCTTCAGCACGGTGTTCATGTTCTGCAGGATCGTCACGGGGCTGTGCATATCGACGCTGTAGCAGCCGGTGGGCCGGCCTTTGACCACGATCTCCCGGAAGCCCTGCCGGGTGAGCACCTCGACGAAGTGCGCCTGATCCTTCCCCGGTTTCGGGTCGTGATAGATCGCGTAGGTATAGTCCTCCTCCAGCGCCGCCGAAAGCACCTCCGTCAGCACCAGCTGGTAGCCGTCCGCGTCGATGGCATTGCGCAGCGCCTCGGCCCGGTGAATGATCAGAGTCTTGCCCGGCGCCTTCTCCCGGATCCACGCCGCCAGCTGCTGGTCGCCGAACTCCTCATACAGATGCCCCATCTCCACGGGGTGCACCCGGATCTGCGCGATCTCAAGGCCGTCCCGGCTTCCGTCGCTGATGGTAATTCCCGCCAGATGCCCCTTCTCCCGCAGCATCTCGATCTTCAGATCCTGGGCCGACAGGATGGACTTGTACATGGGCTGGCGCATATACAGGGCGTTGTCATAGATGTAGCTCTGCACGACGGGGTCGATGAGGCTGGCGATCTCCCGGTTGTTGTCGATGTTGTCCCGGATCCTGGTGGAGCTGATGTCCTCCAGATGCACCGGCAGCTTCAGCTCCAGCACCTCTCCGGTGATCTTGGCCCTGCCTTTGCGGTAGCTCGCGATGCTCTCCTCCGTCTGCTCCGCGCTGTCTCTGCGGAAGACGATGTGATTCAGGCTGTGGATGGAATCCGGCTCCGGATCCATCCGGTAGGAGCTGGCCCCCGCGATCACATCGCTGCCCACGACGATGTACACCTCCTTGCCCGGGAGCAGGTCCTTGAGCTTGCGGATGTCCCCGGGGTTTGCGATGTTGATGGGCTGATTGTCCGGGAAGATATAGACGCCGATCTCATCCGCGCAGGACATGGTCATGATCCGTTTGCGGTAAAGCCTGGCCTGGGTGTTTTTGGACCAGGAGAATTCATCCAGCGCCAGATAGACATCGAAGCCCTCCGCCCGGATGGCCTGCACGATCCCCTTGTGTCCCAGGGAGAAGGGGTCGAAGGTCCCGGGGAAGAACGCGGCCTTGCGGCTCTCCTCCAGAAGCAGCGGCCCGGCACTGAGCTCGTAGTCCGAGATGAACCGGTAGATATGGTTCAGCGAAGCAGCGTTATTAAAGAACCGCAGCGGTTCGTCCTTGCTGTCCTCGATCAGCGTCAGCATTTTCCTTCCCATGACGCGGAACAGCTGCGCCTTCTCCTCCGCGGAGACCTCCCCGCTTCCGAAGATGCCCTGTCCCAGGACCAGGAACGCCTCCTGTCCGACCATTTCATGGTAGTTGGCCATGCCGTACAGCATCATGCCGATGATCTTGTCCCGGCGCTGCCGGAAGGCCTCCGGCGCCTCTTCGAACCGCACCCGGTAGTCCGAAGCGCCCCGCAGCATGACCCCCAGAGTATCCAGCGTCACGCTGACCACCTTCTCGTTTCCCGTCTGCAGAAGATGATGCAGTTCGTACAGGACTTCGTCCAGCTCTTCGGGATGAAGGTGCATGATCATGACGCCCAGATACTCCGGAATGTACTTTGAAAACTGAAAATCTCCGATCTCCAGTCCCTTGGTCAGTTCGATCACGATCTCCTGCCGCTGCTCCCGGTTCAGAAGGTCGATGATCCGCAGCAGGCTTCGCCCGGCCTTGTGCCGCACGGTGACCCGCTCGCTGACCTTCAGCAGGTTGGACAGATGGGTCGCAACATAATAGGCTTCCTGTCTTCTGCCGCTGCTGAGCTCATCCAGCATCACGTCGATGTTGACCGCCTTGATGACCCACGGGATATCGATCTTCAGATTCTCCCGGAAGATTGCGGCGTTCGCCTCCTCCATCTCTTCCAGTTCCTCATGGTACTTCGCCGCCGCCCGGCCCCGAAGCCCGATGGCCTGGAGTGTCCGGTATTTCAGGAAAACGACGCTGACCAGCCGGGGCCGGGATACGTGCACCCGGGTCAGATCCGCCAGGCGTCCGCAGACCTCCTCACTGAGAAGACCGGCGTCTCCCTCCTCCGCGATCCTGCAGACATTCCGCAGCACAGCGACCCGGATCTCAATGACGGACCGCTGCATCGCCTGCTCGCAGAAGGTCAGGATCTGCCTGATCTGGTGCTCCCCGATCATCTCCACGGGCACCTCCAGGATCGTGTCCAGAAGGATGAACACAACGGCATCGCTTCGTTTCTCTGTATGCAAAAGCTGGAGGAACTGGTCCAGGTACCAGGCTTTCTCCTGGGGATCCGCATTGGTGAGCAAAGCCCGCAGGGTCTGCTTCAGGGAGTAACCGATCCACCGCTGCTGCCGCTCCGTTCTCTGGCGGCTCGGCATCGTCGCCGCCTGCAGATGCTCCAGCCACAGCTGTCCGCTGCTGATGCGGTTTTCCCGCAGCGCCGCGTCCCGGGGAAGCTCCTTGCGGTACTTCTCATCGTAGCAGGCAATGATCCTGCCGATCAGGGACGCCGACTGCCGCCGGATATCCCCCGCCCGGAAAATGAGCATCTCCCGCAGGAAGCGGATCGTCATCTGCTTCTGCACCGCGGTCATATAGGTGAAGTATTCCTCCAGGGTGTTGAGGTAAGCCCGGATGTTTTTCCAGTCCCGCTCGCTCCTCGCGTCCTCCAGCAGATCCGCGAAGCTCTTCTCATCGCTGAACCGGTGCATCACTTCGATGTTGTGGGAGATCGCCAGGAACTTCAGCCGCTGCACGGACCCTGCCCCGTCCAGAAGGGCCGGATCTTCCCAGGCCGCCGACGGATCCAGCTCTCCGTCCAGCTCCGGAGATGCCCCGAGGCTCTTCATATATTCCTCGAAATCCCGCAGCTTGCTGTAGACCCGCTCATACCGCTCCCGCTTCGCCTCATCCACGTTCTCCAGCTTTTGCAGGATGACATCGAAGGCCTCCTCCAGGCTGTAAAAGCAGGCCAGCTCGTGTCCCTCCCCGTCCCGGCGGCTCTTCACCCGGAAGTCCGCGTAGATCAGCAGCAGGTTTTCGCAGGACAGGTTCTCCAGCTCCAGGTCCCAGGTGGAGTGGTTGCTGGCGGTGTGGGCGATGGCCGGAAGGCCGGCCCGCTGCAGCAGCTCGTCCGTGTAGTAGTAGTGCAGGTGGGGAATCCGGTTCGTCTCGAAGTCCCGGCAGCCGAACTTGCCGATGTCGTGGGCTGCTGCCGCGCCGGACACCAGCGCCAGATCCACGGGAACGCCTTTTGCCTCCAGCTGACGGGCCATGTGCATCGCCACGTAATGTACGCCGGCCACATGGGACAGCAGCTGGAAGGGGTTCACCGCGCCGGAGATCACCAGAAACTCCCGGATGTAGTGCTTCCTGCAAAGGCTGGTGAGGCGCAGGTATTCCTCGCAGGCGGAATAGCCCGCCGCCTGCTCCCGGGTCAGGAAATCGATGTCGAAATACGGCAGCGCCTCACGGCCGCTGCGCTCCTGCTCCAGCACCGTGTGCAGCACTTCGCAGTAAAGATACACCGCCGGGCGAAGGGCCTGCGCCGGCTCCTGTTCACCGGCCGGATCCTTTCCGCCCGCCGGTCCCGCATCCTCCAGCCGCTGGGGATAGAGGTCGTACAGGATCATCCGGTAGGCCGCGGAGAGCCAGCCGCCCGCCGGCTCCGGGGCAGGGATTTCTTCTGCTGCATCCCCGGGCGCGCCTTCTGCTGTCCCCATCGCTCTCTGAAGCGCCCCCATCAGCGGACGTACCGCTTCCAGAACCGCCGCGGGATCCACCGGGACCTGGGGGTGAGCGCTTCCGCCAGCCTTTGCAGGAGCGTCCGCTTCCGCGGGGCTTGCTGCTGCGATCACTTCCGCCAGCTGCCGGGCGGCCTGCCGCAGCAGCGCCTCGTCCAGCACCTTTTGCATGGTCTTCTTCGTAACACCGATCGTCCTGAGGAACTCCCGCTGCGTCAGCGCGCTTTGCAGCTGCCTGTATAATTTCTTCTGGTTCCCATCCATCCCATTGATTCCTTCCTGCGTATATGATACTTATTCTACCACATAAGGAGCCGCGCCTGATAACAGAATGCGGTCTGCGCTTACTCCAGCTCCACTGTCCCCGGCGGCTTGGAGGTCAGGTCATAAAAGACCCGGTTGACGTGATCGACCTCGTTGACGATCCTCGTGCAGACCTTCTGCAGCACATCCCACGGGATCTCGGCTGCCGTCGCCGTCATGAAGTCGGAGGTCTTCACTGCCCGCAGCGCGATGGCGTAGTCATACGTCCGGAAGTCCCCCATGACACCCACGGTCTGCATGTTGGTCAGCGCAGCAAAGTACTGGCTGATGGATCCGGCCAGTCCCGCCGCTGCGATCTCTTCTCTGTAAATGGCATCGGCGTCCTGCACGACCCGCACCTTCTCTTCTGTGACTTCACCGATGATCCGCACTCCCAGGCCGGGTCCGGGGAAAGGCTGGCGGCTGACCAGTTCCTCCGGAAGCCCCAGCTCCCGTCCGAGCTGGCGGACTTCATCCTTGAACAGCATCCGAAGCGGTTCGATGATCTCCCGGAAATCCACGTGATCCGGAAGCCCGCCCACATTGTGATGAGATTTGATGACCGCGGAGCTGCCGAGGCCGCTTTCGATCACATCGGGATAAATGGTCCCCTGGGCGAGATATTCCACCCGTCCGATCTTCTTCGCTTCTTCCTCGAACACCCGAATAAACTCCTCACCGATGACCTTTCGCTTCGCTTCCGGCTCCGTCACACCGGCAAGCTTCTGATAGTACCGCTGCGCCGCGTCCACCAGTATGAAATTCAGATCGAACTGCCCGGCAGGCCCGAAGATATCCGCCACCTGCTGCGCCTCATTCTTTCGAAGCAGCCCGTGATCTACGAACACACAGGTGAGCTGCGTTCCGATGGCCCGGGAGAGCAGCGCTGCCGCAACAGAGGAATCCACCCCGCCGGAGAGTGCCAGCAGCACCTTGCCGCCACCCACCTTCTCACGGATCAGCGCGATCTGATCCTCCGCGAAGGAATCCATCTTCCAGTCCTGACGGCAGCCGCAGATATCCAAAACGAAGCGCCGCAGGAATTCCGATCCGTGCTCTGTATGATCCACTTCCGGGTGGAACTGCACCGCATAGAGTTTTCGCCGCGGATCCTCCATGCCCGCGACCGGGCAGTCGTCGGTATGAGCTGTTACGGTGAAGCCCTCCGGGGGCCTGCTGATATAATCGGTATGGCTCATCCAGCAGACATTCACCGGCTCTGCCGCCTGCAGCAGTCCTTTCCGGTCATCGATCACGACTTCTGTCCTGCCGTATTCGCTGGTGGGCGCCGACTCGATCACGCCGCCCAGCTTATGCGCCATCAGCTGGGCTCCGTAGCAGATCCCGAGGATCGGCACTCCCAGCCGGAAGATCCCGTCCGGAACCGTCGGCGCGCCTTCCCCGTAGACGCTCCGGGGTCCGCCGGTAAAGATGATCCCGGACGGGCCGAATTCCTCTACCTCCGAGAGCTGCAGACCGTCAAAAGACTTCAGCTGCGAATACACTCCGCACTCCCGGACCCGGCGGGCAATCAGCTGATTGTACTGGCCCCCGAAGTCAATGATCAATACTCTGTTCGTTTTCATCCTTGTTCACCACATTTCTCTCCAATAATAAAAAAGAATAAGGTCCCCGGCGAATCGAGCGAGCACCAAACCCCGACCCCATTCTGCATGCCGTCTTCCTTATTACGTCTTCCTTTGTGCACAAATTTTACTGAAATATTATACATCTTTTTGCCTCTTCGGGCAAGAATAAATGGTATAATAACTTCTGTATTTTTATAATCATGCAAATACCGGAGGGAGCATTATGAGCAGAGCGATTGTCGGAGCGAACTGGGGAGATGAGGGAAAAGGCAAGATCACGGACGCGCTGGCGGGCGAGTCCGATATCGTCGTCCGCTACCAGGGCGGAAGCAACGCGGGGCACACCATCGTCAATGACTATGGCAAGTTCGCGCTGCATATGCTGCCCTCGGGCGTATTCTATCAGCATGTGACCAATGTCATCGGAAACGGTGTGGCGCTGAACATTCCTTACCTGATCAATGAGCTGCAAACGCTGGAGCAGCGCGGTGTGCCCGCGCCGAAGCTGCTGGTCTCCGACCGGGCCCAGGTGGTCATGCCCTATCACATCCGGTTTGATGAATACGAGGAGGAGCGGCTTGGCAAAGCCTCCTTCGGGTCGACGAAATCCGGCATCGCTCCCACCTACGCGGACAAATACGCGAAGATCGGTTTTCAGGTGGGAGAGCTGTTCGACGATGCTCACCTGCAGGAAAAGCTGGCCAGCGTGTGTCTGCAGAAAAACGTCCTGCTGGAGCACCTCTACCACAAGCCTCTGCTGGATCCGGAGGAGCTGCTGCAGACCTGCCGGCAGTACCGGGAAATGATCCGCCCCTACGCGGCCCATACGACAGACTTCCTGCAGCAGGCGATCGCAGACGGCAAAAGGATCCTCCTGGAAGGACAGCTGGGCGCGCTGAAAGATACGGACCACGGCATCTATCCCATGGTCACCAGTTCCTCGACGCTGGCCGGCTACGGCGCTGTGGGCGCGGGCATCCCGCCTTATGAGATCACCGACGTCATCACCGTGGTCAAGGCCTATTCCAGCGCCGTGGGCGCCGGGCCGTTTGTTTCGGAGCTCTTCGGGGAAGAAGCCGAGCAGCTGAGGCAGCACGGGGGAGACGGCGGCGAATACGGCGCCACCACCGGCAGGCCCCGCCGGGTCGGCTGGTTTGACGCTGTCGCCACCCGGTACGGATGCCGGATGCAGGGCGCGACCGAAGTGGTGCTGACCGTGGTGGACGCCCTGGGCTATCTGGACGAGATCTGCATCTGCACCGGCTATGAGCTGGACGGACGCGTCATCGACTATTTCCCCCACACCCAGGACTGCTACCGGGCGAAGCCGGTCCTCAGGACCCTGCCCGGATGGAAATGCGATATCCGCGGTATCCGGACCTTCGAGGAACTGCCCTCCGAGACCCGGGACTACATCAATGAGATCGAGGCCCTCATCGGCTGCCCCATCACCATGATCTCCAACGGCCCCGGCCGGGAGGACATCATCCGGTTATAGCCTCCTACCGCTGGATCCGTCCGGAGCCGTCACCGGAAGCGAGTTTTTCAACTTCTTCCGCCGTTACCAGATTGTAATCCCCCTCAATGGAATGTTTCAGGGCGCTTGCCGCGGAGGCGAATCCGATGGCATCCCGGTCTGTTTTACCTGTCAGCAAAGAATAAATCAGACCGGCACCGAAGCTGTCTCCGCCGCCAACGCGATCCACGATGTGGAGGTGATGGGTGTTCGAGAAATAATACTCTGTCCCGTTGTAGAGCAAGGCGCTCCAGTCGTTGTCGGAAGCGCTGATGCTCTCCCGGAGCGTGATAGCGACCTTGCGGAAGCCAAAGCGATCCGCCAGCTGCCGGGCGACGGACTTATACCCTTCCCGGTCGAGCCTTCCCGCCTTCACGTCCGTATCCAGCGCCGTGATGCCGAAGACATCCTTCGCATCCTCTTCATTGGAAATGCAGACATCCACGTACTGGCAGAGGTCACTCATGACCTCGCGGGCCAGTTCTCTGCTCCACAGCTTGCCCCGGTAGTTGAGATCGCAGGAGATCATGATGTTCCTGGCGCTGGCCTCGATGCAGGCCTGCCGGCAGATCTGTGGCAGCTGTCCGCCCAGGGCCGGTGTGATCCCGGTGAAGTGGAACCAGTCCGCCCCGTCGAAGATCTCATCCCAGTTGAAATCCTCACATACCGCTTCGGCGATGGCCGAGTGCGCCCGGTCATAGATGCAGACGCTGGGACGTTGGGATGCTCCCTTCTCGTTATAATAGATCCCGATCCGATCTCCTCCCCGGACGATGCGGGACGTATCGACCCCGTAGCGTCGCAGGGAATTCACCGCGCTCTGACCAATGGCGTGCCTCGGCAGCTTCGTCACATAGACCGATTCCAGCCCGTAATTTGCCAGCGAGACCGCCACATTGGCTTCCCCGCCGCCGAAGGAATACTCCAGGCGGTCTGCCTGAACGAAGCGTTCATACTGGAAAGGCTGCAGACGGACCATGATTTCTCCGAAGGTTACTACTCTTGACATGTTTTCTCTCCTCTGACCTTTCTGACGATATCCGCTGAGTGCTCACAAAGGCTTCTGATTTCGTCCCAGCAGCCCCCGTCGATCAGACTCTCCTTCACCATATAACTGCCTCCGCAGGCGAAGATCCTGGGATCCGAAAGATACGCTTCCAGATTGTCCAGATTGATTCCGCCGGTGGGCATGATCCGAAACATCGGGAAGGGGCCTGCCAGCGCCCGGATCCGGGAAAGACCTCCCAGAGTCTCTGCAGGGAAGAATTTCAGCACCTCCAGACCCAGCCGGTAGGCAGTGTGGTAATCCGTGGCGCTGGAGCATCCGGGAAAGACCGGCATGCCTTTTTCCCGGCAAAAGCGGACGATTTCCTCGTCCATCCCCGGCATGACGATGAACTGCGCACCGGCGTCCATCGCCTCACGGGCCTGCCCGCAGGACAGCACGGTTCCTGCGCCGACAAGGAGATCCGGGCGGGCCTGCCGCATCAGCCGGATCGCCTCCGATGCCCCCTCTGCGCGGAAGGTGACCTCCGCCGCCGGAAGGCCCCCGCAGCACAGGACCTCGGCCAGCTTCTGGGCCGTCTCCTGCGGATGATTGAGTTTGATGACCGGAATCACACCGGTCTCGTAGATTCTTCTGGATACATCGTCCATGGCGTTACCCTCATATTTCCCAATATATCAGATCCGAAAATTGAACACATCGATGTGATGCTTCACGTTCTCAAATACGCCGCTTACCATCGCATCGCTCATACCGAAATAGTCCGGAGCATCTCCCTGCAGGAATGTCTTCGCGTAGTTCATTGCTGCCAGGAAGCTGGCTGTCCCGATATTCACCTTGCGGATGCCGCAGCGGATGGCTTCCTGGAAGTCGTCGTCGGAGATGCCGCTTCCGCCGTGAAGGACCAAGGGCAGGGCCGACTTCTCCTTCACCTTCCGAAGGATATCAAAGCGCAGGTTCGGCGCTTCCTTATAGACACCATGAGCGTTTCCGATGGCAACCGCCATGGCATCCGCTCCGGTCTGCTCGCTGAACATCTTCGCATCCAGTGGATCCGTATACTTTATCTTGTGCTCGATATTGCCGCCCTCGCTGCCGCCAACGACTCCGATCTCACACTCCACCGCAGCTCCGTAGGTCTTCGCCAGATCGACCACTTCGCGGGTCTTCTCAACGTTTCCCTTGTACGGCATGGTCGATCCGTCAAACATGACAGAGGTAAAGCCCATGTCCAGCGCCTGGCGAATCAGGGACATGCTGAGTCCATGATCGAAATGTACGGCAACATCAATGTTCGCATCCTTTGCCGCCGCGACCATCATCGGTCCAATCACCGGCAGCGGCGAATAGGGCAGACGCTTTTCGGCAATCTGCATGATCACCGGAGTATTCGTCTCCTCCGCCGCTTTGATCACTCCCATGACCATTTCCATGTTCGCCACATTGAATGCTCCGCAGGCAACGCCTGCCTCATCTGCCTGGCGAATCAGTTCCTTCATATTTACTAAGGCCATATCTTACGCCCCTTTCATCACTTCTCACTATGTGGTACGATCAATCCACACGGGCGATCATTTCTCCGAACTGCTCCTTCTCTTCCCGGATGAATTCCAGAACTTCCTCTGTATCCGGCAAAGCATCGAAACAGTTATTGGCCCGGACCATCATGGACGCCTCCGCCGATCCCAGCTCCAGGCAGTCGATGACTTCCCATCCGCTGAACAGACCGTAAAGGAAGGCGGAGCTGTAACCGTCACCGCCGCCAAAGCCCTTTCTGGCCGTCACCGGGAAAGGCTTGATGCTGAAGTTCTGCCCATCGCAGGTATATGCTGTGGATCCCTTCATGCCGTGCTTGATCACGACGATCCGGGCGTTATGCGCCTGCCAGTAGGCTGCGCTCTCCTTATCCGTCATTCCGGGGCGGATGAGCTTCTCCGTCAGGTCGAACTCCTCCCGGGATCCCATGATGATGTCGGATTCCTTGGCGACCATGGAATAGTAAATGGATATTTCATCATCGTTCTTCCAGTTCTGCTCCCGGTAATCGATATCAAAGATGATCTTCGTACCGACTTTCTTCGCCAGCAGGACCGCCTTGATCACCGCCTCTCTGGACGGAGAAAGGGACAGAGCTGTTCCGGATACCAGCAGGGCCTTCGCGGACGCGATGTATTCCTCGTCCACATCCTCTACTGACAGCATCAGATCAGCCACGCCGTTCCGATACATCAGGATCGAGCTTTCGCTGGAGGACAGCATCTCCGTAAAGGCCAGACCCAGGTTTTCGCCATTGGCGCATCTGCTGATATGCGAGGTGTCGATGCCCTTTTTCTCGAAGCTCTCCACCACGAAATCGCCGAACTGATCATCGGATACCTTGCCGATGAACCCGGCCTTCAATCCGTGTCTGGTCACGCCGGCTGCCGTGTTGGCAGGAGAGCCGCCAACGAATTTCTCAAAGAAATGGACATCCTTGAGGTATCCGAACTCTTCCTTCACGCCATCGCTGTAAGCCGGGTTGAAGTCGATGGCGATTCTTCCCATGAAGATAATATCCAGCGCTCTGCTGTCGTCAAATTCTATGATTTTCATTCTATCTGCCTCCTATGCTGACGGGAGGTATGAAGGGGCATACACGCCTCCCGCATACCTCCCGTGCAACAGGTATCATCCAAAATGTTATGACGTCCTCGTCCTATGCCATGATCTTCCCGCCGGCGATCAGGATGGAATTGCCATCGATGTAAGCCGACCGATCGTCGCACAGGAAGGCTACGACTTCTGCGATCTCGGAAGGCTGTCCGATGTAGCCCATGGGGATGGTCGCTTCCATCTCCGCGTAGAATTCACTGACGTCCTTGCCCTCCGCCTTGCCGCGGTTAGTGAAGGACTCTCTGAGAATGTCCGTTTCGATATTTCCGGGCTGGATGGCCACGGTGGTGATGCCGTAGGGAGCCAGCTCCAGCGCCAGCACTCTGGTCATCATGGATACCGCCGCCTTGGACATGCAGTAGGTTCCGTTGAAGGCTTCTTCACGCACCGCCGCGATGGAAGAAGTATTGATGATCCTTCCCTTCTTATTGGGGATCATTATCTTCGCCACCTCTGCGCAGGTAATGAATGTTCCCTTGACGTTGATGTCCATATTGAAATCGTATTCGTCATCACTCATGTCCAGGAACCCGCAGATTCGGTCCACGCCCGCCGCATTGAACAGGCAGTCGATCCGGCCGTAGGCATCCAGACCCTTCTGGATCGCCGCCTTGATCTGGTCGCGTTTCCTGACGTCGGCGACCGCCCAGATGGCATCTCCGCCGGCAGCTTTGATCTCCTCTACATTCTTTTTAACAACATCTTCGTTCAGATCAACCGCAATGATCTTGGCGCCGTATCCTGCGCAGACCTTCGCTGTTTCACCGCCAATTCCTTTCGCTCCGCCGGTGATAAAAATGACCTTGTCCTGAAGTCTCATTTGTCTTACCTCCTGTAAATATCCCGCGCATCCAGCGCTTTCGCAGTTCCGGCCAGCCTTTGTCTGTCCTTCTTACCGGCCGGTCTGCTGCTTCATCGTTGCGACATCTTTCAGGAACAGCTCCCAGACATCCGTCTCGAAGGTGTTCGTGGGCTGCTTCTCGTACAGATTCTCGCTGATGATCCAGCCCTTGTAATCCTTTTCCCGAAGGAATTCCATGACTTTATCGAACCCGGAATCTCCTTCCCCCAGCAGCGAACCTGCCAGCACGCCGGGCTTGCCGTCCTTGACGTGCAGCTGCGGTCCCATGTAGGGATACATCCCCTTCAGCATCTCCAGCTGATCGTAGCCGTCCTGATAAAAATAGTTGTAGCTGTCATAGAACAGGCTGAAGTTCTCATAATCGACACGCTCCACGAGTTCGATCTGCTTCGGTACTTTCAGCTTATTCTCACTGGAGATGAGCACGCCCCGTTCCTTCGCGTAGGCGCAGGCAAACCGGAACATCTCCACCGCGTTGTCAAAATCATTTTCCGTGACGATGGAGCTGACGCCGAAAGACGGAATGAACACCATCGGGATCTGCATGTACTCCGCCGTATCGATCGCCGCACGCAGGGTCCCACGCACGATCTCGTGCATGGGGTCCCCTTTGTGAGCGATGAATGGTATGAAGTCAAAACAGCTCATTCCGACGTTGCAGTATTCGATTCCCAGTTCCTTCGCGGCGGCCAGATACTCATCCTGCACCCGTCTCGTATAGGAAGGATAGTGGTTCTCATAGGTCCCGAACTCGATGGACATTCCGTCCAGTCCCGCCTCCTTCACGAACTGCGGGGCGAAGATCCCGGTACCCGGTACGCAGAAATTGCATATGCCTAATTTCACATCCATGTTTTCCCTCCTGATCCGAACTTGCAGTGACCGTCCTGTTTCATTTTGGTTTCCAAAGGCTGGCTGATCCTTTGTCTTTATTCCTCGTCTTTTTTCTCCAACTGGGTCTTCGCCCGGGACTTTCTTCTGGAGGTGATCTCCGCATTGCCCCGGATGACATCTACCAGTACCGCCAGGATGATGACACAGCCGATGACGATGTACTGCATATCGGTCTGCGCGCCCAGCAGGTTCAGTCCGTTACGGATGATAGCGATCAGTACGGCGCCGATCAGCGTTCCCTGAACGGTACCCTTGCCGCCCAGGAACGATGCTCCGCCGATGACGCAGGCTGCGATGTCGTCCATATCGAAGGTCTCACCTGCCAGCGGCGTCGCCGTTCCTACACGTCCTACCATGATGATGCCAGCGATGGCGCACATGACGCCGGACATGATGTAGACGAAGTTCAGCGTTCCGAATACGTTGATTCCGGACAGTCTCGCTGCTTCTTTATTGCCTCCCACCGAGTAGATCTTGCGGCCCAGAGGCGTCTGCCCCAGGAAGATGCCTGCGATCACGAAGATGATGATGACCAGCAGGAAGCAGACCGGGAAGAATCCGATGTTGGCAGATCCCGCGAAGGTGATCGCCTTCGAGAAACCAGCGATGGGTGCGGATCCTGTGATCAGCAGCGCCAGACCTCTGTACACCATCCGGGAACCCATGGTGGATACGAAGGGATGGGGCAGTTTCAGTTTCGTGAACAGCAGACCGTTGATCCCTCCGCAGCAGATACCTACCGCCAGCGCGGCCAGGATCAGAATTAAGGGATTGGTGATGCCGTTCATCATCATCACGCCCATAGTACAGGACGTCAGCGCTACCATCGGACCGACGGACAGGTCGATGCCTCCGGTCAGCAGTACCATCAGCATACCCAGTGCTACACATGAGTTAATGGATGCCTGCCGCAGAATATTCATCCAGTTGTCCAGTGTCAGGAACGAGCTGGATACGAATGACAGTGCGATGGACAGGAGCACCAGCGCCATCAGCGGGCCAAACCAAGTTGGCATTCTTTTTTTACTTTTACTCATCAAGTTCACCTCCCCAGGCAGCTTTCATGATGGATTCCTGATTAAAATGCTTGCTGTCACTCGTGATCTCCGCCATCTTCCTGCCTTCACGCATTACGATGACTCTGTCACACATACCGAGGATCTCCGGCAGCTCGGACGAAATCATAATGACGCATTTTCCCTGTTTCACAAGGTCGTTCATGACATTGTAGACTTCTACCTTCGCGCCGACGTCGATACCTCTGGTCGGTTCATCAAAGATGAAGATGTCCGCCTCCGTATTCATCCATTTGCCGATAACAACCTTCTGCTGGTTTCCTCCAGACAGTTCTCCCGCGATCTTCTTGATGGACGGAGTACGGATACTCAGACGCTCGACCGCATCGTCTGCCTGTTTCTTAACCTTCCTGTTATTGATGAACAGCCCATTGGTCAGCTTGTTCAGGTTGACCAGAGCAATGTTCTGCTCAATGGTCTGCTGTAATACCAGACCCTGCTGTTTTCTGTCCTCTGTCAGGAACGCGATCTTCTTCGTGATCGCATCCTTCGGGGATTTCATGTTGACTTCTTCCCCTTCGATGATGATCTTCCCGGAATCCGGTTTCACGCTGGCGAAAATGCCGTGCATCAGTTCCGTTCTTCCGGCTCCCACCAGGCCTGAGAATCCCAGGATCTCACCCTTCCTGGCGGTAAAGCTGATATCGTAGTATTCACCGAGATGGGTCAGATTGGAAACTTCCAGAGCCACTTCACCAGGATTCGACTCCACCTTTGGGAACAGATTATCCAGCGTCCTGCCCACCATATCCGCGATCAGCGTATCCTTGGTGATGGCCGAGGTCGGATTCGTGGAGATATGCTGCCCGTCACGCATGACTGTAACGACATCGCATATCTCGAACAGCTCCTCCAGTTTATGGGATACGAACAGGATGGCAACGCCTCTGTCCTTCAGGATCCGGATGGTATTGAAGAGTTCCTTCGCTTCCTTTTCTCCGAGAGAAGAGGTCGGCTCATCCAGGATGATCACGTTGGATTCCAGCAGTACGGCCCGTCCGATCTCAATCATCTGCTGCTGGCCCATACCCAGGTTGCCTGCGATCTCCCTGGCGGATACCGGCTGGCCCATAGAAGCCATGATCTCTTCCGCTTTTTTGTTCATATGGCTGTAATTCAGCAGCGGACTTCCGGTTCTCTTGACGTAGCTTCCCATGAACAGATTGTCCGAGATCGGCAGCTGCTGCACGATATTCAGTTCCTGATAGACACAGGAGATGCCTTTGGCTTTGGAATCGGCCGGGCCTGTGATCTGTGTCTTCTCACCCCGCAGATAGATCTCTCCGCCATCCGGTTTATAGACGCCGGTCAGGACCTTGATCAGCGTGGATTTGCCGGCTCCGTTTTCACCGATCAATCCGTGGACTTCACCGGCCCTCAGCTGCATCGTCATATTGTCCAGAGCCACAACTCCCGGGAACTCTTTTCGTATATTTCTTAATTCAACAAGAACTTCACCCATGTACTCACCTCCTTGCTGATACAGCAAGAGCGGATTCAGCTGCTGCTGTAGATCCGCTCTGCAACATGGTGCTTATTTCTTGTATTCCGTGTAATTGTCCTTGTCGATGATGGCGATTCCCGGATTGATATAGGAGTCATAGGTTTCTCCGTTCAGAGCACCCAGTCCGCATTCGACACCCTGTACACCGATGTCATACGGCTTCTGCGCGATGATCATCTCGATCTCGTCTGTATCGAACAGGCTGATGGCTGCCTGGAATCCGTCAAATCCGCAGACCTTGATGCCTTCCACGCCGGCATTCTTGATGGCCTGTGCTGCACCGACCGCCATGGAGTCAGAGGTGACCATGACTGCGTCGATCTTGCCCTGGTACTTGGTCATGAACTGCTCCATGACGCTGGCTGCCTTATCGGTCTCACAGTTGGCGTCCTGTACGTCCAGAACATTCATTCCGGCTTCTTCCAGAGCCTTGGTCAGGCCGTTGGTTCTGGCTTCGTGGTTCACATCACCCAGTTTGCCTCTGAGGATGACGACGTTGGAACCCTTGTCCAGACGCTTCGCGAATTCCTGCGCGCCTTCATAAGCTGCTGCTTCGTTATCGGTACCGATGAAGGTAACCTTGTCCTCAAACTTGCCGCAGTCGGTGTCGACCATGACGACCTTGACGCCCGCATCCGCCGCTGCCTGCAGCGGTCCGGACAGCGCATTCTCTTCCTGACAGGAAATCAGAATGATATCGGTGCCGTTGGAGACCATATCCTCTACCGCGGTGACCTGCTGCATCGTATCGCTCTCACTGGTGGATGCAACGTTGCTGAAGTTGGTGATGCCTGCTTCTGCCGCAGCGTCCTTCGCGCCCTGGACCACCGCATTCTGGAATTCATCCGATGACTTCATGATAACGCCGATCTTAACATCGGAATTGGCGCTGTCCCCGGATCCCTCGTCGGAGGAACCGGATCCGCAGGCTGTGAATGCGAACACCAACGTCAGAATCATTGCAGCACCGATCAGTTTTTTCTTCAAACTCATTTTTTAACCTCCCGCCCTGTGGGCTCTTTTCCTTGCTGAATACGATTCTATTGAATACGATTCCGTTTCTTCTGAATGCAACAGTTTATGATGACTTGCCATAACTGTCTTTTATTCGTCCGGATACTCCTCCGGATAAATGATGACCTTCATCGCCTTGCCGGCGCGGAGCAGATCCAGTCCCTTCTGATATTCACTGAGCGGGAAGGTATGGGATACGATCTCCTCCAGCGGCAAGATGCCGCTCTCGATGATATGACCGGTCTTCTCGAAGTAATACTTGCCCAGGAAACCTCCGAAGATGGTGATCTCCTTACGAACGATATCCGCCAGCCGGATCTGCGGCAGAGCCGTCTCATCGTGACCGAACATGATGATCTTGCCGCTGGGCCGTACCACATCAATGGCTGTCTGCAGCATCTGTCCCACCGCTTCGATGCAGTGATCCACACCCAGGCCGTCGGTCTCATCCAGGCACACCTGTTTCAGATCTTCCTTCGTGGGATCCACGGTTCTGGTGGCACCGCACTTCAGGGCTTTCTCTCTTCTGAATTCATGGGGCTCCGAAACGATGACCTTCCGGGCTCCGTTGGCCTTGGCCATGGCTGCGAACAGCAGTCCCATGGGGCCTGCACCCAGGACGCAGACGGTATCACCCGCCTGAATGTCCAGTTTCTCTATCGCATAGCCCACGCAGGACAGCGGTTCCGCCAGCGCAGCCAGCTCAAAGGGTGTGTCATTGTCGATCTTATATACGGACATGGCCGGCACACAGGTAAAGCTGGTCAGCGCTCCATCCTGGAAGATGCCCCGGGTGATCCCGTGCTCGAACCACGGCGTATCCTGCTGGCAGTACAGTGTCTCGCACTGTCCCGGCCGGTCGCTTCTGCACTGGTTGCAGTGGCCGCAGGGCGGATGCGGGTCAACGATGACCTTATCTCCAGGCGCCAGCCCCTTGACGGCCGGTCCCACCGCTGCGACTTCGCCGCAGTACTCGTGTCCGAAGATGATGTCCGGTTTCGCCGGGTGCATCGGCGGATCCATCAGAATGTGCAGGTCACTTCCACAGATTCCCACGCCCAGTACCTTGATCAGGACGTCGTCGTCATTCACGATCTGTGGCTTGGGTCTGTCTTCATATGCATAAACCCCCGGTCTCTTGAAAACGATTGCTTTCATTGGTTCTTCTCCTTTATTATCATCTCTGTTATTTCTGTTCCTGCAAAGGCTGGCTCTGCGGGAAATCCAGCTGCAGCCGGTTCAGATTGACCTGGTTTATCGGGCAGATGCGGATGCCGCTGCGGCCTCCCACCTCTTCGCCTTCGTACCGAAAGGATCTTGCCCCGTCTACGATCAGCCTTTGCTCACCCTGCACCTTGCCGCGAACGACGCGCAGCCCTTCTGCCTGCAGATATGTATCATTGTATACTTCCGGTACAGATTTCGTAAGCAGAGATGAAATTTTCTCAAGATATCTTTTCATCGTTTCTTACAGCTTCTCGAAATATCCGACTCTCGGCAGCTCCGCCACGGACTTCCAGCCTTCGCTGAGCGGCTCCTTCAGGAACGGCGCCAGTTCCTCCGCGGAACGCAGCGACACCTTCTCCACTGGCGGAACGGTTCCTGCCGGATACGCCTCCAGAATCTGATCGTGCAGCAGTGTCAGATACTTCAGGATCGCGACGATGGGTCTCTTGGCCTTACGGGCTGTCGCCTGGGAAGGGACGCCGACGATGCCTTCCGGTGTCGCAGAACGTTCGATGGCTGCATGACCTTCGCCCTCGCTCCAGCGGCACGGTCTTCTGTACGGATCCACGGACTTATCGATGTGTCCGTCCGGCAGCAGGGCTTCACCCAGCTTATCCTGTACATAGTCCATGTTGACCATATCCTTGAACATCAGCAGCGCTACTGCTGTCTCTGCTTCGTCCGCGTGGATGAAGTGGGTCTCCAGGGAATCGTCATGCACATCGGTGGGATAGAAGAACTCTCTGACCGCCCGGTGCCAGTCGATGACCCTGTAAATGCCCGGCAGCTGGTATCTCTTGCAGAATTCCTGAATGGCTGCTTCCAGCATCCACAGATGACCGTGGTTGTTGATGAAGATGATCTTGCGGTATCCGTCATCCCACAGACCCAGCATGGTGTAGATCAGCATCTCTGTGACCACTTCCTGCGGCATGATGACCGTTCCCGGCATGCCGATGTGATGGTACGGATGTCCGCCATAGTTCAGCGGTGTGAAGGCCAGGTTGACTTCATGTCCCTGCTTGGCTGTGTAGCGGCGAACCGCCTCACAGATCTGAGTACACATGAACGTGTCCAGTCCGGTGTTGTTATGCAGTCCATGGTTCTCGGTGCATCCGATGGGGACGAATACGATGTCATCCTTGCGGCGCTTCTCGATCTGATCTCCTCTGGCTGTATTCTGAATGTAGGTTCCTGCAACACCCAGTTCGGACGCGGAGGGAACTCCGTACTCCTCCAGAACCTTGTCCAGTTCTTCTTCTGTCATGTCCCAGACTTCCTTCTTCAGTCTGCCGACTTCGTTGTCCTCAAACAGGATCGCCGGATCTTCCGTCGTGAGCCATGTCTTACCCGATTCGTTTAATGTGAGCTTCATATAGGCTACCTCCCTTTTTCATCTGCGTGTAAACGATTTGATAATGATCATTATTGTGGTTGGTTTAGCGAAACGTTTTTCTGTTGTTGCATGAAGTTTAACAAGTTTGCGTCATCATGTCAATACCTTTTTCCAGAGCTTCCAATCAAAAATCCCGTTTTAATGTAAAATAATCCTTGATTTTTCAACGTTTATCAGTTATATTTGATTTGTAATAATTTTTCTGAACTTTCGCAACATCAACTTCTATATCGAAAAACGTTTTTATTTGGAGGAGAAAAATGAACTGCAATATCAGAACATCACTGACCGTTATCAAGGAGATCATCGGTGACGCTCCGTTCCTGTTTGAAGGCACATTCCCGGAGGGGATCGCTTACGCCCATTCCCTGGGATACGATTGTGTGGAACTTCACTCCACCGATCCGGAGGAACTGGGTGACCCTGGCATCGAAGCCGCTCTGCGTGAGAACGGGATGCAGATCAGCGCATTGGGAACCGGGCGGCTCTATGTGAACGCGGGGCTGTCCCTGACCTCGGACGATCCGCAGAACCGGTCGGAGGCTGTAGCAGCTATGATGCGATACATCGATGCTGCCAGCCGCTTCGACTGTCTGGTGATCATCGGCTGCGTCCGGGGCAATGTCCCGTCAAAGGATGCATACGAAGAGACTATCGCGCTCCTGGGAGAATCCATGACGAAACTGGACGAATACGCCCGGCAGAAGCAGGTCACCATGGTCTTTGAGCCCATCAACCGGTATGAGAACAATTATCTGTGCAATACCTATGAGATTGCGGACTTCATCCGCAGATTCGATCTGACCAACATCCGCATGATGATCGATACCTTCCATATGAATATCGAAGAGGTCGATATCCTGCAGGCGATCCGGGATAATATGGACTACATCCGTTATGTGCACTTCGCGGACTCCAATCGCTGGTGGCCCGGAAAAGGACATCTTGATTTCACTTCCATTGTAGACGTCCTGATCAAAAACGGTTACAATGGGATCATCAGCGCGGAGTGTCTCCCGCTTCCTTCCAAAGAAGCCGCAGCCGGAGAGTGGATCCGCTCTGTAAGGGGGATGTTAGATAACTATGAATGAAATGAAAACCGAAAAGAACAATACCAGAGCCCCCGGCATTAAAGACGTTGCCCGGGAGGCGAACGTCTCCATCTCAACCGTATCCCACGTACTCAATGGGACAAAGGCTGTCAGTGAGCCGCTGCGAAAACGGGTCATGGAGGCTGTGAATGAACTGAATTATCAGGTCGATCCCATCGGACGCAGTCTGAAGAGCGGCAGGAGCCATTCCGTGGCCGTCCTGTTTCCCTCCATCACATCGGTGTTCTTCCCGCCTCTGCTGAAGAGTCTGCAGAAAAGCGCCGATCAGGCAGGGTACAGCCTCACCGTTCACAGCACCTCCGGGAAACTGGAGAAGGAGAAGGCACAGGTCCAGGCGCTGACCGCACAGCGCATCGACGGGATCTTCGTGTCCTCCTGTGCCAATTCTCACGATAAGAAAGCACAGGATTACATCCAGACGCTGAAGGGGCTGCACAACAACGGACACCGGATCCCTGTCATCTGTCTGGAATCCGCGCTGGACTCCGCACTGGATTCGGTGGTGGTCAATGATGAGCAGGGTTCAGAACAGGCCGTGGAGCATCTGATCCAGCTGGGCCGAAAAAACATCGCCTACATTGCTGCACCACAGTCCTACGCCATGGGCCGTGCCCGGACCCGGGGGTATGTAAGCGCTCTGAAAAAAGCGGACATCGCCTTTCGGAAGCAGTACATTGCCGAAGGGGACTACACTCCCCTCAGCGGATATCAGTGCATGCAGGAACTGCTGTCCAGGGATATCTCCATCGACGCCGTCGCTGCCGGTAACGACCAGATGGCCATCGGAGCCATGCGTGCGCTGCAGGAAGCGGGCCGGAAGATCCCCGAGGATGTTGCGATCTTCGGATACAACGACAACTTCCCGGCATCTCTGGTCCGTCCGGCGCTTAGCACCATCCACGTCCCGAAGGAGGAGATGGGAACCTTCGCCTTCGATCTGTTTCTGCGCAGGCTCCGCAATACCGACGCCACACCATCCAAGATCCAGCTCACCGGCGAGATGATCCTGCGGGGTTCCACAGATCCCGGAATCGAGACCGACTGGATCCTGGAGAGCTGGTAAAGCAGTCCCGGCGTTTCAGAGGATGACACCGTCTTTCATCACGGCTATCTCACGATAGCCGTTTTTTTCGTTCTTTGTGAATGTCCTTCCGGAAGCGACATCGAGAATGAGCTGTCTCAGTTCCTGCTCCGCAGCGTCGAACCCGCCGAAGCCCGCAGCCCCTTCGATGACCTGCCCGGCATTGAAGTCGATCCAGCCCGGTTTCCTTCGGGCCAGCGCTCCATTGGAGGCGATCTTCACCGTTGGGGCAGGTGCACCGAAGGGGTTGCCTCTCCCTGTGGTAAACAAAACCATCTGCGCGCCGCTGGCCGTCAGGTCCGTACAGGAGACCAGATCATTGCCCGGTCCGTTCAGCAGATGCAGACCGGCCCGCGCCGGTGCCTGTCCGTAATCCAGCACGCCGCATACCGGGCCCCTGCCGCCCTTCTGCACACACCCCAGAGACTTCTCTTCCAGCGTCGTGATTCCCCCGGCTTTGTTTCCCGGCGAAGGATTCTCGTAGATCTCCTGCCCGTACCGGCGAAAATACGATTTGAACCCATTGATCAGGTCTACCGACTGCCGAAACACCTCTTCACTGCAGGCCCGATCCATCAGGATCTGCTCCGCGCCGAACATCTCCGGAACTTCCGTGAGGATCGCTCTGCCCCCCTGGCTGCAGATCCAGTCGCTGATGCTCCCGCACAGCGGATTGGCCGTGATCCCGGAGAATCCATCGGAGCCGCCGCATTTGAAACCGATGGTCAGTGCGCTTACCGGCACCGGCTCCCTGCGGTCGGCTGCCGCTGCCGCCGTCAGTTCATCCAGCAGCTTCATTCCCTCTTCGATCTCATCTTCTGCGTTCTGTGTGACGAGATACCGGATCCGCCGTTCGTCGATATCCTCCAGGAACGGACGGAATACCTCCAGGTTGTTATTCTCACAGCCCAGGCTCACCACCAGCACACCACCGGCATTGGGATGATGGGCCAGGCCTGCCAGGATCTTCTGCGTCCGCAGATGATCCTCCGCCAGCTGACTGCATCCCATGGGATGAAGGAAAGCATGGATCCCGTCAACACGGCCTTTGAACCTGCGCTCTCCTTCGGCTGCCAGCAGCTGCGCCGTATGCCCCACGCAGCCCACGGTGGGAATGATCCAGATCTCGTTGCGGATCCCGGCCCGGCCGTCCGAACGCCGGTAACCTTCGAAGGTCGCTTCCGTCTGCGCGGCGGCCCTGCGATTTAATGCAGGCCCCTCCAGCCTTTGCTCCTCGGCTGCCCGGGGATGATACGCATACTCCAGCAGGCCCTCCAGATTCGTCTTCAGATTGTGGGTATGGACGTGCTCCCCGGCCTCTATGACCTGCACAGCACGCCCGATGGGATATCCGTACTTGATGACATCTTCTCCTGCTTCGATCCTCTGCAGGGCGAGCTTATGTCCGGCCGGCACTGCCTCTCTGACCGCGGCCTCTACGTCCCCGGCCCTCACTGTCTCCCCGGGGCAAAGCGCCTCCAGCGCCACCGCGACGTTATCCGTTCCCCTGATCTTTATGATCTTGCTCCGCTGATCTCCCATATGATCTCCTCCAGCTTCTCCTGTTTCATCCGCTCCAGATATCCGGCCACCTGATCTGGCAGACCCGGCACCGCCGACAGATCCATGCCCCAGAGTTCTACTCTGCCCAGGATCCGCTCCGAGAGCCTGCCCATGTCACCGTCCGGTTCCTGAGAAGCAGCCGCCCAGGCGTCTGCGAAGAACGCGATGTTGTCCTCGCTGTCCCGAATCGGATATGCGCTGCCATCCTCCCTGCGGCCGGTCCAGACCCCATCCGCCTGCTCCGCCCGGTAGAACCGGATCAGCGCAGCCAGGGAAAATACCAGACGATCCGGCAGGCTTCCTTCCCTCTGCTGATAGGCCAGCAGCGACGGCAGACATCGTGTGACGAACTTCGCGCAGGAATTCATGGAGATATCCAGCAGCCTGTGCCGGATATATGGATTGCGAAATCTCTGCAGTACATCTCTGGCGAACTGCTCCACTTCTTCTCTGGCCAGCGGCACCCCGGGAATGACCTCCTCCCGGAGAAGATCCCGCAGGAATGTCTCATATACCGGGCTCTCCATCAGGTCCAGGACCAGCTCATGCCCCGACAGGATCCCCGCCAGCACGGTCGACGTATGCCCTCCGTTGAGGACACGAACCTTGCGCATCTTGTACGGGCGGACATCCTCAGTCCAGATGACGCCCCCATCGCCCTTGCCCAGGGGCAGGATCCGCTGCCAGACGGGATCTCCCTCGATGACCCAGAGGCTGAAGCTCTCACAGGTCACCACCGCCTGATCCCGGTATCCCATCCGGTCCTGCAGACTCTCGATCTCATCCGCCGGGAAACCGGTCACGATCCGGTCCACCAGGGTGCTGGCAAACATGTTCTCATCTTCGATCCACCGGCAGAAATCCTCACCCAGATCCCACTCCCGCGCGTAACGGAGGATGATCTTCCGCAGTTCATATCCATTGTCATCGATCAGCTCCACCGGCAGGAAGAGGAGTCCGTGACCTTTTCCCCCGAACTTCTCGTACCGGTCATGCAAAAGCTGGGTGAGCTTGGCGGGAAAGCATTCCGCAGGTCTCGCTTCGAGGCGCTCCCCTTCCCGGTAGCAGATTCCCGCTTCTGTTGTATTGGAAATGATCACTTCCAGATCCTCAGAGCAGAACAGCCGGCGCAGCTGCTCATAATCATCATAGGCATTGATGCACCTGGAAACGGATGTGACGATCCGCTCCGTTTCCGCCGCCGATCCTTCGTCATTCATCCCCCGCATGATCACGGTATAGTCACCGTCCTGCTCATTCAGGATCCCGCGCAGCTTCTCATTTCCAGGGATCGGCTGGCACAGACAGATGCTTCCCCGATAAAGCCCCTTCTCGTTGAGATCATCGATCATCCAGTCCGCAAAGGCTCTGAGAAAATTGCCTTCGCCGAACTGGAGGATCCGTTCCGGATAGCGGCCGTGATCCGTTCCGGCAGCCTGCTGTATCGTTTTCATTTCCGTATGCTCCTTTGTTTGTGTTGTTTTACTTATCCATCTTTTGAGTGCACGTGCACTCTTTTCTTGAATATATATTTCCCGGAAACCAATGTCAATCTTTTTTTCCTTTACACCTGCCGTCAGGTCGGTCTATGATATAGAGAAGAAACGAATCATGCTGCAGCGCAGGATCCACGGAATGGATTCCCTGCTGTGATACGAAAGGATCTGTTATGGCTATCACCCTCAAAGATGTTGCTGCCCGTGCCGGTGTGTCTCGCGGTACCGTTGACCGCGTTCTTTACGGACGCGGCATCGTCAACAGCGAAACCAGGGAAAAGGTGCTCCAGGCTTTGGAAGAGCTGCAGTACACGCCGAACGTATCTGCCCGGGCACTGGTGAGAACGCATCGTCAGCCGAAAATCGGTGTTATCATTCCCGATCAGCAGGGATTCTTTCATGACGAGGTGCTGCGGGGCATCCGAGAAGGGACCCGGGAATGTAACGCCGTGGGCATCGCGGTGGAGGTTCGGGAATGTGATGCCAACGATCCGGGAGGGTATCTGCGGATCATTGACGAACTGTGCGAAGCCGGCATCGGCGCTCTCGCCCTGTCCGGGCAGGACTGCGCGCCGCTGATCCGAGCCATCGATGATCTGGCCGAGCAGGATATCCCGGTCATCACCATCAATTCCGACATTCCGGACAGCCGTCGGCGGTCTTTCGTTGGAGAAGACTCCTATAAAAGCGGCCGTATCGCAGGGGAGATGATGGCGAAGATGATCTCCCGGCCCGGATCCATCCTGGTTCTCGGCGGACGGCGGGAGTATTCCGCACACGTCAACCGCGTCCGCGGGTTTCAGGATGCGTTGCGAGAGCATGCAATCACCGAGCTGAACAGCATTACTGTCTATACTTATGAGGACAACGAACTGACCAGCCGCAGAACGGCAGAAATCCTGCAGAGCGAAGCCACGCTGCGCGGAGTCTATCTTGCGACGTCTTCCGTCTCTGCTTATGTTGAGACCCGGTGCCGGTTCGGCGGCGAGCACCTCATTACCATCAGCCACGATATCCCGCCCCGAACGCTGGACTACCTGCGCAGCGGGGACATCGATCTGACCATTGAGCAGAACATCTACCGGCAGGGCTTCAAGCCGCTCCAGATGCTGCGGGATTATCTGCTTACCGGTAAGCCGATTCCTCAAGAGGAGATCCGTACCTTCTATAATGTGATCTCTGCGGAATGCCTCTGATTCTTTTTTTCGGGCAATCTCCTTCAATTTGTTCTTTAAAAAACTATTGACTTTTTTCCCATAATGGTCTATTGTTTTGTCGTTGGATTTGCGTGCACGTGCACTCATACGAATTTTCAACGATTTTCTTTCGCAATCACAGGAAATCCATCATGAAGGAGGCCATACCATAATGAAAGTGACTGCATGTATCGAGACCATTTTTACCGAGCTTCCCTGGGAAGCCCGCTTCGAAGCCGCGAAGAAAGCGGGATTTGATCTCATAGAATTCTGGAGCTGGACCGATAAGGATCTGCCACAAATCCGCCGCCTGGCGGAGGATGCCGGCATCGGCATCAGCGGATTCAACGGTGACGCGGAGTTTTCTCTGATCGACCCTACGCATAAGAAACGTTATCTGGACTTTCTGAAGCAGTCTCTGGACGCCGCAGTCTCCATAGGAGCGGAATCGGTCACAATCCATTCCAATGGTCTGGGGGAAGGCGGAGTCGTTCTGGATTCCTGCGATGATCTGTCTTTTACTACAAAACTGTGCAGCATGTACGACATGCTTCTGGATGTGCGCAGGCTGGCAGAGAGCGCCGGTGTCACCTGCAATCTGGAGGCACTTAACGTGACCACGGATCATCCCGGCAACTTCCTGCGCTCCACCGCCATGGCAGCGGACATGATACGGCTGATCGATTCTCCCAGAGTCCGGATCCTTTACGATGCATATCACATGCAGCTGAATAACGAGGGATCCATCTGCGACACCATCGACACCTGCCTCGACACCATCGGCCACATCCATATCGCAGATGCTCCCGGCCGCCATGAACCCGGAACCGGAGAGATCAACTACCGCAATGTAATTCGCCATCTTGAGCATCTGGGGTACCAGGGATACATCGGCTGCGAGCTGCTGCCGGTATCGGACAGTCAGACTGCTTCCAGGGCCATCATGGACCTGTTCCGCTAATGAGAAAGAGCCTTGATCAATCGGGCTGGAAATGTATGATGTGAGGTATCCTTCTATGTTTGATCCAAAAAAAGTCTTCCCCGGCATCGCGCCCATCGCCTGGTGCAACGACGACATGCCGGAACTGGGGGCGGAGAACACTTTCGCCCAGACCGTCAGTGAAATGGCTCTGGCAGGATTCACAGGCTGCGAAATCGGCAATAAATTCCCTAAAGATCCACAGATTCTGGGCCGCGCTCTGCAGCTGCGGGGCCTTCAGGTCGCCAGCTGCTGGTTCAGTTCCTTTCTCCTTACGAAGTCTTATGCGGAGAATAAAGCGTCATTTCAGGAAACGCTTACCTTTCTCGCCGCCGTCGGTGCCCGTCGCATCAATGTCAGTGAGCAGAGCTTCAGCATCCAGGGAAAAAGCGATCTGCCCATTCTGGATGATCACCGGCATATCATGACCGAGGAGGAATGGGATCAGCTGAGCCAGGGTCTGAACCAGTTAGGGCAGATTTCTGCAAAAGCTGGTATTCGCCTCTGCTATCACCACCATATGGGGACCGTGATCCAGACCGCAGCGGAAACAGCGCGCCTGTTGGAACGGACGGATCCGGCACTGGTGTCACTCTGCTATGATACCGGACACTTCACCTTTGCAGGTGAAGACCCCCTGTTCATTCTGCGGAAGTTCCCTGATCGCATCGGCCATGTGCACCTGAAGGATCTTCGCCTTGGGATTCTGGCTGCTGCCAGAGATGAGCATCTCAGCTTTCTCGATGCCATACGCCGCGGCGTCTTCACCGTCCCCGGCGACGGAGATACCGACTTCGGGGCTGTCTTTCGTCTGCTGGAGGAATCCGGTTATGAAGGATGGCTGCTGGTGGAAGCAGAGCAGGATCCAGCTTTTGCAGATCCCCTGAAATACGCGCTGATGGCCCGTGCGTTTCTCCGGGAACACGCCGGCATCTGATGAGCACACGACCCGTCTGAACGGGTCAGCATCCAAATACACCATCAGGAAGGAGATATCTCAATGAGTACGATTCGAATGACGGTCGCCCAGGCACTGGTTCGGTTCCTGGATCACCAGTACATATCCTTCGACGGACGGGAAATGAAGTTCGTGGAAGGAATCAGCACGATCTTCGGTCACGGTATCGCCCTGGGCATCGGCCAGGCCATGGATCAGGATCCGGGACAGCTGAAGCTGTTCCAGGGAAGAAATGAACAGGGCATGTGCCATATGGCCATCGGCTTCGCGAAGCAAAACAACCGCCGCAGGATCATCGCCTGTGCTTCCTCAGTAGGGCCGGGGGCAGCCAATATGGTCACCGCCGCTGCTACGGCTACCGTGAACAATATCCCCCTGCTGCTCTTTCCTGCGGATACCTTTGCCAGTCGGCAGCCGGATCCCGTGCTGCAGCAGCTGGAACAGAGTTTCTCTCTCGCCGTCACCACCAACGACGCCTTCCGTCCCGTCTGCAAATACTGGGACCGCATCACCCGTCCAGAGCATCTGATGACCGCTTTGATCAATGCCATGCGTGTACTGACGGATCCCGCCGAGACAGGCGCCGTCTGCATTGCGCTCTGCCAGGACGTAGAGGGAGAAGCTTATGATTATCCGGAGGACTTCTTTAAGAGGCGCGTGCACCGCATCACCCGTCCGGCCCCGGTGGAGGAAGAACTTCACGACATCGCCTCCGTGGTCAGCGGAAGCCGTCACCCTCTGGTCATCGTGGGCGGAGGCGTGAAGTACTCCGAAGCAGGCGCCGCTGTTCAGAAATTCTGTGAGCGATACAGCATTCCCTTCGGGGAGACCCAGGCAGGGAAGAGCGCCTGCAGCAGTGACAGCCTCATGTGTCTTGGGGGAATCGGCACCACCGGCACACTGGCTGCCAACCGGATCGCGAAGAAGGCAGACTGTGTCATCGCCATCGGCACGCGTCTGGAGGACTTCACCACCGGCTCCAAATGGCAGTTCCGAAATCCCGATGTCCGTTTCGTCACCATCAACATCAACCGTTACCATGCGTACAAGATGGACGCGGTGAAAGCCGTCGGCGACGCTCTGATGGGTGTCACAGGGCTCTCCCGGCTCCTGAAGGAAATCGGTTATCGAAGCGCATGGAGAAACGAGATCCGGGACGCCAAAACCGCCTGGCTTCAGGAGGTGCAAAGGCTGGCCGGGCTGATCTGTGACAGCGATGCCTTCGAGCCAGAAGTCACTGCCCGGGACCCCCGGACCATTCCTGAGTATCGAAAACTCACCGGCAGTTCCCTAACACAGACCGCTGTTCTCTGCCGTCTGCGGCAGATCATCGATGATGACGCCATCCTGGTCACCGCCGGCGGCAGCCTTCCCAGCGATTTGCAGAGACTCTGGACTACGAATGTGAAGGATACCTACCATGCAGAGTACGGCTATTCCTGCATGGGATATGAAGTCGCAGCCGCCTTGGGTGCGAAACTGGCACAGCCGGACCGCGAGGTCTACGCCGTGCTGGGCGATGGCAGCTTCCAGATGCTCCACAGTGAGATCATGACCACCCTGCAGGAAGGTGTGAAGACCAATCTCCTCATCTTTGATAACTGCGGTTTCGGCTGCATCAACAATCTTCAGATGTCCAACGGTGTGGGCAGCATTGCCACCGAATTCCGGTATCGGGATGATGCGGGGCATCTTGCCGGAGATCTGATCCCCGTCGACTTTGCGATGATCGCCTCCGGCTATGGCTTCAAGGCCTATACCTGCCGGAATCTGGAGGAGTTTGAGAATGCCGTCCGGGACGCCCGCGGCCAGAGTCTGCCCTGCCTGTTCCATCTAAAGATCGTCCCCAAGACCATGACCGACGGATATGAAAGCTGGTGGAACATCGGCATCGCAGAAGAAACGGACAGCGCTGCCGGAAAAGCCGCATTGGAAGACGTTCTGGATCACCGGCGGCAGGCCAGAAAGTACTAGCAGACCAGTCTGTATCAGAAAGGAACAACGAATGTACATTCACAGAGTACTGAAACCCGGCTATAACGCCTATATCGATTCCGATCGTGATGATCTGGGGACACAGATGGATGTTGGCATCCTGGTTCTGGAAGCCGGAGAGCGCTACATTGTTCAGGAAAACGAAAAGGAATGTGCCGTCTGTCTTCTGAACGGAGAGGTCACGATTTCCTGGTCGCTCCATGGCATTGACGCTGCGCGGAGCACGGCGGGAGCATCCGCTTCGCGTTCCGTCCGATGCTCCCGCCGGGACATGTTCCGGGACGAAGCCACCTGCCTTCTGGCTCCCGCTGCAGCCAGGATCGAATTGACCGCCGTCTCCCCTGCGGAACTGTATCTGCAGAAGACCTTCAATGACGTTCCCTACGAACCGGTGCTCTACCGTCCGGAGGACATTCAGGTCCAACACGCCGGAGGGCAGGGCGAACTGCAGGGCTGTATGGAACGGCAGATCAAAACGTTCTTTGACCACGACAACGCCCCCTTCTCCAACATGGTTCTGGGAGAAGTTCTGAACTATCCGGGAAAGTGGTCCTCCTATCCGCCGCACTATCATCCGCAGCCGGAGGTATACTTCTACCGGTTCGACCGGCCACAGGGGTTCGGAGCCGGCTTTGCCAACGGAGAAGTCTATCAAGTGGAGAATAATGGACTCACCGTTATCAACCACGGATTTCATTCCCAGGTGGCTGCTCCGGGATACGCCATGTGCTACCTATGGGGGATCCGGCATCTGGAGGAAGATCCCTGGCTCAAGACCCGCATCGATGTTTCGGAACACGAATGGCTCCTGGCAGAGGATGCGAACGATCAGATATGGAACGGCTGACCAGTGAGGAAAGGCCGTACATCGTCAATTCAAAAAGTACTACCGCGATGAATTTTTTACCACGAAAGGAGCATTCCCATGAACACTGGAATCATCGGAGCCGGCAGGATCGGCAGGGTTCATATCAGAAACATCACATCTTCTGTTCCGCAGATCAATATCACTGCATTGGCGGATCCGATGCTGAACGAAGAAATCACAGCCTTTGCACGGCAGCACCATATCCCGAAAGTCACCACGGACGCCCGGGAGATCTTTGACGATCCCGATATCGATGCGGTTATCATCTGCTCCTCAACGAACACCCACGCAGAATACATCATTGAAGCCGCAAAGGCCGGCAAACACATCTTCTGTGAGAAGCCTGTCGATTATGATCTTGCTCGGGTGCGGGAAGCCATCGATGCCGCGGAAAACGCCGGTGTCATTCTTCAGATCGGTTTCTGCCGCCGCTTTGATCATAATCATCGGGCGGTGTACGATATGGTTCGCTCCGGCAGTGTCGGAGATGTGAATCTGATCAGGATCAGTTCCCGGGATCCGGAGCCGCCATCCATCGACTACGTGAAAGTATCTGGTGGGATTTTCTACGATATGATGATCCATGACTTCGATATGGCACGGTTCCTGGCAGGCTGTGAGGTCACAGAGGTCCAGGCCTGGGGATCTGTTCTTGTGGATCCGGCCATCGGAGAAGCCGGCGATGTCGATACCGCTGCCGTCATGCTTCGCTTCGAGAACGGCGCCATCGGAATGATCGACAACAGCCGTCAGGCGGTCTACGGCTATGACCAGAGGGTGGAGGTGTTCGGCTCCCGGGGCATGGCTTTCAACGATAATGACGTCCTGCACACTGCCCGCATTCTGACTGCGGACAGCACCTGCAGCGCTCCCATGCACCGGGTGATGTTCGACCGGTATACCCAGGCATTCATCTCCGAGATGCAGTCCTTCGCCCGTGCGCTGGAGACAGGGACAGGGCCCGAGGTCAACGGGGAGGATGGACTGCCCCCGGTGCTGATGGCCGCAGCTGCGACCCTCTCGATGAAGGAGCACCGCCCGGTGAAGATCTCGGAGATCATTGAGACGGCAAACGTGAATCCTGTCCATACTGCATGACGCTGGCCGGGAGGACATCATCCGCAGGTAAGGCTGACTACTCTACCAAAAAGACTCACGAGGTAGTACATTTGTACTACCTCGCGTTGTTTATGCATTCATTCTGCCCTGTCCTCGTAAAAATGCTCCGTCCTACACCACCGGCTTGGTTTCCCAGATCCGGTCCGCGTATTCCTTCACCGCGCGGTCCGCAGCGAACCGCTCAGCCTTTGCGATATTGGTGATGGACATGCGGCCCCAGCGCATCCGGTCCATATAGGCTTCCCGGATCTCCTCATGCGCCCGGCGGTAGTCGCCGAAATCGTACAGACACATGTAGGGGTCCGCGATGCTGTAGGTGGGCTTCAGCAGATAATCCTTGATGTAGTCGAAGGAGTGACCGTTGAATCCCCGGTCCAGACGGTCGACCGCCGCCTTCAGACCGCGGTCCATCTGATAGAACTGACGGCTGTCGTAGCCCTCCCGCAGGTGGGCCTCCACCTCGTCCGCCTTCTGGCCGAAGATGAAGATATTGTCATCTCCCACCGCTTCATGCATCTCGACATTGGCTCCGTCCAGCGTTCCGATGGTTACCGCGCCGTTGATCATCATCTTCATGTTGCCGGTGCCGCTGGCTTCCTTGCCCGCCAGCGAGATCTGCTCGGAAATGTCCGTTGCCGGCATCAGCTTCTCCGCCATGGAAACCCGGTAGTTCTCCAGGAAGACCACCTGCAGCTTTTTCGAAATGACCGGATCCTTGCGGATCTCCTCCCCCAGGCTCCAGATCAGCTGGATCACGTCCTTGGCGACGTAGTAGTTCGGTGCGGACTTTGCGCCGAACAGATAGACCTCCGGCTGCACCTGCAGATCCGGATTGTCCTTCAGCTCGTTGTATCTGGCGATGATGTGAAGCGCGTTCAGCAGCTGCCGCTTGTACTCGTGAAGCCGCTTGGCCTGGGTGATGAACGTAGCGTCCGGATCGATGACGATGCCGCTCTCCTTCTTCAGGTATTCGGCGAAGCGCACCTTGTTCTCCCGCTTCACCTTGTCCAGCTTCTCGATCACCTTCCTGTCATCCGCGAATTTGATGAACTCTCCCAGCTTCGCCGGGGTCCGCCGGTATTCGTCTCCGATGCACTCATCCAAAAGGCTGGCCAGACCCGGGTTGGACTGGCAGAGCCACCGCCGGTAGGCGATGCCGTTGGTCACATTGGTGAACATCTCGGGATACGCCAGATAGAAATCGTGGAACAGGTCATCCTTCAGGATGTCCGAATGCAGCCCGGAAACGCCGTTGATGTGACTGGAGCCGACGATGGACAGGTTCGCCATGCGGATCTCGCCGTAGCCGAAGGGCACCATGTAGTTGATCTTGCCCTCGTCCCCCGGGAACTTGCGCTCCATCTCCATGCGGAAGCGCCGGTCGATCTCCTGCAGGATCACGTAGATCCGGGGCAGCATCATGTGGACCAGCTCGCTCTTCCACTTCTCAAGAGCCTCCGCCAGAACCGTGTGGTTGGTATAGGAAACCGTGCCCTTGACGATGGTCCAGGCCCGTTCCCAGTCATAGCCGTATTCGTCGATGAGCAGGCGCATCATCTCCGGGATGATCAGCGCCGGGTGGGTGTCATTGATGTGGATGGAGACCTTCTCGGGAAGGTTGTCCAGCGTCCGGTGCAGGCGGTAGTGATCCCGCAGGATGTTCTGTGCGCTGGCCGAGCACATGAAGTACTGCTGCTTCAGCCGCAGTTCCTTGCCCTCCTCGATGTTGTCCGCCGGGTACAGGACCTTGGTGATCAGCTCCGCCTTGTTGTTGGTCTGGGCAGCTCTGGTGAAATCGCCGCTGTTAAAGGACGCCATGTCGAATCCCTCGGAGTCCCGGCATCTCCACAGACGCAGCTTGCCCACCGCTTCGGTATCGGCACCGCTGACATACATATCATAGGGAACGGCCTCCACGACCTCCTGGTCCCGGACCTCGCTGACGAGACCCTTCTCCGTCCAGTATTCGTGATAGTTGCCGTAGAATCCGACCTTGAAAGTCTCATCCTCTCTCGGATTGAGCCAGACCCGTCCGCCGGGCAGCCAGTTGTCCGGCATCTCCGCCTGCCAGCCGTCCACCAGATGCTGGCGGAACAGGCCGTATTCGTAGCGGAGGCTGAAGCCGGTGGCATCGTAGCCGCAGGTGGTCAGCGCCGCCAGATAGCAGGCCGCCAGCCGCCCCAGGCCGCCGTTGCCCAGACCCGCGTCCGGCTCTTCGTCGAACAGCTCCTCCAGATCCATGCCGCGGCTCTCGACGATCTGCCGCACCATCTCCGTTTCTCCCAGGTTGTACAGATTGTTCTTCAAAGACTGGCCCATCAGGAATTCCATGCTGATGTAGTAGACCTTCTTGCGGCCCTGCTTCTCCAGCTGTCCCTGGCGGACCTTGCGGTTGAACTCCCAGCGCTTCTCCAGCAGCTGCTGGTTCACCACCGTTGCCACCGCCTTGTACATCTCCGTCGCGGAGGCGTCTTCAAAGGTGGTGTGATACTTGTTCTCCAGGCATTCGATCAGATCCTCCCGGAACGTGATCTTGTCCTGACCTGTCTTGTTCTTACCTAACTTCATCTTCCGTTTATACTTCTCCTCTCATCAGGTTTTCATACATTTCGACATACTCCTGAGATGCGATCTTCCAGCCGAAGTTCAGCTTCATATCGTAGAGGACCAGCTTGTCCCAGTCCTCCCGATCCGCGTACAGATCCGCCGCGGCGCTGACCGCTGCCTCCAGTCCCGCCCCGGTGTATTCGCTGAACACAAAACCATTCCCCCTGCCCAGACGGCAGTCCTGAATGGAATCGGCCAGACCTCCCGTCTGCCGCACGATGGGCACCGTGCCGTAGCGGCAGGAGATCATCTGCGCCAGGCCGCAGGCTTCGATCCTGGAGGGCATCAGGAACAGATCCGCCCCCGCGTAGATCCTGCGGGACTTCGCCGGATCAAACTCGATCATGCAGCAGCACCGGTCCGGATGCCTCTGCTGCAGCCCGCGGAAGAACTCTTCGTAGGCTCCGTCGCCGGTTCCCAGCAGCACGAACTGGACCAGATCCCGGTCCAGGATCCGGTCGATGGATTCGGTGACCAGATCCATACCCTTCGCTTCCACCATCCGGGTGATCATCGCCATGACCGGCACGTCCTCCCGCACCGGCAGCGAAAGTTCCTCCTGCAGCGCCCGGCGGCAGTCCTTCTTGCCCGCCGGTCTGCGGAAGGAGAAGGTCTTCGCGATGGCCTTGTCCTTCGTCGGATTGTAGCTGTCCGTATCGATGCCGTTCAGGATCCCCCGCAGCTTGTACTCGTTCTTGCGGATGATGGGATCCATCCCGAAGGCGATGGCCGGATCCGACAGCTCCCGGGCGTAGGTCGGGCTGACGGTGCTGACGATGTCGGCGCACTCGATGGCCCCCTTCATCAGGTTGACATCGTCATCGTATTCCACCAGATGGAACGCCTCCTCCGGCAGATCCACGATGTCTCCCAGCACGTCCTTGCCGTACTGACCCTGATACTGGATGTTGTGGATCGTGAAGATCGTCTTCGTAAATTCCCTGCGGTATACCGCGAACTGATATACCGGCACCATGGCGCACTGCCAGTCGTTGGCGTGGATGATGTCCGGCACGAAGTCGATGATGTTCAAAGCCTCAAATACAGCCTTTGAGAAATACACGAACCGCTCGCAGTCGTCGTAATATCCGTACAGCCCCTCTCTTCTGAAGTAGTACTCGTTATCGATAAAATAATAGGTCACTCCCTCCAGATCCATGGTCAGCACCCCCAGGTACTGCTCCCGCCATCCCAGGCGGACCGATCCGGTACCGAGCAGCGTCATCTGCTCCCGGTAAGTATCGGCGATGGATCCGTACAGCGGCAGAATGACCCGGCAGTCGATGTCCTTTTGCTTTCTGGCGTTAAGATTCTTGGGCAGCGCCGTGGCGACTTCCCCAAGGCCTCCTGTATGAACAAAAGGAACGGCTTCCGATGTGACAAACAGAATGTTTTTCGTCATTGCGGTTTCCTCCTTGTTTCTGTATAATAAAAATACCTAACAAAGGATGATTATACCACTTTCTTTAACACTTGGCGAGAAAATATCATGGCGGAAACGCAAAACGACATTTCTTACGCGAAATACCTGTTCCATCAGGGCAAGGGGACCCGGGCCTACGAGTTCCTCGGCGCCCGGCCTTTGGGTGAAACGGACGGATTCTGCTTCCGGGTGTGGGCTCCGGGTGCCCGGGCCGTCTCGGTGGCCGGCGACTTCAACGGCTGGGACGCTTCGGCTTCCCCCATGCAAAGGCTGGAGGACGACCCTGAGATCTGGGAGGCGGTGTGCCCCTCCGCCCGGGCCGGAGACTGCTATAAATACGCGATCAAAACCCGCGCCGGCAAGGTGATCTACAAGGCCGATCCCTACGGCTTCTCCGCGGAGCAGCCCCGGGAGGATCAGATCCGCCAGATGGCATCCCGTCTGGTGTGCCTTGCGGAGGATTTCCCCTGGAAGGATGACGCCTGGCTCGAAGAGCGACGGCGGGCCAACCCCTACACGGCGCCGATGAACATCTATGAGGTTCACCTCGGTTCCTGGCGGCGGCATGCGGACGGCAGCTACTTCACCTACCGGGAAAGCGCCGACACCCTGATCCCCTACGCGAAGAAGATGGGCTACACCCATCTGGAGCTTCTGCCCGTCATGGAGTACCCCTTCGACGGATCCTGGGGCTATCAGAGCACCGGTTATTTCGCCGTGACGAGCCGCTACGGCGATCCCGCCGACTTCAAATATTTCGTGAACAAAGCCCACCAGGCAGGGCTGGGGGTTCTTCTGGACTGGGTCCCCGCCCATTTCCCCAAGGACGCCTACGGTCTGGTCAGCTTCGACGGAGACTTCCTCTATGAAGATCCGGACCCGCTGCGCCGGGAGCACAAAGGCTGGGGCACCTGCGCCTTTGACTTTGGGCGCAGCGAAGTCCGCAGCTTCCTGCTGTCCAGCGCCGCCTTCTTCTGCGATGTCTACCACGCGGACGGTCTGCGGGTGGACGCGGTATCGGCCATGCTCTATCTGGATTACTGCCGGGAGGACGGGCAGTGGCGGCCGAACCGAAACGGCGGCCGGGAGAACCTGGAGGCGGTCAGCTTCCTGCAGGAGCTAAACAAGTCGATCCTCACCGAGTTCCCCGGAGTGCTGATGTTCGCCGAGGAGTCCACTGCCTGGCCCATGATCACCATGCCCCCGTCCAAGGGCGGACTGGGCTTTAATTTCAAGTGGAACATGGGCTGGATGAACGACTGTCTGGAGTATTTCCACACGGATCCGATTTACCGCCGGGGCGTGCATCACAAGCTGACCTTCTCCATCACCTATGCCTGGAGCGAGAACTTTGTCCTGCCGATCTCCCACGACGAGGTCGTCCACGGTAAGCTCTCCCTGCTGGACAAGATGCCGGGGGACTACGATCAGAAATTCGCGGGTCTGCGGGCCTTTTATGTGTATATGATGAGCCATCCGGGCAAGAAGCTCCTGTTCATGGGCTGCGAGTTCGGTCAGTTCATCGAATGGAACGAGAAACAGGAGCTGGACTGGCTCCTGCTGGATTACGACAAGCATCGCCGGATGCAGGGATTCGTAGCGGAGCTGAATCAGCTCTATCTGAAGAGTCCCGCGCTGTGGTCTCAGGACAACACCTGGGACGGATTCACCTGGATCGATGCCGATGACATGGACCGCAATATCTATTCCTACCTGCGCACCGGCGCAGACGGACAGACCAGCCTTTGCATACTGAACCTGTCCGGGCAGGAATGGCGGGATGTGCACATCGGCGTACCGGAGGCCGATCACTATGAACGGGTGCTGGATACGGACATGAAGCGCTTCGGCGGGTCCGGAAAGCGCCGGAAGAAACAATACAGAGTCTATACCGGGCAGTGCCACGGGCAGGAGCAGTACCTGCGGCTGAATCTGCCGCCGCTGTCCGCGATCATACTCGAAAGGAGATGGGTGTCACATGAGTGAAAGAAAGCAAATCGTAGCCATGCTTCTGGCCGGCGGTCAGGGCAGCCGGCTGGTCCCGCTGACGAAGACGACCGCCAAACCGGCCGTTCCCTTCGGAGGCAAGTACCGGATCATCGACTTCCCTCTGTCCAACTGCATCAATTCGGACATTGATACCGTGGGCGTGCTGACCCAGTACCAGCCTTTGGAGCTGAACGACTATCTGGGCCGGGGCGAGCCCTGGGACATGAACCTGAAGTTCGGCGGAATGCACGTGCTGCCCCCCTATGAAGGGGAGAAGGGCGCGGAGTGGTTCCTGGGAACGGCCAACGCCATCTACCAGAATCTGCGGTTCATCCGGCGCTACAACCCGAAGTATGTGCTGATCCTTTCCGGAGACCATATCTATAAGATGGACTACCGGATCATGCTGGAGGAGCACATCCGAAACGAGGCGGACTGCACGATCTCCGTCATCGACGTGCCTCTGGAGGAGGCCAGCCGGTTCGGCATCATGACCACCGACAGTACGGGACGGATCACGGAATTTCATGAGAAGCCGGCGCAGCCGAGCAGCACCCTGGCCAGCATGGGCGTCTATATTTTCAGCACGGACAAGCTGATCCAGTATCTGAACGAAGACGAGCTGGATCCGAATTCCGACAGCGACTTCGGCAAGAACGTCATCCCGCGGATGCTGGCGGCCGGCGAGCGGATGTTCGCTTATCTGTACGGCGGCTACTGGAAGGACGTCGGTACGCTGTCCTCGTTCTGGGCGGCCAATATGGACGCGCTGGGGGATATTCCGGAGCTGTTCCTCAACGATCCGGCCTGGAAGATCTACTACCGCCACGGATTCACACATCCGGAGTACATGGGGGAGGACGCCTGTGTGACCAACTCCATCATCGGCGACGGCGGTTCCCTGCTGGGCACGGTGAAGGATTCCGTTATCTTCAGCGAGGTAGCCGTCCGCAAGGACGCGGGCGTCGCCGACAGCGTCATTATGTCACAGACCACCGTCGGTGAGAGTGCGCAGGTCGACCACGCGATCATCGCGGAAAACGTCACGATCGGTGACGGCGCGCGGATCGGAGCGCCGCTGGAGGATGACAGCGAGCTGACGGTCATCGGGCCGAATGTGACTATCCCGGCGGGCTGCACCATCGCCCCGGGAAAGATCATCGCTTCTGCGGCGGATCTGGAGCCGGCGGATGCCGATGCGAAGAAAGGAGGCAGATAATATGGATGCTGCAGGAATCATTTTAGCAGACAATGCTGCGAATCTGTCAAAAGAGCTGACCGAGCACCGCACGTTGGCAGCGGTTCCCTTCGGCGCCAAGTACCGGCAGATCGACTTCAGCCTCAGCAATCTGGTCAACGCTGACATCAGCAGCGTGGGCGTCATCATGGGGCAGCAGTACGACAGCGTCATGCACCATGTGCAGTCCGGCGCTGAGTGGGATCTGGACCGGAAGAACGGCGGTCTGCGGTATCTGCCGCCGCTGTCCTCCGCCGGAAGCTCTCTGGCGAACGGCTCCCGGCTGCAGACCCTCCGCAACAACGCTTTCTATATGCGTCAGCTGAAAGAAAAATACCTCATCCTCTGCGGCACGGGATACGTGGGCAGCATCGATTTCACGGCCCTCCTGCAGGATCACATCGACCGGAAGGCGGACATCACCTGCCTCTTCTGCCGCAATGTGGTCAATGAAACGCCGCTGTACCGGCGGATCGGTCTGGTCACGGCGGATGACGGCCGGATCATTTCCTTTGATCCGGCAAAGGGGGAGGCTCTGATCAGCGAGATGACCATGAACACTGCCGTGATCGAACGGGAAAAGCTGCTGGCTCTGCTGGATTCGCTGAACAACAATCCCCGGGGTCTCACGCCGCTGGAGCAGCTGCAGGAGATGATCAATACCAATAAGGTCTACGCCCATTTCTCGGATGACATGGTCATCTATCTGGAGGATCTGCCCTCGTATCTGAGCGGCAGTCTGGCTCTGCTGGATTACGACGTACGGGCGCAGCTGTTCCACGCTCCTTCCGGGCCGGTCATCACCAAGACCAAGGACAGCCCGGCGACCCGCTACGGCAAGGATGCAAAGGTCTCGAACTCCATGATCGCCGATGGCGCGGTCATCGAAGGCGAGGTCCGCAACAGCATCGTTTTCCGTGGGGCGCGGATCAAGAAAAACGCCATTGTTGAGAACAGCGTCATCATGCAGGACTCCACCGTAGGTGAGGGTGCCCGGCTGAACTACGCTGTGCTGGATAAGGAGGTCATCATCAATGACGGCAGACTCCTGTCCGGCTATCTGACCCATCCGTTCCTCTGCCGCAAGGGGGATCGGATCTAAACGGAAGTAACAGGACACCTATGATCAAAGCAATACATGATACTTCGAATGCGATGTTTCGGGATCCGGCCGGCGCCTGCCGCGCCGGGTCTTCTGTTTGTCTGACGCTGCTGCTGGAGCGGGGGCTGCTCCACTGCGATTCGGGCGGCGCGCCGGCGCTGCATCTGCGTTTCGATAAGGACGGGAGCGTGCGGTCGGTCCCGATGGCGCTGTGCCCCGCGTTTGCGGGGGCGGACCTCTACGAGGCCTGGAGGGCGGAAGTCATGATTCCCGCCAAGGGACTCTACTGGTACTGGTTTGAGATTCCGGGGGCGGCGGACGGCTCCGGACATGGCGCAGACGGCGGCGCAGGTGCTGTCCGGATCGGGCTGGATCCCCGCACCGGGCAGGCGGCTGTGTCCGGGGAGTCCGGCGACTGGCAGATCACAGCGGAGGAGCCAGCCTTTGCAGATCCCGACTGGATCCGCGGAGGCGTATTCTACCATGTCTTCGTGGACCGCTTCGCCCGGGCGGGAGAGCCGGTCTGTCTGGAGGGCAAGATCACCCGGCACGACTGGGGCGGCGAGCCGCACTGGCGTCCGGATGCCCACGGAGAGATCCTGAACAACGATTTCTTCGGCGGCAATCTCGAGGGGATCCGCCGCAAGCTACCCTACTTCGAGGAACTGGGGGTGACGTGTCTTTACCTGAGCCCGATCTTCGAGGCGTATTCCAGTCACAAATACGACACTTCGGATTACATGAAGGTGGATCCCATGTTCGGGGACGAGGCGGGATTTACCAGGCTTTGCGAGGATGCCCGGGCCCGGGGGATCCGCATCATCTGCGACGGGGTGTTTTCCCACACGGGCTCCGACTCCCGGTACTTCGATATCCACGACCGCTACGGGGACGGCGCCTGTCATCATCCGGATTCACCCTACCGGGACTGGTATTATTTCGAGGAGGACGGCTGGCAGAGCTGGTGGGGCATCAAGACCCTGCCCCGGGTCAACAAGGACATCCCTTCCTATCAGGAGTTTATGGCGGGCCCGGACGGCGTGATCCGTCACTGGCTTCGGGCCGGAGCGTCCGGCTGGCGGCTGGATGTGGTGGATGAGCTTCCGCGGACGTTTCTCGAGAAGCTGACGGCTGCCGCAAAGGCTGAGAAGCCGGATGCGATGATGCTGGGGGAGGTCTGGGAGGATGCCTCCAACAAGGTCGCCTATGACGAACGAAAAAACTATTTCGAGGGGAACAAGCTGGATTCGGTAATGAACTATCCTCTGCGCCGGGGGCTCATTGACTACGTCCGGGAAGGAAATGCCCAGGCGCTGGCCCGCCCGATGCAGATGATCCTGGATCATTATCCTGCGCGGGTGATCCATTCACTGATGAACATTCTGGGAACGCACGATACAGAGCGGATCATCACGGCTCTGGCCGGCCGCAAGCTGGGTCCGGACGCGACCCGGGCCGAAAAGGCTTCGATCCGCATGGATGCCTCGGAATGGGCAGCCGGCATCCGGCGCCTGAAGACTGCGGTTGTCCTGCAGATGACGCTGCCCGGCGTTCCCTGCATATATTACGGAGACGAAGCCGGCATGGAAGGCTACAACGATCCGTTCAACCGCCGCTGCTTCCCCTGGGGGCATGAGAACGCGGAGCTGCAGGACTGGTACCGCCGGGTGATCGCCATTCGGCGCGGCTGCCCGGTTTACGCGTCCGGCGGCTACCGGCTGCTCGCCGCCCGGGACGGGCTTTTCGCGTTTGAGCGCGCAGGGCGCGATTCTGCCGGCGATACTTGCGAGGTTGAAATGGCTGGTTCTGATACCACCTTTGCGGGAGGAAGACCTGCCGACGCGGCGGAAGCCGCCGCTCACGATGCCGCCCTGCGGCGCGTCACTGCCGCCAACTGCGGCCAGACTCTGCAGACCCTGCATCTGTTCGGCCGCTGGGAAGACCTGCTGTCCGGCGCTGTATTCAAAGATGACGTTCCGGTGCCGCCCGGCCAGGCGATGATCCTGCGGCCGGGCAAGTGATGTCTCTGCTTATTGCAGATTCTATTTTTGAAAAACGCAAATCTGCAACAATATCCAGGAATTGTTGCAGATTTCGTATTTTTCAATTGAATGCTGCAATCGCAGATACGAATTACCCTATCTGATAGCAATATCCAAGGTAATTCCAGCCTTTGTTGCAGATTTCGAAATCAGAATCGAAAAACTTCAATTCGTCCTCAGTCCTGTCCCTCTCCCGAGATCGACAACTCATCTTATGGGGTCGTGTGGTGATTTTCATGGGGAGGCAGCCCCATGAGTTTTCGCAACACTACCCCATTTTCCAAAGGCTGGGCCGCCGTTTCTGGGGTAGTATCCTGGCCCGCCGTGGGGAAGTAACCCCATGAGTTCTTGATTTACTACCCCACAGGCTTGGATAATACAGCATGCCGGATCACGGCGTATATCTCCATGCCCAGTTATCCACCACTGTCCCCGGCACATTGACCCGGGCTTCACTGCCCAGGTGGAGATAATCCTGCAATGGGATCACTGCCAGCTTCGCACTGCTGCGAAAGGCTTTATCGATCAGAAGATCCGTCGCGATGATGGCGGGATCCGGGATCCTTCCGTTCAGAGGCTGCGCCGGGATCCTGATGTCAGAAGCCGCCGCAGCGCTGTCCTCCCGCGGCTCCGCTGCAGCGCAAGTCAGCGGCTCAGCCGCAATGCAAGTCGGCGGCTCCGCTGCAATGTGCTCCAGAGAAGCATCCCTCGGATCCGCCAGCTTTTCCCCGCGGAGATGTGCGGCGTCCGATTCCAGAACGAACCACCAGGCCTCCTCTACCGTGTATCCCAGATACTGGAGGATCCCCGCCCGGGCGTTTTGCTCCAGCTCCCGGAACCAGCCGGCGGTCGTGTTGTTATCGTGGGTTCCGGTGTAGACCACGCAGGGCCCCGCATAGTTTTCCGTCAGGTAGGGATTCCTCGGATCCCCGTCAAAGGCGAACTGCAGGACCTTCATTCCCGGGAATCCCGAATCCTCCAAAAGCTGGCGTACGCCCGGGGTAAGGTGCCCCAGGTCCTCAGCGATAAAGCAGTCCTTCTGCTGCTCCAGCCTTTGGAAAATATCCATCCCCGGGCCCGGGTGCCAGACGCCGTGCATGGCGTTTTCGGCGTCGGCGTCGCAGCTGTAATACGACTCGTATCCCCGGAAATGATCCAGCCGGATCACATCGTACAGCACAAAACTCTGACGGATCCGTCGGATCCACCAGCGGTATCCGTCCTTTTTCATTTTTTCCCAGTCGTACAGGGGATTGCCCCAGAGCTGTCCTTCCGCGGCAAAAGCATCGGGGGGAACGCCCGCGATCACGCGGGGCAGCAGATCCTCGCCCAGCTGGAACTGATCCGGATCGGCCCAGCAGTCGGAGCTGTCATAGGAAACATAGACCGGCATATCTCCGACGATTTTGACCCCGGCCTGATTCGCATAGCGCTTCAGATCCAGCCACTGCCGGTAAAATTCGTACTGGCACCAGCGGTAAAAATCCACATCTGTACTGTGCCGCGCTGCTGCCCGGGCCATCGCCTGCGGGTCCCTTCGCCGCAGCTCCTCCGGCCATTCGTCCCAGCTGAGTTCCTTGCCGAACTCGTCCCGCAGCGACATGAACAGCGCGAAGTCCTCCAGCCAGAAGGCGTTCTCGCGGACGAATTCTTCCAACGGGTCCGCGGCGCCGGAAAGATCGCCACATCCGGAGGTTTCTCCACAGCCGGAGGTGTCTCCTCGGCCGGCGGACTCCGCCCACTCCAGCCTTTGGGCGGCGAAACGGCTGTGCGCCAGACGCAGCATGGGCATCCGGCTGTCGAAGAGCGCGTCGTAGTCCACCTTCGATGGATCATCCCCGAAATCGAATCCCTCCAGCTCCTCCTGTGAGAGCAATCCCTGCTCCACCAGCTGCGCGGGGTCGATGAAATAAGCGTTCCCGGCGAAGCTGGACAGGGGCTGGTACGGCGAGTCCGCCACCCCCGTCGGATTCAGGGGCAGGATCTGCCAACAGGTGTGCCCGGTATCCTTCAGCCAGTCAATGAACCGCCGCGCCTCCTCCGAAAAACACCCGGTGCCGTAGGGCGACGGCAGCGAAAACACCGGCAGCAGCACGCCCTTTTCTCTGTTGTCTGGTCTGGTCTTTCTTATCATGTATGCTTCCTCTTACTGTCGTTTTCGCTTCGGCCGGCGCCTCTGTTCCGTCTCTGCGAAGCGTACTTACCGGTTCCGGTTGAAGTTGATCAGGCAGCCCGCCTTGACGATCTCCTTCTCCGTGTCGGTCATCGGCGCGATGTACAGGGAGATCTCCCGCACTTCGCCTCCTGCAAAGGCTGGACCGTCCCCTGCCGGGATCACATATGCTTTGATATCCTGCATATCCGTATCCAGCGCAGCCCGCGCCCCCGGGACATAGATGTAGTCGCCGATCGCGAACTCCGGCTCGCCCTTCATCTGGAAAGGCATCATGCCCCAGTTCATGACATTGGAGCGGTACCGCTTGGTGGCGTATTCCTCGCAGATGTTGGCCAGGCCACCCAGCACTCTCTGGCAGCTGGCCGCCTGCTCTCTGGCCGAGCCGTCCCCCGGCCGGACGCAGTAGATCATGGAGCCGATCTCGATGTCCGCCGCATCCACGTCCGGGCTCACGCCGCGCGCGGCCTCCAGCGCCGCCGCCAGATCCGCCGGGGCATCCGCAGAAGGATATCCCGGGGCCGCCTCCGCCCCGCCGGCCCTGGCGGCAATCCTCGCCTCCTCCATGGCGCGAACCGCCTTGGAGCGGCCGACGTATTCCGGATCCCGCCGCGATAAAGTGAACTCCGCAAGACCCAGCGGGTTGGACCGGTAGGATGAAGTCTCACCGGACGGAATCAGCTCGTCCGTGGTCGTTACCGGATCCATAATGCGGGCGCAGACCTTCAGCAGGATGTTCTCCGCCAGCGGCTCCTGCTCCGGCCAGTCCTTGATGTTCGGACCGTAGATCAGCTCCGCCGACGGCTCGCCCTTGCCGAAGCCCTGGTAGACGCGGGACTCATAGACCTTGCCGTCGTAGGCATACTCCGGCCGCTTATAGCCTTCAAAAGCCTCCGCGAAATCCGTTGCCGCGGTCAGCACGCCGCCGTTTGCCGCGGTGGCCGCGATGGATCGGGCATCCATCAGCGCGACTGCCGACAGCTGCCCGCTGCCCGGCTTGCTGCCTTCCCGGCTGGGGAAATTCCGGGTAGTGTGACGCACGGAAAGCCCGTTGTTGGCCGGTGTATCTCCAGCGCCGAAGCAGGGCCCGCAGAAGGCGGTTTTCACGATGGCGCCGGCCGCCATCAGATCAGTGATCGCGCCCTTCTTGACCAGATCGAGGAAGACCGCCTGGGAAGACGGATAGACCGACAGATTGAACACATCGCTTCCGCAGCTGGCTCCCCGAAGCAGGTGCGCCGCATCGATCACATTGCAGTAGTTGCCGCCGGCGCAGCCGGCGATGATCCCCTGCTGCACCCGCAGCCGCGCCTTGCCGCCCGCCGTCTCGATCTTGTCCCGAAGGGTGAAATCGATGTCCGGATTGCTGGTGATCTCCTTCGCGTTCTCTTCCACTGCGTGCAGGATCTCTTCCAGGTTTTCGTTCAGCTCGTCGATGGTGTACGTATTGGACGGATGGAAGGGCAACGCGATCATCGGTTTGATCTGCGAAAGATCCACATAGACGCAGCCGTCGTAGTAGGCCACCTCCGCCGGATCCAGCTGCCGGTAATCCCCTCCCCGGCCGTGGAGCGTCAGGAAGGCCTTCGTATCCTCATCCGTCTTCCAGATGGAGGAGAGGCAGGTTGTCTCCGTGGTCATGACATCCACCGCGTTGCGGAAATCCGTATCCATGGACGCGATGCCCGGGCCGGTGAACTCCATGACTTTGTTTTTCACGTATCCGTTCTCGTAGACAGCGCCGATGATGGCCAGCGCGATGTCCTGGGGGCCGACCCCCGGCTGCGGCGCTCCCGTCAGATAGATATTGACCACGCCGGGATAAGCGATGTCCCAGGTATCCTGCAGCAGCTGCTTGACCAGCTCGCCGCCGCCCTCACCCACCGCCATGGTGCCCAGGGCGCCGTAGCGGGTGTGGCTGTCCGATCCCAGGATCATCCTGCCGCAGCCGGCCATGGCCTCTCTCATATACTGGTGGATGACCGCGATGTGGGGCGGCACGAAGATCCCGCCGTACTTTTTGGCCGCGGACAGACCGAAAACATGATCGTCCTCATTGATGGTCCCGCCCACGGCGCACAGGGAATTGTGGCAGTTGGTCAGAACGTAGGGGATCGGGAACTGCTCCATGCCCGAGGCCCTTGCCGTCTGGATGATCCCCACGAACGTGATGTCGTGGGATGCCATGGCATCGAAGCCGATCTGCAGCTGATCCATATTGCCGGACCGGTTGTGCTGCGAAAGGATCGACCAGGCGATCGTCCCCTTGCGGGCATCCTCTTTATTGAATTTGCCGGTCATCCGGGCGCCGTATTTTGCCGCGAATTTCTCCGCCGCTCCGGCGGCCTCCGCTTCCGGAACCAGCTCCGTTCCGTTCACCAGATAGACGCCGCCATCATATAATTTCACCATTTCACTTCCTCCTGACATTCCTTATGATTTATTCTCCGCGCCGGCGCGCAGATCTTCAGTCGATGTGCTTTGCGACGATGGCCAGCACTTCCTCCATGCCGCCGCAGCAGGCCCAGTCCTGGGAGATGTTGACCCTCACCAGCTCGTAGATCCTCCGGCGGTAGTAGTCCAGCATCCCCGGGCGGTCCAGGCCCTGCTCCCGCAGCTGCCGGATGTCCCGGGGGGCGTATTCCAGCGTGATGCCGCAGCGCTTGCGGCGGGTATCGGACAGGATGCCGAACGAGCCGGCCTCTCCATCCGCGCCGCCCTCGTCATCTGCGCCCGCCTCCGCTGCCGCCTCGGGGAACACCCCGGCCCCCGCCGGCAGATCCGTCTCCGGCGCTCCCGGAAAGTCCATCACATCCACATTCAGTTTATTTCCCAGCTCCAGCGCCGGGACCAGTTCAATGATCTTCAATTTATCCGCACCTCCGTTCCTTGGCCCGGTTGATATGCCGCTCCATCGCCTCTGCTCCAGCTTTTGCATCGCGATCCGTAAAGGCCTTGAAAATGGCCCGGTGCTCCTCGAGAACCGTCGTCAGATAGTTCGGCCCGTAGACCGAATTCAGCCCCTGGTACTTCAGGAACGTCTGATAGGACGTCAGCGTCTTCTGCAGCATCCGGTTGTGGGACGCCTCGTAGATCACCTGATGGAAACCGGCGTTGATGACCAGCATCTTGTCCAGATCCCCACGCATGGTGTAGAACTCCATGAACTCAAAGGTCTCCTCCAGCCGGTCCATCTCATCGTCCGTGATCCGCTCGATCGCCCACTTCACCGCCTGGATCTCGTAGGCCTTGCGCAGCTCGAACATGTCCTCGTAGTCCTGCTCCGAAAACCCGATCACGAAACACCCCCGGTTGAGAATGTTCTCCACCAGGCCGTCCGTCTCCAGCTGCCGCAGCGCTTCCCGGACGGGCGTCCGGCTGACCCCGTATTCCCGGCACAGGTTCTGCTCCGTCAGTTTCTGGCCCGGACGGTACTTGCCGGTCAGAATGTCCCGCTGCAGCTTCCCCAGCAGCCCCGTGGACATGGGCGCGTTGCTCAGCTCGCTCTCTCCGCCGAATTGATAGCGTACCATCGCCTTCCTCCGATTACAGCTGCTTCAGCACGAAATCCGTGAAATCCGCCGCGGTGTTTCCGGTGCCGTCTCCCGGCATATCCAGCGCATCCGCCGCCAGATCCAGCGCCTGCTCCAGCTTCGACGCCTTCTCCGCCATCGCCGCGTGCCGCAGCATCATGACCGCCGCCCTGCAAAGGCTGGCCGGGTTGGCGTATTCAGCGATTCCGTCGGCAACCATCCGGGGCGCCGATCCGTGGATCGCTTCAAACATCGCGTACCGGCCTCCGATGTTGGCGCTGCCTGCGGTTCCCACGCCGCCCTGAATCTGGGCCGCTTCATCGGTGATGATGTCACCGTAGAGGTTCGGCAGGATCACCACGTTGAAATTCTTATTGAACAGCGGGTTGATCAGGTTCGCCGCCATAATGTCCACGTACCAGTCGTCCACCTTGATGTCCGGATAGTCCTTCGCCACGTCCATGCAAAGGCTGAGGAATTTGCCGTCGGTCTTCTTCATGATGTTGGCCTTGGTGACGATGCTCACGTTCTTATTGCCGTTGTTTTTCGCGTATTCAAAGGCTGCCCGGGCCAGCCGTGTGGTGCCGATGGTGGTAGTGACCTTGAAGTCAATGCTGATGTCATCATTGATCTCCACGCCCCGGCTTCCCAGGGCATACTCGCCCTCGGTGTTCTCTCTGTAAAAGATCCAGTCGATGCCCTGCTCGGGGATGGCCACCGGCCGCACGTTGGCAAACAGATCCAGCTCCCGCCGCAGCGTGACGTTGGCGCTCTCCAGATTGGGGCGCCCGTCTCCCTTGCCCGGAGTCGTGGTGGGACCCTTGAGCAGCAGGTCGCATTCCTTGATGGCGGCCAGCACGTCCGCCGGAACGGTCTGCATTTTCTCGATCCGGTTCTCGATGGTCAGGCCTTCGATGGGACGAAGCTCGATCCGCCCGGAGGCGATGTCCTCCGCCAGCAGCTTCTCCAGGATCTGCCGCGCGGAATCCATAATGATGGGGCCGATGCCGTCGCCGTCGATGGTCCCGATGATGATCTTTTCCTTTGCCGCAAAATCCGGCGCGGCCTGCGCCTCTTTCATCGCTTCGACGCGGGCCAGCTGATCTCTGACGATCTGTTCAAAATGTTCCTGATAGGTCATATGTAAAAAGCTCCTTTCGTACAATTGTATTTATGTATACAATTATACGATAGGAGCCATGGCTTGACAAATGAATTTTTCGTCCCGCTATACGGTCATCACCCGGATCATGTTGGTGTTGCCGGGGGTGTTCAGAGGCAGGCCGGCGCTGATGACCACCCGGTCACCGGTCGTCAGGAAATCCAGCTGCCGCGCGCCGTCTACGGCGGCATCCACCAACGCGTCAAAATCCTCCTCGGTCCGGGTCAGCACCGGCATGACGCCGCGGATCAGAGCCATCTGCCGGGCAGCCCGGGGCGATGGTGTCGCGGCGATGATGGGCTGGGCCGGATGGAACCGGGCCATCATCCGGGCGGTATAGCCGGAGCAGGTGATGGCGATCAGCGCCTTGGCGCCGATATCAGCGGCCGCCTGACAGGCCGCGTGGCCGATGGCGGTGGACACGTCCGCTTCTCCCGGAGCGTAGTCCTGATAGGCCCGGGGCCCGCGTCTCGTCAGTCCGCTGTCCCCGCGGTCCAGAGCCAGCAGATCCTGCTGGGCCTGGGTGACGATCCGGGACATAGCCCTGACGGTCTGCGCCGGATACTGGCCCGCCGCAGTCTCCCCGGACAGCATCACCGCGGAGGTTCCGTCAAACACGGCATTCGCCACGTCGGTGATCTCCGCTCTGGTGGGCGTCGGTTCGCTGATCATGGATTCCAGCATCTGGGTCGCGGTGATGACCGGCTTGCCCCTGCGGTTGCACTGATCGATGAAGGACTTCTGAATGCCCGGCAGCGTGGCGTAATCCACCTCCACGCCCATATCCCCCCGGGCGATCATGATGCCGTCGGACGCCTCCAGGATCCCCTCGAAATTGCGGATGCCCTCCGGATTCTCGATCTTGGAGATGATCCGGATCTCCCTGCCGCCGTGCTCCTCCAGGAAGCTGCGCAGCTGCTGCACATCCTCCACTGTCCGAACGAAGGACGCCGCGACAAAATCGACCTCCTGATCGATACCGAACAGCAGATCCGCCTGGTCCCTTTCGGACAGGAACTCCATATTCAGATGAACGTCGGGAACGTTCACGCCTTTTTTCGTGCTGACAAAGCCGGCATCCCTGACCCGGCAGAGGATGTCCCCGTCTCTGACCTCTTCGACTTCCATGCGGATCTTGCCGTCGTCCACCAGGATCCGGGTCCCGATCTCCACCTCCGAGGCCAGGCCGCCGTAGGAAATGCTCACGCCCTCCTTCGTGCCCGGGGCCTCTCCAGCCTTTGCAGGAGAACGCAGCACAAAAGGCTGGCCCTTCTCCAGCCACACCTTATCCTCCTCGAAGGTGCCCAGACGGATCTCCGGGCCCTTGGTATCCAGCAGGATTGCCGCCGGCACATCCAGCTCTTTGCATACCTGCCGGAAAGTGTCGATCCTGGACTGATGCTCCTCGTGGGAGCCGTGGGAGCAGTTCAGCCGCGCCACGTTCATGCCTTCCTGCAGCATCTGCCGCATCACTTCGGGGCCGGAACTGGCCGGCCCCAGCGTGCATACGATTTTCGTTGCTTTCATATTACTAAATCAGCGTGCCCAGGTGCTTCATGGTCCGGATCAGCTGGTGTACGTAGCTCATCTCGTTGTCATACCAGGCGACGATACGGACTTCGTAGATGTGGGTTCCGCACTTCTCTGCCAGGGTCTGTGTGGCATCGAACAGGGAGCCGTAGCTGATGCCGATGATGTCGCTGGAAACCAGCTCTTCCTCGGTGTATCCGAAGGACTCGGATGCGGCTTCCTTCATGGCTGCGTTGATTCCCTCAACCGATACGGAGTCGGTCATGTCCTTCAGGGTCGCGTCCAGAATGGTGATGGAGCCCGACGGTACCGGAACACGCTGCGCGGAGCCGATCAGCTTGCCGTCCAGTTCCGGGATGACCAGGCCGATGGCCTTGGCTGCGCCGGTGGAGTTGGGAACGATGTTGATGGCGCCGGCTCTGGCTCTTCTCAGGTCACCCTTGCGGTGGGGTCCGTCCAGCAGCATCTGGTCACCGGTGTAGGCGTGGATCGTGGTCATGAATCCGGTTCTCAGCTCTCTGTAGTTTGCCAGAACCTTCGCCATGGGAGCCAGGCAGTTGGTGGTGCAGGATGCGCCGGATACGACGTTGTCTTCCTTGGTCAGGGTCTCGTGGTTGACGCCGTAAACGATGGTCGGAAGGTCATTGCCCGCCGGAGCGGAAATCAGGACCTTCTTCGCGCCGGCATCGATGTGTGCCTGGGACTTCGCCTTGGAGGTGTAGAAGCCGGTGCACTCCAGAACGATGTCTACATCGTATTCACCCCAGGGCAGGTTGGCCGCGTCCGCCTCACTGAAGATCGGAATCTTCTTCCCGTCGACGGTGATGGAATTCTCATCGCTTGTAATTTCGTGAGCGTCCGCATATCTTCCCTGAACGCTGTCGTACTTCAGAAGATGCGCCAGCATTCCCGGGCTCGTCAGGTCGTTGATGGCAACGACTTCACACTCAGCGTCCTCGAACACCTTCCTGAAAGCCAGTCTTCCGATCCGTCCAAATCCATTGATTGCAATCTTTGTCATGTTGATTTCCTCCTGTTTGTATTGCTGTATATTGATTTACATAGTAACTCGGTAAACGATGTCTGTTCGCCGGGGCTCATTCATGCAGCTCGATCAGCTGGGTCCTGCGGCGGTAGTCCGGATCGGGCAGCCGGTCCGTGATGATCGTCCCTGCCCCCAGCGGAGCAAAGGTCACCGACGCCACCAACCCGAACTTGCTGCTGTCCGCCAGAATATACACGTCCTGAGAACATTCGATGGCCTTGGTCTTGACCATGGACTCCTCGATGTCCGCCGTCGTCAGTCCGCACTCTCCGTCGATCCCGTCGGTGCCGATGAAGCATTTGCTGAAATGGTACTTCTGCAGGCTGTCCACCGCGCCCTGTCCGATCACCGCTTCGGTCTTCGCCTTGAGCCGTCCCGAAAGCAGCCAGACCCGAAAGCCTCTTCTGGCCAGCCGGATGGCGTGTCTCGCTCCGTTAGTAACGAAGCTCGCCCCTTCGCAGTCGATGTGATCGATCATGCATCCGGTGGTGGTTCCGGCGTCGATGTACACCAGGTCGCCGTCTTCGATCAGCGCCGCTGCCCGGGCCGCGACTTCCGACTTCTCTCCGGTCTGCAGCCGGGCCTTCTCCTCGACATTTCGCGATACGGCGTTGACGGTTCTTCCTGCAAAGGCTGGTCCGTCCGCTTCTTCTCCTGCCGCGCTGCCGGCTGGTGCGCTACTGGCTGCCAGGCTGCCGGCTGCTGTACTGCCGGCTGATGCGCTGCCGGCTGCCGCCTCTGCGCGCCCCTGTACCGGCACCGCCCCGCCGAAGACCTTCTTCACCCGGCCTTCCCTGGCCAGATCCGCGATATCTCTGCGGATGGTCGATTCGCTGGCGCCCAGTTCCCGTGAAAGATCCGACACCCGGACGCATGACTGCGTCTGCAGTTTATTCATGATGATCTCGAATCGCTCATATTGAAGCATTTTGACTGATTTCCTCCTCCGGCAGCTCTACTGTAGCACCAAACTCAGTCAAAGTCAATCGTTTTTGCTCAAATTCTTTCAATTTCGGGTGAATTGTTCCGAATGCGGCAACATCAAAAGAAGCGGGGCCGCTGTGATGGACTCCACGGCTACCACCGAACGAGCTTTTCTCGTGAAATATGGTAGGATCCTACCATATCGTGCTGGTTTTCGGAAATGATGGTAGGGAGAAGCTTCTGAGCTTCATAACAACCGCAAATAAGTCTCAGAAATTTAGTGTGGGCAACAAAATTATCCATTTTGCAGACCCAGAATAGGACTCTTCATGTGCTTGCCTACCACGAAATCGCTTTTTCTGTTCAAATATGGTAGCAATCTACCATATGCTCCAGCTTTTGCAGATCTGTGGTAGGGGATGGGTATCATCAGAGACCGGAAGAGCAATGTTGTTACATAATCAGATAAATGTGGAGCAATAAAATACAGTTTGAGAGCTTCAATAAGGATGTGAGATCTCTGTCCTGCCATTTTTGAAGGATTTCTGTTCAGATATGGTAGGAACCTACCATCGCGGCCAGCTTTTGCGATTATATGGTAGACGAAACCAAGACACTATCGCACTTCACTCCCCCTGCTTCTGGGGAAGATTGGTGATGAGAACGGCGATGACCACCAGGGCCGCGCCGATGAGCATGCGCCCGGTCAGCAGATCGCCGACGAGAAAGTACCCGAAGATACAGGCCAGCACCGGCTCCAGGGTGTTGACCAGAGCGGCGTTGCCCGGGCCGATGAGCCGAACGCCAATGGCATAGAACAGGATCGCCATAAAGACGCAGACGACGGACAGCAGGATCATCATCCCGATCTGATTCGGCGCCGTCGCGAACAGCGGCTTGCCGCTGAGAAGGCAGCGGACGAAGTTGACCGCCGCCGCGGAAGACATGACGTAGCCGGCGATGGCGAAGCTGCTCTCCCGACGGACGCTGGGCGCATCCAGCCCGAAGAGGTAGACCACGTAACCCACCGCTGACAGGAACGCGAAGAAAATGCCGATCAGATTGCCGCCCATGTCCGGGGCCCACACGATCAGCACCAGCCCGCCGAAGGACAGGAGCACCGCCGCGATCTTCGCCAGCCGCACCGGCTCCCGGCGCGTCACCATTTCAATGGTCACGATCATCGCCGGGAAGGTAAACGAAACGATGGTCGCCAGCGATCCGGAAATGTAATCAAAGGAAATGTACAGGGTGGTCGACATGAAGATGTAGCCGAAGCAGGTGATGATCATTCCCAGCACCGCCCGGCGGCTGAACTTCACCCGGATACGGCGCGCCAGCAGAAACGCCCACATGATGATCGCGGCATACAGGAACTTATTGAACAGCAGCGTCTCCGTCTCCACGCCCATACCGAAGGCGATGAAGGAAAACGACGGGACCAGCCCGTAGCAGATGGAGGTGATCGTTACCGACAACGCCCCCAGCAGCTGCCGGTTTCCTTTGATGTTTGTTTCCCCTTTTGTTCCCATTTCGCGCAGCCTCCCTGTCTGCAAATAATAGTTGTCATTCCCTCGGAACCTGCGTAAAATTATACCATACCATCGCACCGGCTGAAAAGGACGTCCCGCCGCCGGGACCGAAATTATGAAAGAACGTTTTGCTTCGTTTCTCGTCGCATACAACAGGATCATCCTGATCATATTCATCGTTCTTGCCCTTGCCTGCAGCGCCCTGATCCCCTTCGTCAACATCAACAAGGACATGACCAAATACCTGCCCGCAGACTCCGATATGCGCCGCGGGCTTGATCTGATGGAAGCGGAATTCGGCCGCGAGGACGCCAGCACCCTGATGGTGATGTTTGACGATCTCTCCACGAACGCGCAAAGGCTGGCCATCCGGGAGGAGCTGGCTGCGCTGCCCGATCAATCTCTGCCAGAAGCCACCTTAACTTAATATCTGGCAGTGTTGGATTCGTCCATTTGGCCCTATAAGGCATTCATCTCTGCCAGCAGCACTGTTCTCTGACTGTTTGGCAGAGTTTTTTCGATTATTGGCAGAGTTGTTATGAAACTGCCGAAAAAAACTCTGCCAGCTTGCTCTTTTCTAAGCGCTTTGGCAGAGTTCTGTACAGCCTATCTAACTGTTCAATCGTCAGTCCCGCTCAGCCGGCGCTGCTCCCGCAGCTCACCTGCCGAGAAGAACACAAGGCCGACCCAGATGATGGCAATGGCCAGGAACTGGATCCCGTCGAAGGGCTCCTTAAAGAAGAACACGCCCAGGATCAGTGACAGCGTCGGGCTGATGTATTCGGCAAGCCCCAGAGTAAACATCGGAACCTTCTGCGCTGCCGAGGCGAACATGGACAGCGGAATGACGGTCACAAGACCGCAGAGAAGAAGCAGCCCATACTGCCACGGATGGCCGACGCCCAGAGCCCCATGTCCGTTCGCCTCCAGCCAGATGATCACTGCCAGCGCCGGCGGCGCGAAAAAGATCGTCTCATAGACCAGCGAGATCAGCGGCGGCTGTGACACCGTCTTCTTGATCGCCGAATACACGGCAAAGGACAGAGCGATGCCGATGGATATCCCCGGAAACTGGTGGAAATGCACCAGCAATATCACGACTGCCAGCGCCGCCAGCACCATGGCCGCCGATTTGAATACCGTCAGCCGTTCCTTAAAAAAGATCATCCCGAAGACGCAGACCATCAGCGGCTCAATATAGTAGCCGATGCTGGCCTGGATCACGTGGCCTGCGTTGACCGCCCAGATGTAGGTGCTCCAGTTGATGGTGATCACTGCCCCCGCCCCCAGGAACTTCAGCGCCAGCCTTCGGTCATGGCGGATCGGCCCGAAGATCTCGTTCCAGGAAAATCTGGTCCTTGCCAGAAGCATGGCAAACGCATTGACCAGCAGGATCCGGTAGATGATGATCACCCAGGAGCTGATGGGGATCAGCGCCTTCCAGTAGATCGGCAGCACACCCCAGAGCGCCATGCACCCGATGGAAGCCATCAGCCCGCTGCGGTATTCGTTTGTACTGTACGTAAGGTTCGATTTGTTGTCCATACACAGTATCTTACCGTTGCCGGAGGACCGGTGTCAACTATAATCCGCCGGCAGGTACGTGTATAACCGTTGCTGTTCAAAACAGCTAAATTTCACTTTCGTTTCGTACCGCCGGTTTCAGACTGTGCCTCCTCCAAAGAAGCAAGGCAAGCGCTGCGAGAAGGATCAGAAGTGCCACAGCATAATACCGATAATACCCCGGCACGGCGGTCGTGGTCGCAAGGTCCCGGTTGTTTCGGTACACAACATGCACCAGGTCCTCGTGCAGTTCCACGGTCTCCACCTGCGTTACAAGCGCTTTCGCGGAAAGGTTTCCGTTGGTGTCCCTGTCCTTCGCAATGGTCGCGCCGCCGTCCTCCGCCGCGATCGTATAGGATGCGACATGGTCGGATGCTGCTTCGGTCACTTTGTAGGTCGCTCCATAGGGGATGGCCGGGATGACCTTCTCCTCGCCGCCCCGCAGCTTGATTCTGATCGTTGCTTTTCCGGAGGCGTCCGCGGTGTACTTCACCACCTTGGATGTCTCAATCCCCGGATCGTTTGTCGTGCTCACTTCTTCTCCGGCACGCAGTCCGGACAGCTCGATCGTGAATTCAAACTGCTTTGTAAGATCCCCCAGGTCTCCAGTGACGATCTTCTTGATGAAGAGGTCTGTGGCGATCAGATATGGGTCGACCATCCGAAGTTCTACGGTCGTGTTCTGATCTGCACCGTAACGATTGGTCTCTGCATTCCATACGTTATACGTTCCATCGGCATTGACCCGGAAGTATACCGGCTGCGCGACCTCAAGACCCTGATTCTCCGGTGCATCCAGTTCTGCCAGGGTGTATTCTCCCGGCGGAAGCGTGATATAGCCGTTTTCGATGCCACGGGCCGGATCCTCCGGCATTTCTCCATTGCTGCCCGTTGTCCATGTGAGCATTTCCGGCGCATCCGGAATGCCTTCGAAATGGGTCGTTCCCTTCTCGATCTCTCCTGCGTCATGTTTGCCGCTGTACAGCACCATGGACGCACCTGCGACCTTATCTCCGTCCTCATTCACCTTGATGATCTTCAGCTTCGGATCATCTTTGGTATTGGAATATACAACGGTCGTGTCGCGTCCCTCCCGGAAGGTGTTCTTCCCGGTGGAGAGAGCCTTGTTCACTTCTCCCGCGTCATCGGATGCCTTGATCACACCGGAGGCGCCCTGGGTGTAGGCGTAGGCCGCCTGGTAATTCGCCGCCGCGTCCTCCGTGACATTGTACTGACAATCGTCCGGAAGCCCAGCAAAGGTCACGATCTGCCCATCGGACAGAGCAAATGAAACTTCTGCTTTACCATATCGATCTGCCGCATAGGAAGTCTCCCCTCCGGCCGCGAAGAACTGCGCACCCTCGCAGTGGGCGATGAGCGTTCCTCCGGCGTCTTCGATCTCAAGTGCCGACCGCTTCTGCGTACCGTCGTAGCTGAACACAGCGGTGTATTCGCCGGCCGGCACCCTTACCGCCGTCTTCGCACGGATGTTTGCGATCACCTCTTCGTCCTCGTCCAGGATCTGCACGCTCACATCCTTGTGGGTTTTTCCTTCGGAGTCGACAGCTTCGACAGAGGTTTTGCCGTCCGATCCGGCCACTAACCCCGCACTGATCCGGTTGGTCTTCGTATACGTGTAGGTCTTACCTCCCTCCAGACCGGAAAGAGCTGCTTCAAACCGGAAGGTGTCTCCGGCAGCCTTCAGTCCATCCAGGCTCGTCACGAACTTCTTTACCTTCAGACCGTTTTCTCCCGGAATGAGGGTTGTCACATTCTCCGTCTCAGACATATAGCTTCCGGCCAGGCGGGATGCCTGGTTGTCGAATGCGAAGTATTCGCCGTCGTAGCAGTCTGCGGCGACCAGATCGTTATCGGTGGCGTCCTTATCGAGGAAGGCTTTGAAGTACAGGTCAAACTGGCCGTCTCCTTCCAGAAGCAGTTCCTCATCCTCCATGGTCACCTCAAGGTGCGCCTGGATGTCCGACTGATCATCGTAGATGATGCTGAATAAGGTTTTACTGCCTTCTTTTACGAAGTACTCTCCCGTATCTTCATTGTATTCGGTAATCGCGCCTCCGTGCCTTGTCTGTCCGCTGGTCCAGTAGACCCGAAACGGTGCGGATTCCCCGTCTGCCGTCTGGTCCCGGACGGTCGTGCGCACATAGGGCGGAAGATCGTCAAACAGGACGTACTTTCGGACCGGCACGTCCAGCTTTTCCGAAATGTGATAGACCCAGTTTCCGCTTTTCTTCGGAACGTAGTTCTCTGAGACCTCGATCTCATCGCCGTCCCCGTATTTGGTCAGACCGTCCCCGTCGGATACGGTCTTGTGCGGATCTCCCGGGATGTCGTTATAGAAGGAGTAGTCGCGGTCCACGGTCATCACTTCCGTTTCGGTGGAGAGGGCCTGCCCCTTTTCGGCGCTGCCGCCCTGCACCTTGATGTTCGCCTTGTCGCTGGTGAGAACATAGGTCGGGATCACTCCCGCCTGCGCGCCCTCCGTGATCCGGTACTTTGATGCAGTCGGAAGCTTCAGAATCTCCATCGTCTGCGTTGTCTTCAATGAATTCGAATAGACCGCCGTTCCTTCGCCGGATGCGGTGATCGTGTCCGAATCAAACACATCTCCGTCCGCGTTCTTCTTTCGCACCTGATAGGTCTCTCCCGCAGCCAGATCCGTGAACTCGATCCTAAAGTGCGCGGAGACCGTGTTCTCATTGAACAGGCCGTCGAACTCCTTGGTGATCGTCAGATTCGCATGCTTCGGTTTCTCATTCTGCAGAGTTGCCGTAAGGTCATCCTTCATATCCTCGAAGGAGACTTCAAACTCCTTGCCGTACTCTCCGGTCTCTTCCAGAACCGTTTCCGCTCCCGCCTTCACCTCGATGGACGGCTGGTAGGATCCGCCCTGCTCCACCACCTCGAACCGGGCGGTGCCCGGGAGGCTGTTAATGACGAAGGTCTCATTATGTCCAAGAGCGATCTTCCTGGTCAGCTTGCCATTCTCATCCGAGGTGAGGTTTCCGGCGCTGCTCTGGTAGGTCGCGTTCTTCTGCAGGCCTGCCAGGGTCACCTCCACATCGAATTTCTCACCCGATGCTGCCGGCTCTCCGTCCTCTGTTACCACCTTCTTCAGCGTGAAGTTCCGCAGAATGTATTTCGCATTCGTGAAGGTGTATTCGACTTCCGCGCCGTCCTGAATGAGCTCATACCCGCTGGCGGTCCCTCCGGTGATCGTCTGAGTTCCTATGGCGGTCACGCCAGAAGACTTCAGCCCCGCCAGCTCCTCGGGGGTGTAGAACTTATAATCGGTATCGGTATATTCCGCTCCGTCCGTTACCTCGCAGACCGCCGTATAGTCCGTCTTTCCGGAGAGAACTGTGAAGTTGCTCAGATTCTCGCCCGCCGCAAAGCGCGCGCCCACCGGCAGGTTCTCGATGACGGCAGACTCTCCTCCATGGAAGGACACGGTTCCAGAAGCAGTTCCGGACGCTGTGACCGGAATGGTGATGTTCTCCGCCCCCTCCCCGGAGTCATCCGTCGCGTTCTCCATATTGATGGTATACGTCTCCTCCGGGTCCAGCCCCTGCAGCACATAGCTGAAGCTGAACAACCGGTTCCGGTCCGCATCCGTGATCTGATCTCCCATCAGCTTTTTCTTCAGGGTGACGCTCACCCCTTCCGGCGGCGTCCGCTCATTCCGATAATCCACGGTTGTATCGGTCGTCAGGGTCTGTGCATCCGTGGAAAGCGCCTCTCCCTTCGCCGCCGAGGCCGAAGGTCTCGTCATCTGCTCCGCCCCTTCGCTGACGGTGTAGGATGGGGTGTATTTGCCGCTGGAATTCTCCGTGACGGTGTAATCCGCGCCCTTGTCCAGCCCCGGAAACACAACATATGCATTGTTTCCCAGGGAGAAACCGAGACTGGCATTTCCGCCAGAATCCGCGGTGAAGGTTCTGAAATCCACCCCGCTGACCGTCTCCGCCGCGGTCATATCGTACAGCATTTCTTCCCATTTCGCGTACAGGTTCAGCGCCGCGTTCGTCCCGTAGACCTGCCCCGGATTGTACTTCGTTCCGGTTCCGGCAGCGTTCGTGTACCAGCCGAGAAATTTGTACCCGCTGCGGGTCGGTTTTACCGCAGACAGCGTCAGATTTTCCCCGTACCATTTCACAGCTGCCGCGGGCGCTCCGCTGCCTCCGTTGGCGTAGTACCTTACCGGATAGCTTTCCAGCGCCGGGATGGTATAGCTGAGGTTCAGCGTGGATGTCGCTCCGCTTCCTTTCCCGGAGGTTTTTTTCGCGGTGATGGTAATCGTTTTGGTTACCGCCTGTTTTGTTTTGCTGTATTCGGAGGCCGTCGCGCTTCCGAGTTTTTTGTAGGCACCTCCGGTCAGCGCTCCGGAATACTTCTTTGTCGCTTTTGTGACGCCGCCTCCCGAGACCGTCACGCTGTAATCGCCGCTTGCCCAGTCCTTGTTAATGTAGATGCCATAATCAAGCTGATACTGATATTTCGCGGCATTGTTGGTTTTCACAGACCCCTCTGCCCACGCATAGATGTACCTGGTGGCGCTGCCGCTGTCCGAAAATCCTTTGGACGCGGGCCCCTTCACTTTCGCAGCGCTGGAGAAGTCCACCGGCAGAAGCGCCATCACAAGCGCAGCCATCCCAAGGGCGATGATGGCCGTCGCTTTCCAATGTTTTCTTATTGACCTGTACATATCCAGCCTCCTACCACGTTTCCTCGAATACCTGTCCCAGAAACTCCAGCCTGTAATCACGGCTGTCCTCATATCCGGTCAGCCAGTCGATATACGCGCCGGCAGCGACCTTTCCGGAGGCGTCCGTATACACGGTTCTCGCCGCGCCGTCTCCCCGGATGAATTTGATCGGGATCCCGGAACAGTCTCCTCCAAAGGCTGCAGAGCCTGTAATGGTCACAGTGATTGCCCCGTCCTGTGCGATGGAGATCCTCGCGGATCCGGTTCCCTTTGTCACCGCGATATACTTCGTCCGGGAAAGGCCGGAGAAGGCTGCGGTGAAGGGGAACGTTATGGCCGCTCCGTCGGAAACCGTCTTGGTGACCTTCAGCCGCTTCGTGTCGGCCGTGTTTGTGAAACACACGTTGTCCGTAACATCCACGCCGCCGGGGATCGCCTTCTCCTCTGTCGCAAGGGCCGACCTGGTTCCGCCGCTGCCTGCGTCCAGCTTTTTCATTTCGCCCTCCGCTGTCCGGTAGAGCTCATAGGAAGGCTCATAGGAATTCGCAGCCTCCGTGACCTTGTACGCGGCTCCCGCCGGGAGCATCGGGAATGCGATCTGCTCATGAGCTTTCAGCGCAAAGGCTGGGGCGGCATGTCCACCGGCGTCCGCCTGAAAGGAGACCAGATCGAAGCCTTCGGCGCTGGCGGCTGCCGTCACAGCCTCCGCCGCCTCCTCTTCATAGTTCAGAGAAACGTCCTCTCCGATCCAGGAAACGATCACACTGCCTTCCCCGCCCCGGGCGATCCAGCTCCGGGAGAAGCTGACGGCGCCATCCGCGCCGGTTCGCAGATACTTCGCCTTCCCATCCGCCCGGGTGATTTTGATCGGTACACCGGCAGTGCCTGCCGAAGCCTGGTTCTTCACGCTGGCTCCGGTCAGCGCCGCCGTCAGGGTATAGACGGAAGTGCCTTCCTTCAGATAGCAGTAGTACGTGTTTGCCTTCAGGCCGCGGTAGTCCGCGGTAAAACTGAACGTCCGGCTTGTTTCATCGGTATTGATTTCCTTCTGTACATACAGCGTGTTTCCATCCGGATCTTCATCAGCGTTGTTTTCAAACGCGAATTCCACTTCGGCATCCGCCTCCGGCCCCGGCATGGTGTTCTGCTCTGTGCGAAGGCTCAGATCGGACTTCGCGTTTGCCTTCTCCTCCGCCGGAATGGTTCCTGCCGCTTTCGTGACGTGATAGGAGGCAATATAATCGCTCGCCTCTTCCACGATCACGTACTTCGCTTCCGGCAGAATGTGAAAAAACCGGATCTTCTCACCGGCAGCGAGTGAGAACTCAAGCAGCGCGGCGGTATCGCCTGTCTCCTGGGGCGCTGCAGAGAACTCCTCCGCCAGGTTTCCGTTTTCATCCTGCGCGTAGATCACATACCCCGGGACGACTCCCCCAAGATCGGTAAAAGTCGCTTTGAAATCAAACCGATCCGTCTCATTCTTTCCGATTCCGAAAGACTTCTTGGTCACGACCAGGGCGTGGGACACCTCCCGGGTGTTATTCCAGTTGTAGATGATTCGAACGTTTTCCATTTCCTCTTCGGTCTCCATTTTGATTTTGTTGGTTACCGACAGAGGCTCTCCTGCAAGCCCCATGTTGGAGGAAATCTGCACGCTGTCTTCCGGGACTGCCCGGAAGGATGGCTTGTACCCGGCCGCGGCGCGCTCTGTAATGGTATACTTTGCTCCCACCGGCAGATGGTGCAGAACGATCTGTCCTCCGGCCCTGATCAGAATGTTTTCGGCAGCAGCCTTCCCGCCGTCCATTGCAAGCGGCACGTTCGTCTGCTCCCCTCCGGGAAGGGAACGTGTGACGGTCACATTGTCCGCCGCGTCGAAACTTGAAATTGCGATATCAAAGGCAAAATCCCGGGACATCTCCCCCTGCGCTACCGTCTTATTGATCACAACATCGTGGAACTGGGGTCTCCAGTTTTCTATTTCCTCTTCCCGCACGTACTCCACTTCACCTCCGTCTTCGATTCTGTTCTCCGCGGAATAGCTCAGCTTTATTTTCTTCGTTTCCTTCGCCCGAACATAGGTGTCCGGCGCCTGCAGTTCCTTCACGTACACCGTTCCCGGAGGAAGAGGATCCGAAATAGCGGCGCCTGCGTTCTCTCCTGCGGTTGCGGTTGTCATGGTGCAGATCAGGTCTCCGTCCGCGCAGGCTTCCTCCCCGTATACTCCGAAGATGGCAGGGCTTTCTGTGATGGGCTCTCCGGTGATCCCGTCCAGTTTGAGGATCCTGAGCCGGATTCCCATCTCTGTGTCAGTGATGCTGCCGCCATCCACCAGCGCCGTTTGATCCTTCGTGACGGTCACGGTCTTCGGGTTGGGATCCATCATCCGGTAGCCGGTCTTCGTGGTCATCTGCCGGACATAGTATGTGCCGACCGCGACCTTCCTGCTGATGGCAATGCCGTCGGTGTCGGTCACCACCGTATCGGCGCAGTTCCTGTTCCCGCCGCTTGCGGCCGCGGCCTCCTCATAGCTGCTGTAGCTCGCATTCCAGATCCGGAACTGCACATCGCTTTCCGGGGCAGTTTCCCCACTTAAGGATTCGGTCTGCTTCCGGATCTTGATGGTCCCGCTGTCCGCTGTTTTCAGTGCTACGGAGAACGCTGCGCTGGCCTCCTTGTCATTGACGTAGAAGCCCATGTCCTGTCTGCCGCCGATGGAGATCTTGTACGGCATGACCTGCATCTCTTCCCCCTCCACTGTGGTTTTGGCAATGCCGGAGGTTCTGGACGCGTCAAATCTGAACCAGAAGGTGTCTCCGACGTAGACGCTGGCCGTTGCTCCCGCCTGATACTCCCTGGTTTTTCCCTTATGCGTGACCACCATCGCTGCTTTGGCCGGGACCTTGTACTTGAAATACTGTCTGGTGCTGCTGCCCTTTACCTCCTGCGTCTCTGACACGTATGCCTTCTTCGCAGGGTCATATTCAGCCTTTGCAGACGCCGGGCTGACAGAAAAGCCCGGGTCCGGGACACCGATCTGCGTATGGCTGATGCACCACTTGTAGATCGCCTTGACCTTCTTCTGATAAGACGCATCCAGAGTTCTTCCTTCCGTTGTCCTGAACGCCATACTGCTGTCGTACGCATAGGAGAGCAGCTCATGCATCAGGGCGAAGCGCTGTTTCGCCGACTGCATGTCGGGATATTTGCTCCTGTTCTTCTTAAGGTATGCCTTCAGCTCGGAACCGCCCGGGCCGTCATCGGCAAAGTACAGCACCTTCGCGATACTCTTCCATTTGCCGGTGGCACTGTTCGGGTTGATATATTCCGCACTGTACTGCTTCTCCGCCGGGGATTGTTTCGGAGGCTCCAGACAGTAGGCGTTGGCGGTTTCCTTCTTTCCGGTGAGGGGATCCGTGTAGGATACCCAGCGATAGGACGTGGCGCCAGGCCCGCCGTAGGTAATGACACCCCAGCTGCTGCGCTCATCGCCGATCTTCTTGCCGCAGGTCTTGCAGACTCCGCCTCTGTGGAGCGTCACCTTCAGGGTCTTCCCAAAGGCTGGAGCCGCTGGATACAGTCCTATGCTGACCATGACAGCCGCCAGCACCGCCCACACCATCACCCGCTGTTTCACCTTCCCTGCCCCCGCTGCTCTTCTTCTCACAAGGAGAAACAGGATCACCGCGAGGGATCCCGCGCAGAGCATTCCGAAGAGGATCGGGCTGAACGCATCCCCCGTCGCTGCGGACACCGGTATTGCCACGGAATCGGTATAGACCAGCTCGGACTTCCTCGTCCCTCCAGCCTTTGTGATAATCTGACGGACTTCCCCTGAATTCAGCGCGATCACTTTGACCCGGTAGACTTGGTAGTCCTTCGCGATATCCTCTGCGTCCTTCCTGGCCCTCTTCACCGTGTACTCGTATACATCCGGCCTTTCGTAGGTGATCGTTCCGAAGGAGGCTTCCCCGGCCGTATCCACCGTGATCTTCCGAATCCCATTTCCTGCGCCCTCCGGCATCGGTGTCGCCTCGCTGCCCGCTTCCAGCACAAACGTGTCGGGGTCCGCCTTCGGGATATCCCCCGTGCAGGCGAGCTTCAGTACGATCTCGGATGTTACCGGCATATGGTTCGCGTCCTTTTCCGCAGCCAGCGCCGGCTGAACGCATATCATTAGAGAGATGACCAATGCAGCTGCTGCGATGCGCTGATGAAAGCCGTGCCTGTTCTGTCCCGTCATAGCGGTCTCCTCCTGATTATCGTAAATATCTTTCCTTTAATATCTTCTCTTGGTATGTATCCGTAGTCTCTGGAGTCCTTCGCGCAGCCCCGTTCATCTCCGAGGATCAGATAGCAGCCGGCAGGGACGGCGGACGGATACTCCAGCCGGCCCCCTTCTCTGATGTATGTTTTGTAGTAAAGGCCGGCGCGTTCCTGTATCGGCTGGATGTTTCCATTGATACGAAGAAGCCCGCCCTCGGTCTGATCGACCCGGACTCCTTCGGCTGCCTGTACCCTTCCGATGTTTGCCGCGCCCTCCGCTTCGTAATATGCGATATCGCTGCCCGCCAATCCTCCGGGGCGAAAATACAGGATGACATCCCCCTCATGGATGGCGGGAAACATATCGTTGGTCGGCGCGAGGGCCACGCCGAAGATGAATGTAAAGGTGACGAAAAACCCCGCGGCGAAAACGAACAGTTTGATGAAAATGTCCTTCTTAATCTGCCGGATCAGCTTCTGCCTTCTATCTTCTTCCCTGTTGTTATTCATGATCCCTCTTATTTATCATGCTGCAGAACACGACGATCCGGTTGTCCGTCATGTCCCCGGAGCATGTGGACAGCGCAACCACCTGCTCTGCCTCTGCCAGCTCTGCCTTGCGGACAGATCGGCCCTGCGTTAAAATCCGGTCCCTGGGGATGCTGCCCGAGGCACCGTAGATCTCAGGGTCGTAGGCGTCAAATTCTCCGGCGGCCAGGATCACGAGGTCGTAGTCGTATTCCGGAGTCCGCAGCGTTCCCATATTGTTTTGCCGGAAGAAGTCCGGATCGAGGAACCTGTCCAGATCTCCGAACATGGCGCCGCCGATCATGTGGTGTCCGTGGATGATATTGTATTTGTCCGAAAAATCCTTCCGATTGTGGCAGTCCATGAACAGGCTGCCGCCGGCATAGAAGCCGCCGGTAAACGCCTTGTCCAGATACTCGAAATTATCCTTTCCCTGCACGACCGGATGATCAATGTGTGTCCCGTCTACCGAAAGCCACGCGACGGTATCCGGGTTGATCTCCAGAAGCTCCTCAAACGTATGGTATTTCACGCTGCCGATGCCGCGGTCCAGAAACATCCGGTTGTCAAGCAGCGCCGAACCGACAAATGCGATCAGAAACAGCAGCACTGAGAGAAGGACCCGGTCCACCTGCTTATTGATGTTCCTCCATTTACTCAGGGAACTCTTCCTCATACCGTCTCCTTCTTCTGATGATGGCATACGCCGCTGCCGCAAGAACCAGAATGGCCGTAGCATAGACCATGTAGTCCAGTCCCGGAACGCCGGTTACGGTCGCCAGATCCCGGTTGTTCTGATAAACGATGGTCATGGTTCCGTCGTACCGGTCGACAAATTCCAGGCCGGTGCTCAGCGCCGTGTTGGAGGCGCCAACCGTCTTGTCCGCGCTTTTCACGATCACCGGCACATCGCCGCTTCTCGCTTCGTTTGTGGAAACGATGTCATACTGGGGAACATGGTCGGAGGCCGCTTCTGTGATCTGATAGGACGCGGACCTGGGAAGCGCGTTCAGCACCAGGATCTCATCATCTCTCAGCTTCACCTTAAATGTCGCGGTGCCTTCGGCGCTGGACGTGAAGCTCCTGCCGTCCGGCGAAAGCGTTCCCGCGGCGGCATCATAGAGCACAACGCTCGGGGTCGTCTGATCCCCGGTGTTGGTCACATTCGCCGGATTTGCCGCGGAGATGGTGGAGGTGATGTCGGAAGAGCCTGCCACCTCGTTTGTGGTATACACCTGCTCGTTTTCCAGACCGGTCAGGGCGACGGTGAATTCGAACTGCTTGGTCCGGTCCCCCAGGTTCCCGGTAACATTCTTCTTCAGAACAACGTCATGAGAAACCTGCGCGTTCCACATACGGTACGCTTCCAGCGTGTTCGGGCCGGAGGTGATGTAGTTGCTGCCTGTATCCGGCGCCCGGGCCGGCTGCGGCGGATCCTCCCCGGGCCCGGAGGATCCGACCTTGCCCAGGTTATCGTGGGTGACGGTGCTCGATCCAGGATTGCCGTTATCTGCTGCACCGTCGTTATTTCCGTCTACTCTCCCGGTGTTGGGCTTTGCCGCATTTCCGCCGTTATCCGCTGTGTTCATCAGATCTTTGGCGTTACTGAGCGCGTCACCGTCCTGCAGGTCCGCTGCCTGATGGTCCGTGCTCCGGCTGTTCGTCCAGGAGGTGATGGTATGGACGTAGACGCCGCCGGCAGGGGCTGTCCCTTCATTTACGATGGTGTCCCCCTGCTCCGCACCGATGGTATCGCCGGTTCTGGTGCCCTGGCCGTATGCATTCGGCGGCGGGTTTACACTATCCCTGGTCGCTTGAGTATTGGTCACGTAGAACACCATATAATAGGTGTTGTTGTCGTAATCGACCCCGGAGACGTCCTTCCTGAGATTCACTGCAGCGCTGCTGATGTCGGTTCCGTTCCTGATGGAGCCCACCTCCTCCACCTTGTACATATAGTATCCGGCTTTGGTGAAGGTGAACTTCAGATCCGTGGTTCTGGTTCTGCGGTACTCGTTATCCGCTTCATTGCTCGCCGCATCGGAGCCGGCATTACCGGACGCATTGGCCTGCGCGGAGTCCTTAAAATTTCCGATGGTGATCAGCGCGTACCAGTCATTCGAGTTCGCTTCCTTAACGACTGCCTTGTGATCCGCTCCGCCGGCGCCGCTGGTGGGCGTCGGCATGTCCTTCTTCGCGATGGCTGCTCCGCTCTTCGCCGTATCAGCGTTCGCGTTGTCCCATGCGGATACCGGTGTTACCTTGTATACGAAATCGGTCACGTTCGGGAATTTGTTCCTCTGGTTGACATTCAGAATCTTTCCCAGAGTCACGACCCCGCTGCCCGCTCCGATCAGCTCACGGTTGCCGCTGTTGTTCATCCACGTGGTGAAGGCAGCATTCTGCTGCCTGATCGCGGTGCTGTTTCGTGTGTTGTTCTTCAGATAGTCGGTGTTGTCGCTGTTATACGCTCCGCCCGTCCCCGCAGCGAAGACGCCGGCGGTGCACATGGTCAGCGCCAGCGCGGCAGACAGTGCGAATACGCCCGCCCTCTTAAAAAATGCTTTTTTCATTTGGTTAACCTCTTTCTTCCTCCTTAATACCCTGTGTATCTCATGACGAACGAAAACTTCCTGTAATCCTTTTTGCTCATGTGATGCGCCGAAATGGAGGACGCGGACCAGTTTCCTCCGGAAGCTTCCACCATCCGCTGCTTCCCTATGTACATCGCGACATGATCGTGTTTCACGAGCACATCTCCCTTCTGGAGCTTCCTGTACGCCGGCTTGCCGACGCATTTCCAGCATCCGAATCCCCGATAGGTCTTTTTCTCCATTCCGATGGCGGCACCTCTGCGGCAGGCGGCAAGCATCTTCGGATGCTGCGCTCCGTGGGCGTACGCCGCGTGGATGAAGGGATTGCAGCAGTATGTTTTTTTGTACCTCCGGCTCGGCTTCATATATTTTCGCGGTCCGTAGTTGGTCCCGCAGAAATAGCAGCCGTTGTGATGCGCGTTGCGGCCGGTTCCGTAGGCGAAGGAATTGTCTGCGGCAATCCGGAGAGCCCATTGAACCGCGGCATCGATCTGCTCCGTTCTCGTACTCTTCCGGCTGACGACGGTGACTGTCTTTTTCTCCGCCAGATAGACGCCGGTCTCCTTCTGACTGATCGTGATCGTCACCGTTCCGTTCTTTTTTCTCTTCAGCGTCCCGTCTGCCGTAACCGACACGACCTTCGGCCGGCTGCTCTGAAACAGGATCTTCTGTCCCGAGGATGAGCTTGCCTTGATCTTCGCCGTCGTTTTAAGATTCGTCAGAACGATCTTCTTTGACGGCGCCTTGAGTCCCTGGGCCTTCTTCGGTTTTCTGCTGATGATGCTCACCCGCACCCGCTCGGATGCGGCAAGTCCCAGGGCCGCACGGCTCTGCACGAAGACATCGGTGCTTCCCTCGCTTGCCAGGCGGCTTGCCGGGATCTGCAGGCGAAAGCTTTCCCGGCGGCCGCTGCTTCCGGCAGAGGTCTGTGCCAGCACCGTGGTTCCATCGGAAGCGCAGGCGACGATCTTCTGACCCTGTGCGATGGAAACCGTTCCGGTGATGACGGCGTCACTGCCGCTTTCCTTCGTCAGAACCTGCCGATCCGGCTGGATCTTCGGAACGGACAGAGCCGACACGCTCCCCGGGGCAAATCCCGCTGCCAGAGCAAGGATCAGGGCCAGCAGGACCAGCCTTTGCATGCTTCTCATGACCGGATCCTCCTGTGTTTTCTCCGCAGACCGGCGGCGGCAATGATTCCGATCATCGTCGCGCTCGCAAGGAACAGCTGCACGGCGATTACCGAAAGCGGATCCCCTGTCTTCGGGCTGTCATCTGCAGCCGCCTGGGAAAGCTCTTCCGGTTCCTCGGACGCTTCTTCCGCTTCGCCGCTTCCCTGCTCCGGGGTCTGCCCGGGGGTTTCCTCAGCGGCGGTGTTCTCCTCTCCAGTAGTCTTCTCCTCTGAGGCCGGTTCCTCCGTTCCTACCGGCTCTGCTTCTGCCGGTCCCTTCTCCGGCTCCTCCGGTGCGTCGCCGTCCTCTGCAGTCTCAGCTGCCGCCGGTACATCCGCGGATTCTGTAACATCTCCCTCATCGCCTCCTGTCTCATCCTGCTCGAAGGACACCTCGACCCGCAGGCTGCTGTCGATCCCCTCCAGCCACAGACCGGCGGATCGTTCTCCGGCAATTCCCTCCAGATCTTCCTCCTCCAGCGGGACATCATTGATCCGGACTTCGCCGATCACAAATCCATCGTCCCCCTGCAGCTGCAGTGTAATATCCTCCCCCGGGGCCATCCTCTCGGTATAGTCTTCCCGGTGTCCGTCCACCGCTCCGTTTTCGCCGACGATCACCTCCATCACCGGTCCGTTCTCCTCCGCATCTTCTGCAAAGGCTGGTGCCGCGCCGATCAGACCGGCGAGCAGCAGCAGACACAGCATGCTGTGCGCCGGACACTTCCTGCGCTTCCGTCTCCCCCTGTGTTTCATCATCTCAATCTCCTCCCTGATTACCTTCTTCGATACATTCTCCTGCCGCAGGCGGCCAGCATCGCCGCCAACGCCGCTATCGCTGCCGCGGCCATGGCCTGCGCCGGAAACCGGCTGCCCGTCTCAGGAGAGCCCTCCGTCCCGATCGCTTCGAACATCACCGCCTGGTTCTCATTGTCCGGATCCGCCTCCTCTGCGGCAGCGCTCTTCCGGGACACTTCCGAGAGCTCCGTTTCCCCCTGATACAGGGACTCATACACCACCGTGCTCCGTCCGCTCAGATCCACGCCCTCCGCCCGGATCGGAACCCCGACAGCGGTCTGTCCTGCCTCGGCCCGAAAGGTGATCTGCCCGGTGACAGGGCCGTCTTTTCCCATCACCGGCACCACATCATCCACATTGCCGCTGACCTTGTATTCGGTCGTGTCCATCAGATGCGCGATCAGCGTATAGGTTTCTCCTTCCGTCAGGTTGGTCACGGTACAGGTATCCGTCAGCTGCACCTGCCCGGAAGCCTTCGCCGTGTGCTCCCCCGTCGCGTCATCGAGACAGACGGTTCCGATCGACGGACCGTCATTGACGATCACCAGCATTCCTCCCGCTTCATCTCCGGCGATGCGCTCACCGTATTCGTCACAGGTGCGAAGCTCGGTCTCCCCGCTCTCCGTCAGCGCAACAGCGAACCGGCAGGGCTCCGTCAGCGGGGTGAATCCTTCCGGTGCCTTTGTTTCCGTCAGCGTATAGATCTCCCCTTCCTTTAATCCCCGCAGCCGCGCGCAGGCATAGGCGGGCTGTTTCTTATCCTCCTCCGGATCCTCCGCCGCGGCGGCTCCGCCGATGATCACCGGCGATGCCCCCTCTTCTTCGGCCGTTTCTCCGGAGTATTCTCCCGTCACAATGCCGTCCGTCTCCTGCATAATCACCTCCGGCTCTCCATTCTCTCCTTCATCGATGCGAAACCGCGCGGCGAGAGCTCCCGCGCTGTCCTCCAGAAGGAATTCCGCCCCCGGAAGGAACGATCCGGTGATGCCATCTACCTTGGTCAGCAGCAGATCCACATAGGGGATGTTCCGAAACGGGATCTTCTCCCTCGAGACCGTGCCTTTGCCGGGATCTCCTCCCAGCCACAGGCTCTCGCCGCTCTCGATCTCCTCCGGCGTCAGCTCCTCTCCGGTAATCGTGAAACTGAATCCCGGAACATCTCCTTCCTCCTCCGGATAGGCATTGCTGTATCCGGTCCCATCGAAACCGCTTTCGGCAATGTGATAGGTTCCCGGGTACAGCGACCCGAAATCCGCGATCCCGTTCTCATCCGTAGGAACGATCCGCTCCTCCATCGGCTCCTGCAGGTAGTCCGGCGTTCCGGTCAGTGTGAATTCAATATTCTCGATCTGCCCGTCGGCGGATTCCTTCTGCAGCCGGACCGGGATCAGGATCGGCTCGTTGATAAACGAAAACACGATCATCTCATCCCCTCCTGCCGGGACGGTTTTTTTCTGTACCTGGGGCTGGCGATACCGCTGTTTCTGCCGGTCGCTCATCTGCTCCGCCACGGTATATTCCCCCGGGGCCACGTGATTCATGACATATTGCCCGCTCTCGTCGGTCTGGACCGTCTCCTCTCCCCGGTCCGCCGCACCTGCGAAGCGCAGATTCCAAAAGCGCACCGAAGAATCTCCCTCCTGGCTGCTCACCTGCTGCACACGGCTGGGCAGGCGGTCTCCTCCGGCTTCCTCCTTCGCAGCGCTGCCCGCGGCCGTCAGCTCCACCGCAACACTGCAGCGAATCGGCCGGCTGATGGTTTCCTCATCTCCGGTACCGGCGGCAACGACCGTTCCGGGAAATGCTTCGGAGCTTCCGGCCTCCGGCCCGGCGCCTTCTTCCGGGCCTTCCGGCTCTTCGCGCTGAGCCGGTTCTTCTCCCTGGGCGGGTTCTTCGCTCTGGGCCGGTTCTTCCGTTTCGCCCGGCCGCGTCGTCACGGTATTCTTCAGGACGACCTCAAATACGCCGGTCTCTCCCGCTGCGGCGGCTTCGTTGATCCGATCGATCACCTCCGCGTCCTCCAGCTGCCACAGTCCCAGGGTCTGCTGCTCTCCCAGCTCCACCTGCGGGTCCGCCCCGATCACGATGTCCTCCGCTGATATCTTCTCGCTGTTGTCCAGAAGCCAGCTGACCAGAAACGAGAATCCGCTGACGTCTCCTCCGTCTTCCGTCCGCTTCAGGATCTTCAGACGCTGCTCCGCTTCGTAGCTGTTCTCACGCTGAACCGTGATGTTCTGCGTCTTGCTGCCCTTGGCGATGGTGATCGTCTGCGGTCCCGTCCGGTCGGTGTAATACTTCTGCTGCTCAGCGGTCAGTTCCTCAGCCAGGCGGTATCTGCCGAAGGGCAGACCGGCGATGGCTGCCGTTCCGTCCGCCCCGGTGGTCAGGGTATACTGTTTCCCGGAGGTCATTCCGATCAGGCGAAAACGGAACCCCTGAACCGATCCGCCCTCCCCGGCGGTATGCTTTCGCACCGTCAGCTTCCCGGTGTCCGGCTTGTTCGTCACCGTAACGGAGGCGGTCTTGCCGGAGGAAACGCTCACCTTCTGCACCTTGCTATTCAGCAGGAAACCGGTGGACTCGGGGACTTTTGTCTCCTTCACGTAATAGGTCCCCACCGGAAGGCTGAATGCCCCGCCGGTCGTTCCGTCCTTCTTCGTGGTCAGCGTCTTCACACAGGTCTTGCAGGCGGCATCGCTGTAGACCCGGATCGTGATTCCCGCCAGCGTGTAGGTTCCCTTGCCCGAAATCGAGGTGTCGGCGGATTTCTTGACCACCTTCAGCTTCCCTCGGGGGTATTTCCACACGATGAAGTCCTGCTTGCTGCTGCCCTTCGGCTTGCAGAGCCAGCACTCAAATCCCGACGGCACGCTCTGTTTCTTCGCCGTCTTCAGCAGGGACTTCATGGTCGATGCCTTATAGTCTCCGCCGGTTCCGTTCCCCATGCAGTAAGACAGCAGTCTGGCCAGCTTGTGCGCATTCGATCCGCTGGTCCAGCCTTTGCAGTATCCGTAGTAATAGGCACAGTACGCAGCATTCGACGTGTTTTTGAGCCGGCTCAGACTGGCCGTCCCGCTGTAGGTGCTGTAGGCTCCCGCCTTGCAGCAAAGTCCGGTCATTCCGTTGCAGGTGAACTTCGCTGTCCTGGTTCCGTCCGCGTAGATCGTCGTCGACTTGAAGGAATAGGTCGCCGCCTGCACATTCTCCGCGGCTGCCCCCGCCAGCAGGATGACCGCCAGACATATCACCGCCAGGGATCTCCAGCCTTTGCACCATCTGATCTTTCTCTCCGCTCCCATATGTATCTCCTTTCCTTTTCTGTAATTATATGTCATACAAAAGTGTGCTGCGGCTCATTTTCTCTGTTGACATTGCCCCGGGCAGGCCATATATTATGTTAGAAACAATAATCGGAAAGGTTTCTGAATGGATACAGCACGAAAAAAAGACATTCTCCACCTGGCGGTGCGCGCGGGGGAGATCATGATGAAAAGCGGCGCGGAGATTTACCGGGTCGAGGATACCATCGTCCGCATCTGCAAGGCCTGCGGCGTCGATAACGTCGAGGTTTTCGCGATGCCGACGGGTATTTTCGTGACTCTGGATAACGACCTGTCAACGGACAGCGTCTCGACCTACATCCGCCGCATCCGCAGCGGGGAGACGGATCTGCACAAGATCTCGCTGGTCAATCAGTTCTCCCGGGAGTTCACAGCTACCGATCTGTCTCTTGAGGCCGGCATGCAAAGGCTGGACGAGATCGAGCGGGAAAAGCGCTATCACTTCATGGTCCGCGTTACCGCGGCTTCCGTTGTCGCGGCCTGTTTCGCGGTGATGTTCGGGGGAAATGCCATTGATTTCTGCTGTGCGTTTATCACCGGAACGATCTGCTATACGCTGTCCCGGTTCCTGGAGAAATATGAAATCAACTTTTTTATCCGGGGGATGTGCTGCTGCGCGCTGGCGGCGTTCATCGCGCTGGTCATCGCCGCCTCTCTGAAGGGGGCCAGCTACGGGCCGATCATCAGCGGAACGATCATGCTGTTCGTCCCGGGGGTTGCCATCACCAACTCCATCCGGGATTTTCTGTCCGGTGACATGCTGGCCGGTCTGACCCGCATGGTGGAGGCGGTGCTGACGGCCGTTTCCCTGGCAGCCGGCGCCGGTCTGGTCCTGAAACTCTGGTCGCTGATCGGAGGGATAACGTTATGATGTTTCTGCTGTGTCAATTCGTTCTGGCGCTGTTCGCCACCGCGGGATTCTCGATCATCTTCCGGGTCCCGATCCGGCATATGCCCGCCTGCGTTATCATCGGCGCGATGGGCTGGGTGACCTACGAGATCTCGATGACCTACTATGCTTCTCCTTCGATGGGCTGCTTCTTCGGCGCCTGCATGGTGGGCCTTCTGAGCAATTTCGCCGCCCATTTCCTGAAGGACGCGGCCACGATCTTCATCATCCCCGGAATCCTGTGCCTGGTGCCGGGCGCCGCCATTTTCAACACCATGGCGGCCCTTCTGCGGGATGACTTCACCGCCGGAGCCGAGGTGGGCATGCAGACGCTGCTGATGGCCGGCGCCATCGCCCTGGGCCTTCTGACCATCGGCGCCGCCATCCGGATCGTCTATGCCCTGGTGCGCAAGACCGTCACGCTGAAGGATAAGTTCTAAAAAAGACAGGAGAGTTTTCCTCTCCTGCCTGAATACTTTCATTTGATTGCAGCCGCTTCACTTCACCGTGATCTTGCAGGTTGCTTTTTTCTTGCCATCCTTTGTTGTCACCGTGATGGTCGCCTTGCCCTTTTTCTTCGCCTTGACGACACCCTTCGAGGTGACCGTCGCCACCTTCTTGTTGCTGGACTTCCAGGTGACCGCCTTATTCGCAGCATTCGACGGGCTGACCGTCGCCTTCAGGGTCTTCTTCTTTCCCTTCTTCATGGTCAGCTTTTTCTTCGAAAGCTTCACGGATTTAACTGCCACCTTCTTCGCTGCGCCCTTAACGGTAAAGTCCTGACTGATGCGCACACCGCTTTCGAATACTGCAGTGATGGTGACCTTACCGGCAGCCTTGAATGTCACCGTGCCGCCGAAAACGCATATTCCCCGATCTTCTCCAGACCTTCACTGAACACGATCTCTTGCTTCGGCGGATTGCCGTAGGTCGTGAAGGCGCGATCCCCGATCTCCCTCACCGAAGGCGCGAATGTCATCTTCGCGAGCTTACCGAAGACGCTGCTTCCGCAGGCATCCTTGCCGATGGTTTTGACTCCGTCTTCGAAGATGATCTCTTTTACCGAGTTGTCGTCCAGGTCCCACACGGCTTCGTCCGGAACCGACGAATGGACCGTCAGCACTCCGGTGTCCGCGTTGAAATCGTAAGCGGAGAAGGTCTGTGCCGCCTGCACCGGATCCGCTCCCCAGACCATCACCATGCAAAGGCTGGTCAGCACAGCGGCCAGCATCAGTCTGTATTTCTTCATAGGCTTCCCTCCTGCCTCCGGTGTCACCGTTTCGCGATCTCCATGATCTCTCCGAACTTGCCCATGATGTAATCGTAGCCGCCGGGGCTGTGGGGCAGGGCGCAGTTTGAGCAGTCCTTGACCCCGTTTTCGGTATAATTGAAATTGCCGCCGCACTGATCCCCCAAAGCGTACAGAGGGCAGTAGCAGAACAGGCAGTTAAATTTGTCCTCGCTGCTCACCTTGTGGCAGGGAAAGAACTCACAGGATCTGTGCTGAAAAAACTTATAATTCTCGCTCATGTTCTGTCTCCGATCATCCGATCTTCGTTCCGTCCGCGAATGCCTGGCCGACAACTTCCCCCAGGGCGATATAGGTATGGCCCACCGGGTCATAGGTGATGGGCTGCACCTTCGCCGGGTCGATCGCGCCTTCCTCGTTCAGCACGGATTCGTCCGCGTTCACATTGACGATCTCACCGATCAGGATGTGGCTGTCCTCATCGTAGCTCTCGACCTTGCAGTCCAGCGCCATGGGAAGCTCCGCGATCAGCGGCGCGTCCACAAACTCGGATTTAACCGGTGTAAAGCCAGCCTTTGCGAACTTGTCCGGAACGTCATTGCCGGAAACGATGCCGACGTAGTCGCAGGCCACTTCATTCTTCACATCACCGACACTGACCGTGAAAGCTCTGCGCGCCCGCAGGTCCAGCACCGTCCGGTGCCCCGGAGAAACGCACATCATGATCTTGCCATTGCCGCAGATGCCGCCCCAGGCCGCGTTCATGACGCTGGGCACGTCGTTTTCGCCGTAAGCTGCGATGATCAGCACCGGCATCGGGTACAGGTAGGAATCGGATCCGAAATTCTTTCTCATTATAATGCCTCCACTTTCTCGACGGCCTTTTCCAGCCAGTCGCCTTCAAATGTTTCGATCAGTCCCCGGTCGCAGGCGGCTGCCAGCTTCGGGTCGATGGGGATGCGGCCCAGCACTTCCAGTCCGTGAGCTTCGGCAACCTCCGCCGTCCGGCTCTGTCCGAATACCGGGATCTCCTCGCCGCAGTGCGGGCACTCCAGATACGCCATGTTTTCTACCAGGCCCAGCACCGGAACGTCCATCATCTCCGCCATCTTGACCGCCTTCTCCACAATCATGCTGACCAGATCCTGCGGGGATGTGACCACGATGATGCCATCGATCGGAAGGGACTGGAATACGGTCAGCGCCACATCTCCGGTCCCCGGCGGCATATCGACGAACAGGTAGTCCGTCTCGCCCCACATCACATCCGTCCAGAACTGCTTGACCAGACCCGCGATGATCGGTCCCCTCCAGAGCACCGGATCGCTGTCGTTTTCCAGCAGGTTGTTGACGGATATGGTCTTGATGCCGGTGGATGTCAGCAGCGGGAAAATTCCTGCGTCACTGCCCTCGGCCTTCTCATTCACGCCGAACACCTTCGGGATCGACGGGCCGGTCACGTCCGCGTCCATGATGCCGCAGACCGCGCCGCGCCGCTGCATGCTGATGGTCATCAGGGATGTCACCAGGGATTTGCCGACGCCGCCCTTGCCACTGACCACCGCGATGACCTTCTTGACATTGCTGAATTCGTTGGACTCCGCCAGCAGGCTCTTCGGATCAAAGCTGCCGCAGCCCCCCGCGCTGGGACAGCTGCTGCAGTTATGTGTACAGTTCTGGTCCGTCACCGGTTCGCCGCCCTGCGCGCCGTCCGCCTGAAGTTTTTTTAAGTTGTCAAACATATTTCTTACCTCGTCCTTTATGCATATTGCGGCCCCGCCGCCCCATCATTCTACACCCGCCTGCGGCTTTTCACAAGAGGCCATGCAAAGGCTGGCCCAGAGCTCTTCCGGTATTGCTCTGTTGCAGATCTGAATTAAGATACATCAAATCTGCAATCCCGACCTCCGTAAAGCCTCTGATCAGGGATAATTTATGGCTGAATTGCAGATTCGAATTCGTTACTGTTAAATCTGCAATCATTCATGCTCCTTTGTTGCAGATTCGGATATACGGATATCAAATCTGCAATTTCAGCTCTATCCGTCTCTAAAATCAATGGCTTGCAGCCGGTTATTTGCAGATTCTTCCCTAACCCTCGATCAATCTGCAACACAACTCCAGCCTTTGCTTAAGCCAGCCGGGTGAACTTCGCATCCTCCAGATGCTCCTCCGCCCGCAAACGGTTACGGACCGGCTTCCAGACCGGTGAATGGAAGAAGCACTCCTCCGTGACGCTCAGCATCTTATCGAACTCCGGCCCGGTGACCGCAAAGGCCAGCTCCCCTTCGGGGACGAACTTGCGGGCGGCCAGATCAGTCCCGGTGATCACCGCCCTGGGCTTATCGCTCTTCAGCTCATTCAATGGAATCCGCACCATGGAGGCGCAGCCGGAAACAGTGGACGCGATCACCCGGTCGTACTCCGGCTTATCGTATCCGTGGAGCACGATCATCGCAGACAGCTGGTCGGGATTGCAGAAGGCGACTACGATGTCGGGATGCAGCCCCTCCCGGTACGGCTCAAACCGCAGGGCATCGAACACCTCCTCCGATGACGTCATCACATCCTTCGGAAGGCATCCCCACATAGCCTCCGCCGTTTCGGGATCGCATTTGAACTTCTCCCCCGGCGGCGTCCACTGCTGATCCGATCCATAGGACAGGAACACTCCGAATCCCCCCGGTGTGTTGGGCATATCATCCCTCAGCCCGGTGTTGTGATCGAAGCCGGAACAGCTGCAGTTGTCCAGAGCGAAGGTGAAGGTCTCCCCCGCCAGCACCTTTCGCAGGGTGCGGTAAATGCATCCGAAGGTGTCCGTCAGCTCTGCATCTTCTTTGTGGACTCTGGTGATGGCGATCAGCCTGCCGTCCATTTTCATTTCCTTGATAAATTCACTGTAGCTCATAGTTCTTCCTCCTGAACAATACTCTCCAGATACGCCGCCCGGCCCTCTTCATACAGGTTCCCTCCGGCAGTATCCAGCACGATGGTCACCGGCAGGTCTTCCACATACAGGCGCCGGACTGCCTCCGCGCCAAGGTCCGGGAAGGCGATCACCTCCGCCGACTTCACACACCGGGCCATCACCGCCGCCGCGCCCCCGATGGCGGCCGCATAAACTGCGCCGTTTCGAAGGGCTGCCTGCGCCACTTCCTCGGATCGCTGCCCTTTGCCGATCATCATCAGCTGTCCCAGCTCCAGCAGCTTCGGTGCGTAGGCATCCATCCGGTAGCTGGTCGTCGGACCGGCGGATCCGATGGGATTGCCCGGCTTGGCGGGAGTCGGTCCGACGTAATATATAATGGAATTGTTTATCTCAAAGGGCGGCTGCTCTCCGCGTTCGATCATCTCTGTGATTCTTTTGTGGGCTGCATCCCGGGCCGTATAAATGGTCCCCGTAATGCGCACCTGGTCCCCCGCGCGGAATGCTTTCACCGCTTCCTTCGCGAACGGTTCTTTTAGTTGATATTCCATGTTGCTTCCCCCTTGCCGGCAATGAGCAATGATCCCTTTTCGCACAATATATGTTACTGTAGTTTTCGTCTTCTTCAGAGCTTCTGTTCAGTATTATCCCTGGTTGCTGACCTCAAATGAGCGTCTTACTGTAATCTGATCTCATTTGATTCGCTCTGATCAGTGGATTTTAATCATCCCACTGATCGGGTCCCGTTTCTCATGGTCTTTTTTACAGTAACGCAGGTTACAATCCGACAATGACCTGCGTTCCACTGATCATCGGCTTGCATATACACTGTTCTTTCAGTATTATGGCGCCTTGCCGGTTGCCCGGCACTGGTCTTGCGACTCACACCACCACTTCCGCGTGCCGGCTCACGTGGCAGTTGATGTTCACCGCCACCGGCAGCCCCGCGATATGCGTGGGAGCACTGAGGATGTTCACCTTCAGCGCAGTGGTGCGGCCGCCGAAGCCCTGGGGCCCGATCCCCAGTCCGTTGATCCGCTCCAGAAGCCGGTGCTCCATCTCGGCGTAATACGGATCCGGATTGTCCTCGTCCAAAGGCTGCAGCAGCGCCCGTTTGGCCAGCAGGGCTGCCTTATTGAAATTGCCTCCGATGCCGACGCCCACCACGATGGGCGGACAGGGATTGGCTCCTGCGGCCTCGCATACCGAAACCACGAAATCCTCGACCCCCTGTGCTCCGGCCGACGGCGGGAGCATCCGGATCTGACTCATGTTCTCTGAGCCGAAGCCCTTCGGCGCCACCGTGATCTTCACCCGGTCGCCGGCGGTAAGCCGCACCACCAGATCCGCCGGTGTGTTGTCCCCGGTGTTTTCCCGGCGCAGCGGATCCGCCACGATGGACTTTCGGAGATATCCTTCTCCGTAGCCCCGGCGCACGCCTTCATTCACCGCATCTTCCAGGAGCCCGCCGGTAAGGTGCACCTCCTGGCCCAAGTCGATGAACACACAGGCCATCCCCGTATCCTGGCAGAGGGGAAATTCCCCTTCCTCCGCGATCGCGATGTTCTCTTCGATAATGTCCAGCACAGCCTTTGCAGGAGCCCACGGCTCCTCCGCAGCGAACCGGGCGATGCAGGCCTTCGTGCTCCCCTCGAGATGGTGGTTCGCCTTCACGCAAAGGCTGGCAACCGCCTCCGTAATCTCTCTGACATCCAATTCTCTCATGAGCGTATTTCCTTTCGTACGCTAATATGATATAATTTCCATCGAAAAAAATCCACACAGAATCAGGAATTAAGGTGGCAATCTCATGAAAATGTTTGTCTACGGACTGCGGGAATACGACGAACGGGTCTACTTCGACACCTTCGGCAAAAAATACAATATCGAATTCGACTCCTGCGGGGAGAAACCAACGCTGGAGAACGCCGATCTGGCTGCCGGCTGCGATGCGATCAACATTCTGACCGCACCGGTGGATAAGGCCATGATCGATAAGTACTGTGAGATGGGGATCCGCTGCATCGCCACCCGGACCATCGGTTACGATCACATCGACTATAACTACGCCCGGGAAAAGGGAATCGGCGTGCTGAACATCACCTATTCCCCGGCCACCGTCGCCGACTACACCGTCATGATGATCCTGCTGGGCATCCGCAAGCTCAAATACATCCGCCTGCGGGCCGAGGTGCAGGACTACACCCTGGAGGGCAAACTGGCCTGCGAGCTGGGCAATCTGACCGTCGGCATCGTGGGTACCGGACGGATCGGCGCATGCGTGGCCCGGGAACTGACCGGCTTCGGCTGCCGTATGCTGGCCTGTGATCCTTTCCCAAAGGCTGAACTGAGCGATGTCGTGGAATACACGGATCTGGATACCCTGCTGCGGGAAAGCGATGTCATCACCCTGCATGCTCCGGGTCTCGAAGAGAATTATCATATGATCGACGCCGCAGCCTTTGCGAAAATGAAGCCGGGCGCCGGTCTGGTTAACTGCGCCAGAGGACCGCTGGTGGATTCCGAGGCGATGATCGACGCCATCGAGAGCAGCCGCCTGGGCTTCGCCTGCCTGGACACCGTGGAGAACGAATACGGAATGTACTATTACAACCGGATGGGCGAGCCGCTGAACAACCCGCAGCTGGCCATCCTCAATTCCCACCCGAACGTGATCACCACGCCCCACATGGCGTTCTATACGAAGGAAGCCGTTTCGGACATGGTGGAGAATTCGATCCTCGGGATCCTGGATTATTTCAAATAGGGAGGAACCTCGAATGTGTCAGAAGAGCATCGTGCTCCCGGCGGAGCATCCGATCGATATCCCCGGGCTGCACCGGATACAGCCTTCCCAGCAGGAGACCGCCTGCCGGATGATGATCCGGGCCTTCCGGAAATACCCTAAACTGCTGCACGCCTTCCCCGAGGAGGCCTCCCGGCTGGCCGCCATCGAAGCGGTCGTCCGTTACTATGCCGCCTATGATTTCTGTTACGGCGCAGGTTTCAGCCTGGATGAGGGCATCCATGAATGCGCCGTCATGATGCACAGCGACGAATTCGACTTCGGGGATCCGGTGCGCATCGCTGCCGCGGACTGCGAAAACGCCGCCTGGCAGGCAGCCATGGAACGGCTCACCCCGCAGCAGCGGGCCACCTGGCACGGGTTTTTCGAAGAACTGGACCGGGAGGAGGCCAAGCTGGATCTGCCCCAGACCTATCTCTACATCGACTTCGTCGCTGTGGAACCGGAATACCAGCATCAGGGCCGCGGCCGGCGCCTGCTTCAGCAGGTTATAAACTGGTCTTCGGACCACGACCTGCCGATCATGCTCTTCACCAACGGCGAATACGATATTCGGTTCTATCAGAGCCTGGGGTTTGAGATCGCCGGCGTGACCACCTCCGATACCTATGGCTTCGAAAACACCTACGTGACCTTCGGCGCGTAGGAACGCGTAAGAATCAGATGAATTCCCTCTCCACATAGGGGCTGGTGGCGAGACGCAGCACCGCGCCGTAATCCAGCGTGAACCGGACCGTATCACCGATCTGATATTCTCTGTCCGACTTCGTCACATCCAGGATCAGATGGTCGGAGCTGGCGCCCAGCACATCCACCTTCTCATCGAGGGGATGCATGCCGTCCCGATCCGTGTCCTGCTGACCGATGGCCAGGATCGCCCGGCGGATCCGTCCCCGGTCTTCATAAAACGGTTTCTGTCCGAAGGCATCCACGCCGACCTCGCCGATGGGCAGGGACGGTTTCGTCTTCAGCTCGACGATCTGGGCTTCACACAGCAGCCCGTCGTTCACCGTTCCCGGCAGTCGGCTGCCATAGGCCGTGTCGTTTCCCAGCAGGAAGCTCTCCCCCAGACGCAGGTTGCTGATCTTCTCCGGAAGCTCGCCCTTCCCCACCAGGTAGATCGAACTGGAGTTGCCGCCCGAGATCATCGAAAGCTCAATGCCCAGCCTTTGCTCGACCTTGCCGGCGATGTCGCAGAGCACGGAGAGATTGTCGTTCTTCGGGATAATGGCGCCGTAGCAGGTCAGGTTGGTTCCCATGCCGTACAGCTCCACATTCTCCATGGCGTGGATCGCCTCCGCCGTCTGCAGGATTTCCTCTTCGTTTTCGAAGAAGATGCCTTCCCGCAGATCTCCCAGATCCACCATCAGCACGACCTTATGGACCTTGCCCTGCCGGCCGGCCTCTTCATTCAGCGCCCGGATGGTGGTCATCTCCGAATTGAAGCTGATGTCCGCGTACCGGACGACCTCCTCGATCTCGCTCATCTGGGGCAGCCGCAGCAGCACGCTCTGCTTGCCGTTTTTCTCCACCAGATCCTGATAGGATCGTATATTGGCGATACGCGAATCAGCCAGATAGTCCACCCTCGGATGGGCCGTGATCATCTCGGCGACCCTGCGGTCCGCGCAAAGACACTTCGTGACGATCATCATGCTGCAGCCGCCGTCATCCTTCGTGATTTTCGCGACTGCATCGATGTTCTCTCTCAGTTTGTTGATGTCGATCAAAAGCTTTGGGTACATGTTTCTCCTCCTCCTTGTTACCTTATAGATCATCCGGCAGATCCTCAGATCTTGCCAGGCGTCTGCCTTCATAACGCTGCAGAATGAACCCCTTGAAAAAGGGCAGCGCTATCTCCACGTGTCCGTATCTGCTGCTGTGCAGCAATCCCTTCTTGATCAACCGGTCCTTATAGGTCGAAAACAGATTCGTGTTTTGGCCGGCGGCCTTTCTGATATCTGTCACCCTCGTCCCTTCTGTGGTCGCCGCGCAGAACATGACATACTTATCGGTATCGCTCATCTCTTCCCATATTTTCTCGTAGACCATTTCATACAGAGTGCTTCGGTACGTCTCCAGGATCTCCGTATACTCTCCCCGGTTGTCCCAGGTCAGTTTCCCCAGCAGCTGAAACCCATAGGAATATCCTTTTGTTATGTCGGCCATCATTTCTGCCGCCGCCACATCAACTTCCAATGTGTTCATGTAGTTCTCCCTGATCCGGTTCAGGCTGAGGGGTGACAGAAGGATTCGCGGCATGCGGTACAGAAATGTCAGGTTCTTTTCGTTTTTTAATCGGCTGATGTTCTCATAAAGTCCCGTCATGAGAAGATACACCGGAAGCTTCTGCCCGATCAGATTCTGATACGCGCTGGCGAATTTCTTCATCGATGCCGTATTGGTCGCTTCATCTACGATGATCAGAAGGCGTTTTTCATTATCCCTTAATCCTTTGACGATTTCGGCGATCGCTTCTTCCACATCTTTGATCTGCGGAGTTGAGAAATCCACGGTCAGACCGAAGAACGCAAGGTTGATCTTCGCCGACTTTATCGCGGGAGCTGCTTTCTTATGTCCCGCCAGTTTATGGAGCAGCGAGTCCAGCATATCCACGTTCGGATTCATTCTTGCCACGACCCAGTCGGCGGATGTCTCGAAACGATTCGCAATCTCATGCATGAGCACGGTCTTGCCTGTCCCTCTCGCTCCGATGATCATATATGACATGGGGACTGAGCCGGGCCCGCAGAATTCATTCATGATCTGGTTTTCGATCTGTTCCCGATGAATATATGCTGTCGGCGGTGTCCCAAAGGCTGGTGTGTATGGGTTTATTTCATTCTTCATCTTCATTCACCGAATTACATGTTTTACATCTTTCGATGTAATTTTACTTGTTTTACATCTTGATGTCAAGATTTACACGTTTTACATCTTCATGCCTTCTGTGCTATACTGGACCCATGAAAAACGATTCGAATGAGAAAAACACAGGTACTTCCCCCGTCACAGAATCTCCTGCCGAACGGCTTCTCCGATGGTACGACGCGAACCGGCGGATCCTGCCCTGGCGGGAGGACCCGACCCCATACCACGTCTGGCTGTCAGAGATCATGCTCCAGCAGACGCGGGTCGAGGCCGTCCGGGACTACTACACCCGGTTCCTTGCGGCGCTGCCGACCATCGAGTCTCTCGCAAAGGCTGATGAGGACGTGTATCTGAAGCTGTGGGAGGGACTCGGCTATTACAGCCGCGTCCGGAATCTGCACAAGGCCGCGAACCAGATCCTGGCGGAGCACGGCGGCCGGATGCCCCGTACCTACGAGGCGCTCCTGAAGCTGGCCGGCATCGGCCCCTACACAGCTTCCGCCATTGCCTCGATCTGTTATGATGCGCGCATCCCCGCTGTGGACGGAAATCTGCTGCGGGTCTTCGCCCGCATGACCGGATACGACGGGAGCATCAAAGCGGACGCAGCGAAATCCGCCGCGAGAGAATACTATCTGACGATCTTCCCCGAGAGCCGCTGCGGCGATATGAATCAGGCGCTGATGGATCTGGGAGCATGTATCTGTCTCCCGGCCGGCGCTCCCCTGTGCGGCGAGTGCCCCTGGGCAGAGCTCTGCACCGCCCGAAGCTGCGGCCTGGAGCAGGAGCTTCCGGTCGTGCCGGCGAAGAAACGTCGTTTGATCGAAGAGAAGACGGTCTTCCTCATTTACTATAATCAGAAGCTGGCGCTGCGGAAGCGGCCGGAGCACGGTCTGCTCGCCGGACTCTATGAGTTCCCCAATGCCCCCGGGACGCTGGACCGGGACGAGGCCGTCCGGTTTGCCCGGGATCTGGGATTCACTGCCCTGCGGCTGCAGAAGCTCCCGGCGGCGAAGCACATTTTCTCTCACCGGGAATGGCACATGACGGGATGGCAGATCCTCGCAGACGAATGGGAGCCTTTCGCGGAAGGCAGCCCCCGGGAGCACGAGCTGTTTCTGGCGGATGCCCGCCAGCTCAGCGATGTTTACTCGATCCCTTCCGCCTTCGGGAAATATCAGAAGGAAATCCGTATGGATTATCTGTAAATATTCCGCAATATTCCTGCAGCACTTTTACCCTTACTGCCTACTTATATAGTGAAAGCACTTAAAAGCAACACCTTGAAACAGGGAAGGATTCTAAGAAGCGATGAACGAGCGGGAACTGATCAATCTGTCCAGAGGCGGCGATGCCGATGCCTTCTGCCGTCTGTACAGCCTGTACAAAACCAGGCTGTATCGCTATGCCTTTTATCGTCTGGGAAATGAAACTGATGCGGAGGATGCGGTTTCGGACTGCGTCCTGTCGGCATGGAAACAGATCGGGCAGGTGCGGGAGCCGGACGCCTTTGCCGGATGGCTCTTCCGGATCCTGTCCGGCTGCTGCGCCAGGCTGATCCAACAGCAGATCCGCCGGCGGGAGCTGGCCGGTGCTGCCGTGCGGTCCGGGAAAGTGGCTGTCACCGCAGCGTCCGGCGAAGCGGCCATGACGGTGCCGTCCGGCGGAAGCATCGCCGCCGCGCAGCCCGCTGCCGCGGTGCCTGCTACAACTACCGACACCGATACCTGGCTGATCCTGCAGGAGGCTTTGGATCAGCTTTCGGAGCGGGACCGGGACATCGTTCTGCTCTCCGCTGTCGGCGGTCTGACCAGTGAAGAGATCGGCGAGATGCACGGACTTTCCTCCGGCTCCGTCCGCTCCATCCTTTCCCGCAGTCTGAAAAAAGTAAGGGGGTATTTCGTATGACCGATAAGGATAAGATCATTGAATATAGCGCAGACGCCGAAGACATCCGGGAGAACCTGGATTTTGTCCGCAGCAGATTCGAGGGTGACGGGCTGCAGGTTCCGGAAGGTCTGTCGGAGGATGCGGTTCGCCGGATGCTGACAGAGGAGCCGGTGGGAGCACCCGCCAAATCGAACCCCTCCGCCGCCTCCTCAAAGGATGCTCCCGCACGGAGGCGCAGGCTGCGCATCGGGATCGCGGCAGCAGCCTGCGCGGTCCTGGCCATCGGGCTGATCCCTTTGCTGCATTCGGTGCTCCCAGGCTCCGGTGCTCCCGGCTCCAGTCTGATCGCCGATGACAGCGGTCTGGTCAGCTTCAGCAGCTACGACGAACTGGATCATGAGATGAAAAACCTGCTCTCCGCCCGGGAGCAGTCCGGTTACTCCCTGGATGGAGGCTATGCGCTCGCCATAAACGAGGATGCCGAGCTGGCAGATTCTGACAGCATGGCCGCGGATGCTCCCATGGCCGAAGCGAAGGGCAGCAGCGAGCCTTCCCACTCCGACACCTATACCCAGGTGGAGGGGATCGACGAGGCCGACATCGTCAAGACCGACGGAAACTATATCTACTACCTCTCCTCCGCCGAAAACCAGATCATCATCGCGAAAGCAAAGAACGGCAAGGCAGAGCGGGTCAGCGCTGTCACGGCAAACCAGGGAGGCTACATCCACGACCTGTTCATCCATCAGGATCAGCTAATCATCATCTCCTGGGACTGGAAGGATGGCGGCAGCGGACTCTTGAACCATCGGGAGGAGGTCGAGACCACCACAGCGACGATCTACGATGTCAGCGACCATGCCAGCCCGCGGAAGACCAGCAGCTATTCCCAGACCGGAAGCTATCTTAGCTCCCGCCTCATCGATGATCACCTTTGTCTGGTGACCAACGAAATGATGGGATCTTATAAACACGGGGAAATGCTCCCTCAGTTTTCCTATGCGGACGGTGCCCTGCGGGACATCCCGGTGGAGGATATCCGCAGCTTCCCGGAAGTCGCAACGCCAGCCTTTACAGTCGTTGGGCTGCTGGACCTGACCTCAGGCAGTGTTTCGAAAGACTCTGTCCGGACGAAGGCCGTCCTGGGATGCTCCGATGAGATCTACTGCAACGGGGAGAACCTGTACGTCACAGCCTCGGTGCCGGATTCCGCCGGGTACGTGATCGGTTCCGATAAGACATCAGAAGAGGACGAAGTTTACTTCCCCGGCTATTTCGCCCGGGACTGGAAGACGCAGATCCTCAAGGTCTCCCTGTCGGAGGGCAAGGTGCGCACCCGCTGCAGCACTGCCGTGGACGGCACGGTGAACGACCAGTTCTCCATGGATGAAAAGGACGGGATCCTCCGGATCGCTACCACCTCCTCCGCGGAGGGGGCGGACGTCAACAACCTGTTCCTGCTGGATGAGAATCTGAAACAGCTCGGCGCCTGCCGGGGCTTCGCGCGGGACGAACACATTGAAGCCGTCCGCTATATCAAGGACAAAGCCTACGTCATCACCTATGAGCAGACCGATCCGCTGTTCATCATCGATCTCTCCGATCCGGTAAATCCGGTCATCGAAGGGCACGTCAAGATCAGCGGCTTCTCCACCCTGCTGGTCCCCTGCGATGCGGATCACCTGCTGGGGCTCGGCTTCTCCACCGAAACGACGGAGTTCGGCGAGGCGACGGATGGGGTGAAACTGGCCCTGTTCGATATCAGTGACCCCTCGGCTCCGGCGGTCGCAGGCAGCGAGGAGTTCCCGGACATGTACAGCCCGGTCCAGTACAATCACAAGGCGCTGCTCGTCGGACCGGATGCCGACTACTACGCCATTCCCTACGAACGAAACGTCGTCACGTGGGATGACGCCGAAATCATCGAAGAGGAACTCAGCGATGCTCCGGAGGAATCCGCAGACGCAGGTGATGCCGCGGATACCGGCTCTCAGGGCATTCTGATCTTCTCTGCAAAGGCTGGGAAGCTGGGGGATGTCAGGAAACTTGAGACCCGCGCGTCCGTCAGCCGCTGCATCTACATCGATAGCTATATCTACGGGATCTGCGAGGATGACTCCATCGAGGGCTTCCGGATCGATTGACGCACGGCGCTTTCCATTGTAAACTGTTGGCGGAGGAAACGGACGCCATGAACACGAAAGAAATCACAAAGGATATGACACAGGACGAGATGGCCTATGAGCGGACGGAGATGTCCAGCGAGCGGACGGCCATGGCCTTCGAGCGGACGGCTCTGACCAACTCCCAGACCTTGCTGGCCTATACCCGGACGGCCATCGCCCTGCTGGCCGCCGGCATCGGTATGTTCGAGTTTGTCAGCAATCAGAACATCGTCACCCTGGGGGTGATCATCATGCTCCTGGCACCGGTAGTGGAGGCCATCGGCCTGATCCATTTCTTCCTGGTCCGGCGCAAGATCAAATCGCTGAACCCGGAAAATGAAAAATCCGCAAGGTAGTACAAACGTACCACCCTGCGGGTTTTCTTCTTTACCTACAGCCTCTTATTTCTTCCAAAGGCTGTGCAGATTGCAGTATGCATAGACTGCTTCCACCTCATCATCGCCGCACAGCGCGAAGCAGGCTTCCGGTTTATCTTCCGGTGTCAGGACTTTTCTCTGGTTGCCCTGCTTCGTCTGCAGTGAGATCCACTGAATGTAATGCTCCGGAATCATCGGATGCTCCACGGAGCCGACCTTGACCTTGACCACGCCGTCCTCCACGGTGTACTCCGGCACGTGCTTCTCAACCGCCGCATCGGTGGTTCCCGGAATGATCTCGGACATCGGCTCTCCGCAGCAGATCACCGGTACGCCGGAATCATGAACCTTCGCGATAATGTTCCCGCAGTGTTTGCAGATATAGAATTTCTGTTCCATAATTTCATCCTCCTGTCATTTGTATATGCTTATACTACGCTGTCCGTATTATACCATGCGTAAACGATCTGCGCCAGTTCCTCCGGCAGGTACTCCATAGCCCGCTCCGCCAGCGCCGCATCCAGCCCATAGTAGTTCTCAGCGATGCTTCCGGCGATGGCCGCGATGGTGTCGCTGTCGCCGCCGATGGAGATGGCGCCGCGGACGGTATCCTCCAGAGAGCCGGATTCAAAGAACGCTTCCAGCGCCTGGGGAACGGATCCCTGGCAGGACACATCAAACCGGTATCCCGGGCGGATCCGGTCCAGGGTGAAGCTTTCGCCGAAGTCAATATCGTAGTAATAACGCCGGATGTGATCCCGGATCTCTTCCTTCGAGCGGCCGCCCCGCGCCAGGAATATGGCCACCGCAACAGCCTCCGCGCCACGGATCCCCTCCGGGTGATCGTGGGTCACGGCCGCGGACTTTCTCGCCAGGCTGGCGGCATCTCCCAGGGAGCGGGCTGCCTCTCCGCAGGGGCTGACCCGCATGGCAGATCCGTTGCCCCAGCTGTTATAGGGCGCCGGCTGGGGCGAGAAGATCCATTCATGAAACCGCCCTCCATAGCCCGCCTTCGGGTAGGCCCTTCCCAGCCTTTGCATGTGAGAAACAAACCGCTGCTCCAAAGGCTGCGGCGAGGTCTTATCCATCAGCGCCGCGGCTACCGCCAGGGTCATGACGCTGTCGTCGGTGAACCGGCAGTCCAGATGGAAAAGCTCAAATTCTTTTGACTTGATGTTGTGAAATTCGAATCGCGATCCCGCGATATCTCCGATGATTGCTCCCAGCATGGTCTTCTCCTTACAACTCTGCCAAATGACCCATTCATGATGTGATTGGCAGAGTTAAACATATCTAAATGTCAAAAAAACCATTCAAACTCTGCCAGTTTACGATATTAGGTCTACTTTGGCAGAGTTTACGGCCCTTTCATGGCATTTGCTCACCAAATACTCTGCCAAGATTGGTTCATTTTTTGTCTCTGGCAGAGTTCTGCGTTCCGTCTCTTCCCGCAGCATGAAACCACAAACGGAGCGGCAAAGCCGCTCCGCCTGAATTAACGATGTAACGTTCTGATTATCTTCCGACGATCAGCGCGGTTCCCATGCCGCCGCCGATGCACAGAGTAGCGAGACCCTTCTTCGCGTCTCTTCTCTTCATCTCGTACAGCAGGGTAACGAGGATTCTGCAGCCGGATGCTCCGATCGGGTGACCAAGGGCGATCGCGCCGCCGTTAACATTGGTCTTCTCCGGATCCAGACCCAGGTCCTTACGGACGGCCAGGGACTGTGCCGCGAATGCTTCGTTTGCCTCGACCAGGTCGATATCCTCAATGGTCAGGCCAGCCTTCTCCAGAGCCTTCTTGGAGGACGGAACCGGGCCAACGCCCATGATGGACGGATCAACGCCTGCGGATGCATAGGAGAGGATGGTAGCCAGAGGCTCGATGCCCAGCTCGTCAGCCTTTTCCTTGCTCATGACGACAACAGCCGCGCCGGAGTCATTGATTCCGGAAGCGTTCGCTGCTGTGACAACTCCGCCGTCTCTCTTGAATGCCGGCTTCAGCTTAGCGACCTTCTCCATCGTGGATCCACGGGTCAGGTGCTCGTCGGTATCAAAGATGATCGGATCCTTCTTTCTCTGCGGAACTTCCACCGGAACGATCTCGTCCTTGAAGACGCCGCTGTCGACGGCCTTCTCAGCTCTGTTCTGAGAGATTACGGAGAACTCATCCAGCTCTTCTCTGGTGATGCCCCACTGCTCAGCAACATTCTCAGCGGTCATGCCCATGTGATAGTTGTTGAACGCATCCCACAGACCGTCGTTGACCATCATGTCCTTCATCTCTGCGTTGAACATTCTGGCGCCCCATCTGGCGGACGGAACGGCATAAGCTGTCGCGGACATGTTCTCAGCACCGCCTGCGACGACGATGTCAGCATCGCCTGCCTTGATGATCTGAGCTGCCAGCTCAACGGCTCTCAGTCCGGAACCGCAGACCTTATTGATTGTGAAAGCCGGGGTCTCTACCGGAAGTCCGGCGTCCAGCATCATCTGCCGTGCAACGTTCTGTCCAAGTCCGCCCTGCAGTACGCAGCCCATGATGACTTCGTCTACCTGATCCGCCTGGATGCCAGCTCTCTCGATCGCGCCCTTGATGGCGACGGCTCCCAGCTTTCTTGTCGGAATGTCCTTCAGACTTCCGCCGAACTTACCGATCGCTGTTCTCGCTGCACTGGCAATTACTACTTCTCTCATAATGATTTCCTCCTTCGTCAATAAGAACTCGTATCCTCGCACCGGACTGCGGGTTCCGCTCTGGATCCCTCAGGAGAAAACCTCCCTTGTACGGTGAATCCGATCTTCTGCAGCAGCGCATACCTTCGCCGCTTAGTTAACATCATACCATATAATTTGCGGATTTCAAGTGTTTTCGGCAAGTTTTGTTAATTTTTTAACGCAACGGTGAAAAAGCTGATAATCTCCTGAAAACATCTTGCTTTCGTCCCTCTTAAATTCGTTAAAATATTCACCAATCTCAGCTGTCCCTGTCCTTTGCGATCGTCTGAATACCCTCTGCCGCTATACGCCGGTCCCTGTCCCGAATCGTAAGATCCGGTTTCGGAAGGTCCTTATAAAGCGGCGCCTTGCTCAGATCCCGGTAAACATCCATCGGCGGATTAAAATACGGCAGCTGCCGCAGGAGCTGCTCTGTATAGCAGGTTCCGATGCGCCGCGCATCCCGGACCGCATCGATATCCAGCGTCAGTGTCAGCGCAGCGGGATTCTCCCCGGCCTCGTAAACCAGATGCCCGTCCGGAGCAGCGACCATCGTATGCCCGTAGGCATAACTGCCGAGCCATTCTCCGGTCATATTCAGTGAGATGAAATAGCACTGATTCTCAAAAGCTCTTGTCTGGGGGATCGTTCTGCATACTTCGTAGAGACCTTCCGGATCGATCGCCGGGCGGAACAGTATCTCCGCTCCCAGAAGCGTCAGGTTTCTGGAGATCTCCGGGAAACACCAATCGTGGCAGATCATGACACCGATCGTAATATCCTTTTCTTCGATGCGAAAGGTCACATATCTGTCTCCCGGCGTGAATACTTCTTCTGCCGGCAGATAGGGGCAGATCTTTCGGTATGTATCAATCAGCCGTCCGTCAGGACCGAAGATCGGCAGGGTGTTGTAACATCTGGTTTCACCGTCTTCTTCGGCTCTTTCAAGCATGGATCCGGGTGCCAGATAAATGCCGTGTTTCTTCGCTATCCTTGCGAGCCGGTCCGTCACCTGTCCGGGGATCACATCTCCGGACAACGGATCCTGTCCCTGAAAGTACCGTCCGATCCCCATTTCAACACCGAGGATGATCTCCGGACGGTTCATTCCGTTCACCAGATTATCTACATCCCGTTCGATCCTCTCGATGCAGCTTTCGAAGTCCATCTTCTCTCCGGCGCTCTGCATCAGACCGATGTTCAGGCAAGTTCCCATCGCGACACCTCCTCACTCAGCGAAACACGCCGATGTATTTCTCCAGCAGCTTGCAGGGGTGGTAGGACAGTTTCGCCTTCCTCAGATTCGGAATGCCCATATCCTCTTCCCGGTTGATGTATTTCGCCCGGGAGGCCACATGCTTGCAGAATTCATTGTTGATGGCCTGGTACAGTCCGCGGAAATTGACGTTCGCCTTCTCCACATGCTCGGTGATGGTGTTGCCGCCCAGCTGTCCGCCCACGGCCAGAGCCTCGATCTTCCCGTCGATACGGATCGCCCCGGCGCTGTAGCCCACCGCCTCCAGGTTGCGGAACACATCCTCCATGGCCTCCTCCTCCATCTTGAGGAGCTCCATCTCATGCTCCGGCACGTCCTTTCGGGCGTTGAACTCGGCGATGAACTGCATGCACTCATCCGCCTTGTCCGAGGTCAGTTCCTCGTATTCGTACTCATAGGTCTTCTTGAAGTAATTCAGATGGTTCTTCTTGCCGTGATAGTTACGGCCCTTCAGATCGATCAGATCCTGGGTCAGGTAGATATAATCGTAATTCGGGCGGTCATCCTCCCACCGGATCTCCGGCACCGCCTCCTTAATGATCTCCACCAGATGGAAAGGCACCAGGCGCAGGCTGAAAGGATGTCCCTTCTTCTCGAAGTACTCCTTCGCCAGGAAGATCGTCTCCCGCAAAGCATCCTTATCATATTCTCCCGTGCAGGTGAGCGGCGGGAACATGAAGGGCAGGATGATCCCCTCCTCCAGCTCCAGATGGCTCACGCCGCTGATGCACATATATTCCCCGAACATGTCCCAGCTGAACGCATTGCTCTCCCGCCACATATACTGGGCGGAGAAAGACAGGCCGGAGGTTTTGTATTCATACCCGTTCAGGTATTTCTCCAGGATCTCCCGATTCTCCACGGAGATCCGGTTGTCAAACATGTACATGGCCCTCTTCCTTTCGGATCGTTATTTGACGATCTTTGAGATCGCCTTGAATTCCGGGGCTTTGGAACCTCCCAGAAGCTCGTACAGCACCGCTTCGTAGGTGGTCATGACCGCGCCGGCTTTCCCCATGCGCTCCGTACTCCACATGCAGTCCCTCTCGCTTCTCGAGGAGATGCAGTCTGCCGGTACGTACACGGTGTACCCCTCATCCAAAAGCTGGAGCACCGTCTGCTGCAGGCAGATGTGCGCCTCAATGCCGCAGACGATCGCCGTCCTGCGGCCGACCTCGTTCAGCTGGCGGACGAATTCCTCGTTGTTCATGCAGCTGAAGCTCGTTTTGTCGATGGGTTCGAAATCACCGATGGCAGCCGCGATGGACGGAATCGTTTCACCGATGCCTTTCGTATACTGCTGGGTAACGATGTGGGGGATACCCATCGCCTTCAGCCCCTCCGCCAGGCGGCAGGTCTTATCCTCCAGGTCTTCCTTATTCGACATGACCGGCATCAGCTTCTCCTGATAATCGATCGCGATAAAAACGGTATCTTCTCTGTTGATCAAAGCCATGTGCTTCTCCTCCTTCTTATTCAGCCGAGGTTCCAGCTGCGGATCGCCTCGAGCCTGTCGTAATGGGTCAGATCCGTGTGGATCGGCGTGATGCTGGCATACCCGTCCTGATTGGCGACCACATCGTATTCCTCGGATAGATCCGGGTAGTGGACCGGTGTCCCGCTGTAGCGGAATTCTCCCGGGATGCTTACTTCCATTTGGCGGACCGCTTCGATCACCTCGGGGGAAGCCGCCCCCTCTTCCCGGCCGCCGGCGGCTCTGGCCGCGTCCCGCTTCAGCCGCTCCTCCTCCGAGTCCATGTGGGCCGGAACGAAGATCTCATCGTATTCCCTCGGTCCCAGGATCGTGTACCGCAGTCCCTTGATCTCATCCTTTGGCAGGTTGGGCGTGTTGATGTTCAGCACCGTCCGGGGATCCGCCGTGCCGGCTTCGATCTGAGCCTCGACAGCCTTTGCAGCATTCACCGCCAGTTCGCAGATGTATTCGAAATGCTCCGCCTGGTGGCTGTCCACCGAGACCGCGGCGCTGGGAATGCCGCACAGGCTCCCCTCCAGCGCGGCCGATACGGTACCGGAATAAAGGGTGTCCGTCCCCAGATTGCCGCCGTGATTGATCCCCGAAAAGACCATGTCGATGTGGATGCCCTTCCGGCCCAGAAACTCCCTGGCGATCTTAACGCAGTCCGCCGGAAGCCCGGATGTCTGATAGGCCAGCTTCACCTTCGGAACACGGACCTCCTCCACCCGGATCGGCCGGTTCATGGTGATCCCGTGCCCTGTCGCGCTGCGCTGCCCGTCCGGCGCGCAGACATAGATTTCGGCGCCCGCCTCGTCGTGCAGCGCCCGGACCAGTTCCTGAAGTCCCCTGGCCTCGATTCCGTCGTCGTTTGTAATCAGAATATTCATGGTACTATTATACTGTACCCCTCGGGATTGTTCAAATCAAAAAGAAGCGGCTGCCCGGAACTCGGAATGCGCAGAGGTCATAACGGATATTCGAGATCCCGCACATCCGGGAAGGCCCGAATCTCGAATAAGCCTTCCCTATCACAGAGTAGCAGTCGACATTCACGCCTCAGGCTGGCTGTCGTTCGAGATTTCAGGCGATTCAATGCATCGAGATCTCTGACCGAAGCCAACCGCCAGCCTTTGCAGGAGAGGTTTTCGAGATCTGACCTGCCTCAACCTCCCGAAAACTCGAAGGTTTCTTTTCGGACAGTCTCTAAGTCGTGATCTCGGCCAGGTGCTTCCGGTAGCGGTCCGGGATGAAATGGTTCTGGCAGCGGGTGTTGGTCCGCTCCAGGATCGCGATATGATCGAAGTAGGTCTTCCACAGCTGCCGGAAGTTTTTCTCCTCCACGGAGGCCTTCGGCGCGTCAGGCAGTGCAAAGGCTGAGACGAGCCACCGTCCGTGATCGGCGATGACTGCCTTGCTCCGGCCCACATCGTGGATGATGAAACGCTCCCGGTGGAACCGGTCGCAGAAATGAGGAGCCGCCAGTTCGATGACATCGTTGTCCGGTTCGATCCGCGCGTAGAGAATATCCCCCTCCATCACAGAGAACCGAACGAACTGCATCATGCGTTCCTGTTCTTTGCTGATCTTCTTCAGGATCGCCTGAAAATCGGCGACCACCGGATCCGCGTGCATCATAAATGTCCGGTGTCCCATCCGAAATCCCAGGACGACGTAGCGCAGGATCTTGATCTCCTTCTCCGGATCGCAGGAAAGGTACGCCCGGTAAACGCTTCGCAGGTCGCGGTCAGAGATCTTCTCCCGGATCGCCCGGTAGACCCGGTCCGCCTTCTGCGGATCGGTCTCAACCTGCATTGCTCCCTGAAGGAAGCTGGGCTGATACCGGTCCTCCGTGAAGATGCCGGCGGCTTTATCGGTATAATAATGATGCCAGATGACGGTGAGCAGCCCGTCAAAGGATCCGTCGTAGATGTAGTCGATCACCCATGTACCTCCTGTCCGCCCGCGAGCCCGGCCGGACCATCATATCACACCGGCCGCGTTGCTTGATCACACTAGCGGCCGTTCAGATCACGCCGGCCGCGGCCAGCTTCTCCTGGCGCTGTCCCTCCTCGACCTGTTTCCAGTCGCTGTCGAACATGGATAGCTGCAGTCCGCTCTCCATCTGCAGAATGCTGTTTCGGATGGTCTCCGGCTCGAACCGGCGGTCCCCGTAGTACCGGCCGCAGCAGAGCACGAAATATTTCGCCCGCTTCATGACCACGCCCATCTTCTTCAGATCTTCGAACCGTACTGCCCGGATCCGTCTCTGCCGCAGGATCCGCCGCGCGGAAATATTGCCGATGCCCGGAATGCGCATCAGCATCTCATAGGATGCCCGGTTGACCTCAACGGGGAATTGATCCAGATTCCGGAGGGCCCAGGTGACCTTCGGGTCCAGATCCGGATCCAGATTGGCGCTGCCGTCCCGAAACAGCTCGCTGACGGTGAACCCGTAGAACCGGAGCAGCCAGTCAGCCTGATAGATCCGGTGCTCCCTCGCCAGCGGCGGCGCAGTCAGCCGGTTCGGCAGGAGAGGACTGTCGACGACCGGCACGTAGGCTGAATAGAAGACCCGCTTCATCTTAAAGGTCCGGTACAGGTTCTCGCTGGTGGTCAGGATGCTCTCATCGCTCTCGCCGCCGGCGCCGATGATCATCTGTGTCGTCTGCCCGGCCGGGGCGAAGGTCCCCTTGCCGGCGGGACGCGAGGGCAGGTCTTCGGAACGGGCGGTCCGATCCGGTCCTTCCGACTTGATCTGGGCCAGGCCTGCCGGCTTGATCCGAGCAGATCCTGCCGGCTTGATCTGAGCAGGTCCTGCCGGCTGCCCGGCAGGATCCGGGCCGGGCCCCGATCCTCCTGCGCCGCCCAGATAGTTCTCGGCGGTGTTCAGCTGCTGCCCGGCGAACATATTGCCGGGTCCCTTCAGGGATCCGGTCTCGATCAGGGTATTGGTGATCTGCCGCATGGGCGCGAAGATCTGCTTCGCATTCTTCTGGGGCGCGAATTTCTTCAGGCTCTCCGAGGAGGGAAGCTCAATATTGACGCTGAGCCGGTCCGCGACGAGACCGATCCGGTGCAGGATCTCCGGTGAGACTCCGGGAATGATCTTCGCATGAATGTAACCGGCGAATCCGTAAGCCTGCCGGAGGATGGTCAGAGCCTTCAGAATGCGTTCCGCTGTATAATCCGGCGAGATCTCTACGGCGGAGCTGAGGAACAGTCCTTCGATGTAATTCCGCCGGTAAAATTCCATGGTCAGCGCCGCCAGCTCCTCCGGCTCGAAGCTGGCCCGGGGGAAATCATTGTCCCTGCGGCTGACGCAGTATTCGCAGTTATAGACGCAGTTGTTGGTGAACAGCACCTTCAGCAGGGACACGCACCGGCCGTCCGCGGACCAGGTATGGCAAAGCCCCGCCACCCGGGCGCTGCCGATCTGTCCGCTGCCGTGCCTCCCGGTGCCGCTGCTGGAGCAGGACACATCGTACTTGGCGCTGTCCGCCAGGATCTGAAGTTTTCGCATCAGGGTGCTTTCCATCCGTTCGCCCTCCTGAGTAATATTATACAGGATCACGAACGAACGTTCAAGAATGAATGTTCGCAAAAGCTGCCGTATCTCTGTTTGTGTATTTTTCAGACGGTCGCCTGGCTCAGGCACGGCGGTCCGAAACGAAAGTGAAATTCAGCTGTTTTGATGATGGCGGAACGAAACGCCGCATTTCTTTCGCTAAGTTCGATCCGTACGATCTGTCTCGGTCCAATCGAACTCATAAAATATAAATAATTGGGACAAAACCCATTCGCTGATGCTTGAAATCGAGGATTTGTCCCAAAAGGATTCCATGATATACGAGTTTCGATCCACACGCATCAAAACTGCCCATAATGTCGTTGTTATTGGACGGCGCCGGGAAAGTCATCGCATCTCGCAGGCGATGTGTGAACAGTAGCCCCTTTGTAAGCCACGCAGACGTTGTACAGAACATCATTACCGGAGACGATTTGTTCTCGTGATGCCTCAAGACAGCAATAAAAAGAGGCCGCGCGGCCGGTTTCCACTCCCCGCAGCAGCCCCTTCTTCCCGTCAGAAACTTATTTCGCCAGCGTCGGGAAGAATCCCGTTACATCATCGCTGGTCATTTCACCCTTGTCCATCCAGAACTTGGCCATGGACTGGGCGACCTCCATCACGTTGCCTTCCTTCGAGGTGTCCGCGAAAGCATCGTTCATCGCCTTGTCATAGAAGGTGATGCCGGCGCATTCCTCCTGAACCTCTTCGGCCTCCAGATCCAGGCCCTTCGCCATGATGGCGCAGCCATCCTCAAAATTCTCGTTCAGATAATCCACGGAGCGGTTCCAGCAGTCTGCCAGCACATCGTAGATGTCCGGGTTTTCCTCTGCGAATTCGTTGGAGACGGTAAGGATATCCACGACCGTCTTATCGTAGTCCTTCGAGGAAGCCAGCAGCGTTCCCTGATCCGCGCACTGACTGAGGATCGGCTCCCAGGTGACCGCCGCGTCCACATTGCCTGCCAGCAGCGCTTCACCGGCTTCATCGTTGCCCATGTCGGAGATGGTCACATCTTCCTCTGTGATGTCGCTGTCCGCGAGCACCTGCATGAAGAAGTAGTAGGAGGTGGCGGATTTATCCAGCGCCACGGTCTTGCCCTTCAGGTCGTTGACCGTCTTGATCTCTGCCTTGGCCACCAGGCCGTCGCCCCCGGTGGAAGCATCCATCGTGCAGACATAGCTTTCCGGAGCCCCCGCCTCGAACTGCACCAGATCCCGGTCCATAACCTGTCCCAGAGCCTGGATCGATCCGGAGGAGAACAGCGAACCGTAGGTGGATTCGTCCTCGATAATCTGGATGTCCGGCGTGTATCCGTGCTCCTCAAAATACCCCTGATCCTGGGCAATGAAGAGCGGCGCATAACCCGCCCATGTGCAGAATGCGATCGTGATGTTCTTCTGTCCGTCCGCTGCCTGCTCCGAATCGGAGCTGCCGCAGCCGGCAAAAGCGAATATCATGGCGCATACCGCCAAAGCAGCAATCAATTTTCGTTTCATTTCAGTCTCCTTTCCTATCGCGCAAAGGCTGGTCCAGCCTTTGCTCCTCTCAGCGGCTCAGGTTCATCTCCTCCCAGAGCATATCCATGATCCGCTTTTTGATCTCCAGAAATCCCGGGTCGGTCAGAGCGCTGTGATCCCGGGCGCAGCTCAGGGTAACCTCGATCTCATCCCGGATCGTTCCGGGCCGTTTGCTCATGACCAGGATCCGGTCACCCAGCAGGATCGCCTCGTCGATGTCATGGGTGATGAAGAGGATCGTGCTGCCGGTCTTCGCTGAGATATCCGCCAGCGACTCCTGCATGACCACCCGCGTCTGCGCATCCAGCGCGCCGAAGGGTTCATCCATCAGGAGGATCTCCGGCTCATTGGCCAGCGTCCTCGCGATCGCAACCCGCTGCTTCATTCCGCCGGACAGCTGGTCCGGCATCGCGTGGGCGAAATTCTCAAGGCCCACCATCTCGATATAGCGCTGCGCCGTCTGCGCCCGCTCCGCCTTGGACACGCCCTTCATCTTCAGCCCGAACTCGACGTTCTTCTGTACATCCAGCCAGGGAAACAGGCTGTAACCCTGAAAGACCATTCCCCGGTCCGCGCCGGGGCCTTCCACATCCTTCCCCTCGATCTGAACGCTTCCGGAGCTGCGCTCCTCCAGCCCGCCGATGATGTTGATCAGCGTGGATTTACCGCAGCCCGACGGGCCGACGATGACTACGAACTCGGACTTGCGAACGGAGAAGCAGATGTCCTGCAGCGCCGTCACCTCGCCCTGTTTGCTTTTGAAAATCTTATTCAGATGCTCTACTCTCAGCTGATCCATCACTGCTCTCCCAATCTCTTGTGCCACGGAACGATCAGTCTCGTCAGAAGCCGCATCACGAAATCCGTCGCCAGTCCGATCAGCCCGATGAAGATCAGACCCATAAAGATCACGTCCGTTCCCATGAAGCGCTGGGATTTCAGAATGATATACCCCAGGCCGGAACTCGCCGCGACCATCTCCGCGACAACGAGATACGTCCACGCCCATCCGATGGTCATTCGAAAATCGTCCAGCACTCCGGGCAGCGATGCTTTGAAGATTACTTCCTTGTAGATCTGCCAGCGGTTTGCTCCCAGCGTGCGGGCGGCATTGATCTGGTTTTTGTCGATCCCGGAGACCGTGTCCTGGATCATCAGCACCAGCTGAAAGAACGTTCCCAGAAAAATGATCAGATACTTCTGGCTCTCGTCAATGCCTACGTACAGAATCGTCAGCGGCACCAGGGCTACCACCGGAAGGTACCTGGCGAATTCCATGATGGGCTGAATGATGGCATTGAACACCTTCGACCGGGCCATGATCATGCCGCAGGGCAGCGCGAATACCGCCGCCAGGGCCCAGCCGATCATGACGCGCTTCGTGGAAACCCAGCAGTTCGCCCAAAGGCTGCCGTCCGTCGCTCCCTCTGTGATCTTCGCCCATACCGCTGAGGGCGACGGGACGAACATCTCCGCCACCAGACCGCCGTAGGTGATGATGCACCAGATGACGATGATCGCCAGGAATGAGGTCCCCGATAGGATTTTGTATCTGTTCATGAGTTTATCGCTTTATCCTTATAAATTGCTGAAATCAACGGATTAACTATATCAAACCGCCCACCGGATGTCAACCGGAGGAGTGATCCGGTCAGCCTTTGCGCCTACGGAGGCAAAAAAAAGAGCAGCCGCCCCGGTATTGGTGCGGCAGCCCGGTACGTCTTCCGGACGTGCTTCTCTACGATTCGTTTACCAGCTTGCCCGTCATGTGTTCCACCTCCAGATAGAACACCATGGTATAGGGGCCGGACTCTGCGATTTCACTTTCGATGTACTCTGTACTGTCCGTGAATTTGTAGCTAAGCTGTCTGCAGACTTCCATCCCCTTCTCATAGTCGTCCAGCTCTTTCAGACGACCGAAGGAGATCACGCTGCTGATGTTGAGCGCCCAGTCTCCTTCCTCCCGGTAGCCTTCGTCGCAAACGCAGAAACAGCCTTTGTCGTGTTTCCTCATGGCGTCTACCTTATGCCCTCCTTTCGCACCGTGGAAGTAGATGCGATTTTCCTCCTCTGAGTACCAGTAATCGATGGGCAGGCAATAGGGATATTCATCATCCCCCAATACTGCCAGAACACCTCTGGGCTGTTCTTTCAGGATCCTGACGCAGTCCTCCTTCGGGACTTCCTTGTTGCCCAGTGCCTCGCTGATAACCAATTTCCTAAACATCCCATTTCTCCTTTCTTGATCTATTTATCCTTCAGCTCATCCAGCTGCCAGCCCGGCACAGCCAGCACGCCGTGGGGTGCCTTCGCCAGGATCTCCTCACTGCGCGCCTTGCTCAGGATCTGCCGCTTGTCTCTCGATATTTCTCTAAACTCCATTCAAACCTCCCTATGCGGGGTAGTACAGATGTACTACCCCGCAAGACGTATACCGTTATTCCTCCCAATGCATGGTCGGAGGCAGCTGTTTCAGACCCTTCGTGGAGATCAGCAGGAAGACAAATCCGATGGCGAGCCAGATGCATCCCAGAATCTTGGACAGGGAATCGAGGCTCAGCCAGAGAATGGCGTCTACGATGATGCCGATGCACGGCAGGATGATGAAATTCAGAACCGCGCTGCCGCCGCGCTTCTTTCTCTGTACATAGTAGAAGAAGATGACGGACAGGTTAACCATGATGAATCCCAGCAGGGCGCCGAAGTTGATCAGCGATGCCGCCGCAGACAGATCCAGAAGCAGGCAGGACAGGGAGATCACACCGACCAGCAGAATGTTCCCGGTCGGAACCTGTGTCTTCTTGTTAACATATCCGAAAACCTTCTTCGGAAGCAGTCCGTCACGGCCCATACCAAACAGGATCCGGGCAGCGGATGCTGAAGATGCTACTGCGGATGCTGTCGCGCCGATGACGAAGATCGCGCTGAAGATGATGCCCATCGCCGGACCGACGACGTGAACCATCCAGTCGTATGCTCCGGAATCAGCATCTGCGTACTCATGCCATCCTTCCGGCCATGCTGCCTGCATGATGTAGGATGTAAAGATGAAGGTGCATCCTGCGGCAAGACAGATGATGATCAGCGCGCTTCCGATGGTCTTGGACGGATTTCTGGTCTCCTCTGCGATCGTCGTTACCGAATCGAATCCCAGGAAGGAGATGCACAGGATCGCGGCGCCTGCCCAGATTCCCGCCATTCCAACTTCAGGAGAGTGGAACTCTTCAGCGTTGTAGAATGCGGTAAAGTCCGCAAACGTTCCGAGACCGCCTCCGCCAGCCACATACTTGATGGCGAACAGGATTACGCTTACGAGGAAGACGATCTGGATAATGATCAGCGTGTTATTGAATAATTTCGTGATGTTCATACCGCAGACATTAACGATCGTGACCAGGATGATGAACAGGAGCATCCAGATCGTTGCGGAAATCTGCGGAACCAGGATCTTCATATAGACCGCCAGCGCCACGTAGTCGAACATGGGCAGCAGAATGTAATCCAGCAGGATCGCCCAGCCGGACATGAACCCCAGATGAGGATTGAAGGTCTGCTGTACATAGGTATAGACAGAACCCGCCATGGGGAACGCCTTGACCATCTGCCGATAACTGAATGCGGTAAAGATCATCGCACAGGTCGCAACGACGTATGCCATTGCCAGCATGCCGTGTGTCATCTCGGTGATCAGACCATAGGTGGTAAATATGGTGATCGGTGCCAGATAGGCGATACCGAAGAAGACGACCGACGGAAGACCCATGACACGCCTGAGCTCTTGCTTATAATGCATTTTTTCCAGTGCGGCTTCATCGGAAGCAGCGGCTGCCTGCGGAGCCTGACTGGTGACGTTCAGATCTTTGTTATCTTCTGTCATTTCTTTCTCCTTTCTTACTCATAAATGATGTTTCCATCCATTACGGTCATAATAACTTTTCGGTGGATCAGTTCCGAAGGATCGATCCCGAACAGGTCTTTATCCAGCACAACGATGTCGGCGAATTTCCCCTCGCTCAGGGAGCCCAGTTCGTTCTCCCGCAGACATCCGTAAGCGGATCCATAGGTATAACTTCTCAGCATATCGTACAGAGACAGCTTCTGCGCAGGATTCCAGCCCCCTTCCGGCTGCCCGTCGTTGTGGAGTCTGGTCACACCTCTGTAGATCTCCAGGAAAGGATCGTTGTCCACGACCGGACAGTCACTTCCGATCGCCAGAACACCTGCTGTTTCCAGCATATCTTTCAGCGGCCAGGTCTTGTCGGCTCTCTCCCGACCCAGAACTACCGGATAAGGATTCTCGGCGAAGGTTTGTGTCAGGGCCATATGCTCCGGCTGTACCGAAGGGATGACGCCCAGTTCCCCGAATCTGGGGATGTCCTCATCCTTGACCACCTCCAGATGCTCAATCGCGTGTCTGCAGCGATTGCGTCCGTACTTTCGAATGGCATCCTCATAACAATCCAGCGCAAATCTGGCGGAACCATCCCCACAGGAGTGGAGTTTCACGGACAGCCCTCTTTTGTGGGCTTCCGGAACGGCCGCTGCAATGGGCTCCAGAGCAAACAGGCCTTCCCCCCGCTCTCCGGGCATATCGGTATAATCCTCCAGCATCAGAGAGGTGTGGGTCGTCACAACGCCATCGAGAAACTGTTTCACATGGTCAATGCGAAGCTTATCTGAGCTGTATCTTCTCTGGTTCTCCAGAACTTCATCCAGATCCCCCAGAAGGTCCGGAGCTGCGTGAATCCGCACGGTCAGCTCTCCGCTGCGGTCCATATCGCTGTAAACCCCCAGATCTCCCATGTTCCCGTGGAAATAGGGCATCACATCATTGATCGAAGTGATCCCCAGCGGCGCTGCCGCCTTAAGGAATCCTCGCATGATGTCTTTCTCTTCATCCTTCGTGAACTGGAATGCGTATTTGGTCGCCATTCCTGTCGCCTTCTCCAGAAAAACTCCGGTGGGTTCTCCGTGCTCATCCCTCAGGATCTTGCCTCCGAAAGGATCCGGCGTGTCCCGGGTCACTCCCATGATCTTCATAGCCAGGCTGTTGACCCAGGCTCCGTGTGCTTCCGCATTGATCAGACAGACCGGCCGGTCTGGGAAGAACCTGTCCAGAGACTTTGCCGTAGGCATTATCTGGTTATCCCAGAAAACGTGATACCAGGAGAACCCCAGAATCCATTTCCCGGTTTCCTCCCCCCGGTCGACGGCCTCCTTGATCAGCTGAACACACTCCTGCTCCGATCTGGCATCTGCCAGATTGACATGGGTCTTGAAGAGACCTCCCATGATAAAATGCGTGTGGCTGTCGTGAAATCCTGCCATAACCGTATTGTCTCCGAATTCCCGGATGACCGTGCTGTCATCGGTGAAATCCGCCAAGTCGGTGTTGTCATCGGCTTTACCTACGGATATGATCTTATTGCCTTTTACTGCCACAAACCCTTTGAACGGCGTACGGTTTACACTGTCAAAGATGCTGTTGCTTTTAATAATCAGATCCGCTTTCACTTAACTTCCTCCTTTCCGGTCCGGTTCGGACCACTTTGAAATTTTATAAAGCAATTCCTGTGCCAGACCTTCCACCCGTTGATTTTCGAACGTTTTGTGTGAAGCCATCATAAAAGAGGCGTAAGTGTACACTTACGCCTCTAATTTTCAGAACTTTCCCTCAAATCCGCTAAAATACGGCTTCCCGGCTCGTCTCCAGGTAGATGTATTTCTGCGCTAACAGTGTAATTCTAAACTTACACCTTGATCCCCAGCCGGCGCATCTTCTGATACAGCAACGGCCTTGAGATCTTCAAAAATTCTGCCGCCTTGGTCTTATTATGATCGAACCGGATCAGGGTTTCATTGATCAGCTTTCGTTCCGCTTCTTTTTTGATCGCCTCAATGGGGTTCTCCTCGGAATGCAGCTCATCGATATTGACCCGGCTGTTGTCCGCCCGAAACTTGAAGTATTCCTGATACAGGGTGTCCCCCTCCGCGTAATTCATCGCTGCCTCGACCCGGTTATACAGCTCCCGGATATTGCCCGGCCAATCGTAGCTCTTCAATGTGCGGAACACCTCCGGATCGATCCTTGTGATCTTCTTGCCTCTTTCGAGATTCAGTTCCTCTACCTTCGCTCTCACCAGCTCCGGGATATCCGACTTCCGTTCCCTCAGCGGCGGGACAATGATCGGGAAGACATTCAATCGGTAATAGAGATCATCCCGGAAGGTGTTGTCCTGCACCATTTCATAGAGATCCCGGTTCGTCGCGGCGATGATCCGGGCATCGACCTTGGTGATCTCCTCACTTCCGATCTTCTCGATCTCTCCCTCCTGAAGCGCCCGCAGCAGCTTCGGCTGCAGCGATAACGGCATCTGATTGACCTCATCGAGAAACAGCGTTCCCTTGTTGGCAAGCTCAAAGCGGCCTCGTTTGCCGCCCCGTTTCGCCCCGGTAAAGGCTCCGTCTTCGTATCCGAACAGCTCTGATTCGATCAGCGACTCCGGCATACCCGCTGCGTTGACGCTGACAAACGGACCGAAGGCCCGGTCACTCAGATTGTGGATGGAATGGGCGACCAGCTCTTTGCCCGTCCCCGTCTCACCGAAGATCAGAACCGTCGACTGCATGGTCGCTGCCAGCTCGATCTGATGCTTCAGCTCCTGGGTCTTCTTTGACGAGCCGAGAATGTTCTTGATGGAGTACTTGGTGCTCTGAAACGCCCTGACCTGCTCCCTGTAATAATCCGCCTCCTGCCGCAGGGATTCGGAATATTTCATGAACATCTCATCGAGTCCGTTCAGATCCTGGACCGTATCATACTCCAGGACTCCGACCACCTTCCCTTCCTCCCGCAGCTGCACCTGCGAGCTGACGCTCATTCTTCCGTCTTCGAAATAGAAACAGACGTTGTATTTCTTGTTCCCCTTCAGCATCTCATGCATGCATGAGGGAGGGAATACATCGGTCACGAACTGCCCTCTGGCCTTCTCCCGGTCGCACTTGATATAGTCCGCGCACTGCTCATTGATATATACCAGATTCCCGTCGGTATCAATGACCATCAGTCCGGGGATCGCCTCCGCGAACATCTCAAATCTGTTGCTGATATCCATCCTCTGCTCCGTACTTCATGGGATTACTTCTTGATCAGCGTATTCAGAATTCCCCGTCCCAGCTGGGATCCGAGGTTTCCGCCAAGGGTCTTGCCGAATTTGCCGAACTTCCCGCCGACGGTCTTGCCGACCTCCCGGCCGACGGTGCCCAGGACGGAGTTTCCGACCTTCTTGATCTCCTTCTGGCGCTCCCGTTCCGCCTTCTCGGCCGCCTTCTGCGCTGCGGCTTCGGCTTTCTCGGCGGCCTTGGCCGCTTCCTTCGCTTCCTTCTCCGCGGCCTTCTGCGCCGCCAGCTCGGCCTTCTCCGCTTCTTTTCTCGCGGCTTCCTCAGCCTTTGCAGCTTCGGCCTCGGCCGCTGCCTGAGCCGCCTGGGCCTCCGCCTCCTGGGCCGCCTCTACGCCCTTTCGCTGGAGGATCTCATAGGCCGAATCCGGATCCACCGCCGTAGCGTACTTGCTGTAGAGGAGGCTTCCCTTCACCTTCTGATCCCGCTGCTCATCGGAGACGGACCCCATGAAGCTGCGGGGCGGCAGGATGAAGACCTTCTCCGCCATGCCCGGGATGCCGTCTTCTCCGAGGACGGACACGACCGCCTCGCCGGTTCCCAGATTCAGGATCGTCTCGTAGGTATCGAAGGCCGGATTCTCCCGGAAGGACTCCGCTGCCGCGCGGACCGCCTTCTGGTCCGCCGGAGTGTACGCCCGCAGGCCGTGCTCGATCTTGTTGTTCAGCTGTGCCAGCACGCCGTCGGGGATGTCCCGCGGATTCTGGGTGCAGAAGTAGACGCCCACGCCCTTGGAGCGGATCAGCTTCACGACCTGCTCGATCTTCTCCAGCAGCGCCTTCGGCGCGTCATTGAACAGCAGGTGCGCCTCATCGAAGAAAAAGACCATCTTCGGCTGCTCCAGATCGCCCACCTCCGGCATCATCTCAAACAGCTCCGACAGCAGCCACAGCAGGAAGGTGGAATACAGTCTGCCGCTGTTGATCAGCGAGGCGCTGTCCAGAATATTGATCATGCCTTTGCCGTTCTCCTGGGCCAGCCAGTCGGACAGGGCCAGAGCCGGTTCCCCGAAGAAAACATCGCCGCCGGCGCTCTCCAGAGCAACGATCGCCCGGATGATGACGCCGATGGAGGCGCTGGAGATCTTGCCGTAGTCCGCGGCGAACTCGCCGGAATGCTCGTCCACCCAGGTGAGCATGGCCTTCAGATCCTTCGTATCGATCAGAAGCAGACCGTTATCGTCGGCGATCTTGAACACAATGGTCAGAATGTCGCTCTGCAGCTCGTTCAGATCCAGGATCCGTGACAGGAGCAGCGGTCCCATTTCGGAGACCGTCGTCCGCAGCTGCACGCCCTGCTTCCCGTAGATATCCCACAGGCAGACCGGGTATCCCTGGTAGGTGAATCCGTATTCCTCCAGGCCGAACCGCTGGATCCGTGCCTGCATATCCTCGCTGTCCGCGCCGGGGAGCATCATTCCCGCGATGTCTCCTTTGACATCGGCCATGAACACCGGGATGCCCATATCGCTGAACGTCTCCGCCATGACCTTGAGTGTTACCGTCTTGCCGGTACCGGTGGCGCCGGCCACCAGTCCGTGCCGGTTCGCCATTTTCGGGATGATGGACACCGGCTGTCCCTGCTCGTTGTTGCCGATCCAGATCTTATTTTCTCTTAACATTGCGGTTCCCCTTCCTTTTTTTCTTATGATACCACAAGCATCTTCGTGGTACAATGAGATAAAGTACGAAAGGAAGTGGCTTCATGACCAGGCCTGTCAACCTGTATCTGCTCTCCCGGATCCCCGGGGAGCAAAGCTTTAACAACATTTATCGCCACACGGCGCGGACCGCGGCCCACCCGAAAACGCCGTCCCACGAGATCGAATCTCTGCGTTCTCTGGCGGATCAGCTGACGGCGGAGGGTGTTACGGCAGCGGAAATGGACGGGTTCTTTTTCAGCTACAGCATTCCTCAGATCGGCAAGGAGTTCGACCTGCTGCGGTTCGGGGGCGGCGTGTGCCTGAGCATCGAGCTGAAATCCCAACCGGTCCCTCTGACCCAGATCCGTTCCCAGCTTTTGCGCAACCGCCATTATCTGGCGCATCTGGGGATGGAGATGCAGCTGTTCACCTTCGTCTCCGAGACCCGGCAGTGCTATCAGCTCACCGGCGGGGATGTGCTCGCCGCCGTCTCTGCCGCGGACATCGCAAAGGCTGTACGGGGCTCCTGCGGCGCCTTCCTGACGGAGATCGACGGGCTGTTCCGGCCGTCGGAATACATCGTTTCTCCGGCCCGCACCCCGGAGAAGTTTCTGGCAAGGGAATACTTCCTGACCCAGGCGCAGGAGCAGATCCAGACGGCTCTTCTATCGGCATTAAACGATACAGTCGGTCTGGCCTGGTTCAGCCTCACCGGCAAGCCCGGCAGCGGCAAAACCCTCCTGCTCTACGACATCGGGCGGGAGCTTTCTTCCCAGGCCCGCACGGCCATCCTTCACTGGGGCGAGGCGGACGATGGTCTGCAGATCATCAACGACGCCGGCATCGGTCTGAGCGTCCTGTCCCGGGATGTGCTGGATCAGGGCGAGGCGGCGGCCGGGGCGGGACTTGCCGGCAGCATCTGCGCCTCCCTGGCGCCTTACTCCTATGTGCTGGTGGACGAATCCCACCGGCTCAGCCCCCAACAGTTCCAGACCATCTATCAGACGGCGGCCGAGTATCACCAACGAGTCGTCTTCTGCCTGGATCCGGAGCAGATCCTGACCACCGAGGAGCGAAAGCACGACATCGCCGGCCTCGTGGCCTCCCTCCCCCCGACCGAGCATTTCGTCCTGTCGGAGCACCTGCGGGGCAACCGCCAGCTCCACGCCTTCATCCAAAACGTCCGGGATCTGAAAAATCCGTCCTCCGGTCCCATGGACTACCCGGATGTGGATCTGGGCTACGCGGCGACGATCGAGGAGGCGCGCCGGCAGCTGGCCTATTACCGGGCGGAAGGGTATGTGTTCATCAACTACTACCGGGACGCCCTCAGCAATGTGTCCGGGATCCCTGCGGACAACCCCTTCGCTGAGTACGAAGGCGGCTATGACATTCATCACGTCATCGGTCAGGAATTCGACCGGGTCGTCATGCTGCTGGACCATTCCTTCTATTATACAGAAGACGGCAAGCTGGAGGGGGTGCCCCGGCCCGATCCCGACATCCTCTACCCGAATCTGTTTTACCAGGGGATCACCCGGGTCCAGGAAAAGCTGGCCCTGATCGTTCTGGGGAACGAACCGTTATTTGATCAGATCGCTGCGATCCTGCAGCCATGAGATATTCGCCGCAATGAACTACACCGTCAAACGAAGCAACCGAAAAACCATCGGCATCGAGGTGACGCCGGAGGGTCTGCTGGTCCGCGCGCCCCATCGCGCCTCGGTCTCCGAGATCGAGCGGGTCCTGAAAAAACACGAGGGCTGGATCCTCTCACACATGCAAAGGCTGGAGCAGGATCTGGAGGAAGCCCGCGCGCAGGGAATGCTCACCGAAGAGGAGCTGCGGGATCTGGCCCGCCGGGCCCGGGAATACCTGCCCCGGCGCGTCGCTCATTATGAGCCTCTGATCGGCGTGCGCGCCGGCCGCATCACCATCCGCACCCAGAAGAGCCGCTGGGGCAGCTGCAGCTCGAAAGGCAATCTGAACTTCAACTGCCTTCTGATGCTGACGCCCCCGGAGGTGATCGACAGCGTGGTCGTCCATGAGCTGTGCCATCTCAGGGAGATGAACCATTCTCCCCGGTTCTACGCCCAGGTGCGCCGGGTTTACCCGGAATACGACAAATGGCACCGGTGGCTGTCTGACCACGGCGGCGCCATTTTGAAGCGTGTGCAGAGGTAGCTGCGGCGTTTTTCGGAACCGGACATAGCTTCCCTTCGCAGATCGGTTCTGTCCTTTTTCTCAGATTGCGGGTCACCCGATCTCTGCCAAAACTTCGGCGATCCGGGATTCTGGCAGAGATGCTCTGCGTTTTCACCCCCTTAGGGGGTTCAATCTCTGCCAAATTCTTAATGATTCGAACATCTGGCAGAGTTTTCACTGTATCAAGGCGTTCTCGCCGGGTAAAACTCTGCCAAAATTTCGTCGATTCAGGGCTCTGGCAGAGTTTGTGACTGACGCCCCATCGAATACCATACTGGTTGCGATGCTAAAGGATCCCATAGAACCGCATGGCATTTTCCCTTGTCTTCGCGGCTACATCCTCAAAAGTCATTTCCTTGATCTCGGCGATCTTCCGGGCGGTATGCTCTACGTTGGGCGGCGTATTGGGCCTGCCCCGCAAAGGCACCGGGCTCAGATACGGAGAGTCCGTCTCCACCAGCAGGAAGTCGATGGGGATCTCCCGGACGACGCCGACGGTCTTCCGGTTGTTCTTGTAGGTGACCGGCCCCGCAATGCTCAGCGTCGCTCCCATCCGGACATACTGTTTTCCCAGCTCGGCGCTGCCGCTGAAACAGTGCAGCAGCACCCGGGCGTCCCCGGTCGCAGCGTCCCCGGCTGGCGCCGGCTCCCAGCCGGCTTCCCTGCCTTTGCAGAAACCGGTCGGATCCGGGCGCTTCGGAAACCAGCTACGCCGCTCCTCCGAGAAAGCCCCTTCCTCGATCAAAATATCCATGACCTCCTGATCCGCCTCCCGGGCGTGAATGCAGATGGGCATCCTCAGCTCATTCGCCAGCCGGATCTGCCGCCGGAACCACTCCCGCTGTACATCCCGGTCGCTTAAATCATAGTGAAAATCCAGTCCGATCTCCCCGATCGCGCGCACCTTCGGCTCGGCGGCCAGCGCGCGGATCTTCTCCAGCTGCTCCTCATCCATGATCTTCGCGTCGTGGGGATGGCAGCCGGCCGCCGCATTGCACCAGTCGTATCTGCGGGCATGCTCTGCCGCCATGGCCGAGCTTGCCGGATCGAAGCCGATATCCATCACGTGATCCAGCATTCCGGCCGCAATCGACTCCTCGATCTGCTGTACCATCTGCTGCCGGTCCTCCGGGGTCATGTCTGCGTTATTCAGATGTGCGTGTGAATCAAATAGCATTTTTTCTCCTTTACAGCTGCGGCAGAATCTGGAATCGCACAATGCTGTCGATCAGCCCCATATTGATCGCTCCATCCTCCGTATCATAAGTTACGATCAGATTCTTCCAGGGTACGATCCCGTTCCGCTCATACACCTGCATCTTATATCTATGTCTGCGAACATATTTCTCGATGTCCATCCTGCCCGCGTGTTCCCAGTAAAACGGTTCTCCCAACGCATCGAGGAAGGTGAAGTCCGGCGCGAATCTTCTGCCCTCCAGCCACAGGATCTGTTCATACCGGTTCCCGACACCAAAATCAAACAGCTTTTCCGAAATCAGCGTTTCGGATTTCGACCGAACGTAGATCCCCGAAGACGTCAGGTGAATCTTCTCCTCTGGTTTGTATGTGCTCTGCTCAAAAGGCTGTCTGGCCCATTCCTGCAGCTGCCGCATCCGGACTCTGCGCCGTGCGTCCTCGTCACCCCATGCAAAGGAACCCTTCGCGCTCAGAACCGACTGTACCGGTATGGATCTGGCTGCCGCGCTCATATTTCGCACCAGATCGGCCGGATCCATGGATCGATACTCCCGCATCACCCCATGCAAAAGCTGGTCATTCCATTCGGCTGCTTCCTGGAGCTTGTGGACATAGTCCTGCCTTGCCAGCTGCACGATCCGTCCGGGATCTCTGTTGATGCCTCTTCGCTCCCGGGAGTCCCCTTTCCCGGTAATATGCGTATAACAGGCCCTTCCATCGGAGTGATACCAGCCCAGATACCCTTCCGGCATCCTGCGCAGTTCTTCATCGCTCCTGCGCAGAAGTCCCTTCAGGTCATACTCTGCCCGTTCCAGCTGTAAACGGATCGCATCCATAACGAAAGCCCCCTTAGATAAATGGTTTCCCCCGCCTTCCGGCGTTTTCCTTTATTTACCATTTATTCTAAGCCACAGCCGCCTTCGTGTCAACCATTATTTTCCAATTTCGGAGCAGTGTGATTTATCTGGCTGTTCAACTCTGCCAATTCATCTAAACTTAGGGCTTCTGGCAGAGTTCCCTTCCCGAAAAGCCGCTAAACTCTGCCAGCGCTGTCTAGTCAGACCCATTCTGGCAGAGTTCTGCGTTCAGTTCATCATAAACTTCTAAAAAACTCTGCCAATTTCGTTGGCAAGAGACCAAACGGCAGAGTTCGCAACGCCGTAGTCCTGCAATGCTGCGCATCCGCAGTTCTGCAATGCCGCAACGCCGCGATTCTGCAATGCAGCGCCGCTGCCCTGCCCTGCTATTCCGGCTTCTCATCCTGCGCGCCCTGCTCCGCCGACAGATCATCCAGGGAGATCTGCTGCAGGCTGACGCTGTCCTGGGAAGCCTCCGCCAGGTCCGTCTCCTCGTCCAGAAGTCCCTCGATGTCCTTGATCTCGGGAAGCTCCTTAATGGTTTCAAATCCGAACTGCTTCAGGAACTCGTCGGTCGTACCGTAGAGGATCGGCCGGCCCACCGCCTCCGAGCGGCCGACCTCGCGGACCAGCCCTTTGCGCACCAGGCCCTCCATGACCCGGTCGCAGCGGATGCCTCGAACCGCTTCGATCTCGCCCTTGGTCACCGGCTGACGGTAAGCGACGATGGCCAGCGTTTCCAGCGCCGACTGAGACAGCCTGCGGTGGCGCACCGGTGTGCAGAGACGTTCGATATAAGGCAGATTCTCAGGGCGGGTCGTGAACTGAAACGCCTTGTTCACCTCACGGATCACGATCCCGCGGCTCTCCTGCTCATACTCCTCCATCAGTTCCCGGCAGCACTCGTAGGCTTCCTTCTTATCGATATTGAACACATCGGCGATGTCCTTGACCTCCAGCGGCTCTCCCCAGATGAACATCATGGACTCGATTCCCGATTTGATTGTTTTTCTGCTCGACATATATTTCTCCCTTGCAGCGCCTACGCCTGCTCAAACAGCTCGTCGGTCGCTGTGACTTTGATATCTCCGAACAGCTTCTTCTGCTCGGCCTCCAGCCGGTGCTCCTTCACCATTTCCAGCACCGAAGAGAACGTGACCGAAATATCGTACCGGTCATCCCGGTGGGGAACCAGATCCCGGAAGTCCGCCTCCCGCTCCTGCCGGTCACGGAAGAAGGTGCGGATCTCATTCATCCGCAGCTCCGTCGTGATCCGCTGCTTCTCCGTGCGGATGTGGTGGGCCCGGATCTCCTCCAGATTTTTCTTTCGCTGCAGGAATGCTTCAAAGGCTGCCGTAAACTGGTCCATATCCAGACTCAGGTATTCATCCGGCTCGCCGGTAAACTCGGACAGGTCCTCCTGGGGCTTCTCCAGGCGCGCCGCCGTCTGCTCCTGCCGCTCCTCCAGCATATGGGAAAGCTCTTTGAACAGCTTGTACTCCCGCAGTCTTGCGACCAGCTCGGTCCGAGGATCCTCGTATGCCGTCTCCCCGTCCTCGCTGGGGGCGGATCTCGGCAGCAGCATCTTGGACTTGATCTCAAGAAGCTCCGCCGCAAGCACCATAAATTCGGTGGACACGTTGATGTCCGCCTCCTGCATGCGGCTGATGTACTCTACATACTGCTCCGTGATCTCCGAGATCCGGATGTCGTAGATGCTCATCTGCGCGTGCTCTATCAGGTATACCAGAAGGTCAAAGGGACCTTCGAATACATTCAGTCTGACTCTGTAGCTCATAGGATTCCTCCGCAGGCTATTTTACCACAATCCGCGGCTTCGCGGTACATAAAAAGGCTCCGCCGAAGCGGAGCCCCTTTGAGGTCAATCAATGTTCTGTTGTAACTGACGGATTAGAGCAGGCCATATGCTGCGCCAACTTCTGCCAGTGCCTCGTCCAGAGCGGTCAGAACCTTATCGATCGTCTCGTCAGCCTGTACGAGAGGCGGCTCGATTCTGACGGTCTGAGCGTTAACCAGAGTACCAGCAGTCATGACGTTTCTCGCGAACAGAGCCTTGGTAACTTCGTGGCCGATTTCGTCTGTCGGGAATTCCATACAGATCAGCATACCAGCGCCTCTGGAGGTGGTCAGAACCTTCGGATACTTCTCATGCAGTGCTGCGAGTCCATCCAGATACTTCTTGCCCTTAGCTGCGGACAGTGCCGGCAGATCGTTCTCCAGCATGTATCTGATGGTGGAGATGAATGCTGCGCAAGCCAGCGGGTTGCCGCCGAAGGTCGGGGATCCCAGGATCCACGGATTCTCGAACATCTTGCCTTCTGTGCCTGTGCCAACGCCGGACTTCTCATAAGTCCACGGACGAGCGATGATACCTGTGATCGGAACCAGACCACCGGAGGAAGCCTTACCATAAGTCATGATGTCAGGTGTAACTCCTTCGTGATCGCATCTCCACATCGTACCGGTACGTCCCAGACCAACCTGGATCTCGTCGAAGATCAGAGCAACGCCGTGATCGTCAGCGATCTCTCTCAGAGCCTTGAGGTAGCCATCCGGCGGAATCATAACGCCAGCTTCGCCCTGGATCGGCTCTACGATGATGCCTGCAACCTTCTCGCCGACTGCTTCGAGGTTCTCGATCGCAACTCTTGCTGCATCCGCATCACCAAACTTAACGTGCTGTACCTGCTGTACCATCGGGATATAGTCTTCTCTGTATGCGCCCTTGCCGCCCATGGAGATAGCACCCATGGATTTGCCGTGGAACGCGCCTACAGTGGAGATGTACCATCTGCCGCCGGTTGCCAGTCTCGCCAGCTTCAGAGCCATTTCAACAGCCTCAGCTCCGCCGTTGGTGAAGAAGCAGTACTGCAGATCTCCCGGTGTGATCAGTCCCAGCAGGTGAGCCAGGTAACCTCTGAGCGGGTCAACCAGTTCCTGAGAGTGCAGGGAATATCTATCCAGCTGTGCCATAACAGTCTTCTTGATCTCCGGATTGCCGTGGCCGCAAGCAAAGATACCGAATCCGCCCAGGCAGTCGATGAACTCTGTTCCGTGAAGATCTCTGAATACATCGCCTTCGTCTTCCCACTCGATGAATGCAGCATCCGTGGATACGGACTTTCTGTACTCCAGCCATCCCGGGTTAACGTTCTCATTGAAGTTCGCGATGGACTCTTTCATGATCGTTTCTTTCTCTTCTTCTGTCAGAGCATCAGCTTCGATCAATCCTACGACTCTCTTCGCTTCTTCTAAAGCTTTCTGCATGTTTCTTTCAGTCATTTTATGACCTCCCTTAATGAATTAAAAACTACGGTTGCGCCTGCGTTAATAATCTGCATGATATAACATAGTCCGCAGGCCCTTATAGCACTCTTCTATTATAGTTCAACCGATAAATATTTGTAAATAACAAATATGCTGACAATTCAATATTTTCTGGGCAAATATGATTTCTTTTTTCTATTTTTGTTACAAGCTTGCCGTCTTTACCCGCATTGTGCTGACGACGACGAGGATCTGACTGATGCACATACACAGCGCCGCCAGCACCGGCGCCAGTACCGGCCCGGCAAGGGGAACCAGGATCCCCGCCGCCGCCGCGATCGCGAGAATGTTGTAGCAATACGCGAAGGCCATGTTCTGGCGGATATAACGAATGGTCTTCCGGCTGAGGCTGATGGCCCGCACGACATCCATCAGATCGTCCGCGATCAGGATCACGTCCGCAGGATCCGCATTGATCGCAGGGCCGGTTCCGATGGCAATGCCGATATCCGCCTTTGCGATGGCTTCCGCGTCATCGACTCCGTCCCCGACCATGGCAACCACTTTCCCGCCGCTCGCCTGCAGCTTCTCGATCACATCCGCCTTCGCCCGGGGCGGAAGCTCCGCGAAGGCCCGGTCGATTCCAACCTCGCTGCGGATCGCCTCGGCAGTCTCCTTGCTGTCTCCCGTCAGCATGACCACATCGATTCCCATATCCTCGATGCGGGAGATCCCCTTCAGGCTGACCGGCTTCGGGCCGTCCCGCAGTCCGATCAGACCGATGACCCGGTTTTCGTTGGCATAGAAAATGACGCTCTTGCCCTGTGTGTACAGTTTTTCCGCTTCGCAAAGGCTGGTAGCTATGCCGTTTTCCCGCAGGAATGCACCGCTGCCCGAAATCATCGTCCGCCCACGGACGATTCCTTTCACGCCTCTGCCCGGGAAGTACTCCAGCCTTTGCGCCGGCGGAAGACTCCCGTACTGCTGCCGGGCGAGGCGGCAGATCTCTTTGCCGGAGGGGTGGACCGACTCCTGCTCCAGAGCGCCCGCCAGCTGCAGTGTGAACCCGTCCTCGATGCTGATCACATCGCTGATCTGCGGTTTCCCTGCCGTAACGGTCCCGGTCTTGTTCATCGCGATGGTGTTGATATCCCGGGCCAGTTCCAGGATGTCGGCGGACCGGATCAGGATCCCGTTCTTCGCACTGCGCACCGTTGCGCCCAGCACGCACATGGGGATCCCCACCGAGAACGCGTAAGGGCTGGCGATGATCAGGATCGTGATCCCTGTCATGACAGCGCCCGGCCACCCGTCTCCGATAATGATCCAGACGACTGTCGCCAAAGCAGCGAGGATGATAACAATTAATACGAATATCCTGGCGGCCTTCTCCGCCCGCTGCGCGATGGGCGCTCTTGTCGCGGTGGATGCCGTAATATGCTCAATGATCCTGGATATGGTGGTCTGCGGTCCGCTGCGGAATACGCGCATCACGAAGGATTCTGTCAGATTCTTTGTCCCGGCAAACACGGGATCGGATGGGCCCCGGTCCGCCGGTACCCGCTCTCCCGTGATCAATTCTTCGTCGATCACGGTGGTTCCTTCCAGGATCTCACCATCCGCCGGGATCCGCTCTCCCGCGGCAACGGTGATGACCTCACCCTCCGCCAGCCCCGGATCCTCCGGCTCCGCTTCGATCAGCTTTTTGAGATGGTCGTCCAGCTTGTAGTTGACGTATGCTTCGCTGAATCGGCAGAGCGCCATCGTCGTCAGAAAAACACCCGCTGCGAGAAACTGCATCATGATCAGCGCCGCGATCGTACCGATCGCCGCCAGCGTGTTTTTTTCCGGGCGCCGGCTGTGAACGGCCGTGAAGCCGTCAATAAACACGCGGTGGTTCACCACGACGATGGGAACGAGCAGGACGATCTCCAGGATCCTCCCCCACAGCGCGTCGTGCTCAAACCCGGCAACCAGCAGCAGCGGCACAGCAAATATCACCGACACGATCAGCCGGTGCTTCAGGTCCTCGAGAACCTTTTCTTCCCGGTCGCTGAGTGCCGGTTCTATGATGTTTTCACGGATCCTTCCGCCGATCTGCTGCAGTTCTGCCTTTCTTTCTTCCATGTATTTCAAGCGCCGATCAGGCGCACCTCCCGGATGTATTCTATCACAAATTGTGCTATACTGATACGGGCAGGTGCAGAAAGGAGAGACAGACCATGAAACAGTTATACATCGCAGATGCGTTCACAACCGAGAAGTTCGGAGGCAATCCCGCCGGTGTCGTTCTATTAAAAGAAAACGAAGATTACCCGTCGGATGAGCAGATGCGGAAAACAGCCGCGGAGCTGAGGTACTCCGAAACGGCGTTTATCCGTCCGCTCACGGACGCGCAGCTGGAAGCCGCCTTATCTGAAATCACCTTCGAGGAGGGAGGGCCGGCCGCTTCCGATATCGACGGCGGGTTCCAGATCCGCTACTTCACGCCGGCAGACGAGGTCGATCTGTGCGGGCACGCTACGATTGCGTCCTATCGGTGTCTGACCGATGCCGGGCTCTGTGAGACCGGCGGCACTTATCTGAACCGCACGCTTGCCGGAGATCTTTTCATCGATGTTGCCGGAGACCAGGTTCTGATGGATATGGCCCGGCCGACTCATATCAGTGACATTCGAAGGCCGGAGGAACTGCAGGAACTGTACGAAGTCATGGGAATCGATTACTGTGATATCGAATTGATCCCCCAGGTCATCTCCACGGGGCTGGCTGACATCATCATGCCTGTCGCCTCCCGGGAGGTTCTGGATGCCATCGATCCGGACTTCGCAGCTCTGACGGAATTATCCCGGAAATACGAAGTGACCGGCGTACACGCCTTCGCTCTGGCAGCGGAGGGCGACAAAGTTTCCGCCTACTGCCGGAATTTCGCCCCGCTCTATGATATCGACGAGGAAGCCGCCACCGGTACGGCTTCCGGCGCGCTGACCTACTATCTGGTCCGCAACGGACTGTGCAAAAAAGACCGCTGCATCTTCATCCAGGGGGAGAAGATGGGGCGGCCATCTCAGATTCGTTCCACTATCCGCCGGGACGGCAACGGTCTGCAGATCCGGGTCGGCGGATCCGCTGCGATTCTGGTTAAGGGGAGGATCGATCTGTAGGTTACAGATTAGACAGTTTGTACAGATAATTGTCCCTCTGCAGAACCCAGCGTTTTTTGCCTTTTTTCAGTTTTTTCTTATAGAACGAAGTGTAGAACCCCGCATACACGGCGGAACCTGTATGGAACACGGATTCCAATTCGTACTTCCTGCCCAGGTTCAGCTTCGACAGGAAGTCTCCCTCGTCCCAGCTGTAGATGAGCAGCTGATTGTAGGGTTTGCCGCTGCTGTAGCTCTGCGCTACGATGACGTAATCATCATAGGAATCAATCCCCTGCACCGTCTGATCCGGCCGGTCCTCCACGTATTCGAAGCGGACCGGCTGGAACGCGCTGTTCAGGATCAGCATATGATGGAAATTCGATCCCCGCAGAAGCGCCACGAACTGGTCGTGTTTCTTGTTATAGGCGATGGCGCCGAACCCATTGTATGCATTGATGTACTTTTCGGGGTTTTTCTTCGGGTGGGGCAGCTTGTACAGATCGTAGGGAATCTCTACCGTCGCCGTGCCGGTAACCTTCAGAGACTTCGGGTTGACGACGGAGATCTGCTTCGGAACCGGTGTGGAGTGAGCCACCACGATGCGGTTTCGCTTCGTGTCAAAGGTGATGTCATTCCCGTGGCTCAGCTTCAGAGCTGCGGATACTTTGACGACCTTCTTGTTCGAAAGCTTCATCTTCACGATCTTGCAACGGCCCTTGGCGTAGCTGATATTCCTGTTCTCCAGAAGGTAATAGACGTAGCCGCCCGCGTAGCAGCTGCCCTGCAGCGTATCGAAGCCGGGCACCTTCTGCTTCGCGATCCGCCGAAGCTCCAGACTCTTCAGCCGGTTCTTCTTGATCCGTGTCTTTGACACGGTCTTATTGGTCTTCGCGTTGCCGGACAGGGACCATTCAGAATAAGCGGTACCGCCGCTGTCCTTCGTATAGGCTCTGATGCGGACATACCAGCCGCCGCCGGCACTGACCTTGATGGTCGCCGCGGATTTGTTTCCTCCGGCCACTGTCACCGACTGCTTCTTCAGAAACAGGCGGTTGCCCGCGCACTGGACCTGATAGCCGCTGCATCCCGTCACAGGATCCCAGGAGGCCTGCACGCTGCTGCCGCTGTCGATCACGGTCTTCAGCACCGGTGCCGCCGGCTTCTGCGCCGCGCTGGCCCGGCCGGTCTGCCAGGGCAGCAGCGTCGTCACCACCAGTAATATGATCAGTATATGTGCGATCGTTCTCTTCATTTCCTCTTCTCCTTCCCCTCGGACGTCTATTATACATGGAAAGAACTGAAAAATCAATTGACACGGGACTTCACACAGAGTAAAATAACTTCGTATCGCATGCAGCGGTATCTTTTCGTGCGAGCAGGGAAATCCGGGCGAGCACGGCCTATACGTTACAGGATGCCGAAGGCGTTTATGCAAAGACTGGACAGCCCAGCCGTCTCGCGGTGCCCAAATCGCATTTGCGATTTGACCGCTCTGGCAGCTGACCTACCGCCGCTCCGTCTCACGCCGGTCGCGGGGTTAGGGCAAGCAGCCTTTGCAGGAAACTTAGTAGGCAGCACCGAAAACGATTCTGAGGACAGAATCCGAGTAGGTAGAAAGGAACGGACATGAGTTCATTTATCGCGAAGCCTCATGAAGTCGAGCGCAAATGGTACGTCATCGACGCTGAGGGACAGAACCTGGGAAGAATGGCATCTCAGATTGCCTCCATTCTCAGAGGAAAGAACAAGCCGATCTACACACCTCACGTTGACTGCGGCGACTATGTCATCGTTGTCAATGCAGAGAAGGTTGCAGTCACCGGCAAGAAGAGATCCGAGAAGATCTACAAGAGACACACCGGTTATCCGGGCGGCCTGAGAGAGATGACTTTCGAGCAGATGATCGAGAAGCACCCCACCGAGGTCGTAAGACATGCTGTCAAGGGCATGATGCCGAACGGCAAGCTGGGCAGACAGATGTTCAAGAAGTTAAAGGTTTATGCGGGTCCTGAGCACAATCACGCCGCTCAGAAGCCGGAGAAACTGGAAATCAAGTAAGGGAGGAAACTGAACCATGGCAAAGACACAGTACTACGGAACAGGTAGAAGAAAGTCTTCTGTCGCCAGAGTCAGACTCGTCCCTGGCACAGGAAACGTCACTGTCAACAAGAAGCCTCTCGACGAGTATCTGGCAATGGATATCGTTAAGAGAGAGGTTAAGAGACCGTTTGAGATCGCAGGCTGCGAAGGCAAGTTTGATGTCATTGCGACCGTTCGGGGCGGCGGATTCACCGGCCAGGCAGGCGCGCTCAGACACGGCATCTCCAGAGCTCTCTGCGAAGCAGACAGAGAAGCTTACAGACCGGCCCTGAAGGCTGCAGGATTTCTGACAAGAGATTCCAGAATGAAGGAGCGTAAGAAGTACGGTCTGAAGAAAGCTCGTAGAGCATCTCAGTTCTCGAAGAGATAGTTTCGACAACGACTCACGAACTCAAAAAAAGGTGTGTTCCTCCAACCGGGGAACGCACTTTTTTCGTTATTGCCCTTTTCTCTGTCGATGTATTTCTATCAGATCATCAATCGCTACCGCCGGGTCAAAGGTATGAAAAGCCGGATAATTGCGTTTCATCGTTTTCGCCGGTGCCTGGCGATAGATCCTCTTGCTCTTTTCTCCCCGCGTGCAGGCCCAGTAGCGGTACACATACCCGATCCAGTAGAGGATCTCCGACGAATATTTCTCGCCATCTGTACAGAGAGGTTTCTCATCCCTGAGCTCATCAAGCAGGTATTCTTCTCCCATCCACTGCAGCTTATTGTAGGGAGAGTCCAGATGCTCAGCAACTTCCGAGTTCATAAAGTCACGAATAAACCTCTCGCTGGCGTAGGCGGCAGAACGCTCAAACAAGCGTCCCTGGATATCACACAGTTTTAACTGAATACTGTCCATGGCTTTCACCTCTTTTCTGCAGCATCTTTCAGGATCTCATCGAAGAACTGACCTTCTCTCCGATAATCCCTGCATATTTCGTTTGCCAGGTTCACTCCTTTTACTCGGTTCGATTCGCTGAGGTCCCGCAGGAAGATCCGCTCCAGATGAGACAGCTTAATCTCACTTTCGATCTTTACATGCCTGCAGGCCTTATCATTGATCGCCACGTACTGCTGCCCCAGCTGCAAGGCAGATAGACTCATCACCAGCGCTTTATCCGTAATGTTCCCCAGAAAGAAGTTGTCCAGCACATAGAACATCCGATCATTCGCAATGCTGCCGACAATCACGTCATACCCCTGGCTCATCGAAGCATATCGCTTATATAACCCTGTGCCTCTGGCTTCATCCATTTTGCCTCTGTTGTATGCTACCAGCATGGCCCACTCCAGGTCCGGTTTCACTTTCAGAATACGCAGGTCGGACAGATCCAGGCTGATAACATAGAATCTTGATTCCTCAAAATCACTGATCAGAGTCAGTGGCTGGTACGGGTCGGTGCCCATATAAAAGCCCTTGCCAAAATCGCAGCGTTCCCTGCTTATAGGAGCGATCGCGCCTTCGATTCCGGATTTGGAGCCATGATACAGTATCCGCCGGTTCGAGTTGTCCTTAAGGTTCTCTGCTGGTTTTTTGATCTTTCTCAGGATGATATCCTCCAGATCGACTCCGTTTTCCCTGCACACATCATACAGGCGCAGCTGCGCCGCCTTATTGGGGGTGGAATGTCCGTTTTCCCATCGGTTCACTGTCGCAAAGGAGATTCCGATCATTTTGGCCAGCTCTTCCTGGCTGGCGTTCAACCGGGTCCTGATTTCAAGGATAAGATCTTTCATGGTCGCTCTCTCGTTATAACATTTGATATATAATTAGTATAGCGTTTGTTATATCAGAAGTCAACTCGCGCCTGGAAACTTTCTTGCAAATGCGGCAGGGTAGTACAAACGTACCACCCTGTTGCTTCTCTATCACTGCTCCCACCACTCGTCTCCGAACAGCTCGTCCAGATAATCAGACAGCTCACCAAAGTCAATGGTCAGCACCCCATCGAAGATCAAGACCGGGACTTTATCCCGAAAGCCATACATGCTTACCACATTCCCGTGTTCGAAGTCATAGACGAGCACCCTGCGGTTCATGTGATCCACCAGCCACAACTCCCTTACTCCGGCCTGTTCGTACTTGCCGGTTTTCAGCAGCAGATCTCTTTTTCGCGTGGAAGGAGAAAGTACCTCAATCACCAGATCCGGCGCACCCTTGATCCCGGGCATCGTAATCTTCTCCCGGTCACAGGTCACCAGAACATCCGGCTCCAGCAGGGTTGTGTCATCCTCCGGATCCGGCTGAACACCTGTCGGAGCAATATTCACCACACAACCGCCCTGATTTGACCGTATAAAGTTCCACAACTCCGCATGCAGGAAGCCCACAGCAATCTGATGCGCTCCCGTCGGGCTCGCCAGATCGTAGATCACCCCGTCGATCAGCTCCACCCGCCGTTCTTCCGGGAATCCTTCGAGATCCGCAATCGTATACTCCCCCTGCTTCTTCCCCGGAACCCGCGTCAGCTCCGGGCTCTCCCACCGCAGCACTGCCTCCAATGCCCGCAAGGTATCATAACGCGGCGCCTTCGTATGTCCGCTGAATATTTTCTGTACCGTACCCAGCGGCACGCCGGACAAATCAGAAATCTGTCTGGCAGTGTATCCCAGCTCCCGCTTTCTCCGCTTCATGTCCTCAATTCTCATACTATCCCCTCCCCCTGTTCTTAATTTCCGTTATTTTTCCATATTTTATCCTTTTTATTTCCGCTTGTCAACCAAAAAAGAGAACCGCTGCGCAGATCCCTCTGCACAGCAGTTCCCTCTCAGATTGAGCAATCTCACTTGATCTTCACTTTCTTAGCCGCGCTCCAGGGGGAGTACAGCGTACTCGATCCGACCTTCTTGAATGTACGGACACGAACGTAGTAGTTCTTCTTGCTCTTCAGTTTTTTGATCTTCGTCTTTACCGCCGCTGCCTTTTTGACGGTGACAGTCTTGCTGCCGGTGAACTTCTTTTTCAGGCTGTACTGGATCTGATATCCGTCGGTCTGAACCGCCTGCTTTTTCCAGGTTACGGTCATGGATTTCTTCGCGGCCTTTAATTTTTTGAGGCTGGTTCCCTTCGGAAGGATCCGGAAGGTCGCTGTCGCACTGCCTGTGTAGCCTTTCGTCATCTTGACGCGGACGGTATAAATGCCCACGTCCTTACAGCCTGACGGCCAGATCATCTCGTACTCTTCGCTGCCCCACTCGGAATTGTTTATCATCACGGATTCCCGCGGGCGGTGCACCTTGCCGTCGTATACATAGCTCGTCCGGCTGAGCTCCAGAACCGGGGTCACGGGGATCGCCTGCTCCTCCGGATCATCCGGGGCGTCCGGATCGCTTCCGGCGTTCGCAAAATCCTCATCCTCCATATTGATCAGATCCCGTGCGCGGGATTCCAGCTCTTCCGGAATTGAAGCCCTCTCCTCCTCGGGGAGCATCCGGATGACCGCGCAGAGAGACTGGACCTCGTATTGATCCGCGGTCGTCGGCTCCTTGTCCGCATATTTCTTCAGCTGCGACGTGATGTAATCCATCCTGGTGGCACAGCCGCTGTAGAGATGTCCGTTAATCAGATTCTGGTTGCCGCCGCCTGCATTATCAATGCTGACGGTTTTCCATCCGGCATCCGTTCCCCGGTAGTAGATCCGCTTGAAGAAATAGTCTCCGTCAAACGCGCTGACACCGACGGATTTCAGTCCCGCCGGCAGGCTGATCTCCCGAAGATAGGTGCAGCCGGCGAATGCGCCCTCACCGATGGATGTCACACTGTCCGCCACATACACATCGGCCAGGTTATGACACTTCTCGAAGGCTCCCGCCGCGATCGAAGTCACACCGTCCTCGATCACGACATGCTTGATCATCCAGGTTTTGGAGGAAGAGTCGTTATCATCCTCCCATGGCGGCTGTTTATTCGTCCAGTCAAGATCCGCTCCCGGATGAACCGTCAGCGTTCCGTCGATCAGATCGATGCCGTCCCAGTGGTACTCGCCGGAGGCCTCTGTAGTGAAGTCTTCGTTTTCCGAGTTCAGATAACCGTTCTCGAAATCGTCGTATTTAGATCTTGCCAGGATCGTCTTCTCTTCCATCCGCTTCGCATCGGCCGAAAGCTGTTTTCGCTCTGCTGTGGTCAGACGGTCGTAGGCCATGCGGGCCGGCATCCAGTCCTCATCGTCCCCTGCGGCATCTCCCAACGCGCTGAGTTTTTTGATCTTATCCGAAAGGACATCCATCTTGGAGGTGTATCCATAATAGACGATCACATCATACCCTTCATAGGACAGGGTGTCATGCCCTTCGATCGCCTCCCACTGTTCCTTCGTTCCGCGGAAGAGGATTCCGTAGATTCCATCCAGGGTGCCGTTGTCCTCCATGCCGCAGCCATAGAACGCTCCGTATCCGAACTTCTGCAGATTCTCGGTCAAAGCGATCGACGTGATCCCCGTATGAGCGAAGCCATAGGAGCCGATGGTGCGAAGTCCCTCCGGAAGGTTCGCTTCCTCCAGCTTCCAGCAGTACTCAAAGGCGTCTTCTCCGATGTCCTGCAGACCTTCCGAAAAGCGGACCTTCCGCAGCTTTCCGCAGTATTCAAATGCACTCTGTCCGATGGAAGTCACCGAATCCGCCATCTCCACCTCGCGCAGGTTCTCTGCATCGTAGAACGCATATTCCGGCACACTCGTCACCCCGTCTTCCATCACGATCTTCGTGACCGCATTCAGAGAATCATCCCAAGGGAATTTCCCGTCATCATTTTTGGTCCTATCCTTCGAGATGGTCAGAACTCCGTTCTCGAAGCTGACACCGTCCTGTGCCCACTGATCCCCCTTCAGAGCCTTCAGGGTTTTCTCCGCGCTCTCCAGGGTTTCTTTCGCTTCTTCGGAGACCTCTGCCTTCTGCGCCTCGGTGAGATCGTCATAATAGGCTCTCGCCGCAACGATCAACTCCTCGCTCTCAAGGGTCACCTCGCCGATGGCGTTGATCTTCTGTTCCGCGACCTGCGCCTTCGTCATTCCATCGAAGCAGACCTTCTCCTTGCTCAGACGCCGGCTGTTGGTACTGTCGATTGAGATCTCATCCCAGTCCGCTTCACTGCCGTCATAGTAGATATCCTTCAAATAGTCATAGCCATCTGCCACGAATGCGTCTTCCTCGATCGTCTTCACGCTGGAAGGAATGGTGACCTCCTCCAGCCCGCTGCACTCATAGAAGACCGATGATGTGACCGTATCGAGCCCCTTGCCGAGGACGACACGTTTCAGAGCCGGGTTGTCGGCAAACGCACCCGGACGAATGCTGGTCACCGTATCCGGGATCGTCACTTCTTCCAGCATAATGCACCTGCGGAACAGGTTGGCCGGGATCGCCGTAACGTTTTCCCCCAGCGTCAGCTCCCGCAGCCCCACAAATACCGACGGGCTCTTGACCATTTCGGTCACATTCGCATTCAGGATCAGATGGGAACACCCGTTGAAACCGCCTTTCCCAATGGTTTCGATGACCCCGTTTACCGTCAGCTCGTAGCCTCCATTCTCGAAAGCACTCTCTCCGATCTCCACTACTTTTCTTTCAAGGACGACCTTTTCCAGGTTCCCGCAGTTGTCGAAAGCCCTTTTCCCGATCAATGTCATGTAGCCGTGAACCGTAACTTCCTTCAGGCTGTCGATGCTGGTAAAGGCACTTTCACCTATGGCCGTAATGCCTTCCTCGATCTCGATCCGCTCGATCTGATCCCCCAGCCCTTTGTCATCCCAGGTCTCGCCGGTCTTGGATCCGATGGTGTATACTCCGCCGGATCCCGACAGCTTCAGGAGTCCGTTGCGGAACTTCCAGCTGATGTTCCCCTTCTCTCCATCTTCCGTCGTGACCTGATAGGATCCGCTCTCCGCTACGATCTGCGTTCCGTCGAAGTTGTCCGTGTTATAGGTGAATTTCGCCTCAGCGATCGCTTCGTTTTCGGCGGATGACACCTCAACATTGGCCCAGTCCTCCTCGGATCCGCCGTAATAGATCTGCGTCAGTCGATCGCACTCCGAGAACGCGTAGGCGCTGATCTTCGTCAGGCTCTGGGGAAGTACGATCCGTCCCAGCTTCTTACACCTGGCAAAGGCATAGTCATCAATGTCCGTAATTCCCTCCGGGATCACGATCTCGGTCAGTCCCCTCCCCGCGAAGCTGCTGTTGCCGATCTTATTGCAGCTTTCGGGGATCACGCTCTTCAGGCCGCCGACCCAGAGCGTTTTGCCGCTGTACGTATTGCGGATAATACAGTTCGATCCCTCCGGGCTCTGGTATTCGCTGTTGTCCTCCGCCATCACGGCGCTCTCCAGCGCGGTACAGCCGTCAAATACTCCGGCAGCCATCTGCGTGACGCTGCCCGGGATGACAATCTCCTTTAACTTCGTACAGTCCGAAAATGCCCATCCCTGAATCGTCGTTAATGTGTCCGGAAGACTGACCTCGGTCAAAGCCGTGCATCCGTCAAATGCGCCGCTTTCGATTCCTGTGATTCCTTCCTGAATGACGACCTTCTGAATCTCCTTCCCGTAATCATCTACATAATCGTCGTATCCGGTAGTCCCACTTCCGCTGATGGTCAGCGTTCCATTGCTGTAACTCCAGATGGCATCATCTCCGCAGGACCCCTGGGTCGCTGCTGCAAAGGCTGGCTGTGCCCATGCGATCATACATGCCAGCATCATTCCCAATATCAGAGAGATGGTTATTCTCCAACTACTGTTCTTACTTCCCTGTCTCATAACGTATCTCCATGACAAAAGCCAAACAAAACGCACCCGCAGAGCGGACCTGTCCTGTCTGGCTTCGTGTTTCTCGTCTTCTTATTTCAGCTCAACTATGATCTTTTTTTTCTTGCCCTTCTCCACGAGGATCTTCCCGTCCTCGCCGAAGGTCTTCTCCGTGATCAGGTATTTCTTGTCGGTGATCTTCTCGCCGTCGATCTTCAGGCCGCCCTGCTCGATGGTCATGAAGCCTTCCCGGTTGGAGGGAACCAGTCCCAGCTCCTTGATGAAGGCTACCACTCCCAGGCCGCCCAGGTCGTTTCCGTCCTTATCCGTCGAGGCAAGTCCAGCCTTTGCGAACTCGACAACGGGGAGATTGGCCATACCCGCACCGCCGGCTCCGCCGCCAAACGCCGCGCGGGCCGCGTCCTGAGCCTTACGGGCTTCCTCTTCGCCGTGGACCAGCTTGGTGACCTCGTAGGCCAGGATCTCCTTGGCCCTGTTGATCTCCTGATCCTTCAGCGCGGACAGCTGCTCGATCTCTTCCATGGGCAGGAAGGTCAGCATCCGCAGGCACTTGTTGACGTCCGCGTCCCCCACGTTCCTCCAGTACTGGTAGAACTCGTAGGGAGAGGTCTTGTCCGCGGACAGCCACAGGGCGCCCTTCTGGGTCTTGCCCATTTTCTTGCCCTCGGAATTGGTCAGCAGGGAGAAGGTCATGCCGTAGACATCGATCCCCAGCTTCTTCCGGGTCAGGTCGACGCCGCCGATGATGTTGGACCACTGGTCGTTGCCGCCGAACTGCAGCTTCACGCCGAAGTCTCTGGCCATGACCATGAAGTCGTAGCTCTGCATCAGCATGTAGTTCATCTCGAACATCGTCAGGCCGCCTTCCCGGGCCATCCTCTGCTTGAAGGCCTCCGCCCGCAGCATGGTGTTGACATTGAACAGCGAGCCGATCTCCCGCAGAAAGTCGATGTAATTGAGGGGCCGCAGCCACCGGGCGTTGTTCACCGCGATGGCCTTGCCCGGCTCCGGAGTCTTGTTCTCGTGGCCCGGCACGTAGACGCCTTCGTTGCCCACGTACTCCCACTCCTCGTCGAACTCCAGGAACTGGTCGAAGAGCTTCTTGAACTGGGCGCAGTTGTGCTCGATGGTCTCCACGCTCATGACCTGCCGCATGTCGGTGCGGCCGGAGGGGTCTCCCACCATGCCGGTGCCGCCGCCGATCAGAACCACCGGGGTGTGGCCGAACTTCTGCATGTACATCATGATGATGACCTGCATGAAGTGGCCCACGTGCAGGCAGTCCGCCGTCGGGTCGAAACCGATATAGAACTTGACCTTCTCGTTCTTCAGAAGCTCCCGGACCTTGTCCTCGTCCGTCGACTGCTCAATAAATCCTCTCTCTTTCAGTACGTCATATACGTTGTCAAATTTGCTGACGTTATCGGGTATCAGCTTGCTGTTCATGGTTGCCTCCAATTATTTTGTTCCAAAGATCCGGTCGCCGGCATCGCCCAGGCCAGGTACGATGTAGGCGTGTTCGTTCAGGCACTCGTCCTTCGCCGCGATATAGATATCCACATCCGGATGCGCCTTCTGCAGCACTTCGATGCCTTCCGGCGCCGCGATCAGGCACATGAAGATGATGTTCTTGCCGCCGCGCTGCTTGACGAAATCGATGGCTGCCACAGCGCTGCCGCCGGTGGCCAGCATCGGGTCGGTGATGAAGATCTGACGCTTGTCCAGATCGTCCGGCATCTTGCAGTAATATTCGTGGGGTTCATGGGTTTCCGGGTCTCTGTAGAGGCCGACGTGTCCGACCTTGGCGTTGGGGATGATCTGCAGAATGCCATCCACCATGCCCAGTCCCGCTCTCAGGATCGGAACGATCGCCACATCCTGGCCCTTGAGCATCTTGACCGTCGTCTCACAGATCGGTGTCTCGATGGTCACGTCTTCCAAAGGCAGGCTGCGTGTGGATTCATAGGTCATCAGCATCGCGATCTCGCCGACGAGCTGCCGGAAATCCTTCGTGCCCGTGTTCTTGTCCCGGATGATCGCCGTCTTGTGCTGAATTAACGGATGGTCGAAAACGTATACTTTTCCCATGTCTTCCTTCCTTTCTTTGTATTAAAATTTACATTATTGACTCATTATTATGCAAAGGCTGGCCTTCTACATTTCATCGAGCAAGTCTGTGCGCCGCTTGTGCCGGCCGCCCTCAAACTCGGTGTCGAGGAACGTCTTCACGATCTCCAGCGCCAGCTCCGGCTCGGTCGTCCTGCCCCCCAGAGCCAGCATATTGGCGTTGTTGTGCTTTCTCGTCAGCTCCGCCATCTCCACGCTGGTGCAAAGCCCGCAGCGGATGCCCTTCACCTTGTTGGCGGCGATGGAGATTCCGATGCCGGTGCCGCAGACGACGATGCCGCGCTCCGCCTTTCCGGAAGCGACCGCCTCCGCGCATGCCTTCCCGAAAACCGGATAATCCACGGAGTCCTCCGAGCTGGTGCCGAGGTCCACGACCTTCTCACCCCGCTCCGCCAGATACTTTCGAACGGCTTCCTTGAGCCTGAATCCGCCGTGATCGCTTGCGATTGCTATTAACATTCCTCTGTTCCTCCTTCTGCAAAGGCTGGTCCAGCCTTTCTACGATACCCGTACGATATTGTATCCCGCGGATTTCAGCATACGGTTCATCACCGCGAACCCCACGCCATCCGTATCCGACAGGGCGCCGGCCAGGATCAGATCCACCTCCTCGTGGTCCAGATCCCGCAGCCGGGCGAAGAAGTCATGGGCCGCTTCAATGAAGGCCTTCTCCTCAAAGAGGATCACCCCCACCCGGTTGCCCAGCTTCTCGTTGAGCCCTTTGAGCCGCTCGATCTCCGCCTTGACCTTGTCCCGCTGGCCTTCCACGACCAGCATGTCCGCCTTCGGCGCGTAGTGCTTGTACTTCATGCCGGGGGATTTCGGCTGGAAATCGCTCTCCTGCACGCCTCCCGCCGGATCCAGCGCCACGTGCCGGGCCGCCTCCTTCAGGGACGGATCGTAGATGACTTCCTTGCCGAGGGCCGCTTCAATGCTCTCCGCGGTGATGATGCCCGGCCGGAGAATGGTCGGCACCTCACTGGTCAGATCCAGTACCGTCGACTCGATCCCGACCCGGCAGTCGTCTCCGCTGATGACGGCGTCGATGCGTCCGTCCAGATCCGCGATGACGTCCTTCGCCCGGGTGGGACTGGGGCTTCCCGAGAGGTTCGCGCTGGGCGCTGCGATCGGGGTCCCGGAGAGATTGATCAGATCCAGCGCCGGCTTTGAATCCGGCATGCGCACCGCCACGGTGTCCAGTCCGCCGGTGGTCCGGTCCGGGACTTCCGGTTTTTTCTTCACAACAATGGTCAGCGGGCCCGGCCAGAAGTTCTCGATGATCGCTACGATATCGGAGCTGAGCATGGGCGTCAGCTGCCCGATATCACTGGCTCTGGCGATGTGCACGATCATCGGATTGTCGCTGGGCCGTCCTTTGGCTTCATACACCGCCGCGACGGCCTCCGCGTTCATGGCATCGGCCCCCAGGCCGTAGACCGTCTCTGTCGGGAACGCGACCAGACCGCCTTCCCGGATGATGTTCGCCGCTTTGGCGATGTCCTTGATTTCGGTTGTTAAATGTAGTGTGTTCATACTATGCTTCCCCAAATTCCCGCATCTTCTCTGCCTGATCGCTGGTGATCAGTCCGTCGATGATCTCATCCAGATCTCCGTCCAGGAACTGCTCCAGCTTATACAATGTCAGTCCGATCCGGTGATCGGAAACTCTTCCCTGGGGGAAGTTGTAGGTGCGGATCCGCTCGCTGCGGTCGCCGGTGCCGACCTGGCTCTTTCGCTGTCCGGCGATCTCGGCCTGCTGCTTCTGCATCTCCAGATCGTAAAGTCTGGCCTTCAGGACCTTGAACGCCTTATCCTTGTTCTTGATCTGGGACTTCTCATCCTGACAGGTGACCACCAGTCCGGTGGGCTCGTGGGTCAGACGGACGGCGGAGTCGGTGGTGTTGACGCACTGGCCGCCGTTGCCGGATGCCCGGTAAACATCCACCCGGACGTCGTTCGGATCCAGATCCACTTCCACATCATCCACCTCCGGCAGTACCGCAACCGTCGCCGCCGATGTGTGGATCCGCCCGCTGGACTCCGTCTCCGGAACCCGCTGCACCCGGTGGGCGCCGCTTTCGAACTTCAGTCGGGAATAGGCTCCCTTGCCCTTGATCAGCATGACGGCTTCCTTGATGCCGCCAAGCCCTGTGTCATTGATCTCCATCAGCTCGGTCTTCCAGCGGTTCCGTTCCGCATATCTGGTGTACATCCGCAGAAGATCCGCGCCGAACAGGGCGGCTTCCTCTCCGCCGGTGCCCGCCCGGATCTCCAGGATGACGTTCTTCTCATCGTTGGGGTCCTTCGGAAGAAGCAGGACCTTCAGCTCCTCCTCCATCTGGGGAAGCTTCTCTTCCAGCTCCGCGATCTCCATCTTGGCCAGCTCCCGCATCTCCTCGTCGCCGTCCTCCAGCATTTCCTTCGCGTCGGCAATGCCAGCCTTTGCATCGCGGTACTCCTTGTATTTCTTGACGATCGGCTCCATCTCGCCCATCTCCTTGACGTACTTCTGCCAGACCGGCTGGTTGGCGATTACAGCAGGATCGGACACGGTCTGTGCCAGTTCATCGTATTTCTCTGTGATAAAATCAAGCTTGTCAAACATATTCGGCTCCTTATTCACGAAAAATTATCGGAAGAAGCGGTCCGCTTCTGCTCTCCACTTCGCTTCCTCTTCGTCCGCCGGCTCGTCCAGGACGATTCCATGGGGAACGGACTTGTTGTTTTCGTCTACGGATACGAAGGTCGTGAACCCTTCGGCGTGGAGTGCGCCGGTCCTCTCATTATAAAGGCCGACCCGAAGGGTCAGGCTGGTCCTGCCGGCGCGAACGATCAGTCCTTCGTAGGTGATGATGTCCCCTGGATTGACCGTCTTGTAAAAATCAAATTTATGTGTGTTCTTGTACAGCAGTCCCTGGGGATCTCCGTACTCGGTGCACACCACGATGAACGATGTTTCAATCATCCATTCGATGCCCTGTCCTGCATAAAGATTGCCGTGGTGGTTCAGATGCTCCATCCGAACCATATGCGATGATCTGTACCGCTTCATCTGTTATCTGCGCCCTTTCCTTTTTTTCTTCTTGTTCTTCTGCTGCCGGGCCGGCTCGATGATCTTCACGCCTTCTTTCCTGGCATCCCACTCCGCCTGCTCCGGCTCAGCCGGCTCGGCCGCTTCCTCGGCCGGCTCGATTTCCTCGGTCTTCTCCGGCTCCTCCGGATCACTGGTAAAGCCCTCTCTCAGCTCTTCCCAGGGGTCTTTTTCTTCGGGTTCCTCGGCTTCTTCCGGGGCCGGTTCCTCGGCTTCGGGCCCTTCGGCTTCAGATTCTTCGGGGTCTTCATACGCGGGCTCTTCGGGCGCCGCCTCTTCTTCGGCCTCCGGTGCCGGCTCCTCTTCGCCCTCCGGCGCTGGTTCATCTGCCGGAGCTTCCGCCGGCTCTTCGGCCGGTTCTTCTACCGGAAACTCTTCGGTGGGCTCTTCCTCAGCCTCAACGGCTTCGTCTGCCTCGGACTCCTCGGTCGGTTCCTCCTCTGCCGCCTCTTCGATTGCTTCTTCTATATCACCCTCAGCCGCCGGTTCCTCATCCGCCGGTTCCTCCGGCGCGGTTTCTTCGGCCGGTTCTTCCTCTGTCGCTTCTTCCGCTTCCGGCTCCTCGGCAGTCGGCTCCTCAACCTCCGGTTCCTCCGTCGGTTCTTCTTCTACTGCCTCTTCTGCTTCGGGCTCCTCTACCGCAGCATCTTCAACCGCTTCTTCTGCGGTTTCTTCAGCCGCTTCTTCTGCTGGCTCTTCCGCCGGTTCTTCCAATGCGGGTTCTTCCGCCGGTTCTTCCGCTGCGATTTCCTTCACCGGTTCCTCCGTATCATCAATCTCCGCAAACGCTCCCCGCGCCGTTCTTGCCTCAAGGGTCGCCAGCTTTTGCAGAAGAATATTCTCCGCCTCCTCACGCTGCGCCCGGTACAGCTCCAGATCGTTCAGGATCATCTCTCTGGTCTCCTCGAGCCGAACCTTCTCGCGGCGCTCCATCTCCTCCAGACGGATGCCGTTCACGCGCCGCAGCTCCTCCAGCTTGATCGCCACCGGAGACTGATCGTCGAAGCCCTCCCGGCTCTCCTCCGCAGCAATGGCAATGGCCTTGCTCTTCGCCGCAACGCTGATGGCCTTGCCCACTCCGAACGTAATCACCGCGATCCCGAAATACGGGATGAATTTCTCGATCACGTAAAGCACGACGTTCTGCGCCATTTCATTGAAAGACACCTCCAGCGATTCCAGATACAGTTTCTGAAAACCGATGGCGGTATACAGCGTATACGCGGAAATCGCCAGGAAAATAAAAGCGAAAATGTACAGTATGACGGCCGATGCCGGGGTCCTTTGTTTCATTGTATTTCTCCTTATTTCAACACTTCGTTTATTGTATCACGAATCCGGAGCTTTTGAAATCCCTATTGCGTTTTTCACGAATCTCCCGTTTTGCTCAGTTTTGAGACTTTTTTCCCAAAATCGAGCAAATCCTGCTTTTCGTGAAACCCGAACGGCTGCAAGGAGGGCTGCCGGCCCTGCTTTTTCCCATGAACTAACCCTTATGCTTCATTTATGGGAATCTCCCCAGTGGATCGTCTCACGAAAGGTCGATTCGACTAGCTTATGAGACATTTTTCCCATATCTGAGCAAATATCGGTTTTCGTGGGAAGCTCAACCGGGAAGCACAACGGGGAAGCTCAATGCGGGAACTCAACAGGAGGCACAACAGAAGCGCAGCCGCGGCATCTTCGTTCTTTTCACCCTTGAAAACCGCCTCGCGCCTATGGTATGATATGGGAGAAATCAGGCCTCTATAGTTAAATGGATATAACAAGCCCCTCCTAAGGGTTAGTTGCTGGTTCGATTCCGGCTAGGGGTGCCAAATCAGAGATCCGCGCATCGGGTCTCTTTTTTAGTCCTGATCCTTTAGCATCCGGATCAGCTCGTCCCGGCGGGAAACTCCAGCCTTTTCATAGATGTTGTGGACGTGACGCTTGACGGTGTGCTCGGAGATCGTCAGCTCCTCGGCGATCTCCCGGCAGGTCTGCCGCCGCAGGATCCGCTGGGCGATCTCGGTTTCCCGCGGGGTCAGCCCAAGAGAGGCGGGGATGGCCGGAACGTCTGCCGATGCAAAGGCTGGCGCGTCCCCTTCTGCAAAGGCTGGCGCGTCCGCCTGTCTCCGGAAATACCAGACCGCGATCAGCAGCAGCAGTATATCGCTGAGCACGAACAGCCACGTATTCAGATCCCTGGGTCCGGACCAGTTCAGATAGCTGGAGTGATTGCGGAACAGCACTATGGATCCCGCGCAGTTGTAGATGGCCGTGATCACGTTGATGCCGGCCAGCGCCGCGATCTGACGAACCGGCCCGCAGCCGCTGCGGAAGGCCAGCCATCCGTAGACTGCGGTCACCAGACAGATCACTGCCGTCAGAACGATCTGCCCTGTCTCTGCCAGCACCAGATGGCCGGATGCCACCCGATATTCATCGGTCACGAAGCCCACGTAGACGATCCCCGCGAAGGCAAATCCGGCGATCAGCACAGCCAGAGCCGGCCGGTAAAGCTTCTCCGCCGCTCCGGAGGATCGGTCCGATTCCTTCGCCGCATGATAAAAAAACAGAAACAAAAACAGGTTGATCACGAAGCTGGACAGAATGTCCAGACCCCGTTCCACCGGCTGGTACCGGCTGGTCAGGCTGGTAAGACTGCCAAAAAACGAGAGGAAGTACATCGTGTTCATGCAAACCGAGCCGACCAGAGCTCCGGTCAGCGGAATCAGTTTCCCCCGTTCGTATTGCCTGTCCTGATACCGCATCAGCAGGATCAGCACCAGGGCCGCCACCACGGCAACCGCCGCGGCAATGTAGCCAAAAAAGACCGACTTGTATAGCATTCTTCTTACCTGCCGCTTTTAGTATCTGTATATTTTATCACAAAAAGTACCGGCGGGAGAAATTTCCCGCCGGTATGATTGCATTTTTGAAGTTTTTCCCTGCGTGCTTACTAATCCGTTACAAGGGGCATTAAAGCCTTTGCAAAGCCATCGATTTCCTTAAGGAGCACTTCGACCAGTTCGTTCTGGAAAGTCTCATATGCCGCTTCATAGCCTGCGATGGTCTGACTGTAGTCCGGGTTCTCCTCCTCGAGCTGCGGGAAGATCGCCGTGGTTGCTTCATACAGGTCTACTGTCGAAACCGCCTTGTTGTAGCCCCAGGTGTCCTGAATGTGCTCTGTATCGCAGTCAATGGACGCCTGCAGTTCATCATAGGTAAACTTGCTGAAGCTGTAGGCCACGAATTCCATTCCGCCGTTGATCCCCGCAATGGTTGCCAGCGTGCAGTCCTCCATCGGCTCAGTGGTCACCTTTCCTTCCTTCAGATCCGCCAGGGCCGCCTGGAGCGGTCCCATGCTGGCGATTGCTGTGGTGTGCAGAGCCATATAGGTGTCTGAATTGATGATTCCCATCTCTTCGTCTTCCAGTGCCCGGAACATCTGCAGGTTCGTCTTGTTCAGTTCCGCGCCCTGCTTGTAGAGGTCCGCTGTATCCTTACCGTCCGCCACAGCCTTTGCATATGCTTCGTTGAGCTTATGCGCTTTGTCAAACTGTTCCTTCGCTGCCTGGCGGAAGACGGCCAGATTCTCTCTGTAGTGCTGCGCCAATTCCGTCTTATCTTCCGGCAGGAAGTCCTCCAGCCCTTCCGCTTCTGCCTCCAGCTCATCGCATCTTGCGGTGAAGTCCAGTTCCAGAGCCGGATTGATATCGATGAACTGCGCGATGCTGCCGTACAGGGCGATATCATACTTCATCAGATCAGAAGAATAGGTCTCTTCGTTGTCATATTTGGTATGATATCTGTCCATGAACCAGCTGCCGCTTGTAACATCACCCGCTTTGTCGATGCTCGGTTCATCAAAGTCAGGCTTGTTGATGATGCAGGGAACGCCGTTCTCCTGATAAGAGATACAGTCGCTCATGCCCATGTTGTGATCATTGACTACCTCTACGCCATTTGCATAATAGCTTCCGCTGACCACCTTTTCGTCCAGCAGCTGCTGGATGGCAGTATTGAACTCATAGCTGGTCTGAATCTGTCCGGTCTTCTGTCCGGATTTGATCGCCGGCATTTCGAAGTTGATGAACGCCAGAGTGGATCCCTGCCATTCCGGATGCGCCTCTGTGATCATCTCCCAGGAGCCCATCGCCCAGTCGTCCGCCGCACCGGACAGTCCCCACTCCTCAGCACAGTGGGCAACGATGTAAATATCGTTCTGCGGCTTATAGTCCGAATCGATCATTGCCTTACCGATGGCTGTGGACAGGGCTACCGCCGTACAGTCATCGTTAACGCCGCCGTGATACTTATCGTAGTGTCCGCCGATCAGGATCCGCTGGTCGTGGTTCTTCCCGGGGATCTTGCCGGTGACAACGTAGGCCTCCGTATTCGGGGTGACCTTGCAGGTCAGCTTGAAATTCACATGGGACAGGGTGTTGCCTGCTCCCATCGCCGCAATGATGTTAGCTGCATCGGTCGGCGAGATGCTGCCGCAGGGGATCAGATCCGGTGCGCAGATATCCTGAACGTTGATGGTGTCACACTCGATGCCCCCGTCCTCCGTCAGGTTGTACATGCCATAACCCATGCCGCCTTCCGGATACTGATACGTTACGATCGCAGCCGCGCCGTTATAGAACGCCTCGGTATAGGGCTGGTCGATCCAGTTCTCTGTGTACTGATTGACCGCAGCCAGAACGATCTTCCCTTTGACATCAACGCCTTCGTAATCCGCGGCTGTGCCGGTACCGACATTGACGATCTCCATGTCCGCCCAGTTCGCACCGTCCAGCGTTACCGTCGCCATGCCGCTTTCGCCCTGACTCAGATCCCGGATCTTCACCGCGTTTGCCGTGCCGTCCGGGTTGTGGGATCCGGTTGCCTGGTAGGGAACCATATCCTCTACATCGACTTTCACCTCAGCACTGTCGTTGGTTCTGAGATAGCTTTCTCCGGTCTCCCAGCCATCGACTGTGACGGGAGTCTTGGTGACCTCCTGCAGACCGATGCTCTTGTAGACCCCCTCGATGTAGTCTGCTGTATTATGCTCTGCCTTGCTGCCGCCGCCGCGGAACCAGGTATCCACATCGTTCAGCGTCTCATCGTATGCCAGAGTCTTTGTCATTTCCTTTGCGAACGGCTCATCGGATTCCTTCTCCAGTTTGGCGACATTCTCCTTCATGATCCGCGCCTGAATCTCATTAGGGGTATGGGTCTTGACGGTTACCTTGCAGACCGCCGTCACGCCGTCATGAGCGGTTGCTGTGATCGTCGCTGATCCGGCCGCGACCGCTGTCACAGTGCCCTTGCCGTCAACCTTGGCTACTCCCGCGTTGGATGATTTCCAGGTCACCTTCTTTGAGACCAGCTTCTTCGCCGGCTTCAGATTTGCCTTGAGCGCGAGCTTCTCACCCGTGTACAGAGTCGCCGCGTTCTTATCCAGGGTCAGTTTCTTAACATTCTGTTTTTTGCTTCCCTTGGTCTGGGCCGTTACCTTGATGGATGCCACCCCGTATTTTTTCTTGCCCTTGTAGGCCTTTACATAATATGTGTAGGTTTTGTTTTTCTTGAGCTTCTTGTCTGTGAAACTCTTTCCTTTTGTGGTCTTGACTGCTTTGAATTTGCTGCCGACTTTTTTGTATACAGTGTAGCCCTTCGCGCCGGCAACCTTCGACCAGGTGATCTTGACCTTCGCCTTGCTGCTTGAGGTCGCTGTCACCTTCGCCGGTGCCGCCAGCTTCGCTGCGCCGTATACATTTCCCGCACCGATCCCGGCCAGCGGGGTCAGTGCGATGACCAGTGCTACGATCATCACCGGGACAACGATTTTCTTGATTGTTGTCATTACACACCACTCCTTTCTTTGTCTCCATTTTCCCCGTTTTCCCGCCGGCTGCCAATTCCCCAAACCGGTCCATTTATCCTCCGCTTCCCCAAAAAACAAAAAGGCACCCATGGACCGATATGGTCCATCGATGCCGAAACCCGTTGCAATTCCTAGCTCTGCCGGAACCGGTTGATCAGTTCCACCTTATTGCCCACCTCCAGCTTCTGATAGATATTATGGGCGTGGCGCTTCACGGTGTATTTCGAGATATGCAAAAGCTGGGCAATGTCGTCGTAGCTCTTGCCGTCGAGCAAAAGCTGGGCTACCTCTACCTCCCGCCGGGAAAGTCCTCCCTGCTCCAGGGCTTCCTGCCGGGCGGCCAGCTGCTGCTCCTCCTGCTGCTCTTCGCTGACCGGCATCATCCGCCGGATGTCACAGCGGTAGACGTAGACTGCGACCAGAACATTGACCAGCAGGAATGTCAGGGATATCAGATCAAACCCGGCATAAAGTCCCTGTTCCAATAAAGGACTTGCCCGGAAGAGCATGATCACATAGAAGCTTCCCCACAGGAAGTCTATCGTGAGCACGGCCCCGATCCCGTTCAGATAGATCCTGGCTTCTTTATCCTCGACCCTCTTTTGGACGAGGATCATATAGCCGATCAGGACCCCCGGCTGAAGGATCATAAACAGAATATACAGCCCGGTTGCCGCGCTTCGGATTCCTTCGGAAGCGATGAAAAAGTGCTCGTCCATCAGGACAATGTAGATCACCAGCTGAACCGCGAGGATGCTGATCAGAACGATGCCGGTCCCCCGGCGGATCCAAAGCTCAGTGACGCCAGCCTTTGCACGAAGATACCAGCACCAGACAAAGATCTGGCCGAAGCCCAGCAGCAGATTCACCGTCCTCACGCCCAGGGACCAGCCGCCTTTTGTCTCGTAGTTGTCCGTATAGAAGCGTTCTCCGAAGTACAGCAGACACAGCAGGAATGTGATCACGACAAAGAGCATCAGAGGCACTTTCCACGCGGCCCGGTCCGCCTGTACCCGAAAGATCAGCAGAAGCAGGGCTACGATCGCCACCCCGATGCAGCTGTCAAACAGATATATGAAAAAAGACGCGTTCATCATAAGCCATCACCCTCTCAAGTTTACCAACGGTCCGAAGGAAATGCAAACGCCAAAAGGCCACAGGGGGGGATTGTCCTGCAGCCTTCGGCTGTGTCTGTGTGCTATTATCAAAACCTCTGAATAATTCGGTTCTGCCTACTTCAGGTGGTACTTCAGCAGCGGCTGGATGAGCTCAAGCTGATCGTCATAGAGATTGTTCACGGTCTTAAACGCGCCGTCATTGTCCAGATCGATCGTCATTGTCGCCCGGTTCGTGCCCTCATAGGGAACCCACTGCACATCTTCCGTGCTCGGATCACCGGTACGTGCGAAGTTTGCCCACATATCCTGGATCTGCTTCGACAGTGCCGGGTCGACGGTTCCGCTGAAGCAGGTGTGATTCGGATTGCCCATCACATAGGAGATCTCGGAAGCGTGTCCGGCCTTCTGGTATTTCTGATCGGTCTCCTTAGCCCAGTAGTACATGTAGGTCTTGCCCTTGCCGCCTGCCGCTGCGTGATCGGCTGCCGCCTTCGCTGCCGGCGCGCGGAACACCAGGTCGTTCTGAAGCTCGGTATTCTTCCAGACATCCGCTTCATTCGCCTTGAAGCCGGCGATCATATCCTCCGTCACCGCATCTTCCGGCATCATGTAGATCCTGGACACCAGTGCCTTCCACTCGGCCTCGGTCCGTTCCTTCACGTATTCATTCTCAAGGCCAGCGACTCTCTCCAGCTGCAGATAATCCTGAACGTTCTTCTGAAGTCCTTCGTCATCCTTGATGGCCTCCATCAGTCCTGCCATCTTCTGCAGCGGAATCATTCCGAAAGCATAGTCCTCATAATCCGCATCCATCAGCGGGACCGGATGGTCTGCCATGGGATCGAATTCCGCCATCTCCCAGATCCAGTAGTTCCACTCATTCTGGTTGGTTCCGTAGAGCACGTCGATATTCTTGCCGTAACCGGCTTTCACCAGATCATAGGGATCCTTGGGCAGGAGTCCCGCATCATCGTTGAACACCGGGGTGTATACGTTGTCATAGCAAAGGCTGGCGCCGGCGATGAATTCCTCACCCGTCGGATCATAGAAGGATACATCAACGAGGTTGCCCTTGTTGGTGGGATACAGCGTGTATGCCTGGATCAGCGTCTCCTCCGGAACTGCCATCAGGTCGTCCAGATTTTTGACATCGTATCCCAGGATTTTGACGCGTTCGATCAACTGCTCGATCTCACCGGTTCTCTCTGCTGTGTACTTGGCACCATCGTCCGGTACGCACAGGGACAGGCTGCCGGACTGCGCGATCACGCGCTGGAAGAGCTCGCCCTTCTGGATCTTTTCATTGTTTGCTGTGGTCAGGATGGTGATGTCCGCCGCTCCTGCGGAATTTCCGAAGATCGTAACATTCCCCGGATCTCCTCCAAAGGCTGCGATGTTCTCCTGGATCCATTCCAGCGCCCGGATGTCATCCAGCAAAGCCAGGTTTTGCGACTGCTTGAAATCTTCTGTCTTATACTTCTCACCCTCCGGAACTGCCGACAGATCCGCGGAACCGAAGATGCCCAGACGGTAGTTGCAGGACACCATGACCATGTCCTCGTTGTTGGCGAAGTTCTCCAGCTGATACGCGTCGTTGGTCGTGGAGCCGACCACGAATCCGCCGCCGTGGAACCATACCATGACCGGCTTCTTCTTTGCCGGGTTATTGTCCTTCGTCCATACATTCAGGGTCAGGCAGTCCTCGCTGACGGTGTACTTGCTGCCGTCAAAGACCCAGCTGACTGCTTCCTTTCCCTGTGCGGGATCCGGCAGCGGGTAGTTGGCCTGCACCGCCGGATGGCCGAATTCCTTCGCCTGAATCACTGCGTCGCTGGCGTCCGGTGCCTCCGGCGCCTTCCATCTCAGATCGCCGGTCGGAGCCTTCGCATAGGGGATTCCTTTATAGGAGATCACGCCGGAGTCCAGCTTCGTGCCGACAAACTGTCCGTTCTTGCAGACCGCTGTGACTGCCGGATCCGGTTTCGCCGGTGCTGCCGGTGCGGTGGGTGCCGCCGCAGCTGCCTTCGTCTTGCCGGTTACCTTCTTTGAGGTCTTGCCGTAGACCTTCTTCTTTCCCTTCTTCTTAAATGCCTTCACGTAGAAGGTGTACTTGGTCCCGGCCTTCAGGTTTTTAACGGTAACGGTTTTTCCCTTCACGGTCTTGATTGCCTTGAACTTGCCGCCCTTCTTCTGATATACGGTATAGCCCTTAGCCCCCTTGACCTTTCCCCAGCTGACCTTCAGCGCAGTCTGGGAAACGACCTTGACCTTGACGCTCTTTGGCGCCTTCAGCTTCGCCGCCGCATAGGCATTGTCCGCGCCCAGCCCTGCGAAATTCAGCACCGGGGTGAAGGACACCACCAGGGCCAGAATCAGCAGTGGGTACAGTATCTTCTTCGTCTTCGTCATTCAAACACCACTCCTTTCGTCTTTCTTTCTGGGCCCATTATCGTTATTTTCTGAAAAATACACAATTCCCTGAAACGGTCCATTTTGTCCAAAAAAGCGAAAACGGCGAATGGACCTTAGGGTTCATTGCCGCTTTGAAGCTGTATTTTTCAATGGTTTTCTTTTGGGGTACTCTTCATAGGGTACACTTCAAGTTGTTCGCTACCACAAATGGGCAGATACTGGTCTAATATGGTAGGAAGCTACCATATCCGTCACATTTTCATAAAAATATGGTAGGCGGCACCCTGTCGCTGCCGCCCCGAGAGCAAGTATGTACTGTTTCGCAGGAAATCGCCCGCAAGATCGTGTCGAACAGCTGCCTATCGAAGCCGATCCCTACCATATACAGACGGGTTTCGAGTCAATATGGTAGGGACCTACCATATCCGAGTACTTTTGCCGATTTCGTGGTAGGCCGGCCGGGATTATGGCGGTGACTGAGGGGTAGGCCGGCCGGAAAAGTGCATATCGCCCGGTATGGCAGCAGCCGGAGGGTCGCACTGCCGGCCCCCTCCGGCTGCCCATCTGCTTACGATCTCTATCCGGCTATGTCGATCAGCGGATCTCCTGCGATGAAGTTATCGATCAGCCGGGTGGTGCCGATCCGGACGGCCATAGCCACCACGTCACCCTCGCGGACTGCGGGGATCGGCTGCATGGTCAGCCCGTCGACGATCTCCACGTAGTCGATGTCCGCCATGGGCTCCTTGGCCAGCTCCGATCGCATGAAGGCGATCAGCTCTTCCGCGTCGGTCTGCCCGGCGGCGATCTTTTCCTGGGCGGCCCGAAGCGTGCGGGACAGCACCCGCGACGCCAGCCTTTCCGCCTCGCTCAGATAAGTGTTGCGGGAGCTCTTGGCCAGACCGTCCTCCTCGCGGACCGTCGCGCATCCCACCACCTCCACGTTGAAGTTCAGATCCCGGACCATGCGGCGGACCACCGCCAGCTGCTGGCAGTCCTTCTTACCCATGTACATCCGGTTCGGGTAGATGATGTTGATCAGCTTGGTCAGCACGGTGCACACGCCCCGGAACATAACCGGCCGGCTGCGGCCGCAAAGGCCCTCCGACACCAGCGTCATGTCCACGAACGTGCAGAAGTCATCCAGATACATCTCCGATGGCTCCGGTGCGAACACCATGTCCACGCCTTCAGCCTCCAGCATCCGGCAGTCCCGCTCGAAGTCCCTGGGATATTTCGCCAGATCCTCGGTGGGCCCGAACTGCATCGGGTTGACGAAGACCGACGCCACCGTGATGTCGTTGTCCCGCTTCGACGCCTGCATCAGGGACAGATGCCCCTCGTGCAGATATCCCATGGTGGGACAGAGGCCGATGGAGTACTCCCTGGCCTTCCATTCCCAGACGTGTTTTCTCGCTTCTTCGATTGTTTTCGCTATGATCATCGTGGTCTCCTCGCGCAAAGGCTGGGCAACTGAAGAATCGCCACGCAGCAAAGCTGCTGCGATTCCTGTAGGGGCACTGCGCGCCGTATCAAAGATACGGGCAGTGCTCCCAATCTTTACAAATTAATACAGCTTCGCCAGATACTCGGCATCCACTTCCCCGCCGGCGGCCTCCTCCGGGCGCAGTTCCTTCGCCAGGTGCTGCAGGATCTCCGGATCCTTCAGCTTGAAAGAGTGCTCCTCATCCGGGAAGGTGGTTGCCTTGACCTCCGCGTCGTAGTCCCGGAACGCCTTGGTCATCATCTCGCCGATGTTCCCGAACTGCTTGACGAACTTCGGCACGAAATCGGTGAACATCCCCAGCATGTCCTGATAGACCAGGATCTGGCCGTCGCAGCCGTTGCCGCCGCCGATGCCGATGGTGGGGATGCGCAGAGCCTTCGTGATGAACTCCGCCAGGGGCGCCGGGATGCATTCCAGCACCACGCTGAACGCGCCGGCATCCTGGATCGCGTAGGCGTCCTCCAGCAGCTTCTTCGCGGCGTCTTCCGTCTTGCCCTGGACCTTGTTGCCGCCCAGCGTGTTGATGGACTGAGGGGTCAGACCCAGGTGCGCCATGACCGGGATGCCCGCTTCCGTCATCGCCTTGATCTGGGGGCAGACGCTGGCGCCGCCCTCCAGCTTCACCGCGCCGCCGCGGCCTTCCTTCATCAGCCGCCCCGCGTTGGTGAGAGCCTGCTCGATGGATACCTGATAGGACATGAAGGGCATATCCAGCACCACCAGCGTGTCGTGACAGCCCCGGGCCACCGCGCCGCCGTAGGTGATCATGTCCTCCATGGTCACGGACAGAGTGTCCGGGTAGCCCAGCATGGTGTTGCCGAGGGAATCGCCCACCAGCACCGCGTTGATGCCGGCAGCCTCCATGAGCTTCGCGGTCGAATAATCGTAGCATGTGAGCATTGAGATCTTTTCGCCGTTTGCCTTCATTTCCTGAAACGTAACTGCTGTGTTTTTCATTCGTCGTTCCTCCACGCAGCCTCTCCGGGCCGCCGCACAAAAAAACATCCGTAACTGACGGATGAACGGGAATGTCGCAGGCAATCTGCTCCAGGCACGCAGGGGCCTCCACGCGCATGCGGCGCACTGTCTGCTGCCGCTGCAAAAGCTGGGAGTACTGCGTTTTTGTCTGATTTCTCCGGGTACAGTTTCCTGCGGAATACCGTCCAACGTGAGAAGTGTATCACGGTTGCTATCGTTTGTAAAGAAAAACCTCCAGTTCCCGGTAATCCCGCTCCGGATGCTTTTCCTTTGCCATATCCAGCAGCTTTCGCGACAGCAGCAGATACAGCTGCCGGTCGTCCTCGCTTTCACAAACGGAAAGGTGCTTTTGCAGCGTGGTCACATCCCCCCGTTCCACCGGGCCGGTCAGCGCCTGCACCGGGCCTGCGGCCAGAGCGTGCTCCACGTTTCCTGCGATCAGCGGCGTCAGCGCCTTCAGTGCGTCCTCCGGCGCGAAGCCGCACTCCTGCAAAAGCTGGCTCGCCTGTCCGATCAGTCCGCAGATCAGATTGCTGGCGTAGACCGCCGCCAGATGGTATTTTGTCTTCGACGCCGGGTCGATCACCTGAAAAGTCAGTCCCGCCCCTTTCAGGAACGCAGCCATATCGTCTAAATGCGATGGTTCACCCTCCAGGGAAAAGAACGCCCCTCCCAGCTCCTTGTAGGTTTCAAACCGGTCGCTGACGGCAAACAGCGGGTGCACCGAGTAGCCGAAGGCCCCGGTCTCCTCGATTCCGGCAAAGGCTTCCCGGGAGGAAATGCTGCCGCTGCAGTGGCAGAGGAATTTCCCCGCCAGCAGGTCACCGCTCTCTGCGCACAGCTGCCGGAACACCTGCGGGATCAGCCCGTCGGGCACCGTCAGGAAAATCAGATCCGCGTCCCGCGCCAGCCTTTGCATATCCTCGTAACTGCGAGATCCCGTAAACTGCGCCGCCTCTGCTGCCGCCTGCCGGTTCTGATCAAAATACCCTGCGACCGCCGCTCCGTGGGTGCTCAGGTACTTGCCCAGGGAACAGCCCACCTTGCCTGCGCCGATAAATCCAATGTTCATGATGCTTCCTCCTTCATGGGCGGTCTGCCCTCGGTCCGCCCGGGTCGATTTCATTGTATCCGATTCGCCGGGGAGAATCAATCGCGATTGACAGTCCCGCGCCCGCCGTGCCATAATTCCGGTATGAGCAGTTTGATTCAGCGCACAACGGATTTCGCGATGCATATCGTCCGCGCCTATGTCCGGCCGGGGGATATCGTCATCGACGCGACCTGCGGAGGCGGCCGGGATACCCTGCGCCTCGCGCAGATGCAGCCGGGGCGTCTGTTCGCCTTTGACCTTCAGCGGCAGGCGGTGGAGCGCACCCGGGACCTTCTCGCAAAGGCTGGTTTTGCCTGCGGTGATGAGCCGGAGGACACCATTGTCCTAACCTGCCTCGGCCATGAACATATGAAGGAATACTTCCGGGATCTGCAGCCGGATGTGACCTCTGCCGAAGACGGAGATCCGGCCTGCGGCGAATGCGGCTTCGCCTCTGCCATCGTGTTTAATCTGGGGTATCTGCCCGGGGGAGACAAATCCTGCACGACCCTTACCGAAACGACCCTCGCCGCCGTCCGGGACAGCCTGGACCTTTTGAAAACGGACGGCCTGCTGTGTCTGACCATGTACAGCGGCCATCCGGAGGGCGCCGCAGAAAAACAGGCGCTGCTGGAGTTTGCCTCAGGGCTTGATGCGCAGCGCTGGCACACAAGTTACATCAGCATGCCCAATCAGATGCACGATCCGCCGGAGATCCTGCTGATCTGCCGGAAAAAATAACCGGCCCCATCACCTCCGGTTGGCCATCCCGGATTACCTTCTTCGGCTGACCAGCGTCACCCCGGCCAGATTGCCGAAGATCGTCAGCGCGATGAAACTGAGTATGTGGATCCACCCGTGATGGCCGGTCATCGTCCACACCGCCCCCACCAGCACCGCCAGCAGCATCAGGATGTTGAACACCGTCGTCAGCTTCTGATTCCGGAATCGGCTCAGCAGCCCGGCGAGGATCGCCAGCGCCGGAATTCCTATATAAAACACCAGAAATAGATTCATGTCAGTCCTCCCATTCGTCTTCATCAAACCAGGGCACGCCGTACTGCGCCGGCGGCTCGCCCTTTCGCCGGACGATCTCGGCGTTCGCGATGGTTTCCCCCTCCGCCGGTTCGTCCGAGATCCGCAGCACCCGGCACTGGAAGGTCCATTCGTCCCCGAAATCGAAGATGAATTTGAATTTCTTATCCTCCCAAAGATCCGTATCCTGCAGCCGGTATTCTTCGGTGGACGGCGCGTAGTCGTCGATCCCGGGACTGTAGTAGCAGTCCGCCTGACTCCAGGCGCGATTGTCCATAAAGAAGGCATGGGCATGATCATTCATGAAATCAAAGGCCCAGAGGATCACCTCCGCCAGCTCCGCCAGCAGGATATTCTCCGGCACCTGAATGTGGCGGTAGCAGCCGGTACCCAGAGACACGCTGAGCACGCACAGATGCGGCGCCCGCGCAGGACTCACCACGGAAGGCCTTTTGATGCGGCTTTTGGCCTTCCCGCCGCGGATCGGCGCCCATCCGGGAGCTCCAGCCTTTGCAGAAGCATTGGTCTGCGCCTGCCGGATCCGCTCGTTCAGCTCCTCCACCTGCTCCAGCAGCCATTCCGGCACCACCGGAAGTCCGCTGAGCTCCTGTTCGACACCGTCCAGCATCCGCGTCATTTCCGGAGGCAGGTCCGTCAGCATATCCATCGGCAGGGAAAGGAGACTCTCGATGAGCATCGCCAGCTCCTGCAGCTGTTCTTCGGGACCGGCTCCGCCTGCAGCGCTTCGAAGATGCATCTGCAGTCCCATCTGGGCTTCCTGAAGGTCCTCCAGATCCTGTTTTCGCTCCAGCCGAATCTTCTGATCACCGCACCACTTCCGCAGCAGCGCCTCGGTGTATTCGTCCTCTACCTCGATCTTCGCCGGCCGGCTGCCCCGCTCCCGGAGCGCCTCCATCAGCATATTCAGCATCACATTCGTGCGACTCTCATAGAGGGCGACCGGACGGATATTTATCGCTTCGTCCATCGTCGTATCGATGGCAACGAGGATCACCGGCAGGATCTTCTGGTCCGAATGCTCCCAGCCGGTGGGCACCGTAGTCGTCATCAGTCCCGCCTGCCAGGTTCCCCGCTTTGACAGTTTACGGATCCGCGCCGCTGCCAGCTCATCCCAGGCGTCCCCTTCCGGCGGTTCATAGACCGGCACCTGCGGCAGCGGGATACTGCGCCGCAGATAGGCGTCCCCTTCTTTTGCTATCAGTACGATCTGCTTCGTGGTTCGGATCACTCCGGTGAAATCCCCGGGATTATGATAGCTGAGTGTCTCGTCTTTCGCCACCTCGATCGCCGCCTCCAGCGCCGCTGCCAGGTCCGCCTCGTCCTGCTCTGTGAGATCGGAGGTCATCATGTACCCCGGCTCCGCCTTAAAAAACATCGGGAACGCGTTCTTCCCGGCGAACCGGACTCCGTTTCGCTTCGCGAAGTCTCTGGCCTCCGCCAGATCCTCCGGCGGCAGATCATCCTTCGCCTCAAACGATACCTGAATGCTGGCGTGGTTCTGGACCACCGGATTGTAGCCGATGAGGCTGTCCGTTCCATTCTCCCGCAGGATGTGATAGCTTCGCAGACCTTCTTCACCGACGTACACCGCCAGCGCCCGGTGCTCTCCCAGAAGCCCCATGACGCTCACATATCCGGTTCGTCCACCGTCAAGGCTTACGGCAAACAGCTGATCCTCCAACATCCTCTTCCAAAGGCTGGTCTTTCGGAATTCCACTGCCAGCTGATATAAACGATCCGATGCCATACTATTTCTCCTTCTTCTTTGTAAAAATGATTATCCTCTATGCCTGCGCCCCGCCCATCAGCCGGCACACAACCTCAAGCAAAAGCCGGGCTCCCCGGACGAGATCCGCTTCTTCGGTATTCTCTTCGGGTACGTGGCTTCGGCCGCCGATGCTCGGAACGAAGATCATTCCGGTGGGCACGCCCGCCTGGGCGATCATGCAGGCGTCGTGAACGGCGCCGCTGTCCATGACTTTGTGGGGGATGCCGGCGTCCTCCGCTGCCTGCCGGATCACGGCGATGATCTCGTCGGACAGATGCAGCGGCGCGGACTTCGAATGCTCCCGGATCTCACACTTCACTCCGCGGCCCCCCGCGATCTGCCGGATCTGATGGATGATCCGATCCATGTTGCCATCGATCTCCTCTGCATCCTTGTCCCGGACCTCCAGGCTGAACCGCACGGTTTCCGGAATCACATTGGAACAGTTCGGCTGTACCTCCAGCTTGCCGATGGTGACGACGGTCCGCTCCTCCGGATCGGAGGAGACGATCTTCTCCGCAGCCAGAATGCATTCCGCCGCGGTGCTGAGCGCATCGTATCGCTCCTTCATCGGGGTCGCTCCGGCGTGATTGCCCACGCCCTGCAGGCTCACCTCGATGACCCGCATCCCGAAGATGGAATCCACGATCCCGATGGGAAGGTCTGCCCGCTCCAGCACCGGGCCCTGCTCGATGTGCAGCTCCAGCATCGCCGCCGCGTCGGACAGATCCCAGGGAACCTGCAGAGCGCTGCCGGGCGCCGCCGCGTCCGGATCCGCGGCGGCGAATCCCGCCAGCACCTGCCGCAGGGTCTGCCCATCGTCATTCGTCAGCTCGTCCAGCTGCGCCTCACCGTAGATTCCGGTGATGAATTTGCTTCCTGTCATGGTGGATCCGAAATTGGATCCCTCTTCTTCCGCGAAAATGATCATCTCATAGCCGCAGCCGGCGGCTTGCTCCGTTGCTGCGGTGTCAGGTAATGCCGCTGCCGAAGAACTGTCGGGCGGCGCGGCTGCGGATCCAGCCGCCGCCAGCGTCCGCAGGACCTCCAGCGCGCTGCATACACCGTAGATCCCATCCAGCCAGCCTCCGTTACGGACCGTGTCGATGTGAGATCCGCAAAGAATCACCGGCTGACCGGGAATGTTGGCCCCCAGCCCGATCCGGATGTTGCCGATGTCGTCGGTCCTGACCGTGCAGCCGGCATCCATAGCTTCCTTTATTATATATTCTCTTGCCTTTCGATCCTGCACGCCGTAGGAAAACCGGGTCACGCCCTCCCCGGGCGTGTCGGTGAACTCCCGCAAAGTATGCAGATCTTCCAGCAATCGCCTATCGTTGATATTCATTTTTATGTTCCTGGCCTCATTTCTTCTCTATTCCTGACCTCATTTTTCCCAGTAAGGAGCACTTCGTGGGGTAGTATTGGCAAAATCCATGGGGTTACCTCCCCATGTAATGTCATATACTTCCCCAAAATGGGGTAGTATTTGTATACCTCATGGGGTTACTTCCCCATGAGTTCCGGCAATACCACCCTACGCCAGTCAAAGCGGCAGACTGCCTCAACGAATCGGCAGTCCTTCTCCGCAAATCCCTACCGCTTATACGCTGCGCCGAAGGGCTCCCCGGGGATGAACCGGCCCTGGCCCTTCTGACCGATGTACCTGCCGTCCTCGACGATCTTCTGTCCCCGCAGGAAGACGGTCTCCGGGCGGCCCTTCTGAGCGAAGCCCTCAAACGGAGAATAATCCACGCCTTCCAGGTTGGTCTCTGCCGAGATCAAGCCTTCATAGGACGGATCAAAGATGACCACGTCGCCGTCGAAGCCCGGCGCCAGCTGGCCCTTCTTCACTAGGCCGTTGACCTTGGCCGGGGTGGTCGCATACAGATCCACCAGACGGCTGCGGCTGATCCTGCCTTCGCACACGCCGTAAGTCCAAAGGATGTTCAGACGGTTCTGCAGGGACGGTGCCCCGTTGGGGATGTCCGCAAAGGACTTGCCCTCTCCGTATCCCATGTGCTTCTGCTCGGCGTAGTCGAACCCGCAGTGATCGGAGCTGATGGCATTGAGCCACTTGCGGTCGACGGCTTCCCAAAGCGCCTCCCTGTGCTCTTCCGTGCGCAGGGCCGGCGAGCAGACGTACTTCGCGCCTTCAAATCCCGGGCGGCCCAGGTCGGACTCATCCAGCACCAGATAGTGAGCGCAGGTTTCTCCGAAGACCCGCTGTCCCCTCTGATAAGCCGCCTTGACTTCCGCCAGGGCTTCCTTACAGGTGACGTGAACCACGTACAGCGGAGCATCCGCCAGCTCCGCCAGATAGATCGCCCGGCGGGTCGCTTCCGCCTCCACCACCGGCGGCCGGCTGACCGCGTGATAATACGGGCCCACCTTGCCCTCGGCGATCAGCTGCTTTGTCAGCACGTCGATCATATCCGCGTTCTCCGCGTGGACCATCACCGTAACGCCGGCTTCCTTGCCCTTCTGCAGCGCCTTCAGGATCGCGTCATCGTCCGCATGGAAAAACTGGCCTTTGTACGCCATGAACAGCTTCATCGTCGGATATCCAGCCTTTGCGAGATCCGGAATCTCCTCGATCACCTCGTCCCTGGGATCCGTCATAACGCTGTGGAACGCGTAGTCCACCATGGCGATGCCCTCCGCGTCGGTCCTGCGATAGTCGTCGATGGTCTCCACCAGCCCGCAGCCCTTCTCCTGATTGACAAACTCGATCAGCGTGGTAGTGCCGCCCACCGCCGCCGCGTTGGACGTCTCAAACCCCCGGGTCTTGCTGCCCTTATACGTGAACGAAAAATGGACGTGCTGGTCGACGCCGCCGGGCAGGATGTATTTGCCCTCCGCATCGATCACCTCGTCCGCTTCATACGCGAGTCCCTCTCCGATGGCTACGATGCTCTCGCCGTCCATGTACAGGTCCGCCTTCTGCTCACCGTCCGCCGTGACGATGATTCCGTTTCTGATCAATGTTGACATAGTTTCCCTCCATTTCATAGCACCGATTCTCTGGTTCTATGATACTCCTTTGCCGCAGGGAAGGGAACAGAAACTTATACTTCGGGGCATGCAAAGGCTGGAGCTGCTGCTGTTCACACATCGCCTGCGAGATGCCATGGCCTGCCGGACTCCGTCCAATAGAAACGACATTATAGGCACTTTTGATGCATGCGGATCGAAACCTCGTATATCTTAGGATCTTTTAGGACAAATCCTGGATTTCAAGCATCAGCGAATGGGATTTGTCCCGATTATTTATGGTTTATGAGTTCGATTGGACCGAGCCAGAGCCTATGGATCGAACCAGCGAAAGAAACTGCGGTGTTTCGTTCCGTCATCATCAAAACAGCTAAATTTCACTTTCGTTTCGTTCCGTCTTTCAGCTGCGCTGTGACAGCTATCTCGGCGGGTAAGAAATGGGCTATTCTTCATAGTGTCCTTTGCAGGCTTTCACAATGATCTGATCTTCGGAGACTTCATAGACGAGACGAGACGATTTTACTCATCCCTGGCCAGTTCCTCCAACTCCTCCATTGTCTTCACGATAACTCTGCCGCTTTGAAGCTGTTCATCGCTTTCTCTGAGCATCGAAAGATACCTCATGTTTCTGAGATACTTCTCGATCCTGTTGTATTGCTCGAGGCTCATCATCACGACATTTCGGTCTTCTTTTCTTGTAATAATCAGAACCTCTTTCTCATCGCAGACTCTGTCACAGAACTCTTTCAGTCTGCTTCGCAGTGTTGAATAATTCGCAGCAATCATCTGCTCGCCTCCTGATTCGTACACTTTTCTGTACCATAAATTGTACTTTTTCTTGGAGGCTTTGTCAAGCACTACACCTGCAAAGGCTGGGGCAGCACTCAAAAGGACCGGCGGTAGGCCGGTCCTGCGTTTTGAGTCTAGAGTGAAAGCCTCGCTTCCAATTTACCAGATTTTTGCCTTGCCCAGGTAGTAGGTCCCCTTCGGGGTCTCCAGGTAGTCCCTGACGTAGTCTCCTTTCTCCCGGATTTTGACTGTGTAGCCCGGCTCATTGCTGGTTCTTGTCTTCAGCACTGCCTTCTTGGAGGACTTTTTCTTGTTCTTTCCGTTCAGCTTCATCTCGCGCTTCGGCGGATTGTCGCTCTCCTCATCGTACTTGTAATAGTAGATTTTCTTGCCCTTGATCACATAGTCCCCCTGGAAGCCGATCATTGCCAGAGACTTCTGCTTTCCCGAAGAAACATTGACTCTGTTGATGTAGCCGACCGTTCCTTCGCCGCCTTCCCGGTAGTACAGGTACTTGCCTTTTTTCTTCATGGCATCATAGTAACTGTATGCGCCGAAGACTTCGTTATTTTTGACCAGGCGCTTGATACTGGTCGCCTTGCCCTTCTTCACCTTCACCTTGTAGATCCCGCTGGCTCCCGCACAGTACGCATAGTCGCCGTTTATAACGACTTTATTGGATGCTGTCATCTTCACGGTCTTTGATCCTGCAAAGGCTGAGGTTGGCATGAATGCCACTGCAATGGCCATTACCATAATACAGGCCGCCAGTTTTTTTAGCATCGAGGTCTCCTTTCTCCTCCGTTACTGCAACTTCCACACCGCATAGACCGTAGTATCCTGGCTGAACTTAACCGCGGATCCATCGGCATAGGTCGCCGCCGTTGCATTCTTGTTTGTGCTCCAGCCCTCGAATCTGTAGCCGGTTCGCTTGAACACATTCTTGCTCAGCTTGCCGCTTCCGTTCTTCAGGAATGTGGGATTCATGGTTCCTGTTCCGCCGTTCGCGTTATATGTGACTGTTACACCGGCAGGCGCAGCTTCCCAGGCCGCATACAGGGTGATCGTCCCCCCGGACAGGGCAACGCTCTGCCCGTCTGTGTAAATGATACTGCCATTCGGCTCCGTTGTCCAGCCTTTGAAGTTGTACCCGGTCTTTTTAAACGCATTCGTCTTTAATGTCGCCTACGCGTTGGTATAAGACTGGGAGGACATGCTCCCGCTGGTGGAACCGTTGCCGTTGTAGACGATGGTTCCTCTGACTTTGCTCTTCCAGATCGCATACAGGGTGATCTTTCCCTTGACGTTGATCGCTGCTCCGTCCGCATAGGTGATGCTTGTAGCATTCGGATCGGTGGACCAGCCCCAGAAGGTGTCCCCGGTCTTCTGGAAACGGTTTTTGCTGAGTTTGCCCGATCCGTTTTTCAGGGTCGTGGGCTCCATCGATCCGCTGGTGGCACCATTGCCGTTGTAGATAATGTCGCCATCGGTAGGCTCCGCCGGTGGAGCCACCTGCATATCCTGCCGCGTGCAGAAGTCCTTCGGTCCGGTCTCTTCAAAATGCATCAGTAATCTCAGCGGCGAATTGTTCTCATCAAATATCGTGAATTCCTTCTTAAAATCTCTACCCCATGGATCGAATGACTCCAGAATATCTCCCTCGAACCAAAGGTCTAAGAAGAGAAACATCTTAGCATCTACACAGTATATGTCCGGTTCACCGACGTAGAACGTTCGATCCGCATGGAATGTCATTCCCGGACCGACATAAGCCCCCATCGAAACGAGGTCGATCACTTCCGCAAATTTCAATGTGAGATCGAACTCCGGACCGATTCTGACCTTTCCGTCCATATTGAAGGTGATCTCGCGCTTTGTTGTCTCTGCGATTTTTCTCAGATGATCGCCCACCATCTCGATTCCCACGGTCTGCCCTGCTACGGCTGTGAGTTCGATGGATCCGCTCACATCGAGCCTCGCTATGATTTCGTAATCGACGGTGAAGCCATAAGGCAGTGTGACCATGAATTTTCCGATCGGGAATGCAACCACACCCTCCACTGCTGAAATATCATCATCAATAAATGTATTCTCATACTTTGCTGAATACTTAAGCTTTTCCTGAATGTCAGCAGCAAGATACATCTTCTTGATCCCGGACCATCCACAGTCAACATCGTAATCCAGGCGATCGATAGAGAAGGTAAAGTCCAGACTTTGCTCCAGTTTGGAGCTGCAGCCGAACGCTTCCATCAATGCGTTGATCTTACCTTTGTCAAGACTGACATTGATCTCCTTTCCTAAACTGCAGGAACCTGACGCGGAGGCGCCCTTCTTATAATTTCCTCCTCCGGTCGTGAACGTAACGCCCTCCTCCGGAATAAACTCGGCTTCGCCCTCGGTCTGAGAACCGATGACCTGCGCCGATTTCAGGACTTCCTTCATCGAAGGCGTCTCGAACAGAACATACCCGCCGGGCAATGAATAATCGACGGTTTTTGCGCGGATCGCGATCTTCTGGTTTTCATCGGACCGCTGCGTCACCAGGTAGGTGTGACCCTTCCGGAAGAGCCCCACATCGCTCAATTTACTGAGAATCAGGCGGTCCCCCTGTTCTCCTATCGTGTAATCGGCTGTAACCTCCTCAACTCCATCGGCCAATTCGTAAGAGGTTCTTACTCCTTCGCCCAGATCCGGCTCCGCCAGAGTTTCGGTTAACGTCAGCTTCAAGCGCTCGAATTCCTTCGTTGTGACTTCCTGATCCGGCCGGAAATCCTGGCTCACCGTATCGAAAACACCAAACTCCATCGCCACCTGATCTTCATAGGTGTACTGCAGATCGTTCTTGTCCGCGCATTCCGCGCTCACCGCGTTCTCTTCGATCGGTTCGTATCCGGCGGCTTTTGTGAAAACATACGCGGTGAATTCTCTGGAGGCCGCTTCTTTTGGCCGGAATTTCAGCGGACTTTCCGGAACAAGCCCGTACCGGTAAGCTGCTTCGATCAATCCCGGCTGATCCGCGTCTTTCACATCCGTGAAGGAATACTGAATGTTTGCCTCCTCCGGTGGCTGCAGACCAAGCATCCCCGCTGCCATGACAACGACCTGCTCTCTGGTGACCTTCGCCGCGCTGACAGTCACATTCCAGCTGACCTTTTTACCGGAAGCGACATTCGTTGCTGTGATTTTCGCCTTACCCGCATGGACCGCAGTGACCCGGCCCTTATTCGGATCCACCTTCGCTACCGACGGTTTGCTGGACGCATAGGTTACTTTGAGCGCTGCCTTTTTCAGCTTTGCCGGCGTTTGCTTCACGGAGAGCTGCTTTGTCCCGCCGATATTCATCGAAAATTCTGCGCCTGCCGGCGACTTGCGCTGAATCTTTTTGATTCCTTTGACGACCGTAACGTTCCAGACGACCTTCTTGCCGCCGCAGGTCGCCGTAATCTTCGCCCTTCCGGTCTTCTTGGCCTTCGCCTTTCCGGTCTTCTTGTTGATCGTCAGGACCTTCTTATTGCTGGACTTGTATTTGACCTTTCCCGACGCCTTAGCCTTGAACTTCACGCTGACGCCTTTTGCCACTGTGTACGTTTTCGCCTTGGTTGGAGCCTTCCGCTTGATGGAAGCCTCTGCGACACTCTTGCCGGTCTTCTGCAATGTGGCCGACCCCTGCGCCTTGTCCGCTGCAAAGGCTGGCGTTGCGGTCAGCGCACTGACCGGCATGAAGGCCGCCGCAATGACCAGCGCCGCAATGCATGCGATCCATATCTTTCTCTTCTTCATTCCCTGTTCCTCCTGCACTTTCACGACTGCTCCAGCCTTTGTACAGCTGTGCTATATATCCATCATGAACGGATCAAAGAACGTCGGTTCGTCAGATGTGACCTCCTGTACGATATCAAGTTCACCCCCGCCCATATTGACTTCACACCTGTATATTACCGCGAGCCAACGCTTGTAGGATCCTGTTTTAACTTCCGGACCGTATTCGAGTTTCACTTTTGACAGCGATCCGGAACTTTTATAGATGATGGTGGAAACACGTCCCTTACTGTCGAACTTGTATTTATAGCGATCTTTTACATCGGTTCCATCTATCTTGTCCGACTTACTACGCTTTGTTTGTCTTTCAAATGTCACCAGTCCCTTTTTATTGAACTTGACATAGCCTCCACGACCATCCCATGTTGATTTGATCTTGACCGGCTTACCCTTTTTGAAGGAATACTTATATTTTCGGTCGCCGAGTTTGGTAATCCAGCCCTTCTTGTGCTTGACCTTCCACCCATCTACATTCTTCAGTTTTCCCTTTTTGTTAAAATTAAATGTTTTCTTTTCACCGCGGTCGCGCACTACGACTTTTGACAGCTTCCCGTTTGCCCGGGTCTTGTATGTATATGTGACATGCAAACTAATGTCGTCAAGATCGTCACGATCCTTAACATCTTCATATTTCCCATCATAAAGGTATATTTCCTTCAGTCTCCCCTTTTCATAAGTGTTGTGCTGCTCCTCTAACAGCTTCCACTTCTTTTTCTTTTTTTGGTAATAGTAATACGTCACCTTCGTAGGCAGGTCATACTTCTTCCCCGCTGCAAAGGCTGGCGTTGCGGTCAGCGCGCTGACCGGCATGAAGGCCGCCGCGATGACCAGCGCCGCAATGCATGCGATCCATATCTTTCTCTTCTTCTTCATTCCCTGTTCCTCCTGCACTTCCTCATCTGCCCCAGCCTTTGTACAACTGTAGATTACATGGGGTTCTCCAATCTCATCAGTTGTAAGTCGAATACATCGGCACGTCGGATGTGATCCTTTCTACGATTTCCAGCGAACCCTCTCCTGTCCGACGTACGATCCGGTACGTGGTGGCTAGCCAGCGCTTATAGGATTTTGTCTTTACGCTGGTCTCGTAGCTGAAGACTGCTTTCGTAGTATCTTCCCCACGGCAGGTGACCTTCGACACTCGACCCTGATCATCATATGTATATTTATAGTGATTCTCTGTGCCGGTCCCCCACCAGTCCTTCGGCATTTTTGTCTGCTGTTCCTCCGTTACAAGCCCCTTGCTATTGAATCTGACATAACCCATAGAAGACCGGATCTTCGCTGGTTTGCCCTTCTTGAAAGTATACTTGTACTTCTTCTTGCCGAACTTACTGATCCAACCTTTACTGTACTTAACCTTCTGTTTGCCCACCTTTGTCAGTCTGCCTTTTTTGTTGAAATAATATGTTTTTTTACTGTTCTCGTCGCGGACCACTACCTTCGATAGCTTCCCGTTTGCCCTGTATGTATGCTTCAGCGTAATATCATCATTCCACTCGGGATCCTCATCTGATGAGTCCATATGAATATAGGTGAGTCTTCCTTTCTCGTAGGTATAATGCTCCGTATCGATCTTCTTCCACTTCTTTCCATCCTTCATGTAATACGTCACCTTCGTAGGCAGGTCATACTTCTTCCCCGCTGCAAAGGCTGGCTGGGCGGTCAGCGCGCTGACCGGCATGAAGGCTACGGCGATGACCAGTGCCGCAATGCATGCGATTCCTCTTTTTCTCTTCTTCATTTGTGCTCCTCCCTGGCTTTTTTACCTCATTTCACCTTGATCTTAATTGTCTTTGTAACGGTCTTGGAACAGAACTTGCTGTTTCCGCCGGCTTTGACCGCGACCTTGATCTTGTACGTTCCCTTCGCTGTGCCCTTCTTCACCGTGATCTTGCCGGTGGTTTTATTGACGCTCAGACGCTTGGATCCTCCAGCCTTTGCATAAGAGACCTTGCCTTGGGCATTCGCGGTGACGATGGGCTTCAGTGCAACCTTGTTGGATTTCACCTTTTTTCTGGAGACCTTTTTGTCAAAGACCTTCACGGTCATGGGGTTCGGCTGCTGGATCGTAATGGAATATTCCCCGTATCCGGCGCCCTTGGCCCGGACAAACAGGTTCTCTCCCTTGGCCAGCTGGAAATCCCGTGTTGACACCTCGTCCTGATTGTGAAAGCTGCGCTGATTGATCAATACACCGTCCCTGTCATAGAAGCACCAGTTTAAGTTATTTCCCGGAACGGAGGCGTTTCTCAGCGTGAGATGATAGGTCCCCTTCGCCGGAGCCTTAAACACCATCCAGTCGGTATCTCCGATATCGTCTATTTCCAAAGCGCCTTTGGTTTTTCCTGTGGTGATCGACTTCGCCTCAGACTTGGTATTTCCCATGTCATCGGGATATTCGGTCAGAAGGATCACGTAATCGATCGGATTCGAGGTGCTATTCGATTGCATGCTTATATAGTGCATGCTGTTTCTGGTCAGCTTCCTTTCTTTATCGATCAGATAGGAAAAACGCTTTTTATTTCCCTGCCGGATAAAAGTCTTCTCTTCGAGCAGCACTTTGTCCTCATCCAGCAGAAGCGCCTTGATGTATCCGTCGCCCTCGCTGTTTACGATTTCGATTTTGTAATAGGACTCCCGGTCTGTGGTTGTGAACGACAGCTCCTTCGTGACCCCTGCCTTCAGGGTTCCCGTTACTCTGGTGGTGTTTCCCGGCGTTTTATTCAGGGGAATGTTGAATGCCGCCGCAGAGCTTTCTTCCTGGGTCAGCGGCAGGATGGTCAGCGCCATCAAGGCTGCCATCAGGAACACTCCTATCGCTTTCATTCCGGCGTTTCTCCCTTTACCGGAAATTCTTTCTCTGATGTTTATCATCTGTGACCTCCTTCAATCTCACTGGGGTTTTGTTTTTTATTACACGTCCCGGCGGCCGTTGTTACGGTTTAACCACGGTTTTCCTCCGGCCGAAACCGGATCTCGCTGTAGGACACCCCGTAAACTTCCTCGATACGCCGGATCACCTCCGGTCCCGGGAAGCGCTTCCCGGTCTCATAGGCCGAAAGGCTCTGTTTGCTGACGCCGATCTTCGCCGCAGCCTCCCGCTGCGTCAGCCCTGCATTGATTCTCGCTGCTTTTAATGTGATTTCCATACACTTCCCTCCTGTTATATAGAGGGATTTTCGATCCAGAAGGTTCAAAGAATCTGCTTTTTCTTCAGATGATAAGTTGTTATGATTTTACCACGATATTGCCCTTGCTATCAACGGTTAAACCGTTTTATTGTCAGGTCACGGTTTTCCCGCTTTCTTTCACGGTTTCGTTGATTTTCGGACCGCTTCCGGATATAATAATGCCATGAAATCATCTCTTGGCAACAAATCCGTCATGGCCGCGAATCTCGCGCGATATATTGAAGCGAAGGGCATCAGCAGGCAGAAGCTGTGTGACGATCTGGACTTTCGCTACAGCACCCTCTCCGACTGGCTCCACGCCCGCACCTACCCCCGCATCGACAAGATCGAACAGATAGCGGAGTATTTCGGTGTCACCAAGGCGGATCTGATCGAGGAGCCCTCGCATTTCTCCGGGGATTCCGACGCCCAAAGGCTGGCGGACCTGCTGCAGCAGAAGCCTCTGCTGGCTGACACTGCGCGCCGCATGTCCCTTCTCAGCGAATCCGATCTGAACTACGTCCGGGATCTGATCGACCGCCTGTCCCGCTAGTCGGTTGTTTTTTTCGCAAAGGCTGGAGCACTGCCAGTCAGGTGAAGTCCTGTCAGCCAAGCGGAATCCTGTCAGTCAGGTGAAGTCCTGTCACGGAACCCTGCACACGAAGCCTACCATGAAATCGCAAAATCTGGCCGATATGGTAGCTTCCTACCATACCCTGCGAAAAATCAGCCAATGTGGTAGGTGCACAGCTGCAGATCATTCACTTTCAGCAAGATTATCTCGAGTAGGATCGTGCATCAGCAAACTTGTCCTATTTCCTGCGGCAGGAAGCCGCCATCTTACCACCAAACTACCACCAAACAGGCATTTCCCTCATTATATGGTAGCTTCCTACCATATTGAGCCGGAATCTGCTCATTTGTGGTAGCGCTCGTCTGCGGTCTACAGTCAATCATCTGCAGTCAATCACGCTCAGATTCGAAGTAGCCGGGATCCTTGCGTTTATTACGGTTTTTCCATATAATAGTTGTGGCTTTCTGTGTTTTTACCCGGCATTCGTTGAATTCCATCATATTCAAAAGGAGTCCCCTATGAGAAACCGATCCTCCCGCAGCGCCTGCCGGAAGTTCCTGCTCGCGCTCATTGCAGCCTTTGCACTGCTCCTGCCCGCTGCAGCCTTTGCAGACGAAGAAGCCCCGGCCTATCCCACCGTTGATGCATCCAACACCCTGATCGAAGATGCGGATGGCTATGCCGCCTGGCGAACCACCGACGGGTTTGCCTGGGCCTTCAGCGGATTCTGGCACGAATGGACGCGAGAGGACTGGCAGAAGAGCGAGGACGGCGCTTCCTACGAATTCGCGGGAGATCCGGACCCCGACGAGCTGGAATGGGCTTTGGAAGATCCCATCACCGTATGGATCCTGGGCTATAGCGGAGAAGCAGAGGACCTGGTGGTTCCGGAAACCATCGACGGCTATCCGGTGGCCGAATTTGACGCAAGCCGCTACGGCGCCCTCCTTGCCGACGAGTATCGGGATGGTGAGGACGCAGCCGCAGACCGGGTCAGGAGCCTCTACCTTCCCGCCAGCGTTTGCGACGGCTACATCTCCGGTGTCGACGGTGAGAATTTCCCCAACCTGGAATCCATTGAAACCGGCGAGGGCAGCGAGGTGTACTTCAGTGAGAATGGGATCCTCTACAGCTACGGCGACTCCGAGAATTATCTGGAGGCCTATCCTCCTGCAAAGCCTGGCACGTCCTTCACCGTTTCTCCCGAGGCGACGATGACCGGTGATTTCACCTTCAAGAACGCGAAATACCTGAAATCCATCACGATCCCGGCGAATCAGTACAGCTTCTATCTGTCCAGCATTGAAGGCAGCGCCATTACGAAGGTCACCTTTCTGGGAGACGATATCGAGATCATCGGCCACGTCACTCCGGCGATCCAGAAGATTCTGGTGTTCCAGTCGGAGGAAGACGCGGCTGCTGCGATCCGGGCAGCAAACATCAAGGCAGCCTCCGCCGCGAAGTCAAAGCTCACGGCCAAAGCCCTGAAGAAGAAAAAGGCGAAGCTGACCTGGAAGAAGGCCGCAGGCGTGACCGGCTACCGGATCTACCGCGCGACGAAGAAGACCGGCTCCTACAAGCTGGTCAAAACATCCGCCTGCAACAGCCACTTCACCTGGACCGACAAGAAGCTGAAGAAGGGCAAGGTCTACTACTACAAGGTCCAGCCTTATACGGTAGTGGGCGGATCGAAGATTCCCGGCAAGCTGTCCGCGCCGGTCAAGATGAAAGCGAAGAAATAGGAAACAGGAAATAAGCAGCAGATAGCAAGATCTAAGACACGTGAAAAAACAGCCACTGAAAAAGTTAATCACAGACGCGCAGCAGGGAGATGCCGGCGCCCTCGCCAGACTTTGCGAGCAGACCCGGCCCCAGCTGTACGTGTACGCGCTGTACCTGACCCACGACCGGGAGCTGTCCCAGGAGCTGGTGCAGGAGACCTATGTCCGGATCATCGAGTCCATCGGTGACCTGCGGGATCCGGACCGGTTTTTTCCGTGGGCAAAAAAGATTTTGTTTCACCTGCTTCCCGCGGGGAGCGCCGGAAGCCCCCGGGCGCTGACGGCCGCGGACGGACTCCTCTCCTCCCTGGCGGACGAGGATGATCTGTACCTGCCGGACACCGCCATCGACCGGCAGCAGCAGCAGGCGATCGTCGCGGAGATCCTAGAGGAACTCCCCCCGAAGCACCGGGAGATTCTGATCGCCTGTTACTACGAGGAACGGTCTCTGTCGGAGATCGCTTCTCTGTTCGGCTGCCCCGAGGGCACGGTCAAAAGCCGGCTTTACCACGCGCGGCAGGCGTTTCGCAGGAAGCTCGCGGCTTATGAGCGGCGCCACCGGGTGGATCTGCAAAAGCTGGGGCGGCTTTTGGGCGAGGATCCGATCGTCACGGGAAGTCTTCTGGGCAAGGCTGCCCTTCGCAGCGCTGCCCAGGCCGGACAGAGCGGCGCCGGGTTAGGCCGGCTCGGTTTGGGCCGGCTCGGCTTGGGCAGGCCTGACTTTGGCAGACCCGGCATGGATCAGCCCGGCATGGACACACTCGGGCGGGGGCAGCTGATTCAGGCCGGCCTTCGCAGTGCCGCGCATAAAGAAGGCGGAGCTTTCGGCCGCGCCCTGACGGCTGTTTTAATGAGCCTTGCGGTGATCGGCTTTACCGGCACCGCCATCCTGACCGGATCCGATGCGCCGCCGGACCCGCTTCAGAGCGCTTCCCTTCAGCAGGCCTCTGTTTCCCTGCCGGAAACCGGCCGCGGCGGCGTCCCCTCCGGGAGCCTCGCTGCGGATCATGCTGCCGTTTCCGGCGTCGCCGCTGCCACTTCTGACAATGCCGGTGCTGCTTCTGACAATGCCGGTGCTACTTCTGACAACGCCGGTGCGGGCGCAGGCAACAATGCCGGCACGGGCAACAATGCTGGCGCGACGCAGCAAAACCAGCCTTTGCAGGCAAATCCTCTTCGCACGTCCGATGGAAATGCAGCCGCTCCGCGGCGGGGTGACAGTCGCCGTCCGGGCAGGGGCTCAGGAAAAAAACCGGGCAATCCCGGTTCAGGAAAACCGGCAAAGCCCGATCCCGCAAACGAAACGACTCCCTCGCAGCCTTCGGATTCGAATGCTCCTGTGACACCGGCATCCTCTGCTTCGGAGCAGATCCTGACCCTTTCGGTAGAGCCCTCCACTCTGACGAGCTCCCTTTTGGCCTGGGATAATCCTCCCTCGGCTGGCACCGGCATCAGCGAATACCGTCTGTATCGGGGAATCGCCCAGCAGCAGCCGGACCTCACCCGCCTGTCCCGCAAAGCCGCGGTTTCGGCAGAGGAACTGGCGGCGCAGGTGGATGGACTCGTTCAGATCGCCAGCGTTTCCCCGCAGCAGAATTTCTATGCGGACACTTCGGCAGTCGCCGGCGCCTGGAACGTCTACCTTCTGGAAGGCTGGGGCGAAACGGACTCCGGCCGGCAGCGGCTCACCCGGGCGCTGCAGTACGGCTACAACGGCGCCGCGCCGCCCGTCCCTTCTGTGGATGCCACCGGCTGGGCTTCGGAGGGCGCGATCTATATTCTGGACAATAACAGTACCGGGGACGCAGTCTCCCTCGGCTCCTCCGGCCTGGAGATCGCCCGGCGCGGCGGGGCTACTGCGGGAAGCGGGGTTGGTGTTGGCGACGCGGCTGCTTCGGGCGACAGCAACGCAGCCGGCGGCGACTTCGAGACCATCGCCCGCCTGGATTACCGGCGCGGATCCTCCAACGCCTATATGGACCGGGATGTCCTCCCGGGAGTCACCTACTACTACCGCCTGCGGACCTGGTGCCTGGTGGACGGCGCGAAGGTCTACAGCCCCTGGTCTACGCCGGTCCGAGCGAGGTTGAAGTGACCCAGCGCTGACCCGAAGGTTTGCCCTGCAGTTTTGATTTTTAATCGGAGGAATCTGCAACCGCACGGCCGTCATCCCTCGTCAGGCCACCTGAAAACGTGTTTTTTTTTTGATATTATTGCCAGACAAAGAAATCTGCAACAAAAACAGAATTATGTTGCAGATTTCGTTTTGTCAGCGCTAAATCTTCAAATTGAGGTCTCAAGTCCCCTCTGTGCAGGTCCCTGTCTGCCCGATTGTTGCAGATTCTCGTCACTCGCCACCAGAATCTGCAACACCACAGCTTCCCCCGCCGCTGTTCCCTCGATTACACGTCATCCGTTTCGCTACACTCCCAGCAACCGGTACCGAATCCGCTGCCGGATGGACGCGCTTCCACGCATCTCCTTCCGGATGGTCCGAACATCCTGCTCCAGCCTTTGCAGATCCGGCGCGGAGACGTCCTCACCCCCATAGACGGACTTCTGCCAGACCGACAGCGCCGAAGCGAACGCCTCCTCCGCGGGCAGCGAAATGCGAAGCGCCACCGCGGGCATCAGATCCGAAAAGAGCTGGCCCCGGCGCAGGTGAATTCCATGCAATTGCAGCAGATACTGCAAAAGCTGGAGCTGCGTCTGTACGAGCTTCCCGGTTAAGGCCTCGCTGCTGCGGTGCGCATCGGCCTGCCTCTCCAATCTTTTCAGCCGCCGTCGCGGCCTTCCGATCATGCGTATATAGGCTGCGGAAAGCCCCGCAGCGCAGGCCGCTGCCAAAAGCGCCATCGGAAGAATCCATCCGGGAAGGCCCGGCTCTTCAGACATCTCCGGCTGGACGGGCAGACCCTGTTCGGAGGCCTGGGGATCCACGGGAAGCGGCTTTTCCCGATAACTTTGCTCCCGCTGCTCCGGTTCGGTTTGTGCCGGCTGCTGGGTTTGCTGCTGCATCTGCATGGGACGGACCGGCAGGGAAAGCCCGTGCTCCTCGTCGAGATCTGGGCTGATCAGCACCTGATACAGCGGGATCAGCAGGCAGATCAGGATCAGCGTCACCCCAAGCGCAACCGCCGCCTGCTGGCCGTAGACTTTTCGCTGCAGCGCCGGCTCCGATTCCGCCCGGGTCCTTCTCATCCGGATCCGCATCGCCAGAAGGCCCAGGCCCGAAAACAACAGAATCGTGCTCAGACTGTCCCCGCTCATGTAATCCGCTGCTTTGAGAAAGACGGTCAGTCCGGTCAGGACCCCGCAGGTCAGAACGCTCTTTCGGATCACGGTTATGACGATGATTGCGACGGCTCCGGCAAGCATCAGTCCTGCTTCCCAGCCACCCGTAAGCTGCGGCAAAATCGCCCGCAGCATACCGGCAAGAAGCGCTGCCAGAATCAGCGCGTCCGGAAGCAGGCGCAGGATCCGAACTCCGGTAGAACGGATCATTCGTGTTCTTCCGATCTTTCGCGTGCTCACCGCTCCTCACCGATCCTTTCTGCGATCACTCCGCCGGATCCCGGCGTGAGCAGGATGGCACCTGCCTCCGGGGCTTCTCTGGTCGCGCCCTCTCCATAGAACGGCTCCGACAGGATCTGCTCCAGACCTTCCCGGCCGGAGAGCTTCTGCAGCACATAGGGAATCTCCAGCTCCTCCAGCCTTTGCATGAGGGCTGCTGCTGTTTCGAACAGCTCCGAAAGCTGCCGCGAACCGATGCCGCGCAGGGATGCCGCGGGTGCCTGTGCCTGGGACGGCCGGTCGTTCAGAAGGATCTTCAACTGCTGCCGCGTCGGCTCGTTCCGCTCCAGCATCAGGGTTCGATCGACTTTTTCGGAGAGCTTCCAATGAATCTGCTGCACCGGATCACCCGGCTGGTACGCGCGGATCAGCGCCGGATCCAGATCTCCGCTCCATGCGGCCCGGTTCCCCTGCGCCTCGCCGCCATCTGCCTGCGTTCCTGCGAGGACTCCCTCCGGAAGCGCCCCCGCCCGGGGACGCACGAGGCTGCGCATTTCCTCCGGAAGCGCCCCGCTCCACTGCATCAGGCCAAAGGGGTCCTCCGCTCTGCAGGAGCACACGCGGATCTGCCGGGCGCCGCAGCAGTCCGTCGGGAAATCAAACTGGATTTCCTGCTCGAACCTGCCGGGCAGACTGATCCGGCTCTCCTGGCGGGAGGTCTCTGCGGTCAGCAGATTTCGGTCCTCCAGCTCGATGTGAACGCAGGTCAAAGGAATCCGGCTATGGTTTATCAGCGTGATGCAGACCGGCGGCAGAGCACCGGTCGCACCCCGGGGTGAATTGCCGGCCGTGCTCCGCGGTAAGTCCCTTCCTCCGTCCCCGCCCCGGGGCATCTGCTGCCACTGCAGCGCCAGCGACTGGGCTGCCCGGCGGCTCCCCAGGATCCCGATTCCGGGCACAACAAAAGTGAGGATCAGAAGGATCCACGTCCCGAAGTTGTTCGTAAACAGATGTGGCAGCAGAACCGCTGCGATCCAAAGGATATAGATGATCCGCCGGCCGGTCATGACGCGTTTACTCCCCCGCGGCCGGCTCCGGGTCTGCCAGCTTCTGGTCCGGGACGGGCACTCCCGCGAGAAGCCGCCGCAGAGCTTCCTCCGTCTCCTCTCCCTGTATCGGCAGCACTCTGTGCGCGCAGACCTCCGGGAAGACCTCCCGCACATCTTCCGGGAGCACGAACCGCCGGCCGTGCATAAACGCGCAGCTTCTGGCCATGGAGCACAGCGCCAGCGCGCCCCGGGGACTGATCCCCAGCTTCAGCGCGGGATCCATGCGGCTGGCCCGGGCGATCTGAGCGATGTATTCCAGAATTGCGTCGCTGACTGCGATCTGCCGGACGAACTCCTGCAGGCGGCAGAAGTCTTCGCCGGAAATGATCCTGCGCACCTGCTCCAGCGGATTGCCCTGCAGACGGTCCCGCAGGATCGTGACCTGACTGTCCACATCCGGATAACCGATGGAAAGCTGCACCATGAACCGGTCCATCTGCGCATAGGGCAGCGGCTGCGTCCCGGTGGTCCCCACCCGGTTCTGGGTCGCGATGACCACAAAAGGCTTCGGCAGAGGATGCACCTGGCCGTCAACGCTGACCTGCCGTTCCTCCATCGCCTCCAAAAGCGCCGACTGGGTCTTGCTGGAGGTTCGGTTGATCTCATCGGCCAGCAGCAGATTTGTGTGGTTCACGATTCCGGGGCGATAGCTGAAGTCGCCCTTCTCCCGATCATAGACGCTGAAGCCGGTGATGTCCGATGGCAGCACATCCGGTGTGCACTGCAGCCGCCCGAATTTCATGCCCAGCGCCCGGCTCACCGCCAGCGCCAGGTTGGTCTTGCCCGTTCCCGGGACATCGTCCAGAAGGATGTGCCCGTCCGCAAGCAACGCCATCAGCACCCGCTCTATAACAAAGCGTTTGCCGATGACGCTGCGCTCTATTTCGTTAATGATCGCTTCAACGATCCGGTTCATCTTCTCGCTCCTCAGATATTTACTTCGTCTTCACCGACTTGGCCTTGGACCAGGTGGAATAATAGGTCTTGCCTGCCACCTTCGCCACCGTCCGGATCTTCACGTAATACTTTTTCTTCGCCTTCAGCTTTTTGACCTTCACGGAAGTCTTCTTAGCACCGTTGATATTGACCGTCTTCTTGCCTTTCGTGAACTTGCTGTTGGTTGCAAGCATGATCTGATAGCCAGTGACCCCGCCTTCCGTTTTCGCGGTCCACTTGACGGTGATGGCTTTCTTCGCCTTCGTCAGCTTGGCCACAGCGGTCTGCGGCAGCGCTGCATTGACCGTCTGTGCGCATGTGCGGAAGACTTTGTTCTGCCGGTAGATGGTTCCTTTGATCGTGTACTTGCCGGGAACCTTGAAGGTGAGAATCCGGTCAGGACAGCCGCCGCCGAAGATCGCATAGTTGTCGTTGAAGCTGCCGTAGGTCTTGCCGCCTTCGTAGGCATTCTGCTTGATGGTTACTGTTTTCTTATCCGGACCGGTGATACTCCATTCATAAAAAGGCGTATTGCCGGTGTTGCCGTAATCCCATCCCCAGGTTCCTCCGTTCAGGAAGAACAGGTACGGTTTGTTTAAGCTCAGAGCATTCTTCAGGCTGATATCCTTCGGTGCTCCGAATTCTCTTCCCGAAATGCTGAGATTGCACTGGGATGCGGCCAGATCCAGACGATAAGTCGAAACCGGATCCGCTCCCTCTCCTGTCTCCGGCAGTAACGCTTCGATGAGAAGTTCCTCCCGGGCTTCCTTGTTCGGCAGTGTAACATCAACGGATTCTGCATTCTCTGCGAGGACCTTGCCGTCCAGACTCCACCGGAGCGTCGCGCTCTCCACCGGGTTTTCGATCATATCGGACTGGTAATAGTCAACCAGGGATGCGTGGATCGTCAGCGTCTCTCCCGGAAGCCCCCGCAGCGTGTCATCGAAGACCTCTTCCGCCACATTGATCTGATAGACCTTTTCCTCGGGCAGGAAGGAGACAATGGCACCATCCTCCAGTTTCATCACCATACGCTGCAGCAGATCCGATCCATTCGTCCAGCTGCAGTAGATCTCTCCATCACCGTTCCAGGTGTCGTCGGAAACCGTCTTCAGACTGGCGCTGAGCCCGCCGTCAACTCCCACCATCCGTGTAAGAGTGATCTGCTGCTTCTCTGCGTCATAGGTGAAATAGTCCTTGCCGGACCGTTCGATCAGCCACGCTTCCAGTTCCGGTTCGCTGCAGGTAGCGAAGGTCTCTTTCACATAATCTGCCCAGAAATCATTCAGATCCATTGTGGCGTCAGAATTAAACAACCCCTCATGAAACCGTGTCCAATAGTAGACAAGTTTCAGATTCGGTGTCTCATCCTCTGCGAAATACTCTTTATCGTATCCGTTGCCGTAGATCTGACAGTACATTCCGAACATGTCAACCCTGTAGCTGTCTTCCGCCGCATACGTCTTCTGAGTTCCGCCGATGCAAACCGTCGCACCCAGCACCAGCAGGAATGCGATCACCGCTGCAATACCTTTTTTCTTCATTACCATAGTCTTCTCTCCTTCGTCTTTCCGCCGCTTACGCCAGCCTTTGCACGCATTATACCACGGGCGATAGACAATTGTCGCACAATTATGATAGAATAATGCCAGACTTACTGTGCGAGACGTCTGGCCGCACTGAACAAAAGGCGCATCCCGGATCCGCTGATCAGTGGATGTTGAAGATTCCCCTGACTTCCAACGCGCGTTACTGTAAAAATGGTCTTGTGAATCAGTGCTGATCAGTGGAACGCTCCAAATCCACTGATCAGGATGCTCTGCAAGGGATCAGATTACAGTAATCCTCTCTTATGACGCCAAAGATCAGGTGAAATACTGAACAGATGCCTCGTTGAAGGGGAAAACTACAGTAGTCCAGGGTTGTTAAGGAGGTTACACGTATGAAAAAGGTTTTGGTTCTGAACGGCAGCCCGACTCCGAAGGGCAATACCGTGGCTTTGATCGAGGCGTTCGTGAAGGGCGCCGCGGAGGCGGGCAATCTGGTGAACCGCTGCGACATCCGTTCCATGAACATTCACCCCTGCGTCGGCTGCCTGGGGGGCGGCAAGGATTTCGACAGCCCCTGCTGCCAGAAGGACGACATGGACATCATCTACCGCTACTTCCGGGAAGCGGACATCATCGTCTTCGCCTCACCCCTGTACTGGTGGACGTTCACAGCCCAGCTGAAGACCGTCATTGACCGGCTTTTCGCCGTGATGGAAGGCACCACGGACGACGGAACCCCCGCTTACCAGGTGAACCTCACCCCGAAAAAACTGATGATGATCGTTCCGGCGGAGGAGGACCACGACGCCAACTTCCAGCTGCTCCATCAGTATTACGAAGGCTATATCCAGCGCATGGGCTGGGAGGACGCCGGCCGGCTGGTGGTGGGCGGCATGCTCGGCCACAAAGAACACCAGGGCAAACCCGAAGCGATCGAAGCGGCCTACATCATGGGCCGCGGCATTAAATAAAAGGAGGATCCCATGAAATTCGGAATTCTGAGAGATATCAAGAACGGTGAGTTCCGCGTGATCGCCACCCCGACGGAGGTGGGCACGCTGGTCGCTGACGGCAACGAAGTCTATATCTGCAGCGGGGCCGGCTACAAGGCGGGCTTCGACGATGCGGATTATGCAAAGGCTGGCGGGATCATTACCGAGACCAACGAGGAGATCTGGGCGACCTGTGATTTCGTCGCCAAGGTCAAAGAGATCGAGGAGAGCGAATACGATCTGCCCCGGGAGGGACAGATCATCTACACCTGTATCCACCCGGCGGCCCACCGGGCCGAGGTCGATGCTCTGCTGGCGAAAAAAGTCATCGCCTTCACCGCCGAGGATTCCCACCGGTTCGGTTCTCCCAACTGCGAAGCCGCCGGCAAGGCGGGCGCCTTTATGGGACTGTGGGCGATGATGAGCAACAACGGCGGCAGCGGCAAGTTCGCCTCCGGCCTTGCCGGAGCCCCCGGCGTGCGGGCCATCGTCTGCGGGGCCGGCATCGTCGGCAAAGCCGCCATCGAGGTTCTGGTGAACCTTGGCTGTCAGGTCACGGTCGCGGACATCAACGTCGGCATCCTGCGGGACATCAGCAGCAAATATAGCGGCAAGATCTCCACCATGATCTGCAACCGTTACAATTTAGAGGCCGCTCTGCCGTCTACGGACCTGGTCATCAACTCCGTCCGCTGGCCGAAGGACGCGACCGAGTACATGATCGACCGAGGGATGGTCGCCTCCATGCGCCGGGGCAGCGTCATCTGCGACATCAGCAATGACTACGGCTGCATCGAGACCTTCCATGAAACGACCCATGAGGACCCGACCTACATCGAGGAGGGCGTCGTTCACTACTGCGTCAGCAACATTCCGGGCGCCATCGCCGGATCCACTTCGGTCTCCTACGCTGCCTCCGTTCTGCCTCATTTCAGGAACATCATCAGTAACGGCGTTGCCGGGGCCTGCGCCCGGGACGGATTCCTGCGCCGCAGTCTGACCTGCTACCGGGGCTACCTCACCCATGAGGAGACCAGCGGCATTCAGGGACGGCCGTGGATCCCGCCCGAGAAGATCCTGGGCCTGGAGGGCCAGCCTTTGGATCCGGCGCCGAAGACCACCGTGACCCGCTCGGAGAACTACTACGAGGAGGTCACGCTGTAACGCTGCCTGCCGCTTACTTCATGCGAATCTTCACAGGCTTGCGGCGCACGCCGATGTATTTCTTGCCTTTTTTCTCTTTATACGGCCGGTAGCTGATGTAATAGGTCTTGCCCTTTTTCAGGCCTTTCAGCTTCAGGCTGGTTTTTTCTTTGCCCTTGAAGTAGACGGCCTTCTGGCCTTTCATGTTTTTGTTGGTGGCGTACAGGATCACGTACCCGGAGGCACCCTTCACTTTCTTGACCTTCACTGTCACGACGCCCTTGCCGGCTTTGACCTTGCCCTTCGGCGTGTTCTTGAAGTACCGGTAGCTGGTCTTCGAGTAATCGCCGCGGTAGAGGGTACCGTTCTTGTTCATAAAGGCCGCGAACTTGAATTCCAGCAGCTGGCCCTTTTTCAGGTTTTTCACGGTAAATTCTGTTTTTCGGTCGGTCCAGCGGTAGGTCCAGGTCTTCTTGCCGGCAAGCCGATAGGCGATGCTGTAGTTTACTGCGCCTTTCACCGGACTGAACTCGATGCGCATGGTCCCCTTAGCGATGCTGCCGTAGGTGCGGATGCCCGCGGGTTTCTTGATTTCGCGATCCACCGGAGCGCTTTCTGGTTCCGGCGCCGGGGGCATCGGATCCGTTGTGGCTGAGACAACGTCGCTGAAGTCGGAGAAGATCCAGCTCCCTGCCGCTGAATCGAAGATGAGGGTATTTCTCCTCGCCTTGTAGTAATAGGTGGTATCCGCCCTGCACTTCGTATCGGTCCAGGAGGAGACGCCAAAGACCGCCCCCGCGACGAGCTGGAACGGGCCCTCCGGGGACTCTGCGCGCCAGATCTCGATCTCCGGACCGTCGAAGTCTCCCTCCAGGGTGATGGTTTCACAGGTGGTCTCTCCTGCTGCAAAGGCTGGCGGCGGATACACCACATCAATGGGGAGAAGAACCCTTCCTTTATGATTTGCCAGGGAGATCTCGACATCGATGCCGGCTGTTTCCGGCACGACTTCACTCGAATAACCGGAGGGGGACTTCAGCGTATAGCTCAGTGCCTCCAGCGGGATATCCCCCACGGAACCATCATAGAAATGGCATTCCACGAAGAGCTTCTCCACGACTTCACTGACGGTCGTCCCTTCTACGATCTTCGGAGGATCCTGCCGGGAAGGCGCCGCCTCCAGGATCTCCTGCAGTACAGCCTGCCGGACTTCTTCCCCTGCGGCATCCAGGATCTTCTTACCAGTGTTCTGACCGCCTTCCGGAGTGGTTGGAAGGATCCCCGGGGATGTGAAGATCTTGCCGCTGGTGTTTATCGTCATGCCGGCGGTCCTGCTCTCCAGGATCAGTTTCCCGCCGCTCATGGACAGGCCCGTGCACTGCAGCCCATATCCATCGGTGTCCCCGACGAGCCGGTTTCGCGCGTGGATCGTGCCGCCTCGCACGACAAATCCGCCGCCCACGGTCAATCCTGTGCCGTCGCCCGCGATCGCCGTTACTTCGCCCCCGGTTATGGTCAGATTCAGGCTGCAGTACAGGGCGCCGCCCGTCTCGCTGTCTGCGCCGCCTACCTCCAGCTTGCCTCCGGAGATGTCCGCGTATCCGATGATCGCGAATGCGCTTTCTTCTGTTCGGGCCTCTCCGGCTGCCTTATACCCAATGCTGACCTCCCCGCCGGTCTGCTGATAGCCGCCGACGACCAGCGTTCCGGTTTCGGTCTCTGAACGGAAGGTCCCGCCAGAGATGTTCATCTCCTGAAACAGGTTCCGGGAAGTTTCCGACTTCCCCTTCAATATATTCTCCAGATACACACTGCCGCCGGTCTGGGTGAGCACGGTTCCCATGCTGATCGGGTAATCCTTCAGGGTGAGACTGCCGCCGCTGACGATCAGATCATCCCGGAATTCGCTCATCAGTTTACCGTCCCTCACCGTCACATCCGCCCCAGCGATCTTCGTCGCACTGGCATAAGTCCCGCAGCATACGATGGTACCGGACTCCAATGTCAGCTCCCGCTCTTTGCCTCCGTTCCACTCATAGCAGGAGATCTTACCATCCAGCTGCACCGTGCTGGCACTGCTGTCTCCCGCCAGTGTCAGATCTCCGGAGTTGTATATCGAATCATAGATGCCCGTGGTACCGATCCTGTTCGTGCCCGAAAACGCGATGGTAAGATCCGGAATGCTGGCGCTGATCAGTCCGATTTTACCCGTTCCGCTTGTGTCCGAAAGCTCGAGGGATGCCAACTCCAGCCGGCTGCGGTCCGCTGACAATCGAAAGGATCCTGCGGTCCAGCCCGCGTCCGAAAACTCGCTGCAGGAATGCCATTTCCAGTCATTATATTCTGTGATCTCTGTATTACCTATAAAGACCCATTCATCCTCCTGGGCGCAGGCCGCCTGCTGCGGCTCGGCAAACACTAAGCACAGCGCTGCTGCCAAAATGGCCAGCAGCGCTATATGGGGGATTCTTTTCGGGAGACTCCGTGTGCTCCGCTTCTTCTCCCGAATCGTTTCTGTTTTTCTCGCATTCATTCCCATGTCCTCTTCTCTGATGCCCGCAGGCGTAAATCAGTAGATCTTCTTCACGGTCTTCACGAAGGCGTTGTACTGCTCCTCGGTGGTCATCTTGGAGTATTCCGTCAGATGGGGCTGCGCATCAAAGGTGACGCCGGCTGTTCCAAATACCGATGCGGAATCTTCGATGGCGCAGATCTTGTGCAGGGAGCCGGTCTTGCTGTAGTACTCCGCTTTGACGCCAAGCCGCATGCAGGCCAGCGTCATGAGCACCGCTCCGTCTTCACAGCCGCCTACGCCGGTGTCGATGGATTTGCCCGTGGTCGCCAGAGTGTACAGCGGCGCTACGGACGTCCCGTTGTACATGCCCGGCCAGTATTCCCGGTCATTGCAGGCAAACTGTTCGATGCAGTAGAGCTGATAAAACAGGTCTTCGTTCTTCGTGATGCCCTTTGTCTTGACGGCGTTATTGTATATCCAGTCCTTCTGGGAATAGTTCTTCGCGTTTTTTATGGTCTTATCCACAAAGGCTGTATAGGCGTCCGCCTTGGATCTGACATCGATGGTCATTTCGGCGACGACCCCTTCACACTGATAGTCTTCTTCTCTGCTGTATGTGTACTTCCAAAGCTGGATCACGTTTTTCCCTTTGACTACCTCACCGTCGGAGATCCTTACCGCTTCCAGTGTTCCGCCCCGCTTGAGATCGCCGTGCCCGTGATCGTCATCCACATAGTCCACATCCAGCAGACTGCGATGATCCCGGCCGGCGCGGCTGTTTTCGCTCTCGGTGACCGATCCCAGTTTCTTGCCGGCCGTGACGTTGTACCAGATGTACTTCCCTTCGACGCTCTTCAGATCGGTGTCCATCCATATCATCAGGTACTGCGGATCCACCGTATTGTCCGCCCGGAACAGCCGGTCGATCTTATCCTGATCGATCCCACTATAAGACGGGATGCTGTTATCATAGATGGGATACAGGTTGACCTGCTTCAGCGCGCGAACCGGGCTCTCAACGACGTTGATTTCCAGGGTGCCCTTGACACCGGAGCCGTCCAGTGCCCTCGCTGTCAGGGTGATCTTCTTGCTGGCGACAGTTGGCGCCGCTGTGATGGAGTAACCTTCGGATGTCAGCTTTGTGGTCAGGCCGTCGGTGCTGGACGGGCCGGCAATACTCCACAGAACCGAAGGATTGGTTGCGTTCGATGGTTCCAGGCGGTATTGATACGTCCGTGTAGTGCCGGCCTCCAGTGTGGACGCACCTCTGACCGTGATCGCCGTGACCTTCACCGGCTGGGTCGTACCGGAGCCCGGCCCGCTGGTTCCGCCGGTGGGATCGGCCTGGCCGGACGAGGTGCTGCCTCCCGCAGGATCGGTCTTCTGATCCTGGGCGTTCTCCCCCGAAGGCTCCGTCACCGGCTGACCGTTGTTCCATAGCGACTTCTGGAAGGTCACTTGCTTCACCGCGGAGAATTTGCCTTTTTTCTTTCCCTTGACGGCGCGTACTTTCACAGAGTAGCTGCCGGGGGCCTTCACCGTATAGACAGCGCTGTTCTTCCTGACCTTCTTCGCCTTTTTCCAGGACTGTCCCGGGGCCTTGACGTAGACCTCGTAGGTCTTCACGCTCTTGACTTTTTTCCAGGATGCCCGGATCTTTTTCGCGTTCTTGTCTGTCGTCACTTTCAGGAATTTCACCTTGGCAGGTTTCTTCGCTGCCGCGTAGGAAGCGTCCGGTACAGCGGTGCATCCGACGCACACCATTACGGCCATCATGATGCAGATGATTCCAGTTCTTCTCTTCATTTGTTTCGTCCTCATAACTGTTTCTTTAACTTTTCGACTATCCCTCCTGTTACTCAGAGGGGTTTTCGTTCTCATCGGTTCAAATAAAATTGAATTTCCGGTCTTTTCGCTCTGTGATTATACCATGATTATATCGTTCGAATCTACGGTTAAACCGTTTTCCCGGATACTTTTCGTGGTCCGGTCTGATGCTCCGGCCTGGCGCCTCTCCCCTGGTCTTCCGCAGCTTCTCCCTTAGTCCTCCAGCAGCTCCTTCACCCGGTCCTGGATCATCCGCTCCAGCCGCTTCACCCGCCACTGCGGCAGATTCGTCAGGTCGCTTTCGGTAAACTCGAAGCCGATGAGCCGGCGCAGCTGCGCCCTCTGCTTCGGTCCCATAACGCGGCGGGCCAGATCCATGAACTGGTTGCCGTAGCCGTATGGGTTGGAGCGTTCCTCAAGATATTTTCGGAACAGAGCATCATCCGTAAATTCCTTTTTGATTCCATGGCACAGGAGCGATATTCCGTTATCGAAGATCGGTGCCGGTGATATGATCCTGCCGGTACGGTTGTCCCGCAGCAGTCCAAAGTTGCCGAAATGCCGATCCTCATTGACGATCACGGCATCGAACACCAGCATGCTGGCCAGCTCCTGATAGAAATCCTCTCCCAATTGCCGGTAGTACTCCAGACAGGCCTCAATGCCGCCGGTCCGCACGATCCTGCCGATGGGAATATAGGAAGTGTCGATATCCGTGAATAATCGGCACTTCGAAGCCAGCATCCCGTGATAGTTCTCCAGCTCATACGGTACCGCATGCAGCTGCATTCGCTGCGCTACCTGATACGCCAGAAACTCAGAGTAGGGCTCGTTGCCCGCATTGGCAAAACCCTCCGTACCGCTCTTGTAGAGCCAGATCCCTTTTTTTCTGGAGAAATACCAGCCTTTGCGAAGCATGCCGCCGGTGGTCAGTTCCGGCGTCGTCCCCAGAGAATCGATCGGGTGTCCATACCCGACGTATGAAATCAGTGACAGCGCACTGTCAAACCGGTTCTCATATAAGTTGTACTCCTGAAAGGTTCCTTCAAATGTGGTCTGCGGGATCCAGTAGCTGTCGTTCAGCGACAGTCCCATGCAGATATCGATGATTCCCTTCAAGTCTGTGACATGCAGGTTGAGAGAGGTCAGGATCGCCTCGACTCCTTCCCTGTTCCTGGGGATGGTCCGTTTCTCCATCCACCGGCGCAGCCCCTCTTCGCTCACCTCCAGGTCCAGCGGGAACACCTCCCTGCGTTCTTCGTTAACCTTCAGGATCCGGATCGGCAGACCGATATCCCGCACCATCTCAAACCGCAGCAGTTCCTCATCATAAAGCTTCAGACTGTACTGCGACGTGTCTCCGTATTCGATCTTGTGGTCCTCCATCACAAACGAGACGTCCTGGCCGAGAGCCCGGGCGATGGCCTCGATGTAATCCACGCTCACGTTCTGCCGGCCGCTCTCGATCCTGGAAATGCTGGACTTGCTGGTTCCCAGCTCCTGCGCCAGATCCTCCTGGCTTCGCCGGAGCATCATCCGGTACGCCGCCAGCCGCCGCACTGTCTGCTGCCGAAGGCTCCTGTCCTCTCTCTCTCCCATACGATTCCTCCCCCTGATAGTTCTCATATATGATAACTTTCGTGTATCGACATGGTATCATATATGATAACCCGTGTCAATGCCATTTCCCATGCCGCCGTGGACAGAGCTCCCGGGAATGTGGTATCATCTTCATAATCGCGGAAGGAGGCACCTAATCCCATGGCAGAGCATCACGACGGACACAGCTACTACATCCTCCTGCCGATCCTGGCCGGCACCTGCTGGGGGATGGCAGGTATTTTCGTGCGGGAGCTTGCAAAGGCTGGTCTCGACAATCCAACGATCGTCTTCACGAGAACCTCCGTGTGCGCCCTGCTTACATTTCTTTATATCCTGCTCGCGGATCGCCGGAGGAAGCCGCCGGGCCCCGGGCCAAAGAACCGCCGGAGCTCCGCACCGGAAGACCGGCCCCGCTCCCTGCTCTATATGAAGCCGGCGGATCTGCCCTACGCAGCCGCCATCGCCGTGTTCGGCTCCGTCCTGCTGATGATCGCCTACAACATCGCCGCCATCCGCCTGTCCCTTTCTCTGGCCGCCATCCTGCTGTGCACCGCGCCGGCCTTCGTCCTGCTGATCAGCGCGGCGCTCTTTCATGAGAAGATCACGCGACGGAAAGTCCTCTGCATGATCGTCGCCTTCATCGGCTGCGCCATGCTCAGCGGCATCTTCGGCGGCGGGCTGCAGTGGAGCAGCTTCGGACTTCTCATGGGACTGGCCGCGGCGCTCTGCAACAGTATTTATATCATCATGTCCAAGGCCATCGCGACCAAAGGCTACCATTCCTTCACGATCAGCTTCTGGTCGGCGCTGTTCGCCTCCGTCATCCTGGCGTTTTTCATCGACTGGCACGCGCTGGCCGCCTACCTGGCCGGAAGTCCTTTCAGCAGCTCGATTTTCCTTCTGGTCCAGTCGGTGTGCACCTCCCTGCTTCCCTCCATCGCCTACATCATTGCCATGCGCCATGTGGAAGCCGGCCGGACCGCCATCCTGCAGTCCGGGGCGGAACCGACCGCAGCATTTGTCGCCGGACTTCTGATCTACCGGGAGATCCCCACCGCTTTCGGCCTGGCCGGCATGATCATCACCATCATCGCACTGATGGTCCTGGCCGGAGACCGCTCTTCGTGAGCAGCCGCCTCGTTTCTATGGTATAATACTCACATCCGATGAATCTGCGCACCAGGAGGTCTGATCTATGTTTTGCCTTAAATGCGGAGCTCCCATCCGGGAGGGAAATTCCTTTTGCGAGCAGTGCGGGGCGCCGGTAAACAGACCTGCGCCGGCCGTTTGGGAGGAACCTCCGGCCGCGGCGGAAGAACTGCCGCCCTTTCAGGAGGCTGCTCCAGCCTTTGCGAAAGAATCCCCAGCCTTTGCAAATCCGCCTCAGCCCGCCGCGAAAAAACGAAAGACCGCGATCATTGCGGTGGTTGCGGCGGCCGTCGTGTGCATCGGCTGTATCTGCGGCGTGCTGCTGACGGGAAACGGCCCCGCCTATACGAAAAAGCTGGAGACCGCCCGCCAGTACGTGAACGAGGAGAACTACGATCAGGCCGAGGAAACCTATCTGGCGCTGATCGCCGACAAGCCGAAGAAGGAAGCGGCGTACCTGGAGCTGTCGGACCTTTATCTGACGCAGAACCGCTACGAAGAATCCGTCGCCATTCTGCACAAGGGGAAGGAAGTCACCGGCAAGGCCTCTTCCTTTGATCCCTCTCTCAAGAAGGCGAACGAGAAGTTCTCCGGGGTGTGGAAGACGGCCTACCGCAAGCTTCTCACCAAGAACAGCGGCCTGATCGAATCCTACGAGTACCCGCAGTACAGCGATCCCTCCGGCGCCACGGCCCTCTGCGACATCAACGGTGATGACGTGCCGGAACTGTTTTTCTTCGAGAGTCTCACGGAATACGGCGGCGGCACGCTGTACGTCTACAGCTACCGAAATGGAAAGGCTGTCCCTCTGGATGTGCGGTTCCCCCAGATGAACCTCTCTTCGTCGACGGAAATGGAGGACCACTTCATGGATGTGGCTGCAGCCAGCGGCACGACCTACGCCATCTACAAATCCTCCGAGAAGAACCGCTTCATCATCTGCGCCACGATCTCGGATGAGGACAGTCAGCTGGTCACCTGCGAATACACCGTCGACGGAGATCTGAAGGTTTCCGAGGAATACTGGGGCGACTACGGCAACCTGCAGTTCAACGACTCCGGAAGCGAAGTCCTCGGCATGGATCACGAATATTACCACGTTACCGACACCATCGATCAGAAGGAGTTCGATCAGCAGCAGCAAAGGCTGGCGAATTCCATGGAGGAGGTGCTGATCACCAATGCCAGTGACAACTTCGATGAGCCGGTTCTGCACAAAGCCGCCGGGGAGGATTCCTCCGCCCGCTTCTGCCAGGACATGATTCTGGATCTTACGGTCACGGAAGCGGACACCGGTGACGGCTCGGGCAGCACCGGAGATGGCACCACTGCCGATTACAGCGCGGTCATCGATGAGTATCAGTCGGTGCTCCAGAAGATCACCAGCGGCGACTATACCTCCGGGGATGACATCAGCCGGCTGGGGGACCTGCGTTATGTTCCGGAGAGCTTCGTGATCGGCGCCTCGGATCCTACCATGCTGGAATACAATACGGGCCTGCGCCTGCAGTATGCTGAGACGGATCTGAACGGCGACGGCATCAGGGAGCTGATCACGGGCTGCATTTCCAATGAGATGGACACCCCTTCCATCGACAGCATATACACCAGCAGCGGCGGTGCAGTCGCCCGGGTGATCTCCTCCGACAGCTTCATGTACCGGTCCATGCTCCAGATCTATGCGGACGGTCTGATCGAGTATTCCGGCAGCAGCGGCGCTGCCTATCAGTCATATGAATTCTTTACGCTTCCGGCCTCTGGCGTCGAGCTGAAGGAGACCGAAAGCTTCACCACCGAAGCAGGCGACCCGGATTCCGAAACGATCGTCTATCATCACAACGAAGAGACGATCTCCGAGAAGGATTTCTATTCGCAGCTGGAAAAGCGGCACGATAAGAAGCTCCTGACGCCGGACTGGAAGTAAACCGATTCTCCCGTCATACCGAAAAAACGGCACCGCTGCAGCTCCGCAGTCGTGCCGTTTCTTTCTTTGTTCTGTGCCTTCTCCGGTTTCTATTGTTCCTCCGGCTCTGTGCCCAGCAGGCCGATCTCCGCGGCGTAGGGCTTCATGCCTTCGATGCAGATCTCTGCCACATCCCGGACTTCCATGCCCAGACGCTCGCAGCCGTCCCTGATGACGTCCCGGTTACACTTGGCGGCGAACTTCTTATCCTTGAATTTCTTCATGAAGCTCTTCACCGTCAGGTCCGTGATCCCGTGGGGCCGCATGCGGGCGCAGGCGCTGATGATGCCCGTCAGCTCGTCCACCGCGTACAGGCTCTTCTCCATGTTGGTGATGGGCTCGACTTCATTGCAGATGCCGTAGCCGTGGGCCAGGATCGCCCGGACGTCTTCCTCCGGCACACCCGCCTCCAGCAGCGGCTCCTCCGTATGATCCAGGTGCTCCTCCGGATACTTCTCGTAATCGTAGTCGTGGAGGTATCCCACGGCCATCCAGTGCTCCCGGTCCTCGCCGAAGTGCTCCGCCATAGCGCCCATGGACGCCATCACGTTGGTGGCATGGATCCGCAGATGCTCCTCCGTCACCATCGAATCGTTCAGTTCTTTCGCTCTCTCTAATGTCAGCATACTCCCTTCCTTTCTCCTGCCGGCTTCGCCGGCCTCTTTTTATTTCTTCGCGACAAACAGGGTTCCGATCTTCCTGCCGTCCACGATATCGTACAGTGCCTCCGGCCGGCTGCCGTTGGTGACCAGCGTGGCTGTGCCCTGGGACGTGGCCAGTTCCGCCGCCTGAAGCTTGGTGCGCATGCCGCCGGTGCCCCGCCGGGAACCGGCCCCTCCGGCCAGATGATAGGTCTCCTCTGTGATCTCCTCGATCCTGCCGATCAGCTTCGCGTCCTTGTAAAATCTGGGGTCGCTGTCGTAGAACCCGTCGATGTCGGAAAGGATCACCAGCAGGTCCGCCTTCGTAAGGACGGCGACCACCGCCGACAGGACGTCGTTGTCGCTGAACAGCTTCTCGTCGGATTCGATCTCCGTGTAGCTGACGGAGTCGTTTTCGTTGACGATGGGGATGATTCCCTGCTCCAGCAGCGCCTCGAAGGTGTTCGACAGATTTTCTTTTTTCTCTTCCTGCCGGATGTCTTCCGCGTTCAGCAAAATCTGGGCGACCGTTTTATTATAATATCCGAAGAATTTATCGTACAGGAACATGTTCTCGCACTGGCCGACTGCGGCCGCCGCCTGCTTCATCCGAAGGGATTCCGGCTTGCGGTCCAGGTGCATCTTGTTCGCACCGACGGCGATGGCGCCGGAGGATACGAGGATGACCTCGTTGCCCAGATTGTGAACGTCCGACAGGACGCGGGCCAGCTTTTCCATGTTCCTCAGATCGCTGTTGCCCAGTTCGTTTGTTAATGTAGACGTACCGACCTTGACGACGATCCGCCGTTTTCTGATTGCCATTTTATTCCTCCGTCTTCTTCAGATACGACTGCAGTCCGGGCAGGGCGAAGCGCACCCATCCTCTCCCGTCCTGCTCGATGACGCCGCTCTCGATCAGCCTGCCCCGATACCGGGAGACATAGCCTGAACTCTTGTCCAGCCTTTGCTCGATGTCTGACACACTGCTCCTGCCGGCGTCGGGCAGCATTGCACGCAGGAAGGTCTTGTCGCCTCTGGAAAGGCTGGTCATCGTCGCCAGTAATACCCGGTTTTCGAAATCCTTTTGCGCCATTTCGATGCCGGTCCGCACGTGTTCCCGCTTCAGCTCCGCGGATTCTCCCGCGCCCTGCCAGCTGCGGAATCCCACCAGCTGCAGCATATAGGGGAATCCGTCGATCGCCTTCGTCGCATCGGCAAGAGCGTCTGCTTCGATCTGCTTACCGGCGGACTCTATCGTGTGCCGAAACGCCTGCGTCACTTCGTGATCCGCAATTCGTCCCAGATGATGCTGGCTGGCTCGCCGCAGAAAGGAGACCGAACGGTCATTCAAAAGTCCGGACACTTCCGACGGAAGTCCTGCCATGAGCAGTGCGACCTTGCGGTTTTCCCGCACAAGCAGCTGGTACACCGATGCGATCTGGATCATTTCTTCCAGATGCGGATCGATCTCATCTATTGTTAGAAATAATCCGATGTCCTGCTCCGCCAGCACATCCAGCAGTGCTGTCATCCGGGTCCGCCAGTTCGGCGTGAATCCGGATACGTTTTCCCAGCTGATTCCCAGAAACTGCCCCAGGGAAACTCCGGTCAGCCTGCGGCTGTGCTCCGGCTCCGTGAAATGATCTGCCGCCATAGCTGCCTGCTGCAGAATATCTTCCTGTATCCCCGCAATGCATGATGCGCTGACGCTGATCCATCCCTTCTGCCTGCATCGCTGTGCGAAATAGGAGAGCATGGCTGTCTTGCCGCTGCCTCTGGCACCGATCAGGATCGTCGTTCTGGCCGGGCTCCCCAGTGCACCATCAAATACCTCGTCCAGTTCCATGATGATCTGATCCCTTCCGGCGATGATCTGCGGTACCTGGCCGAAGTTCGGCGTGAATGGATTGTTGAACATTTCTCCCATAATGCAATGCTCCTGTTCTCGTTTGACAGGAGCATTGTACCATACTGCGTTTTGTTTTTGTAGAAAGTTTTTGTTTTTGTAGAAAGTTTTTGTTTGTGTAGAAAACGTCCGGCCCGTCCAGCCTTTGCTTATTCTGCGATGACCACTTCCGGATTGGCCGCGCTGGCCACGAACTTCGTCACCGTTCCGCCCAGCTCCGCCTCGATCATGGCCTTCATCTCCTCGAGGGCCTGATCCATGACGTCGTCTCTCTCACCCGCCACGGTCTCGATGATCATGAAGGCATTGGTGGTTTCCTCGCGGAGCTGTGTCCGTACGGATTCCCTCCAGTTGAAGCAGCGGCAGATCGCACCGGCGTTGTCCTTGTAGACGACCTCCCCCGGATAAGGCGGCTCGCTCTTGTCACTGCCGTAGGTCACGAACTCCTCACCGCCCTCGGCAACGGTCAGACGGTTGTCCCCATCGAACTTGTCGATGTCCTCGCCGCCGATGGGCACGCCGTACTTCAGGGAGATCCCGTTGTAGATGTCCACCAGCGGATTGATTGTCCCGATGGAATTGCCTTTGGCGACCCGCTTCAGCAGCGCCTCGATGGAACAGCGGGCGCCCTTCTTGGTCTTAAATTTATAGAACGCGTCCCGCCAGGTCCGGATGATGGGGTTCTGCGTGAACTCGGGGTTTTCGATGTGCTGGTGCGCCAGCTGTTCGCACTCCTTCAGGAAGCCGGCGTATTTATCCTCTTCTTTGATGTGGTTGTCGATGCCGTTGCACACGAGGATCCCGATCTTGGAGTCCGGGAAAATGTCCAGATACGGCTGTTCCATGATAAATTTCTTCATTCTGCTCCTCCTGCGGTTATTTCAAGGTTTTCAGATACTTTATCAGCGGCTCGGCGCTGGAGATGCGGCTCGAGCTTTTGTTCGCATCGTTCGAGCTTTCGTTCAGATCGTCTGCGCTTTGATCTGCGTCGCCTGAGCTTTTATTTGCATCGCCTATCGCCAATGCGCTTTCTCCAAGCAGCGTGTATTCGCAAGGTTCTCCGGCCTGCACTTTGAAGACCATGCGGATCTCCTCTCCGTCCGGACTCTTTGCTTCTTCATCCCCGGTCACGACGATGTTCTTGAAAAGGCGGTAGATCTCCCTGATCTCGAATGGCGTGTCTGCGGTCACCTCGCTGCCGTCTTCCCACTGGATCCGAATCTGCTCGATCGTCCCGCTTTCGTAGGCAGCGATCAGTGCCTGCGCCTCCGGCCGCTTGTCATAGATCAGCACCGGCGATCCTTCCTTCATGACCGTCTTCAGATCCGGGGTGTCCGCATCGTTCAGGTCCTCTGCCTCCTGTCCGCCCAGGCCTCCTCCCGGCAGGAGCACGGCCAGACAGATCAAAAGGCAGACCAGCATGGAGCCGATCAGAGCCAGTCCGGTTTTTGAAAATTTACGCCGCCTCATCGCTTCCTCCAGAATTTCAGATTACCGGAATTCCTTATTTTTTCCCTCTCACGCTATGAAATTAAGGAATTTCCTGCAGCCACCGCAGTCGATTCCTTATTTCCCGGGGAAAACCCCTTCGTTTTAAGGAATTGCGGGGTGTGAAGGCCCTTTGACAGACCTTCGTTCGCGGTTATCGAGAGGTTTTTCCTTAAATAACGTCCTTTAACAGCCTTTTTTAAGGAATGCCGGTAATCTCGCGCCGGCCCAGCCAGGCGGAACTCGCCGCACCGGCCAGGCGGACAAACCAGCACAGCCCGGCCAGGCGGAACTCGCCCGGCCAAGCACCCTCGCCCTCAGTGCGTGAATCCGTAGGCGCCGGACTTCTCTTCATTGCACAGCACGTGGGCGTGCTTCAGATCCTCCAGGCATTCCCGGAAGTCGGTCACGAAGGCCTCCGCCAGGTTGAAGGTCAGGTCCGCACGGCAGACGATCCGCTGCACGGTCACCTCCTCCGCGCCGTCCGGCAGCGGGTACGCCGGCACCTGCCAGCCATGCATCCGCAGCCGGTCGGACAGGTCGTAGAGATTCCAGACCACCGGCGTGCCGTCCTTGTAGGTCGCGTCCGCCTTCAGCTTGTAGCAGATGATCGGCATCCGGGAGCCGCGGTTGTAGAGCTCGAACAGCCCGGTGTGCTCGATCCGGTCCCCGATCACCGAGGCGATCTCCTGGGTCTTCAGGTGAATGTGGCTGTATCCCTGCCGCCCGAACCGCAGGAAGTTGTAGTACTGCCCCACGATCTGGCTGGCGCTGCGGGAGAAGTTGATCGCCATGGTCGGCATCTGCCCGCCCAGGTAGCTGACCTCGAAGATCAGTTCTTCCGGCAGGTATTTCCGGTCTCTCCAGACGACCCAGCCCACGCCGGGATAGGTCAGCCCGTACTTGTGCCCCGACGTGGAGATCGACACCACGTTCGGCAGGCGGAAATCCCATTCCAGCTCCGGCTCGGTAAAGGGAGTGAACATGCCGCCGCAGGCACCGTCGATGTGGATCACCAGATCCGGGCGGTCCGGATGCTCCTGGTTATAGGCTTCGATCCGCTCGTCCAGGCCCTTGATATCATCATACTCCCCGGAGTAGGTCGTCCCCAGGATTCCCACAATGCCGATGGTATATTCGTCCACCATGGTCGCCGCCCGGTCCAGATCCAGCGTCAGACTGTTTCTCGACACCGGCACCACCCGCATTTCGATGTCCCAGTAAACGCAGAACTTCTCCCAGCAGATCTGGTAGGCCGCGCTGATGATCAGATTCGGCTTGCGTCCGGTCACATCCATTCCCAGCGCCTTCGCCTGATTTCTCCAGCGGAACTTCATCGCCATGCCGGCCAGCATACACGCCTCGCTGCTGCCCACTGTAGAGGTTCCCAGATAATCCGATCCCTTCGGCGCGTTCCACAGATGCGCCAGAATGTTGACGCAGCGGTTCTCCAGCTCCGCCGTCTGGGGATACTCGGACTTGTCGATGGCGTTCTTGTCCAGCGTCTCAGCCATCAGTTCCACCGCCTGCTTCTCCATGTAGGTCTGGCAGAACGTCGCCATGTTCAGACGGGAGTTGCCCTCATCCAGCAGCTGGTTTTCGATCAGCGCCTTGGCTGCCTCCGCATCGATGGACTCCTCATTCAGCCGGTACTTCGGAATAACGGATCCCTTTTCTTTTGATCCGTATCCGAAAGCCATACTTCTCAGTTTTTCTTTGTTTTTTTCCCCGTAGAGCATTGTCTCCTCCTGACTCCTCTATCTGCACCATATTAATTGTCTTTATCTCTGACGCACGCTCGTTTCGCTGTACCGTGTCAGCTCCGCGTAGCGCCCGTTCCTCCGCATTAACTCCTCATGCGTTCCTTCCTCCCGGATCTGCCCGTCATCGATCAGTACGATCCGGTCCGCATTGCGTATCGTCGAAAGGCGATGGGCGATGATGATCGTGGTCCTGCCCTCCGCCAGCTTGTCAAACGCCCCCTGAATCCTGGATTCCGTCACCGTATCCAGCGCCGATGTCGCCTCGTCCAGGATCAGGATCGGCGGATTCTTCAGGAAGATCCGCGCGATGGAGACCCGCTGCTTCTGACCGCCGGACAGCCGCACGCCCCGTTCTCCCACATAGGTATCAAAGCCCTCCGGCATCGCCGCAATATCATCAAAGATCTCGGCAGCCTTTGCAGCTTCGCGGATCTGCGCCTCGTCCGCCTCCGGGTTGCCGTACCGTATGTTCTCCGCGATCGTATCGGCGAACAGGAACACATCCTGCTGCACGATTCCGATGTTCTTTCGCAGGGACTGACACGCGATCTGCCGCACATCCGTCCCGTCGATGGAAATGCTGCCCCCGTCCACATCATAAAATCTGGGAATCAGCTGGCACAGCGTCGTCTTGCCGCCCCCCGAGGGTCCGACGATCGCCACCGTCTCTCCCGGACGCACGTGCAGGTCGATCCCCCGCAGCACATCCTGAGGCGCATCCTCATCCGCCGGCTCGTAGGCAAACCAGACTCCCTCCATATCGATCCGCCCCTGCACATCCTGCAAAGGCTGGGCATCCGGCGCGTCCACCACCTGGGGCTTCGTGCGCATGATTCCGATGAACCGGGTCAGCCCCGCCCATCCGTTCATGAAGATCTCCATGAAGTTGCCCAGCTTGCGGATGGGGTTGATGAACGTGCTGATGTACAGATAGAACGTGATCATATCCGCGTAGTTCATCTGGTCCCGCATGATCAGCCATCCGCCGAAGGCCATGACCGCCACCGGCATGATGCTCATGAAATACTCCAGCGACGAATTGAACCGGCCGAAGGCCTTGTAGTTGTCGCACTTGGCCGTCTTGAACTGCTCGTTGGCCTCCGCGAATTTGCCGTAGTCGGTCCTCTCGTTGGCGAAGGCCTTCGACGTACGGATCCCGGAGAGGCCCGATTCGATCTCCCCGTTGATCTCCGCCAGCTTCACCTTGACCTGCCGCGACGTCAGGATCATGTTCCGGCGGCACAGCAGCACGATCAGAAGAAACAGCGGGATCAGGATCAGGATCAGCAGCGCCAGCTTCCACTGGATGGTGAACATGATGATGATCGCCCCGATGATCGTCACCGATGCGATGAACAGATCCTCCGGCCCGTGGTGGGACAGCTCCGTGATCTCGAACAGATCCCCCGTCATGCGGGACAAAAGCTGGCCCGTTCGGTTGCGGTCAAAGAATTCGAAATCCAGAGACTGGATGTGAACGAACAGATCCTCCCGCAGATCCGCCTCCACCCGCACGCCGAACATGTGCCCCCAGTAGGTGATGATGAACTGCAGGAGCGCCTTCAGAAGGAACGCTACCACAAAAACAGCCATCACCATGAAGAACGCTTCAAAAGCCCGGTCCGGCAGCAGGTGGTACATCCCGTGGCGGGCGACCAGCGGAAAGGCCAGATCGATCAGCGACGCCACCAGCGCGCAGGACAGATCCAGCGCGAACAGCTTCCAATGCGGCCGGAAGTAGCTCAGAAACACCTTCATGATCGGCTGTGAATAGTCCTTGTGATTGACCGGCAGTTCTCTGTCTCTCATACGTGTTCCGGATCCTTGCTGCTCCCAAAAAATCTTCTTTAATACTATCATTTTCACTGATTTCGTGCAATAATTGTAGTGTACATTCTATGTACATTTCACTAGAGGTAGTTTATGCAAAGTCTGGCAACCATTGATATCATAGCAGCGCTTGCGAAAACGTTCATTATCATCCTGCCGGGATACATCGTGACGAAGCTCGGGATCCTCGATTCCCGGCACACCGCCGGCATGTCATCGCTGATCACCTGCGTCACCTATCCGTGCCTGGTCATCTCCGCCATGCAGATGGAGTTTTCCATGCAGGTGCTGAACAACTGCAAATACGTGGTTCTGATCTTTCTCGGAGCCGTGGTCTGCGCGTTGATTACATCGAAGATCGTATCGGCGATCGTGAAGCTGCCCCCGGAGCGGGCGGGAATCTTCGCCTTCATGCTGGTCTTCGGCAACACCGGCTTCATCGGACTGCCGGTTCTGAACGGACTGCTGGGATCCGAGGCCGTCTTCTACGGCGCCCTCTGCGATTCCTCTTATGATATCTTCATGTTCACCATCGGTATCGCGCTGATCCGAAACGGCGCCTCCGAGGACGAGCTGAGCTTCGGCCAGACACTCAAAGGCCTGATCAATCCCTGCATGATCGGGGTTCTGATCGGCCTGACCTTATACATCTGCGGCATCACGCTGCCGGACATCATCGCGGTTCCGGTGGAGCGGATCGGGGGGATCACCAGTCCGCTGGCCATGATCGTCGTCGGATCCCACCTGGCACGGGCGCGGATGCGGGACCTGTTCACCTGCGGCCACGCCTATCTGGTCTGTCTGATGAAGCTGATCGCGTTCCCTCTGATCGCCCTGGCCATCGTCAAGCTGACCATCGGCACGGGGACGCTGCTGGCCCAGGTCTGCGTGCTGCAGGCCGCCATGCCGGTCGCCATGCTGTCGGTGATCCTGAGCGAGCGCTACCGGGGAGATGTGCGCTTCGCTTCCGCCGGCGTCATGATGACCACACTGATGTGCATCATCACCATACCGCTGCACGCCATCCTGCTGCAGCACATCTGATCCTGATCACAGAACAACCGGAGTAGTTTATGGATAGTTCCGCTTTAGTACAATACATCGAGCTTTACTTCACCACCGGCGTCCGCTGGGTCTGCGCTGGGCTGGGGGTGCTGATTCTGCTGCACCAGCTCATTTCCCTGCTGAAGATGCGCAACCCCTCGGAGATCTGGGCGTATCTGCGCTGCCCCGACGGCAGCAGCGTTCCCCTGACCCACTGGGAGAACCTGATCGGCCGGGGCCGGGGGTGCGATATCATACTGAATCTTTCCAGCGTCTCCCGCAGCCACGCGACTCTGATCCGGGATTCCGGCGGCACCTGGCGCTACCACGACCTGAATTCCAAGAACGGATCCTACATCAACGGCGTGCGGGTCTATCAGCCGACGGTGCTCAAGGGCGGCGATCAGCTGACCATCGGAGGGGAGGATTTCGAGCTCTATCCGGTCAGCCTTAAGGAAAGGCTGGCCAACGTGGAGACGCGAAAGCGCCGCACCCATCCGGTCTCGCCCTGGCCGTCCCTGGTGCTGCTGACGATCTTTCAGCTGCTGACGGTCATTCAGTTCCACATTTCCCTGGGGAGTCATTTCTCCGGACAGGTCATCGCAGCCTTTGCACTGATCTGCGCTCTGATGTGGTTCTACGTGATCCTGATGCGGGGGCTGCGGCGAAACGGTTTCGAGATGGAGATCATCTGCTTCTTCCTGTCGACCCTGAGTCTGGCGGTCACCATATCCTACAGCTATACGACGGACGGCGTACTGAAGCAGGCCATCTGCGTGTGCCTTGGCGTGGCGGTGTTCTTCTGCCTCTGCTGGTACCTGCGGGACCTGACCCGGACCAAGAAAATCACCTATCTGCTGCTGGGGGTCAGCGGGCTGCTGCTTCTGGTCAACCTGCTCTTCGGAACGGTGACCAACGGCGCCCAGAACTGGATCTACATCGGCGGATTTTCCTTCCAGCCTTCGGAGCTGGTCAAGATCGTTTTCATCTACGTCGGCGCGGCTACGCTGGATGAGCTGCAGGAGAAACGGAGCCTGTATCTGTTCATGGGCTTCAGCGTGTTCTGCCTGGGCGCTCTGGCGCTGATGGGGGACTTCGGAACGGCGATCATTTTCTTCGTCACCTTCCTGGTCATCTCCTTCCTGCGCTCCGGCGATTTCACCAAGCTGTTCCTGATCCTGGGCGCAGCGGGCCTGATGGGCCTGATGGTCCTGCGGTATAAGTCCTACGTGGCTTCCCGGATCGAGGTCTGGGGGCATGCATGGGACTATGCCACCGAGGGCGGCTACCAGCAGGTGCAGACCATGACCGCGGTTTCCAGCGGCGGTCTTCCGGGCCTGGGCGCGGGCGAAGGCAATCTGGGCAATCTGTTCGGCGCCGGCACCGACCTGGTCTTCGGCATGCTGGCGGAGGAGTGGGGGCTGATCATCGCGGTGCTCGCGGTGTTCTGCATCATCACCCTGTCCGTCTTCTCCTTCCGCTCCATCGCGGCGGGACGTTCGACCTATTACAGCATCGCCGCCTGCTCCACTGCGACCATGTTCGTCTTTCAGACGACACTGAATGTCCTCGGCTCCGTGGATATTCTGCCGCTGACCGGCGTGACCTTCCCGTTCCTTTCCTCGGGAGGCACCAGCATGATCGCTTCCTGGGGCCTGCTGGCCTTCCTGAAGGCGGCGGACACCCGGCAGAACGCCAGCTTCGCGATCCGCCTCGACCGCAAGAGCGAGTACAAGGATCATTTGGCGGACGGCGACTTCCAGAGCCCGGAGGACATCTTCTCCGCAGTGGACGGTCTGGAGGGCCAGTCGGCCCAGTCCATTTCCGAGCGGATGGATAACGATCCGGAGTTCCAGAAATTCTGGGAGGAGAAGCAGCGCCAGGCGGAGCGGGAAAGAAAGGCGGCCCAGAAGGTCCGGCCCCAGCAGATGGTGCCGGAATCTTCCGGCGGGAAGTCCGGCGGGAAGCAGTCCGGCGGCAAATCCGGCGGGAGATCCTCCGGTCAGCCCCGGGGAGGCTCCCAGGGACAGCCGCAGAGCCAGTCTCAGGGCCAGCAGCCCCGGCCGAAACGGGCGGAGCCGGCGCCGCAGCCCCGGCCCCAGTCGAAGCCCCGGCCAAGGCCCGTCTCCTACCAGAACGTGGATGACGACGCATTCTTCCGCAGCCTGGATGAGAAAAGCCAGCGGCCCTCCGGCGGCGGTCCCACCATACAGACCTACGATTCCGGAGAGGAAGACCAGCCGTTAACCCTTGAAGACCTGTTTGGAGGCGATAATAAATGAAGAAAATAGAACGACGGGCTATCCTGTGCCTCCTGGTCGCGGTCGTACTGGTCACAGGACTTTGCATATTCATCTACCGGGATGTCCGCAATGGCGCCGAATGGGCCTCCTATGAGGGCAACCGGGACGTCTACGCCGACGGAGATCTCGCCAAGGGCGCCCTGTACGACCGGCACAGCGAACTTCTGATGCGGAACACCGCCGACGGAATGGAGTTCAACGAGAGCTCCGATGTCCGGGCGGCCTGCATGCACATCACCGGCGACCGGGACAACAACATCGCCACCGGAGCCAACCGCATCTTCGTCGACCGGCTGATCGGCTATGATTTTATCAACGGCATCTACACGCTGAACAATCAGGGCAAGGACATTTACCTGACCCTGGATGCCGGCCTTTGTGCGGAAGCCTACAATGCGCTGTCGGGCCGGCGCGGCACCGTCGGTGTCTACAACTACAACACCGGAGAGATTCTCTGTATGGTCTCCTCTCCGACCTACGATCCGACCGATCCGCCCTACGAGGTGGAGGACGGAACCTACATCAACCGCCTGACTGGCGCCAGCTTCGCCCCGGGATCGACCTTCAAGCTGGTCACCGCGGCGGCGGCCATCGAGCAGCTGGACGACGCCTACGATTATGAGATCTACTGCGACAGCTTCGTCGACTATGGCAACGGCGACCGGGTGACGGACGTGGAGGCCCACGGCACCGTCAATCTGGAAAAAGCTCTGGAGGTCTCCTGCAACTGCTTCTTCGGCAAGCTGTCCGAGAAGATCGGCAAGAAGCAGATGAAGCAGTACACGCAGAAGGCCGGTCTGATGGAGAGCTACGACATCGACGGCATCCATACCAAAGCGGGATCCTTTGACTTCCCGAAGGGCGGTGTGAACCTCGCCTGGACCGGCATCGGCCAGTACAACGACATGGTCTGTCCGTGCAATATGATGGTCTATGTGGGCGCCATCGCCCGCGGCGGCGAGGCGGTCCTGCCCTCCATCATCGACTCCCGCTCGCTGGTGGGCAAGCAGGTCTCGAAGATGACGACACAGACGAAGGAGATGATCGCCGAGGAAACCGCGAAGTCTCTGAAGTCCATGATGCGCAACAACGTCGAAAATCATTATAACGGAGAATACAACTTCCCGGGTCTGGACCTCTGTGCCAAGACCGGTACGGCTGAGGTGGAGGGGCAGAGCGCCCCGAACTCCTGGTTCGTCGGCTTCCTGAACGATGAGTCCCATCCCTACGCCTTCGTCGTCCTCGTGGAAGAGGGCGGCTACGGCATCGATGCCGCCGGCTCCGTCGCCAATGAGGTCCTGCAGTATGCCGTCGGCGGACACGATGATTAAGCCGGCTTTGCCACCGATACGAGAGGAGTGATGGATATGACAAGAACAACATCGCTGAAACAAACGCTCCTGCGCACGCTCGCCCTGACATTGATCCTTCTGGTCGCCGCGTTCGGATTCGCCGGCCTTCGAGGGGACAGTCCAGCCTTTGCAGCATCGAAGGTGAAGCTGACAAAGACGAAGATCACCCTCCAGCCCGGAGCCACGGTGAAGCTGAGCGTGAAAAACGCCCATCAGAAGGTCAGGTGGCAGACCGCCAGCAAGAAGCGGGTCGCCATTAAGAAGAAGTCCGGCAAATACCGCCAGACGGTGGTCCTGAAGGCCGGCAAGAAGACCGGCAGCTGCTGGATCAAGGCGAAGGTCGGCAAAAAGACTCTGAAATGCAAGGTAACGGTGAAGAAGGCGAAGACGCCGGCTCCCGTCCCGAAGCCGCCGCAGCCGGAGGTCCTGGAGCTGAGCGACACATCTGTGGATCTCGCCGCGGGATTTCCCTTTGCCGCTCCGGCGGACACGGCCGTCACCGATGGATTCACCGCGGCGTACACGGATTTTTCCTTCCGGCTGCTGCAGGCGACCCTGCGGGAGGATCCCGCTTCACCGAACGTTCTGGTCTCACCGGACTCCGTCATGACCGCCCTCGCGATGACCGCGGGGGGCGCGGCAGGCACCACGCAGCAGCAAATGCTGGCCACGCTGACGGGAACCGGCGGGAGCAGCGAGAGCGGTGAGGCCGGTGAGAACGGCGAGAGTGGCGAGAACGATGTGGCCGGCGGGAGCGGTGAGAGCGGTGAGGCCGGCGAGAACGATGCAGCCGACAAGAACGATGCGGCCAGCGGGGCCGCGCTTCTGATGGACGCCCTGAACGAGTCTCTGTGGAAGCTGCACGCCCGCCTGAGCTCCGGCCAGGACTTCATCTACACGAACAACAACTCCATCTGGGCGAAAAAGAATTCGGAGTTCACGGCCGATCCCCAGTTCCTGCAGCTGAACAAGCACTACCTCAACGCCTCGTTCTTTGAAGCGCCCTTTAATGACGCGACGGTTGCGGACATAAACAAGTGGGTCTATAATCAGACCCGGAACATGATCCGGCAGATCATCGATCCTGCCGAGGGCCTGTCCGCGGATGCCCGCTTCCTTCTGATCAACGCGGTGTCCTTCGAAGGCCGGTGGCCCCACCCGCTGACGGTGCTCCAAAAGGACAGCGACCGGATGTTCACCCCCGCCGGCAAGGCGGCACAGAAGGTCACGATGCTGGAGGGCCGGGGCAGTGTCTACCTGGAGTTTAAGAGCGGCGGCCAGGGATTCCTCAGTCCCTACGGAAACGGCAGCACCGCTTTTCTGGGACTGCTTCCGCCGAAGGGAATGAGCGCCAGAGATTACGCGATGACGCTTTCCGGCGCAGACTTCACCAGCGCGTGGAAGAACCGCATCACTCCGAAGGGCGGTGTCCAGTTCCGACTCCCCGAGTTCAGCTACGATTACGGCGCCTCCCTGAAGCCGGTTCTGATCGGCATGGGGATGCCTCTGGCCTTCTCCGAAGCGGCGGATTTTTCGAAGATGTTCCTTGCGGATGAGACCGATCCGACCCTGGCTCTTCACATCAGCGATGTGCTCCACAAGACCCACATCGAGCTGGATCAGGACGGCACCAAGGCAGCGGCCTGCACTGCGGTGATCATGGACAAGTCCGGCGCGATCCTGAACCCGCCCGAACCGAAGCGGGTCTACCTGGACCGCCCCTTCGTCTACGCGCTGATCGACACCCAGACCGGTGCCCCCTTATTCCTGGGCCTGGTGGAAACCATCCCGCAGGCAGACTGATTCAGGGGTAGCGTCAAGTGACGTGTGAAAGCAGGATTTGTCAAGGTACAGGCAGAAACAGGCCATGTCGTGACAAAACAGAAAATGGATTGTCACAGAACGAACCAAAAGGTGAATCTGCGTGACAAAATGAAGAACAGATTGTCATGGGAAGAGTCAAAATGTTGAGTTGCGTGACAATTGCGATATGTCCATTCTGTTTTATCATAAGAATTTGTCACAGTGACTTCAAAAACGGCGTACTGCGTGACAAAAAGAAAAACAGATTGTCATGGGAAGAGTCAAAATGTGAAGTTTCGTGACAATTTGCGAAGTGAACACCTGACACTACCGATTCAAGAAGGGAGTTTTGAAATGAAACATTATCAGTACAGAACCAGCGGCATCTGCCCGTCCCTGATCGATTTCGATCTGGAAGGGAATTCCGTCCACAACGTCCAGTTCACCGGCGGCTGCAACGGCAACCTGAAGGCCATCGGCAAGCTGATCGAAGGCAAAAGCGTCGACGAGATTCACGATCTTCTCATCGGCAATACCTGCGGCCGCAAGCCGACGTCCTGCGCGGATCAGCTGGCCCAGGCCGTCAAGCATGCCCGGGATAACGCGTAGCCGGCGAAACTTCAGGAAACAGCTGGTCTGGCCCGTATATCGCCTATTGGCGATTTCCATTCTGCTCTCGATTATCCCTGGCAGAGATCCCGCAACCGCCGGATTTCCCGGGCGTAGCCATCCAGTTCATTGGGGGTTTCCAGAATGCATGGAAGCCCTTTTAATTTGGGGTGATTGATGAAGGCTGCGATGGCATCCGTTCCGATCGTCCCCTCCCCGATTTTCGCGTGGCGGTCCTTGCGGGATCCCGGCGGGTTCTTGCTGTCGTTGATGTGCAGAGCGTGCAGCTTCTCCAGCCCGATGACCTCGTCGAACTCCTCCAGCACCCCGTCCAGATCAGAGATGATATCGTAGCCGCCGTCGCTGACGTGGCAGGTATCCATGCAGATCCCCAGCTTTTGCGCATGCCGCACCCCGTCGATGATGGCCTTCAGTTCCTCGAAGCGGCCGCCGATCTCACTGCCCTTGCCCGCCATGGTCTCCAGAAGAATGATCGTGGACTGCTCCGGGGTGATAATGTCATTGAGCAGCTGCGTGATCATCTCGATGCCGCGCTCCGTGCCCTGCCCCACGTGGCTGCCCGGGTGGAAGTTGTAATAGTTTCCCGGCAGATGCTCCATCCGCTCCATATCTTCTCTCATGCAAAGGCTGGCGAATTCTCTGACGTTCGCTTTGCCGGAGCAGGGATTCAGGGTGTAGGGCGCATGGGCCACCAGTCGGCCGAAGTGATTCTCCTCCAGAAGAGAGCGCAGCGCCTGCGCGTCCACGGGATCGATCGCCTTCGCCCTGCCGCCCCTGGGATTGCGGGTAAAGAACGCGAAGGTATTGGCGCCGATGGACAGCGCCTCCTCTCCCATGTGAAGGAATCCCTCCGCCGATGATAAATGACAGCCGATCGTAAGCATGTTTCTTTCCTCTCTGTGCCTTGTGTGTCTGGCGATCCTGTGATGGATGCGCCGTCATTATTGTAACATCGATCGCCTGTTTGTGATACAGAAAGCGTTTTCTGCGAAATCACATGTTTTTACAGTTCCGCTCGCGGAAATGAAATTCCGCGAGCGGCCCGATCCGCACCTTTTCCGCGAACTGTGCTGAATCGTGCGCACTCTTCGCAGAAAACTATCCGGCGGAGTCGAAGCTCATAGACGCTTTTCTGCGAAGGCCTTGAGTATTCCAGGATTCTTCGCGGAAACTGGCACGTCAAGTCACTCAGAGGGGGAATTGTTTCTGCGAAGAACACCGGATCTGAGATGGGTTTCGCAGAAATGACACGCTGCGGCTCTCCTGATCCGCGTCATTTCCGCGAGCTGACCCGCAATCATTGCCTCCTTCGCGGAAAACGGCCCTTCGTGCCGTCAGGCCAAAGCTGCTTTTCTGCGAAGCCTTCCGAACTTCGAAAGGTTTTCGCGGAAAGCGGCCATTTGAGTCATGCAGGCAGAGCAGGGCAGTCCACAACAAAGGCCGCTGCGCCTTCGATCCGAAGCGCGCAGCGGCCCGTGCATTTAATTCAACTGAAAACTGCTCCAGCCTTTGGAGGAGCTATGCCATCACGAATCCCATGATCGCGTATCCGATGAAGCTCAGGATGGCTGCCATGATACCATAAGGCATCTGGGTGAACGCGTGACGGAAGTTGTCGCATCCGCAGGCTGCGGAGGTCAGGACCGTCGCATCGGAGTAGAAGCAGATGTGGGATCCGAAGACGCCGGCGGAGATGCATGCTCCGACCGCCAGCGGCATGGAGACGCCGATGTTCATTGCCAGCGGAATGATGATCGGCAGAGCGATAACGTACATACCCCAGTTGGTGCCGGTGATGAACTCGGTGCAGGCCAGGACCAGGAAGATGATCATCGGCGCGGTGGCCGGTGTCATCACAGAGGTCGCGCTCTCGATGCACCACTTGGTGAATCCGATGGTCTCGTTCATGTCCGCGAAGACAAAAGCCATGACCATCAGCATCAGCGGCAGGATCATGTTCTGGATGCCCTTGATGATGATATCCCAGAACTCCGAGGCCGGCATGATGTTCTGCGCCATGTACATGACGAACATCACCAGCAGAGTTGCCAGAACGCCCATCTCCATATCCGTATCGAAGATGATGGTCGCGACGACCAGGACGATGATGGGAACGAAGAAGTTGAACATATGCGGATTTTCCGGAATGTTCATTTTCCCGCCTTCCTTGTCGCTTTCAAGGATGGTGATCTTCTCGGATCCCGGAGGAGCCAGGGGGCCGCCCTCCGCCACACGCTGGTAGGCCTTCTTCATGGGACCGATCTTCGGCACGATACCGATGATGACCAGCGGCACGATCAGCGCCGCGATCCATGCGTACAGATTAAAGGGAATGGTCTTGACGAACATTCCGATCTCGCTGGCACCATCCTCCTGCCAGCCGTTCGCCGTCAGGATCCGGCCGCAGAAGACCGCCCAGGTGGTGATGGGGATCAGAACGCACAGGGGAGCCGCCGTGGAGTCGCAGACATAAGCCAGCATCTCACGGGGGGTTTTGTGCTTATCCGTCAGGGATGCCATGCAGGAGCCGACGGTCATGGAGTTCAGGTAGTCATCGATGAAGATAATGCAGCCCAGAATCCAGGTCCAGATCAGCGCCGCCTTCTCGGATTTCGCCCGTTTCGCTGCCCACTGGCCGAAGGCGTACGCGCCGCCGGACCGCTCGATCAGGGAAATGATGCCGCCCATCAGTCCGCAGACGATGATCAGCCAGGCGATGTCCTCGGACATCATGGTGTTCAGCAGAGATTCACTGAATGCCCACATGACGTTTTCACCCGGGCTGGAACACATGATGAAGCCGACGACCGCGCCGATGGTCAGGGCCTCGATGATCCGCTTCGTCACGAAGATGTAGATGATCATCAGCAACGCCGGGATCGTACACAGCACGCCGAAGTCCGCCGGGTCCTCCGGAAGGAAGAAATTCAGAATAAATGCAGCAATAATGATGATTGCAGCCACTGCCAGCGATTTCCTCGCGTTGAACGTCGCGATCTCATTGGCAATGATTTCGTTTTGCTCCTTCAGAGACATAGTTACCTCCTTTCGTCGTATCAACGACAATAACGTTTTGAAATGATGACACAATAATTTTATCACTATTCTGACAATTGTCAATGCGCTCCGGTGTGATATAATGCTCTCAGGAGGCGGCTATGGCAAAAGCGAAACAGCGTTCCCCCCTGGGGGTCATTCTCAATATCATCGGCACCGCGATCATCGCCGGCGCCATCGTCTTGTGCCTCATTCTGACCGTGCCGCGCCTGGCGGGCTACTCCGGCTACTGCGTTCTGACCGGCAGCATGGAGCCTTCGATTCCCGTCGGTTCTCTCATCTATGCAAAGGCTGTCGATCCTGCGTCTATCACTGCGGATGATGTGATTGTCTTCAGCGACGGAACCAGCGATGTGCCCATCACCCACCGGGTCATCTCCAATGATCCCGAAAACGGCGAGCTCATAACAAAGGGAGACGCCAACGCAAAGGCTGACCTCTCCCCGGTTTCTTATTACAATGTTTACGGCCGCGTGGCTCTGCACATCCCGGTGCTGGGCCGGTTTCTGATCCCGCTGGGGACCCTCACCGGCAAGCTGGGCGTCATCGCCATCATCCTCGCCGGCCTGCTCCTGTGCGAGCTGGCGCGAAGGATGTAGGGCCTAGGACTCTCATCCCATCTTCGTGAAGTCGCTCGCTCCGTGCTTGCACAGCGGACAGATGAAGTCTTCCGGAAGGTTCTCGCCTTCGTAGACGTATCCGCAGACATCGCATACCCAGCCTTTGACCTCCTCCGCCGGACGGGGCTTGACGTTGCTCCGGTAGTAATCGTAGGACATGCTCGGAACGTTGTTCAGCACGGCGCTCTCCACGATATCGCAGAAGAACATGATGTGACTGCCGGTGTCGACGGTATCGAACACTTTCAGTGACATATAGCCGTTGGCGTACTTGTTCAGGTACGGCAGGCCGTTGCCGCTGCGGTCGAAGTGATCGAAGTCCGCGAACTTATTCACATTCCGTCCGGACTGGAACCCGAACTGCTCGAACACCTGGAAGGGCGCCTGCTCGTTCAGGGTGCAGACGTTCATCTCACCGCTCCCCGAAATGATATCGCAGGAGTAGTTGGCTTTATTGATGCCGACGATCAGGCGGGACGGGTCGTTGGAGACCTGCGCCACCGTGTTGCCGATCATGCCGTTGTCCTTTTTGCCGTCGTTGGATGTGATGACGTACATACCGTAGCCGATCTTGAACAGCGCGGTCGGATCGATCTTCTTCTCCTCTTCGTCGGTCTCCGGCTTGATGTAATCGGCCGCCAGCTCGTCCGCCAGCGCCATCAGCTGCGCGGTGCTCTCTTCGTTCAGCGCGGACAGGATCGTCACGTTGTTCTCCGCAAAGGCAATGTCCTTGCTTCCCTCGAACATACCCTTCATCACCTTGGCCGCCGTGGGTGCCCAGGTGCCGTTTTCGATGAAGGCCACGGTTCTCTTCTGGAAGTTCCGCTCCGTCAGGTGATCGATGAACTGACGCATGAAGGGGAAGATCTCTGCATTGTATGTGGTGGTCGCCAGGACCAGCTTGTCGTAGCGGAACGCGTCCTCCACTGCCTCCGCCCAGTCCTCTCTGGCCAGGTCAGTGATCTCCACGTTCGGCACACCCCGGGCTTCCAGCTCTGCCGCCAGCATTTCCGCGGCAGCCTTTGTGTGTCCGTAGACGGAGGTGTAGGCGATGAAGATGCCGTCGGTCTCCGCCAGATAGCTGGACCAGATGTCATACAGGTTGATGTAGTATCCCAGATCCTCCTCCAGCACCGGTCCGTGCAGCGGCAGGATCTTCTCGATCTCCAGGGCCGCGGCCTTCTTCAGAACCGCCTGCACCTGTGCGCCGTATTTGCCGACGATGCCGAAGTAATATCTTCTCGCCTCGCAGGCCCAGTCTTCGTCCACGTCCAGCGCGCCGAACTTGCCGAATCCGTCCGCGGAGAACAGGATCTTCTCCGTGGGCTCGTAGGTCATCATGACCTCCGGCCAGTGAACCATGGGCGCGAACACAAAGTTCAGCTTATGCTTGCCCAGATCCAGCACGTCGCCGTTAGCCACTTCGACGGACTTGCCGATCTTGATGTCCGGGAAGTACTGAGCGATCATCTTGAAAGTCTTGCGGTTGCCGACCACGGTGGCCTGGGGATATTTCTCCATGAAGGCCTGGATCGACGCGGAGTGGTCCGGTTCCATGTGCTGCACCACCAGGTAATCCGGGCTCACGCCCCGCAGCGCCAGCTCGATGTTCTGCAGCCACTCATCGGTCTTTCTCTGATCGATGGTATCCATGATCGCGATCTTATTATCGATGATCGCATACGAGTTGTAGGCCATGCCGTTCGGAACGATGTACTGACCCTCGAACAGGTCGATGTCGTGATCGTTGGCACCGATATAGACGATGGTGTCGGTAATGTTTCTGTTCATACATTTCTCCTTTATTATTCTATTTCCTGCGGCCCGCACCGCTTTTGCCCATACACAAATATTCTAACATAGTTTCCCGGGGTGTGATATAATTTTTCTCATGAAAACGGACATCGCAACACTCAAAGGACAGCCCGCCGTATACATGCTCCGCTGCGCCGGCGGCTCCCTCTATACCGGCTGGACCAACGACTTCATGCAAAGGCTGGCATCCCATCAGTCGGGAAAGGGCGGCAAGTATACCCGCAGCCGCCTGCCGGTCACCCCGGTCTATCTGGAACTCATCTCCGACCGAAGCGCCGCCCTGAAGCGGGAAGCTGCCATCAAGAAAATGGCGCCCGCGGATAAGCGGGCGCTGATTTCGTCGGATTCCAATTGTCTGGATGCGTTTCTGTCCGAAACCTCGGATCTCATTTAACGGTAACTTTGATCTTCGCAAAGACGCCGTTCTGCGCGTAGGCATAGACGTAGCAGGTGCCTTTCTTTACTCCCTTGACCACGCCCTTCGCACTGACTGTCGCGATCGCCTTGTTGGCTGAGTCATAGGACACTGCTCTGTGCTTTTTGACCTTGTTCTTTGCCTTGGCCGGGACAGCCTTTGCGCTAAGCTTAAAGGTCTTGCCGACCTTCACCGTGACTTTGTTCTTCTTTGCCTTTGTGGTCACCTTCTTGTCGTTGCCCGCCTTGCCGCCCAGGGTTGCCGCGTGGATGGTCGGGCTGGCAGCTACCGTGATCTGCTTGCCGGCGATATTCTTATATGCGACAACGACGTATTTGTAGTACTTGCCTTTCTTGAGCTTCTTCTGGGTGAAACTGGTGGTTCCGTTCGTCTTGATCGTCTTCAGCAGCTTGCACTTCTTCGTTTTTCCGCAGAGGCTGCCGTAGATCTTGTAGCCGTCGGCCCTGGCGTTCTTCGTCCATTTCAGGGTGATGGTCTTTTTCGCGGTCTTCGATGCCTTCGCGGTCAGCGGGCTGAAGTGAGATCCCTTCACGTCTGTGTCTGTGTTCCCCTTCAGGATCGTTTCATCTGTGATCGACAGCGTATCCGTCGGGACACCGGCTTCCTTAGCGTAGTTATAGACGTCCATTGCTTCCGGAACATCCATGCCCAGCTTGCTTGCGATACTGTTCACTGTCTTCTGTTCTGCTGCCGGAAGTTCAGAGTATCCTCCGTCGTTCTCGATGATCTCGAAGCTTCCGCTGGTCGTTCCTGTGAAATTGCCTTTGCCCTGGATGCGGACGGCTGCGGTTCCGATCTCAACGTTGTTCTCGTAGCCGGTGATCTCGTAATCAGTTCCTTCCTTCAGCGTCGTGCCGTTGAAGATCAGCTCCGGCTTCGGTGTAAGCTCCTCACCGGTGTTCCTCACGGGATCCATCGCTGCGATACTGGCCTGCGCGATATCGGCGGGTGTGATTATATAACTACAGCTGGTCTTTCCCTGGAAGTTGCCTTTGCCCTCAATGGTGACGGTTTCGTCTCGGCCTTCTCTGCGTCCGTCTGGACCTCGGGCTTCGAAGGTGTCACCTTATCCCCGGTGCTCTGCGTCTGATCCGTTTCCTGCGCTGCCGTCACATCCGGCGGCGGCGCCGTCGTCTCCATCGCGTGGGTGCTGAAAAACGGAGTTACGGCCATCATCAGTGCCAGTGTAACGGCGACCATTCTATTGGCAGATTTGTTGTTCCTCATGTCGGGCTCCTAATGCTTCGTATATGCGATTGATAATTGATTTGATTACGGTTTTGTGTGCGCGCAAACGTTTTCGTTACAGCGCATACATACATAGGTTATAATACAATTCTTGTACTTAGGTTGTCAAATCTTAAACAGAGTGGTTTCGTATGTCTTTCGAAGCGAAAAAGCTGCGAAACCGTTGGTTTTTCAACGGGTTTCACAGCCTTTGTATGAGTAGGATTGAAATGATACTTTTTTTTTACTTTTTTGCTGCCGGGGGTGTGCAGGGATGGTTGGTACAAGATGTGGTGGTTGAGCATTATAATCCCTCCGGAAGGTCCTCCACTGGTCTTGTGCGATAATAACCATTATAATGATCCAGGACATATCCTTTAAAGAAGGGAAGGGCCAGCTCCAGATACCCCCTTCGATTACCGTCCGCAACGCCTTTTTTCTTCAGTCTATCACTATATGGAGAAAATTCATTTGATTCTCTTCCAAGCATCTCTCTTATTGTTTTCACTTTCCCATCTTCCGAAGATGCGATGCAATATAGAACATCCCGATCTACCGGGGTTGTCTCGCGCCAGAGTTTGCTGTAGACTACCTCATAGAGCTGCGCACGATACTCCTCAAGAACAGCTGTATAGTCACCGTCATTCTCCCAAGTCAGATCTCCCAAAAGCTGGAACGCGTAGGAATACCCCTTTGTGATCGCCGCCATCCTGCCTGCCTCGCTATCTTTAAGATCAAACACTTCTTTGTAATTCATTTCGATTTCTCCGATGTTGAGCGGTTCGAGATAGATTCTCGGCATGCGGTACAAGAAGGTCAGATTATCTTCTTCCCTCAAAGAGTTGATCTTCTCATAAAGGCCTGTCATCAGCATATATGCAGGCAATTTCTGTCCGATCAGATTCTGATATGCGCTTACAAATGCCTTCATGGATGGTGTGTTTGTTGCTTCATCTATGACGATCAGAAGCCTCATCTCATTCTTTTTCAGTTCTTTTAGGATCTCTGCTATGGCTTCCTCCACATCTGCCACCTGAGGTGTCGGCATTTCCAGTGTCAGACTAAACAGATTCAGATTGATCTTCGCTGCTTTGATAATGGGGGATGCTTTCTTATGCCCGTACAGTTTTCTCATACATGAGTCCAGCATATTGACATTTGGATTCATTCTTACAACGACCCAATCATCAAACGTTTCAAATCTGTTTGCCATGTGATGCATTAAAACTGTTTTTCCGGATCCGCGTGCTCCCATGATCATATATGACCGTGGACCTGTTTTTTCTTCACAGAATTTGTTTAGGATTTTATTCTCCACATCTTCTCTGTGAATGTATGCCCCCGGTTCAGACCCAAAGGAAGGATTGTAAGGACTGCTATCGTACATTGCTCGCATCCTTTCTTTTATTGATTTTATAGTTTTTATAGTTTATGTTTTAATTTTATAGTTTTTATAGTTAAGTGTCAAGAAAAAACCCGGCGAAAATGCCGGGCTTTATCATTCGCAGGATTCAAGCTATTCCGTGGTGTAGTTGTCAAAGTATCCCTGGATGAATACGATGGGGGTTCCCTTGTCGCCGGAGCCGCTGGTCAGGTCGCACAGCGATCCGATCAGATCCGTCAGCTGGCGGGGCGTGGTTCCCTCGGATTCCATCTTGCCCACCAGGCTGCCGTCCTTCTCCTTGATGCGGCCGGAGATCGCTTCCTTCAGCGCGTCGCCGGACAGGTCCGCGAAGTCGTTGTCCGCCAGGTACTTCAGCTTCAGCTCGTTCGGGGTGCCCTCCAGACCCTTGGTCCAGGCAACGCCCACGCTCGGGTCTGCTAGCTCCCATATTTTACCAACCGGATCCTTGAAGGCGCCGTCACCATAGACCATGACCTCCACGTTCTTGCCGGTTCTCTCCTTCAGCTGCGCCTGGATCTCGTCGACCAAAGGCTGGCCGTTCTCGGGGAACAGCTTGACGCTGTCTTCCGTTGCCTTGTTGGAGCCCAGCAGTCCGTACTTCGAGTTGAATCCGCTGCCGTCCACGGACTCATTCAGGATATCGTCCAGCCCGCAGACGACCTCCGCGCCGGCGGCCTTCAGGATGCGCTTCGTCCGCGCTCTGGTGTGGATATCGCAGGTCAGGACATTCTTCGTATAGTTCAGGATCGTCTTCGGCTGGTTCGCGAAAATAATCTCCGCCTCCGCGCCGCATTCCCGGATCAGATCTCCGTAGTACTGAACATAGTCTACGCCGGTAAAGGGATGCCGGTTCTCACCGAACAGCTCTCTGTATTTCTCCAGTGTGAGAACATCGCTGTACGGATTCACGCCCGCCTCGTCGATCCGGTCGATGGAGACCAGCTCATTTCCAACCTCATCGCTGGGATAGCTGAGCATCAGCACGATCTTCTTCGCCCCCTTCGCGATGCCCCGCAGGCAGATCGCGAACCGGTTTCTGGACAGGATCGGGAAGATGACGCCGATGGTCTCTCCCCCCAGCTTCGCCTTCACATCCGCTGCGATCGCATCCACGGACGCGTAGTTTCCCTGGGACCGGGCAACGACCGATTCGGTCACGCAGACGATGTCTCTGTCCCGCAGCTCGAACCCGTCGGTCTGTCCCGCGGTCAGGACGCTGTCCACAACGATCTTCGCCAGATCATCGCCTTCCCGGATGATCGGGCACCGGATTCCTCTCGAGATGGTTCCTACATTTCTTTCCATAGTTGTACCTCTTTCTCTATTATAAATGATATTTTTAACAGTGTTTCACGTGAAACATTCCCGTTTCACTCTATCGGATCGCCCTCAGAAGATCGATCAGCCGCTCCATTTCCTCTCCGTTATAGAACTCGATCTCGATCTTGCCGCGGGCGCCTTTTCTCTGTAGGCTCACCTTCGTTCCCAGCGCCTCCCGCAGCTCCATTTCGACCCGCTTCTCGTCAGCGCTCTTGGTCTTCCGGGGTTTTCTCCTGGTTCCGGCTTTGCCGCTCTCCTGGGCCAGCTTCTCGATCTGCCGGACCGACAGGCCTTCGCTTACCGCCCGCTCCGCCAGCGCGATCTGCAGTTTCTCGTCTTTTACCGCCGCCAGCGCTCTGGCATGCCCCATGGAAAGGCTGCCGTCCGCGGTCATATACCGCAGCTTTGGCGGAAGCTTCAGAAGACGCAGGCTGTTGGTGATATACGGCCGGCTTTTGCCGACGCCCCGGGAAACCTGTTCCTGGGTCAGTCCGTAGGTGTCGATCATCTGCTTCAGCCCCTCGGCTTCCTCGATGGGATTCAGATCCTCCCGCTGCATGTTTTCGATGATGGCGAGGAGCATGTTCTCCTCGTCGGTCAGCTCTTTGATGATGCAGGGAAGCTCCTTAAGTCCGATCATCCTGGCCGCGCGCCAGCGCCGTTCTCCCGCAACGATCTCGTAGCCCTGCCCCGCGGCACGCAGAACGATGGGCTGGATCAGTCCGTGCTGCTCGATGGATTCCGCCAGTTCCTCCAGCTTATCCTCGTCAAAATTCTTTCTCGGCTGTGCGGCATTGGGCTTGATATCGTTGATATCGATGTACTTCAGGTCTCTCTCTCGAACGTCTTCTTCTTCGGCTGCCGGCTTCTCCGGCTTTGTTTTCTTCGCCGCTGTCTGCGGCCGGGGAGAGTTTACCTCAACATCCCCGAACAGGGCATCCAGGCCGCGGCCCAGTCCCCGCGCTTTTTTCTGTGCCGTCATTTACGTTCCCCCTCAGATTCCAGAAACTCCTCAGCGAACTCCGTATATGCCTGCGCTCCCGTCGAACGCGGATCGTACTGAATGACCGGCATTCCGTGGCTCGGTGCCTCCGCCAGCCGGACGTTCCGGGGGATCACGGTAGCATAGACCTTCTCCCGGAAGTACTTCTTCACTTCCTCCACCACCTGCACGGACAGGTTGGTTCTGCCATCGAACATGCTCAGAATGACACCTTCGATCTCCAGTCCGGGATTCAGATTTGTCCGGACGATATCGATGGTGCTCATCAGCTGGCTGACGCCTTCCAGCGCATAGAACTCGCACTGGATCGGGATCAGCACGGAATCGACGGCGGTCAGGGAATTGATCGTCAGGAACCCGAGAGAAGGGGGACAGTCGATAAAGATATAATCGTAGTCCGGCTTCAGGATATCGATGGCCATCTTCAGCCGCTTCTCCCGTCCGGGCATGTTGATCAGTTCCACCTCCGCACCGGCCAGCTGAACGCTGGCGGGCATGATGAACAGATTCTCCACGCCGGTGGGCAGAACCGCCTCCTCCGGATGGATGTCATCCTCGATCAGCACCTCGTGGGTGGTCAGTTCCAGGTCTCTCTTCGAGAACCCGAGTCCGCTGGTCGTATTCCCCTGGGGGTCAATATCAAGAACAAGGACTTTCTTCCCCTTCATTGCCAGGCAGGCAGCCAGATTAATATTCGTCGTTGTCTTGCCTACACCGCCCTTTTGATTAAATATCGCAATTGCCTTTCCCAATTCAGTCCTCCGTTTCATTGCCAGCAATAACACCGTTTTATTATACCCCATTTAGATTCATCCGTCACCTACCTTATTCCCTCGTTAACGCAAAAAATGTTTCACGTGAAACATGAAACATTTTCTGAGGTCAAATTACCATGATTTTACATTATTTGGAAGCTCTCAGCGGCGATTTGGCTGGCTTTCCGGGCCTTCGTGGATACGCAGGTGGTGTAGATTCTTTCTTTCGTATAAGCACCAATTTATGGCCTGATCCGGCGTTCTGGTCTGGTTTTACAATTTTTTCCACGACGCCTCCCAGTTGTCCGATGGCATGCTCCGCCTCCCGGACCTCCTCTTCGCAGGACGGACCCTTGTAGGAGATGAACCATCCTCCGACCTTCACGAAGGGCAGGCAATACTCCGCGAGCACGGAGAGATCTGCCACGGCCCGGGAAATGCATATATCGAAATGCTCCCGCAGATCCTCCCGCCGGCCGAGATCCTCCGCCCGGCCATGGATCGCCCGCACATTTCGGATCTCCAGATCCCTGCAGAATTCCTGAACGACCTCGATCCTCTTGTTCAGGGAATCGGCCAGCAGAAACTCCTTCTCCGGGAAGGCAACCGCCAGAGGCACTCCGGGAAAACCCGCCCCGGTTCCAAGATCGATCACCGTCTTCGCTCCGCCAAATTCCTCTAAGGAAGCGACCGACAGGGAATCGATATAATGCTTTTCGACGAATTCCTCCGGATCGGTGATGGCCGTCAGATTGACGGCCCGGTTCCTGTCGATCACAGCTGTCATATAGCCTTCCAGGGTCTTCGCCTTTTTCTCCTCCTCCGGAATGTCCAGCCTTTGCATTGCCTCAGCGATCCGAAGGATATGGGTGTCACTCACCTCGTAGCTTCTCATTATCTTACTCCTCTGATTTTTTCCTGCCGCGGCGCATCCGCTCCAGATGGATCAGGAGCACATTGATGTCGGCGGGGGAGACACCGGAGATCCGAGAGGCCTGTCCCACGGAGACCGGCCGCAGCTGATCCAGCTTCTGTCGGGCTTCGATCCGAAGCCCGTCGATGGACAGGTAGTCCAGATCCTCCGGGAGCACCCGCTGCTCCAGTCGGCGGAACCGCTCCACCTGCCGGATCTGCTTCTCGATGTAGCCTTCATAGCGGATCTGCACCTCCAGCGCCTGCTGCTCGTGGCGGGACAGGACCGGGCGGGCCGGGTCGGCCGGAGCTGTCATCTCATAGCGTACTTCCGGTCTTCGCAGCAGATCGATCAGCGGCACCGGCGCACTGATCTTCGTGCTCCCGGCTTCCTCCAGGATCGGATTGATCACCTCCGGCTGCACGACCAGCCTTTGCAGGCGGTCCGTCTCCCGTTGCAGCATCTCCTTCTTGTGGAGCATCTTCTGATAACGCTCCTCGCTCGCCAGTCCGATCCGGTAACTCTTCTCCGTCAGCCGCAGGTCCGCATTGTCCTGCCGCAGGAGCAGCCGGTACTCGGCCCGGCTGGTCATGATCCGGTAGGGCTCGTTCGTCCCCTTGGTCACAAGGTCATCGATCAAAACGCCGATGTAGCCTTCGCTGCGGTCCAGTATGAAGGGGTCCTTTCCCTCCAGCTTCTGCACCGCATTGATCCCAGCCATCAGTCCCTGGGCCGCTGCCTCCTCATAGCCGGAGCTGCCGTTGAACTGTCCGGCGCAGAACAGCCCCTCGATCTGACGGTTTTCGAGGCTCGCCTTCAATGCCAGCGGATCGATGCAGTCGTACTCGATGGCGTAGGCCGGCCGCACGATCTCCAGATGCTCCAGTCCTTCGATGGTCCGGTAGAATGCGTCCTGCACATCCTCCGGAAGGGAAGAGGACATCCCCTGAATATAGACCTCATCGGTGTATCTGCCCTCCGGCTCGATGAAGGTCTGGTGCCGTTTCTTGTCGGCAAACCGGTTCACCTTATCCTCAATGGAGGGACAGTACCTCGGGCCGATGCCTTCGATCTGTCCGCCGAACAGAGCCGACCGGTGAAAGTTCGCCCGGATCACCTCATGGGTCTTCTCATTGGTGTAGGTCAGCCAGCAGCGCACCTGTCCGCCTTCCACCTCCAGATGATCGTTCATGAAGGAGAAGGGGACCACCTCTGGATCGCCGTCCTGGGGGAGCATCTTATCATAATCCAGACTCTGGGCCAGCGCCCGCGCCGGTGTTCCGGTCTTGAATCGCCGCATGGGAAGCCCGTGCTCCCGCAGTCTGCGGGCAAGCTCGGTGGAGGGCGCCAGACCGTTGGGACCGCTCTCATAGACGCTGTCTCCGATGAAGACCTTGCCCCCCAGGAAGGTTCCGGTCGCAAGAATCACGGCCTTCCCCCGGTACGTGCTCCCGGTGCGGAGCACCACACCGCAGACTTTTTTCTGTCCGGGAATTTTTTCCTCCAGGAGCAGATCCACCACCTCTCCCTGCTTCATCTGCAGCAGCGGCTCCTGCTCCAGGGTCTTCTTCATCTCGATGTGATATTCGTTCTTATCCGCCTGAGCCCGCAGGGAATGGACCGCGGGGCCCTTGGCGGTATTGAGCATGCGGCTCTGGATGAAGGTCTTGTCGATGTTCAGACCCATCTGCCCTCCCAGCGCGTCGATCTCCCGCACCAGGTGGCCTTTTCCCGTGCCCCCGATGGAGGGATTGCAGGCCATCATCGCCACAGCCTCCAGATTGATCGACAGCATCAGCGTCCGCTTGCCGAGGCGCGCACAGGCAAGGCCCGCTTCACACCCGGCGTGCCCGGCCCCGATCACGATCACATCGTATTCACCCATCTGATATGTACTCATAGCCTGTCCTCAGTCGCACTTCCTATTTTCCCAGGCAGAACCGGGAAAACACTTCATTCAGTATCTCGTCGGAAACCGTCTCTCCGATGATCTCCCCCAGCGCATCGTACGCGCTTCGCACATCGACTTCGATAAAATCGAGGGGCTCGTTTCGTCGGATCATCTCCGTGGCTCTCGAGAGGTCCTCTGCCGCCTGATCCAAAAGCTGGATGTGCCGAACGTTATTCACCAGGACATGATCTCCTGAGGGAGTGGTGCTCCCGTAGACCAGTTCCTCGATCTGATCCTCGATCTGTGAAATGCCTTCCTCCTTCTTCATGGATGCCGGAAGGAGCCGGCCGCGGGGGAGGGCACTGCGGAGCTCATCCGTATCCAGACACATCCCCAGATCCTGCTTGTTCATGACAACGAGGCAGCTGCGGTTTCCGATGGTGGAGATCAGCAGACGGTCCTCCTCAGTCAAAGGCTGGCTTGCATCCAGCACCAGAAGGATGTAGTCCGCCTGATTGAAGGCGTCCTTGCTCCGCTCGATTCCCATCCGTTCGACGATGTCCTCGGTCTCATGAATTCCCGCGGTGTCGATGAGATTTACCGGGATGCTCCGGATGTTGACGCTCTCTTCAATGGTATCCCGGGTCGTTCCCGGAATCTCCGTTACGATGGCCCGGTTTTCCCGAAGCAATGCGTTCATCAGGGAGGATTTGCCCACATTCGGCCGGCCGCAGATCACGATGCGCAGGCCTTCCCGGAGCATCCTGCCGGAATGCGCCGTGCTGCGCAGCTGGTCGATCCTCTCCCGGATCAGCAGAAGATCATCTCCCATTTTCTCGTAGGTGATCTCTTCGATGTCTTCATCCGGATAATCGATGTTGACGGTGATGTCCACCAGCAGATCCAGAAGGGACCGGCGGATATCGGATACCTTCAGAGACAGTGCTCCCTGCAGCTGGCTGATCGCCACATCAAAGCTTCGGTCCGTCTTCGCCCGGACCACATCGATCACCGCCTCCGCCTGGGACAGGTCGATGCGCCCGTTCAGGAAGGCTCTCTTGGTGAACTCCCCGGGCTCCGCCAGCCGGGCGCCTTTTCTCAGGATCAGCTGAAGAGCATTCCTCAGTGATACCATGCTCCCGTGGCAGTCGATCTCCGCGGTATCCTCTGCGGTATAGGTCTTAGGCGCTTTCATGAATACAGCCATGCACTCATCGACGATCTGATTGTTTTCTTTGTCGATGATGCGCCCATAGCTCAGCCGGCGGTTTTCGAGGTCCGCCGCATCTCCGGCGCATTCGAAAATATCCTCCAATATTGCCCGGGAGGCAGGGCCGCTGATCCGTATGATTCCGATGCCGCCCTCTCCCAGCGGTGTGCCGATGGCCGCGATTGTATCCTCCATAGCATTTCCTCCCCGCTTAGTCCAGCCTTTGCATAATATGAACAGAGTCCGCTGCGCGCGGACTCCGTAAGTTTATTTCTTCAGTTCGATGATCACTCTCCGGTAGGGCTCTTCGCCTTCGCTTCTGGTGATGACACTCGGATGAGACTGAAGTGTCGCGTGAATGACCTTTCTCTCATACGGATTCATCGGCTCCAGCCGAACCTGCTTGCCGGTCTTGACGACCTTGCCGGCAAGACGATCCGCCAGCTGCTCCAGCGTTCTCTGTCTCTTCGCCCGGTAATTCTCCGCGTCGATGACAACCTTGATGTATGCTTTGTTGTCCTTATTGACCACCAGGCTGGTCAGATACTGGATCGCGTCCAGGGTCTGTCCGCGCTTGCCGATGACCGTTCTGGAATCATCACCGCTCATCTCGATGTACACCAGGTTTTCGCCGGTGCGGCAGGTGAAGTCCAGCTTCAGACCCATTTTGGCGGTGACTTCCTTCAGGAAGGTGAGGGCCTCATGATCCTCTGTGATCTCCAGGCTTTCTTTATCGATTCCGTCCAGCGCGATGTTGACGGTTTCTCTTTTTTCTTTTCTGGGTTTTTTCTTACGGTCTCTGTCCTTGCGTTCTCTCGGCTTCCTGTCCTGACGGTCCTTCGGTGTGACCAGTTCCTCCGGTCTGACTTCTTCCTTACCGATGGGACCCGGCTTCCTGGCCGGAGCTTCCTTCACTTCTTCCGGTTTCTCTTCTATCACAGGGGCTTTTCTCTCCACGCGGACCTTCGCGAGCTTCGATCCGATTCCGAAGAAACCTCTGGACGGCTCCTCCAGTACCGTGACCTCTACGTCATCTCTGGAAAGCTTCATTTCCTGCAAAGCCAGGTCAACGGCTTCTTCCACGCTGACGCCCCATTTTTCGATTGCATCCATTGTTATTTATTCCTCCAGCTTGTTAGCCTATCATCTGTTCAGCTTTTTCTCCAGTTTCTCTCTCATTCTTCTTTCTTCGGATTCCTGCTTCATCTTCTTACGGATGGAGGACATGTGAATGTTGAAGAAAATCTGAATGATCTGGCTGACCGCCCAGTAGAGCGCCAGTCCCGAAGGGAACGATCTTGCCATCCACAGGATCATGACAGGAAATACATACTGCATCATCTTGGTCATTCCCTGCATCTGATTGCCTGCGGCATTTCCCGTATCCTGCAGCATCCGGTTCATCGTGAACGCGATAAATGTTGCCACGCCTGCAATGATCGGCAGGATCCACGGATCCGGCTGCGCCAGGTCTCTGATCCAGACGAAGGACTCATGAAATGCGAAGATCATGTTGTCATCCGTCATGTAACGCATCGGATTACGCAAAAGCGCGAACAGTCCCATGATAATCGGCATCTGAATGAGCATTGGAAGACATCCACCCATAGGATTGAATTTCTCTTCCTTGTAGAGCTCCTGCATCTTGATATTCATGGTTTCCTGGTCGTTCTTGTACTTGTTCTGGATCTCCTGCATCTTTGGCTGCAGATCCGACATCTTCGCAGTGGATTTAATCTGCTTGATGTACAGAGGGTACAGACAGACCTTGACTATTACGGTAAAGATGATGATACAGATACCGTAATTACCGATGAAACCATATAGAAGGTCAAGAAGCATACCGAGAGGCTTTGCGATTACTCCCAATATTGTATACATTAATTTCTTCTCCTTCTATTTTAAGGGATCGTATCCTCCTTCGTGGAACGGATGACATTTCAGCAGTCTCCTTATTCCAAGGTAGCTTCCCTTAAAAAAACCATATTTTTCGAGTGCCTGAATAAAATAAACGGAGCAGGTAGGATAGAACCTGCAGGTCGGCGGAAACAGTGGTGATATGAACTTCTGATAGAACCGGATGATCCAGATCAGTATCGTCTTCATTTGATTCACCTCACGGGTTTGGTAATCTTCGCCTTCCGAACAGCGCTGTCCAGTGATTCCTGCACCTGCTGACACTTCCTGCCGTTAATCGTATTTCTCGCGATGATGATAAAATCATATCCGGCGGGAAGGATGTCCTGATGCTTCTTCCAGCATTCTCTCAGCACTCTTCTCGCCCGGTTTCTCTGAACGCTGTTTCCTACTTTCTTGCTTGCCAGAAATGCGGTTCTGTTGTATTCCAATCCGTTTTTCATAAAAAACAGGACGACATAGCGTTCTCCGACGGATCTTCCCCTGCGGTAGATCCTGCTAAAATCATTTCTGTTTCTTAATACTTCTTTTTTTAACATTTCTCAGGCGGGCCGCAATACAAAAAGACCTCCTGCAGGTCTTTATGCTGATAATACTTTTCTTCCTCTTCTTCTTCTTCTCTTCAGGACGTTTCTTCCGTTCTTCGTGCTCATTCTCTTTCTGAAGCCGTGTTCTTTTTTTCTCTGTCTCTTCTTAGGCTGGTATGTCATTTTCATAGTAGCGTATCCTCCTTAATTCATGACTCTTACATAAAACAAAATACCGCGCAAATCTTAATTTCAATTTGCGCACATTAGCTTGAATATTATACCTCTCAAACCATTTGATGTCAATTTATTTCTCTCTGAGCCTTCCGGCAACAATATATAGGTGTCCCTGTTCAAATTATGCACAATTTTATCCACCAGTTGTGGATATTTTGCAGGAATCATGTAATCAACTCAAAAATCGATCAACTTTTACCTGTGCATTTTTTGTGGATAATTATTTTTGGGAAGGATTTGATCTGTACTCTGTCATTTTGACGTTTTTGTGTTATGATATATCTGTATTTTTGTCAAAGGAATTAAGTTTATTATACGATGAAGCAGCGGATTGACAATACAACATGGAACAGTATTCTGAACGACGTCCGGGGAACCATGACCGAAATCAGCTACAAAACCTGGTTTCTTCCCCTGAAACCGATCGAGATGGATAAGGAAGCGGGTACGTTTTTGATTGCGGTTCAGGATCAGATGCGTCTGAACCTTCTGACCGAGCATTACATGGATAAGATCGAAGATGCCGTCTCCAAGGTATGCGGCAGCAAATTCCACGTCCTCCTGAAGGTGATGAGCGAAAGGGAAATCAATGATGCCCTCCGAAATCCGAAACAGAAGGACACTCCTTCTCTGAAGCCGCTTTCCTCCGACGCGCTGAAACAGGAATTCTTCCTGAATCCGAAGTACAGTTTCGATAACTTCATCGTCGGACCGAATAACAATTATGCCCATGCCGTCTGTCTGGCCGTCGCCGAGACACCGGCGAAGGTCTACAATCCGGTCTTCATTTACGGCGGATCCGGTCTGGGAAAAACCCATCTGATGCATGCCATCGGAAACTTTATCCAGCAGAAGGACCCCAACATGAAGGTTCTCTATGTTTCCTCCGAGATGTTTACTTCCGAGTTCATTGAAGCGACAAGAGGAGCCAAACAAAGCAACGAGAAAATAAATAACCTGAAAAAAAAATACAGAACCGTTGACGTTCTTCTGATCGACGATATTCAGTTTATCGAGGGCAAGGAAGGAACGCAGAACGAATTCTTCCATACATTCAATACCCTCTATGAACTGGAGAAGCAGATCATCATCACCAGCGACCGTCATCCCAGCAAGCTGACGGATCTGGATGAACGTCTGAAATCGAGGTTTCAGTGGAACATCGTCGCGGACATCCAGCCCCCGGACTATGAGACCAGAGTCGCGATTCTGCGGAACAAGGCAGAGCAGCAGGGAGTGGATCTGGACGACGTTATGCTCAAGATCATCGATCTGATCGCAGAGAAGGTGAAGTTCAATATCCGTAACCTCGAAAGCGCTCTGACCCGGGTCATCGCCTACAAGGTACTTATCAACAAGGACAAGGCTCTCACCGTCGAACTGGCGAAACAGCAGCTTCCGGATATTTTCGATCCCAGGGAAGTGACGATCACCTGTGAAACCATCAAACAGGCCGTCTGCAAGAAATTCAACGTCAAGCTGGCGGATATGGAATCCTCCAACCGGAAGAGAGAGGTGACCCATCCCAGACAGATCGCCATGTATCTGACCAGAGAGATGACGGATATGTCCCTGCCGAAGATCGGACAGTCCTTCGGAGGAAGAGATCATACGACGGTGCTGCACGCCTGCGACAAGATCGCCGGTGAGATCAAAACCAATGCGACCGTCGCCGAAGAGATCAAACAGCTGATGGATGATCTGAAATAATATTCACAGCGTTTTCACAGCCACTGTGCCTGTTTTTGAAGGGTTATCCACACACCATAAAGAATAAGAAACTGTGAAAAATCAATGGTTCTTCCCGTTATTCACACTTTTCACAGACTCTATTACTACTAATACTGAATATATAATATAAACAAATGTCTTTCTTTTTCGGGAGGTCATCATGAAATTCAAATGTAATCAGCAGGAGCTTACCAGAGCGCTGGGCACCGTCTCAAAAGCTGTATCGAACCGAACTACCATTCCTGTTCTAAAGGGAATCCTGATCACAGCGCAGCAGGACAAGGTCGTTCTGACTTCTTCCAATCTGGATATGAGCATTCGAAGAGAAATCGATGCGACGGTAGAAGAAGAGGGTTCTGCAGTGGCAACCGCCAAGCTGTTCGGTGAGATCATCCGCAAGCTCCCCAACGAAACCGTCTTTATTGAGGATAACGGCAGCGATGTTCTATCCATCAGCACCAGTTCCTCCAGTTTCCAGGTTCTGACGCTGGCAGCGGATGAATTCCCGGAAACGGGAAAGAGAGAAGAAAACGATTACTTCATGGTGATGGATAAGGAGCTGTTCCGCAGCATGGTTCGAAAGACATCCTTCGCCGCCAGCATCGACGAGGCGAAGGGCGTTCTGACCGGCATCCTGACCCAGATGACCGAAGATCTTACCACAATGGTCGCTCTGGACGGATTCCGTCTGGCTCTTTCCAATGAGCCGATGAAGAATGAAGAAGAGAGAAAATTCATCGCCTCCGCGAAGATCATGAATGAAATTTCCAGAATCATCGCAGAAGATGATCAGGAAGAGGATATGAAGCTCTATCTTGGAGAAAAGAGAGCGATCATCTATACCGGAAGAACCGAGATTGCTCTGCGCCTGATGGAAGGGGACTTCATCGATTACCGCAGGATCATTCCCACGGACAGCTCCACCAGACTGGTGGTCAATAAGGAATTATTCGCCGGAAGCATCGAGAGAGCTTCTCTTCTGGCCAAGGAAGGGAAGAACAATCTGGTCAAGATTTCGGTAAAAGACGATCTGATGACCATCACCTCCCGCTCGGAGGAGGGAAATGTCCGGGAAGAGCTGGTCATCGATAAGACCGGAAATGACATCGAGATCGGATTCAACTCCAAGTATGTAATGGATGTCATCAAGGAGATTGACGATGAAACGGTCACGCTTCACCTGAATACCAGCGTCACTCCCTGCGTCGTGCGTCCCGCCGAAGGGAATGCTTATGAATATCTGATTCTGCCTGTCCGGATTCCTTCCATGTAACAGGCCAGCCTTTGCATTATGTACATCCGCGAGCTCGAATTAGAAAACTTCAGAAACTACGAACATCTCAATGTATCCTTCAGCAGGGACATCAACATCTTTCTGGGTGAGAATGCCCAGGGAAAGACCAATCTGCTGGAGGGTATTTATTTGAATGCGGTGGCCAGATCCTTCAAGACGCAGCGCGACCGGGAGATGATCCGGTTCGGGCAGGATTACTGCAAGGTTCGGGCGGTTTCCCATTACGATGATGAAGATCACGTGAGCGAGATCGTGGTCAGCCGGGAGGGTGCAAAGGCTGTGAAGGTCGATGGTGTGAAGATCAGTAAGACATCCGAGCTTCTGGACCGGCTGCACATCATCGTGTTTTCTCCGGAGGATCTGAAGATCGTGAAGGATGAGCCGGGGAAGAGAAGGGGATTCATCAACCGGGAGCTGTGTCAGATCCGTCCAGGTTATGTGAATGATCTGAACACCTACCGCAGGGTCCTTCGGCAGAGAAATGCCTATCTGAAGGAGGAGCGGATTGATGAGGCGGTTCTGGAGATATGGGATGAGGAGCTGGTCCGCTCCGGTGCCCGTCTGGTCCGGGAACGCCGCAGATTCCTCGAAAAAACCAATGAGATCAGCAGAGATATCCATCAGCGGATCTCCGGAGGAAGGGAACATCTGCAGCTGGACTATGAATCCCAGATCGATGCGGAGGGAGGAGAAGAGGAACAGTTTCTCCAGCTTTTGCGGGAATCGAAGGAAAAGGACCGGGCGTACGGCACCACCCGCAAGGGGCCCCATCACGATGATATCCGGATCTGCGCCGATGGAGTCGATCTGCGAAAATTCGGATCCCAGGGGCAGCAGCGAACGGCGGCGCTGTCGCTGAAACTTTCGGAGATCCGGCTGATCGAGGAGGAGACCGGGGAACGGCCTGTGCTGCTGCTGGACGATGTGCTGTCGGAGCTGGACAATGAACGGCAGAAGTATCTGATCAACTCGCTGGGGGAGAATCAGATGTTTATCACAACTACAGATCTGATGGGATCCGTGGCAAGGGCCCTGCCGGAAGGGAAGGTATATAAGATACGACAGGGAGAGATCGACATAGAAATATAATAGGAAGAAAATTCCGTGCACCATATATAGTAAAAGGAAATGACTGGAAATTTGTTGAAGTAGACCTTTAGAAATTTCGGTCATTTTTAATGTAAAAATTAAGATTTAAGAGGGTTTTTACCATGTTGTTGATATTTTTGTTAGAAAGCCATAAAAACTTGTCAAATCAACGATTTTGTGCTACAATATCGTGTGGTATACATTAAAGTAAGGACCGGGAGAGAATAATATGGCAAAAAACGAAAAAGTACAGCAGTATGATGCGCAGCAGATCCAGGTACTGGAAGGTCTGGAAGCGGTCAGAAAGCGTCCGGGCATGTACATCGGCAGCACCGGACCCAGAGGACTTCATCATCTGGTGTACGAAATTGTAGATAACAGCATCGACGAGGCGCTGGCTGGTTTCTGCAGCAACATCAAGGTCGTCATTCAGAAGGATAATTCCATCATGGTGGAGGATGACGGGCGCGGCATGCCGGTGGATATGCATCCGAAGATGAAGAAGCCGGCGGTGGAGGTCATCCACACTGTACTGCATGCCGGCGGAAAGTTCGGCGGCGGCGGATATAAGGTATCCGGCGGTCTGCACGGCGTCGGTGCGTCGGTCGTCAACGCTCTGTCCACACGGATGGAGGTAGAGGTGCGAAGAAACGGCAAGGTCTACCGGCAGGCTTACGAATACGGCAAGACGGTTACGCCGCTGGAGGAAGTGGGAAACGCGCGAAAGACCGGATCCAAGTCCACCTTCTGGCCGGATCCGGAGATTTTCGATGAGGTCGTCTACGATTACGATACCCTGCAGAGAAGACTTCGGGAAATGGCGTTCCTGAACAAGGGCGTGAAGATCACCCTGAAGGATGAGCGGGAAGGAAGGAAGAAGGAAGAAGTCTTCCATTACGAGGGCGGCATCAAGAACTACGTGGAGTTCATGAACGGCAACAAGGATGCCATTCACAAGGACATCATCTACTTCGAAGCCAGAGACAGCGAGAAGGAAGTCGAAGTGGCCATGCAGTACACCGAGAGCTACAGCGAAACGGTGCTGTCCTTTGCCAACAACATCAATACCACCGAGGGCGGATTCCATCTGATGGGATTCCGTTCCGCCATGACCAGAATCTTTAATAACTACGCCAGAAACAACAAGTTCCTGAAGGAGAAGGATGAGCCTCTCTCCGGCGAGGACGTCAGAGAAGGTCTGACGGCGGTCATCTCTGTCAAGCTGACGGAGCCTCAGTTCGAGGGTCAGACGAAGACGAAACTCGGAAACAGCGATATGAGGGGCTTCGTGGAGACCGCGACGGCGGATTATGTCATGGCATTTCTGGAGGAAAATCCATCTCAGGCGAAGACCATCATGGAGCGGTGCCTGAAATCCTCCCGGGCCCGTCTGGCGGCGCAGAAGGCGAGAAAGCAGGCCCGCCGGGCCAACTTCCTGGACGGCAACTCCATGCCGGGCAAGCTGGCGGACTGCTCCGAGAAGGATCCGGAGATCTCCGAGATCTTCCTGGTGGAGGGTGACTCCGCGGGAGGAAGCGCCAAGGAGGGCAGAGACCGTGCCCGTCAGGCGATCCTGCCGCTGCGGGGCAAGATCCTCAACGTCGAGAAGGCACGCCTGGACCGGATCCTCAATTCCGATGAGATCAAGAACATGATCACCGCCTTCGGATGCGGCATCGGCTCCGACTTCGACATCGAGAAGCTTCGGTATCATAAGATCATCATCATGACCGATGCGGACGTGGACGGCGCCCACATCCGGACACTGCTTCTGACCTTCTTCTACCGGTACATGACGCCGCTCATCGAGAACGGCTACGTTTACGCGGCTCAGCCGCCGCTGTTCCGGGTCAAGAAGGGCAAGGATATTTACTATACCTATTCCGATCGGGAGCAGGAGAAGCTGCTGGCGGAGCTGGCCAAGGACAAGAAGGGCAAGAACAACAAAGTCGAGATCCAGCGCTACAAGGGTCTGGGAGAGATGGACGCGGAGCAGCTGTGGGATACCACCATGGACTTCACCAAGCGGACGCTGATCCAGATCACCGTGGACGACGGCGCCGCGGCGGATGAGATTTTCACCACCCTGATGGGAGATAAGGTACCGCCGAGAAAGAAGTTCATCGAGGAACATGCGGTTTACGCGACATTGGATATTTAAGCAAAGGCAGGCCCAGCTTTTGCACGAGAAAGGGACACTGAATGACAACCAATCTGCTGGAAGACCAGAAAATGATACAGCATGAGATCCATGACGAGATGAAGAACTCGTACATCGACTACGCCATGAGCGTCATCGTCGGACGGGCGCTTCCCGATGTCAGAGATGGTCTCAAACCGGTACACAGAAGAATTTTATACGGCATGAGCGGTCTGGGAGTAACACCGGACAAGCCTCATAAGAAGTCGGCGCGTATCGTCGGTGAAGTCATGGGTAAGTACCACCCTCACGGGGACAGCTCCATCTATGACGCGATGGTCAAGCTGGCCCAGCCTTTTGCGACGAGATACCCGCTGGTGGACGGCCACGGAAACTTCGGATCCATCGACGGCGACGGCGCGGCGGCCATGCGTTACACCGAGGCGAGGATGACGCCCTTCGCCCTGCAGATGCTGCGGGACATCGATAAGGATACGGTGGATTTCATTCCCAACTTCGACGAAGAGGAGAAGGAACCGGTTGTTCTGCCCTCCCGGGTGCCGAATCTGCTGATCAACGGCAGCAACGGCATCGCGGTAGGTATGGCCACCTCCATTCCGCCACACAATCTGGGAGAGACCATCGACGCGGCGGTGAAGATGATCGACGATGAAGACTGCACCGTGGAGGATCTGATGAAGATCATCAAGGGGCCGGATTTCCCGACGGGAGCCCAGATCCTGGGTAAGAAGGGGATCGAGGAGGCTTACCGGACCGGTCAGGGCAAGGTGCAGGTCCGCGCGGTGGCGGAGATCGAGGAGACCACGAGAGGACGGTCCCAGATCGTCGTGACCGAGATTCCATACCAGGTCAACAAGGCCAGGATGCTGGAGCGGATCGGCGAGCTGGTGCGGGATAAGAAGATAGAAGGTATATCGGCAATACGCGATGAGTCCAACCGGAAGGGGCTTCGGGTCGTCATCGAGCTGAAGCGGGACGCGAATCCCCGGGTCACGCTGAACAAGCTGTACAAACAGTCCCAGCTGCAGGAAAACTTCAGCATGATCATGCTGGCGCTGGTGGGCGGACAGCCGAAGATCCTGAATCTGTACGAGATCCTCAATGAATATCTGAAGCATCAGAAGGAGGTCGTTACCCGCAGGACCCGGTTCGATCTGAAGAAGGCGGAGGACCGGGCGCACATCCTGGAAGGTCTGCGGATCGCCCTGGACAACATCGACGAGATCATTGCCACCATCCGCAAGGCATACAACGACGCGAAAGAACAACTGATGAAGAAGTTCGGTCTTTCCGATGTGCAGGCGCAGGCCATTCTGGACATGCAGCTGCGCCGGCTGCAGGGTCTGGAACGGGAGAAGATCGAAGCCGAATACAAGGAACTGTGCGAGAGGATCGCTTACTATAAAGAGCTGCTGGCGGACGAGAAGAAGCTGATGGGCGTCGTCAAGGACGAGCTTCTGGAGATCAAGAAGAAGTGGGGAGACAAGCGCCGGACCAGGATCGTCAACGACAGCGGCGAGATGGATATTGAGGATCTGATCGAGGAGAAACAGGTGGCCATCACCCAGACCCATCTGGGATATCTGAAGCGGATCCCGGCGGACACCTATAAGACTCAGAAGAGAGGCGGCAAGGGCATCACCGGGCTGACCACCAGAGAAAATGACTTCGTCAAGGATCTGATCATGTGCTCGACCCACGATGAGCTGATGTTCTTTACCAATACCGGCAAGGTGCACAAGATCCGTGCCTACGAGATCCCGGAGGCCACCCGGACGGCGAAGGGAACCCCGGCGGTCAATTTCCTGAATCTGATGCAGCGGGAGCGGATCACCACGATCATCCCATTCCGGGATTTCCGGGACGACAAGTACCTGATCGCGGTAACGAAGAAGGGCACCATCAAGAAGACGGCGATCTCCCAGTTCGACACCAACCGCAAGACCGGCCTGATCGCCATCACATTGAAAGACGGCGATGAGCTGGTGGGCATCAAGCAGACGACGGGAGACGATAACGTCATCATCATCACCAGAAACGGCAAGTGCATCTGCTTCTCCGAGGAAGATGTCCGGCCGATGGGCAGGATCGCCGGCGGCGTTCGGGCCATCAACCTGGAGGAGGACGACGAGGTCGTTTCCATGCAGCTGGTGCAGCCGGGCGAGCAGCTGATGGTGGTTACCAGCAAGGGCTACGGCAAGCGTACCGATGTGGATGAATACAAGATCCAGGCCCGCGGCGGCAAGGGTCTGCTGACCTACGACAAGAGCAAGTTCCGCAAGACCGGCAAGCTGATCGGCGCCGAAGTCGTCCGTCACGACGATGAGGTGATTCTGATCAATTCCGAGGGCACCGTGATCCGCATCGAGGCGAAGGATGTCTCCGTGCTCGGCCGGGCGACCCAGGGTGTGAAGATCATGCGGGCCGGACAGGATGTGGAGATCATCTCCATGGCGCGGGTCATCAATGAGGAGGAGCACGCCAGGGACGCGGAGCTCGCTCTGAAAAAGAAAAAAGAAAAGAAAAAGGCCGAAGCCGCTGCCGCTGCCGCAAAGGCGGAAGAGGCGAAGGATGACGGAACGGAGCAGACGGAGATGACGATCAGCGTCTACGATCCGGAGGACGATGAATAAACAGGACAGGAGAATCAGGAGAAAATTATGAAGCGCGTATTTTCCGGCGTACAGCCGACAGGAAACATTCACCTCGGTAATTATCTCGGCGCTCTGAAGCAGTTCGTCGAGCTGCAGGAGGATCACGAGTGCATTTACTGCATCGTCGATGAGCATGCCATCACGGTCCCCCAGGATCCGGAGGAGCTGCACCGGCACATTCTGGATGTGGCGGCGCTGTACATGGCCATCGGCATCGATCCGAAGAAATCCATTATCTTCGTGCAGTCCTCCGTCAGCGGCCACGCGGAGCTGGGATGGATCCTCTGCTGCAGCAGCTACACCGGAGAGCTGTACCGCATGACCCAGTTCAAGGCCAAAAGCGGCGGCAAGGAGTCGGTAGGCACCGGCCTTCTGACCTATCCGGTGCTGATGGCGGCGGACATTCTGCTCTACGATACCGATATCGTCCCGGTGGGGAACGACCAGAAGCAGCACATTGAACTGTGCAGGGACATCGCGATCCGCGTCAATCACCGGTTCGGCGATGACACCTTCGTGATCCCGGACGGACGCTTCATGAAGGCCGGCGCGCGCATCATGGCGCTGGACGATCCGAATCAGAAGATGAGCAAGAGCGCCATCAATGAGCACAGCCGGATCTCACTGCTGGATGAAGACAGCAAGATCAAGAAATCCATCATGCGGGCGACCACTGACTCCGACGGCGAGATCCGCTTCGATCCGGAGAACAAGCCGGGGGTCAGCAACCTGCTGAACATCTACAGCGCCTTCAGCGGCAGGACCGTCGAGGAGATCCTGGCGGATCAGAACTGGAGGGGCTACGGCGACCTGAAGAAGGAACTGGTGGCGCTGACCCAGGAGGCCCTGCGTCCGATCAAGGAGAACTATCATGAGATCCGGGAGTCCGAGGAGCTGAAGGCTGTCCTGCGGGACGGCGCCGAGCGGGCAAACGCCATCGCCGAGAAGACCATGAAGCGGATTCGGGACCGGTTCGGTCTGGGATTCTGAGAAACCGGGGATCCGGGAAACCATGAGTTTTGAGAAACCGGGGTTCGGGAGACCATGGGCAGAACGAACAGGACTGCCGCGGAAGGCATTAGTGAGATGTCGAAGCGGCGGTCTTTTTTGCGGGAATATAATGGAAAAATATTGCATTTCGGTTTTGTATGTTATATAATCATAACACCAAAAAGGAAATAAATGGAGGTATTGGAGATGAACATTCAGGAGATGAGAGAAAGAAAGAAGGAACTGGGATACTCGAACCGGCAGATCGCGGAGCTGGCGGAGGTGCCCCTCAGCACCGTGCAGAAGGTCTTCAGCGGGATCACCAGACAGCCGCATATACAGACCATGGTAAAACTGGAAAATGTCCTGCGGGACTGGAAGCCGGATTCCCGGGCGGTCCGGGTCAGCACGCCCAACGAACCGTATTATTATTACAAGCTGCCGAAGTCAGAAGAGGCGCGGTTCCGGGAGGTCGCTTTCTCCTATGGGGCTGCGAAGGAGATCGATCTGCCCCGGGGAAAAAGGCAGGGAGAGTTCACGGTGGATGATTTTTTCGCCATGCCGGAGGACTGGAAGGGAGAGCTGATCGACGGTGTGATCTACGACATGACAACGCCGAACATGCGCCATCAGGCGCTGGTCGGCGAGATCTATTATTATTTCCTGGATTATCAGAAGAGATCCGGCGGGGACTGCAGGGTCTATCTGCCGCTGGATGTGCAGCTGGATAAGGACGAGCGGACCATGGTAGAGCCGGACCTGCTGGTCATATGCCATCAGGAATACAGGAACCATGCGATCTGGGGCGCGCCGGACTTTGTTCTGGAGGTCCTGTCCCCCAGCACCAGCAGCCGGGACTGCATTCTGAAACTGAAAAAATACCGGGATGCCGGTGTACGGGAGTACTGGATCGTGGACGGGGCCCATCAAAGTGTGATCGTCTATGACTTCACCGATCCGGAGAATCAGGTGCCGGCATTCTATTCCTTTGACGAGCAGGTGCCGGTTCGGATCTCGAAGGGAGAGCTGGTGATCGATTTCGCGAAGATCAGGGAGGCGCTGCTGCCGGTTCTGTAGTGCGGCCAGCGGCTATTCGGTCCTGTCCTCTGTGATATCTTCTGCAATATCCCCGTCCCGCAGGGCCAGCTGCCGCACGCCGTCCTTCACGATCTGTTCGACCCGCTCGTTGAGCGCCTTCTCCTCCTGGCGGGACAGACCCGCCGTCGGAATCGGCTCGTGAACGATGATGCGGATGGTCGCCGGACGGATAACGCCGATCTGCTCATACATCTTATAGGTTCCGTTCATGGAGACGGGAACGATGGGAACCCCCGGCTTGGTGGCAAGCTTCAGCGATCCCTTCATGAACGGTCCCGGAACCGGCCCCTTCGACCGCGTCCCCTCCGGGAAAATGACCAGAGAGAATCCCTGCTCGATCAGAGCGACCCCTTCCTTGATCGCCTCCAGGGAGGCCCGGGGATCATCCCGTTCGATGAAAACGCTGCGGATCCGGGGCATCCATTTCCCATAAAGCGGGATCTGCGCCAGCTCCCGCTTGGCCACGAAGGCAAACTGGAATTTCTTAAACGCCGCAAAATACGCGGCGATGTCCGCGTACCCCTGATGATTTCCCACCAGGACCACCGGCCCTTTCTCCGGCAGGTTCTCCAGTCCCTCCACAAGGACCTCACTGCCGAACATATCCATGATCATCGGCCCCCAGCTGGAGGTGGCCGCCAGGATCTGCGCCCGCTCCTCTTCGAAGTCGCCGGCAGCCTTTGCAGCCTCGATCTTCTTCCGATAGGGATTGAAATATTTCAGACAGTACACCAGCTTCGCAAAGCCCGGGATGTTGGGAAAAATCTTCATGATCGCTTACCTCTCTAGGGGAAGTATACCATAAATCCGGGACGTCATGTGGGGTAGTATAGCGTTTCCTGTGGGGAGGCAGCCCCATGGATCTATGAAATACTTCCCCATAGATCGATTTTGCCGAGATTTCCTGGCCGGGGTGTGTTAAGATATTCATAAAAACAAAGGAAATCACACCATGACAGACAGCAAACAGAAGTTGATATTCGTGACCGGCTATTTCGGAGCACCGATTGCAGAAGTTGCCTCTGACATCGCATCATCCAAAGGCTGGCCGGTCTGCGACCTGGATGCCCGCATTGAAGAAACCGACGGCAGGAGCATCGCCAGACTTTGCATGATGGGCGGGGAGCACGCCTATCGGAACGCGGAATTTGAAGAGGTCAGTCGGATCTGCGAAGAGGCCGGAGGAGGCCTGGTCGTTGCCTGCGGGGACGGGATTCTCTACGATGACGATTCCAGAGGGCTGATCCTGCAGCATGAAGTGGTCATCACGGGGGAAGACCAGCCTTTGGAAGAACTGTGGGAGAGAGCCCGGCGGACAGAGGGCACCTATCACGCGTTTATGAAGTTCGGGACGGAGGCGGAGAAGCGCGCGAAGTTTGAGGAGCACCACGCGCGGCAGAAGGCGCTGTTTGAGCAGGTGCGAAGAGAACAAACCTCATTCTGAGTCAGCTCGACTGTCCTGATGATGGGTAATCGATGAAATGAAGAAAAACTCTCACAGAAATCAAGGATCAGTGAGAGTAAAAGAACAAAAAGGTAAAGAAAACCTCACGGAAGAGACTCGATTATGAGAGAAGTTTGGGTAAAACAAGGATAAACTCTCACAATTCAGAGAGCATTTGTGAGGGAAAAGCAAAAGAATCACGAAAGAACCCTCACTGGAAGGGCTGATTTGTGAGAGAAATTTATCAAAATGAAGGAGTAACTCTCACAAATAACTTTTGCGGCAGAATCTTTGCGCCAGAGAGGAGATTACATATGATCGAAACGAGGGAACAGGCGATTACGCAGGCGGCGCTGGAGACAGCGCGGGCAATGACGGCGGCAGCGATCTCCGCGCCGAAAGCCTCCGGCAAGGACAACATCCTGGCCTACGTGCTGACCGGGGAGGACAAGGCGGAGTTGGCTGACCACATGCGGGACATTGCCAGAGAGACCGATGCGGAGTTTTTCGAGCGGGACGCGGGGAACGTGGATGCCAGCGAGGCGGTGGTGATCATCGGCGCGAAGAACGTGCCCTTCGGACTGGAGCACTGCGGGTACTGCGGGTTTGAAAACTGCGGGCAGATGGTCCGGGCCGGCGGACGATGCGCTCTGATTGTGACGGATCTTGGAATCGCGGTTGGCTCAGCGGTGTCCGTTGCAGCGGATCACCGGATCGACAACCGGGTCATGTTCAGCGCCGGACAGGCCGCCCAGCGGATGGCGTTTCTGGATCCGTCGGTGAAGGTCAGCTATGGGATTCCGCTGTCTGTGAATTCCAAGAGCATCTACTTTGACCGGGATCCGGGGGCAGTGCTGTTCTGATCCGAACCGGTGCTGCTGCAGATTTTGCAGGAAGAGAAACGAATCGCCATTTGGCCGAAGACATGGTAGAATAAGAGACACAGGAAAATGCCGGGTGACAGATGAAAAGCTGAATTGTCACAGTCCAGCTGGATACAGTGTGTCCCGTGACAATTTCTAAAAGGCATTGTCATGGAGCGGGCTAAAAAAGGCCATCGTGTGACAAATCGGGAAAGAAATTGTCACACGAAGAGGGAATAAGCAATCTCACATGACAATTTCATCTGAGCTGTACAGCTTTTGCATAGTGTTTTGTCACGAAGACAGCAGAGACGAGTGCATGCGTGACAAACGTTCAGTGAAAGTGTCACGAAACGGATCTTTTTCTTGCACTGCGTGACAAAAGGGCAGTGACAGGTTGCGTATGGAGCGTTTGACACTGCCGAATACAACAGGAGGAAACGGATATGACTAAAGAACCGACGTTAATCATAATGGCAGCGGGCATGGGTTCCCGTTACGGGGGGCTCAAGCAGGTCGAGAAGATGACCGATACCGGAGAGATCATACTGGATTTCTCGTTGTATGACGCAATGATGGCCGGCTTCAAGCGGGCGGTCTTCGTGATCCGGGAGGAGCACCGGGATATTTTCCGGGAGCTGGTGGACGAGCGGGCCGGCCGGTTCATGGAGGTCGAGTACGCTTATCAGAAGCTGGACGACATTCCGGACTGGGTTGAGATTCCGGAGGGCCGGGAGAAGCCCTGGGGTACCGGGCATGCGATCTACGCCTGCCGGGATCTGATCGACGGACCGTTTGCCGTGATCAATGCCGATGACTATTACGGACCGGGCGGTTTTGCCAGCATTTATGACTATCTGACCACCCACGAGGACGGAGCGAAGATGGAGCTTTGCATGGCTGGATACATTCTGGGAAACACCATTACCGAAAACGGACATGTGGCCCGGGGGGTCTGCGAGATGGACGAGAACCATTTCCTGACCAGCATCACCGAACGGACGAAGATCATGCGCCGGCCGGAGGGTATCGCTTTCACCGAGGACGAGGGCAAAAGCTGGAGCGTGCTCCCGGATGAGACGCTGGTATCCATGAACTTCTGGGGACTGTCCGCAGGGATGATCCAGGCGATCGAGGGCGGGATCGATGAATTCTTCCGCACCGTGATCCCCGCCAATCCGCTCAAGGGAGAGTATCTGCTGCCCACCATCATCGACGGACTGATCCACAGCGGCAAGGCCCAGGTGAAGGTGCTCCCGTGCCATGAGAAGTGGTGCGGCGTGACCTATAAGGAAGACCGGGAATCCGTCAAGGCAGAGCTGCAGTCAAAAAAGGACAAAGGTCTTTATCCGGAGAAGCTCTGGAAATAAAAAAACACTGTATACAAGAGCAAGATTGTAAAAACGAGTCATCGGGAGCACGCTGTTATCGCAAAAGTGCTCCCGATTTGCATATTATTTACCGCAAGATTGTGCAAAAGTTGTGTATAAAGATTGTTGACAAATCATACGTGCTCCGGTTAAAATCACACCAAAATATTACTGGAACAGAGGAATCCAGAAGAGAAGAAAGGAAGTGATTTTTTGACTAACACAATGAAGAACGTCAGAGTGCTGGCGATTGCGGTTGCGGTGCTGTGTGCCATCGCATTCATGCCGCTGCTGTCTGGCTCCATGCAGGCGCACGCTGCAGCGAAGCTGGGCGTGACAGCAACAAAGGCGACCATTGCCGTTGGCGACAGCATTACGGTAAAGGCAACCGGGCTGAAGGCAGCGAAGCTGAAGAAGGTTACATGGAAATCTTCAAAAAAAGCGGTTGCGGCTGTAAGCAAAGCCAAAGGTAAATCCATTACCATCACTGCGAAAGCCGCAGGTTCTGCCACCATCACGGCAAAATCCGGAAAGCAGACGGTGAAGATCAGTGTCAAAGTAAACCCGGCGAAGACGGAGACGAAGGTCGTTGAGAAAAGCAATAAAACTGTGAATAAGCAGAGTGAAGGTTATGTAAGAGGCGACGACACTTCCGTAACCGGATACTATCAGGGCGATGCGACAGTATACGCTCTGCTGTATCAGGAGTCCGCGGAAGTTGCAGCTCTGTAGATGCAGGCATTCAATCTGGCAAGGATCAAAGTGGATGAGGCGATCGATGCAAACGATGGTAAAGGTGATGGTCTGGCGATTGTTACGGACATCGACTCTACTATCGCAGACGACACCTGCTACATTGCGGGCGCTGTTCTGGATGCGGCCGGAAGAATCGCACTGGGCCTGGAACCGTGGAATAACGATGACTGGGATGGATACTATCAGGCTGTCGCGACAGACGCTGATACCGTTATTCCAGGAGCAAAAGAATTCGTTGACTACACCTATGAAAACGGGATCGAATGGTACTACATCACAAACAGACCATACTATGAGCTGGATCTGACAGTAAAGCAGCTGTATGAGCAAAAATTTCTGGAGAAGGCTCCGGACAAAGATGGAAATGGCGTGCCGGATCTGGTCGACGATTATGCAGTGTTGAGTGAGGATCCGGATGGAGACGGTCCGTTCAAGACCTATCAGGATTACTTCTATTATGGAGATGCTGAGCTGGGAGCAAAGGATGCGGATGGTTGGATCAATGTATATGACGATGCCGCCTATACGAAAGCGCTGAATGCGACCGGCAAGGTCGAAATGACACCGCAGAGCTTCTCTATCCCGAATGATTACAGAGTTCAGGTTCAGGGAACCGACTTCGACAGTGACAAAGGTTGGAGACGTGCCAACGTTGCTAAGACTGTCGGGGGTTATGACAAGATCATCATGTACATGGGTGATTCTATCAACGATATGGTTTCCGATTACGAGACAAAGTATCCCGGAATCTGGGAAGGAAAAGACAGATGGGACGGTCATGGCGCAGACTTCACCAGAAAACAGTTCAACAACACAAGAACAGCCAATGCTTCCAGCGACTACTGGAAAGATCATTGGGGCAACGACTTTATCGTTCTGCCGAACGCCACTTATGGTGATTGGTACAAGACTACCTGGGCTAAGGGTAGGGACCCGGAAAATAAATACGATTCCGGAACGGTTGAAGGTCAGCAGAGCTATATCTTTGATCAAATCTGGGCACACTCCTACAAGAATAAGGAAAAATTCAAAACCTGGTATGAAGGCCCAAGTCCGACAGGCGATACCATTCAGTAAAACAAGTTGACCGAAGAACTCAATCAAACTCAATTTTCGGGAGCGGAGCGATCCGCTCCCGATTTATGACAACACATTTGAGGATCTGGGGTGGTATTAATATTTGTCTGGGGAAGTAACCCCATAGGCTTTGCTAATCCAACCCCATTTTGGGGTAGTATACAGAGAATGTCTGGGGAAGCAGCCCCACGATTTTCATCAGACGACCCCAGAGGCCGAAGAAATGTGATAAGATGATGGTGGTCGAAGTAGTCGAAAACCATGGGGAGTGCCCCGGAAAGCAGAATTATGAAAAACCAAGCCATGAAACACAGAATTACCAGCCTTTGCATATGCGCGGCGCTGTGCGTGATCCTCGGGATCGCCTTCACCGCCTGCGGCGGAAACGAAACGAAGGTCAGCGGCGACATGACGCCGGGGGAGACGGTCAGCACATTCCTGGACGCCTTCAAGAACCAGGATGAAGAGACGCTGAAACAGGTCTATGCAGGGGAGAGCAATGACTTCCTGTCCACCTACGAGGACGGGGCGCTGGACGAGGACATCCCGAAGGAGATTTTGGACGGACTTCTGGCCAAATGGTTTGATTTTGACTACAAGGTGGAGGGGGAGCAGATCGCCGAGGACGGCAAGACCGCGAGCGTGGATGTCACCATCACCACCTACGACATGACCAAAGTGTTCAACAACTTCTATCAGGAGTTTATGAGCCGGGCGCTGGAGCAGTTTTCCGGGAGTGCGAACAGCGTGACGGAGGAGGATTACAGCAAGATGGCCTATGAGATCCTGCAGGAGGAGCTCGGCGGGATCAAAGACAAGGATCACGAAGGGAAGGCGAGCCTGACCCTGACGAAGAGCGGCGATCAGTGGATCGTGGATGAGATCACCGAGGATAACAAGGATTTCCTGAACGCCATCACCGGCGGACTGATGGACGTACTGAATGACGTGGTCAATACGCTGGGCGCCGGGGACGACGGAGAATAGGATCCGGGACAGGAATGGACTTTCGGTCGGCAAAACATGAACTGCTGCTGTAGATTCAAATTCAAATTTGGGAGATCTGCAACAAGCGGGACATGAATGATCGAAGGAAGGACTTCGGCCTCGTGTATTTGTAGTTTCGATCCTGAGATAAGAGGAATCTGCAACGAAAATCCGATTTTGTTGCAGATTCTTCGTTTATAAAAAAAGAACTGCAGCAGCTCCGCCAATTACTTCAATTCCTCCAGACGCGCATTATGTGCCGGGGCGATGGTCGCATAGTAACGGGCCATGTTCCGGCACACTTTATTATCCCAGGTGGAGCTGGCCGCGTAGCGCTTGTTGACGTCGGTGATGCGGGTGCCATTATAGAGGCTGCCGCCGGGAGTCAGGTAATTGTATTCCAGCGAGCGGGCGACCACATCCACGCATTCCGACTTCGAAGAGAAGCCGCGGCTTCCGAAGCCGAACATATTGTTGGGCTTAAAGCACATGGTGCCGTTGGCGCTCTCCAGCGAGGCGATGGCCATGACAAACAGGCAGTTGATGCCGTAGTCCTGCTCCGCCTTGAGGAAGGCGTCCTCGATTCCGACAAAGGCGCCCCGGGAGACCAGCTGCAGATCGGCCAGAGTGACACCGCTGGGCTTGCTCACATCCAGACTCCAGCACTGATCGTAGGAATAGGCGGGGATGCTCTGATCCTCGATGACCCGGCGGACCGTGTCCTCCCGCAGGGCCGGCGCGATGCTGACCGCCTCCCCCTGAGAGGAAGCCTTCTTCAGCAGCGACTTCTCCGCCTTGACCGCGTTGTCCTGCAGCGTGGTGATATTGTGCTCCAGCGTGGCCTGATAGGCGTAGCCGCACAGCGCCAGGATCAGGACCGCGAGCAGCGCCGTTTTCCAGCTGAAAAACCGGCGTCTGTGGTTCACGTAATACACCGTCCGGTCGAATCCGTCCCCGGTGGATGTGGTTTTGTTTTTCTCCTGGCCGCTCATCGGTACTCCCCGCACTGACACTTGCAATTGCAACGAATTTCTTCTATCATTATAAGGAGCCCGGAAGAAAATTGCAATGGACGAGAAAGGATATCGGAGATGAGCGCGATTCTCAATCTGATCTTCAGCGTGGTCATCGCGGCGGCGATGCACACCAGCACGACGGACGCGACCCAGGTCGACCCGCAGCAGGTGGCCGCCGAATGCATGAACGGGATCAAAACCTTTCAGGAGGAGACCCTGGACCGCTACGCCGGCAACACCTACGTGAACTTCATGGTCAATCTGGAGGGCGACGATGAGACCGTGGCGCGGATGCAGCAGGCCCTGCTGCGCAACTTCGACTACAAGATCGAAGCGGTGGAGGAGCGGAACGATCTCGCCGTGGCGAAGATCACCGTCACCCAGTGTGACTTCAGCAGCGTCCTGAAAAAATACAAAAAGAAATCCTACGAATACGTCACCGAGCACCTCTACGACGAGAACATCACCGACAAGGACTGGCTGAACGAGAAGTGCCTCGATATCTACGTTTCCCAGATCGAGAAGGTTGCAAAGGCTGGGAAGACCCACGAAGAAACCATCTATCTGCCGCTGACCAGCGACGGATACAACGGCTGGAACGCCATCCTCGAGGACGACAGCATGAAGACGATCATCGGGGATCTGGCCATTCCGGAGTACAGTGAAGAGAAATGAAACAGAAGCACATCATAGTCATACCGGACTCCTTCAAGGGGACGATGACGGCCACCGAAGTCTGCCGCATCATCGGGCAGGCGATCACAGATATCGCGCCAGGAACTCACGTCACCGCCATTCCCATGGCTGACGGGGGCGAGGGAACCTGTGACTGCTTCCGGTATGCCCTCGGAGGAGAGAAGGTATCCTGCCTGGCGGCCAACCCCTTCATGGAGCCCCGCCGGACGTATTACTGGAAAAAAGATACGGACGCCGTCGTGGAGCTTGCCGCGGCGGCCGGCTTTATCACCGATCCCGGGCAGCGAAATCCGGAGCGCACCACTACCTACGGCGTCGGAGAGCTGATCCTTCACGCGATCCGGGGCGGCTGCCGCAGGATCATTCTGGGTCTTGGGGGAAGCTGCACCAACGATGGAGGCCTCGGCATCGCGGCAGCGCTGGGCGCCCGGTTCACCGATGAAGCGGGACGGGAATTCGTTCCCACAGGAGGCACCATTGACCGGATCCGGGGCATGGATCTTTCCCGGCTGCAGGAGCAGATCCGGGGCGTTACATTCGAAGTCATGTGTGATGTGAACAACCCGCTGCATGGACCCCAGGGAGCGGCCTTCGTTTTCGCGCCCCAGAAGGGAGCGGATGATGCGATGGTGCAAAGGCTGGACCGAAACCTTCGCATCTATGCGGAGCTGATACAGACGCACCTGGGAATGGACGTGTCCGAGATCCCCGGCGCGGGAGCAGCGGGAGGCGCCGGCGCCGGTGCCGTCGCCTTTCTCGGAGCCAGGCTGCGCCCGGGGGCGGAGATCGTGCTGGAGATGACCCGCTTCGATGAGCAGCTGGCTTCCTGCGATCTGGTCTATACCGGCGAGGGGAAGCTGGATGAGCAGAGCCTGCGGGGCAAGGTAGTGGCAGTCATCGGCGAGCACGCCAGCCGGCAGGGCGTTCCGGTGATTGCGGTGGTCGGCCAGGTGGATGACGGCCTCGGGGATGGTGACCTCAGGGACGGTGGCCTCGGGGATGGTGACCTCAGAGGTGGTGATTTCAGGGGTGGTGATCTCAGGGACGGTGAGTTCATGGACGGAGTGCTGCCCAGGATCCGTGACCGGGGGATCACCGAGGTGATCCAGACCACCAGCTTTTGCGCGGATCCCGCCCGCTACGAACGAACCTGCCGTCAGGACCTGTACCGGGCCGCGAAATTCGCAGCAGAACGCTGGGTTTTGACACAGTAAAAAACACAGAGATTGTCCGTGCCTGTTGGTTATCCGCATCTGCTGCTTCGAACTCTGCCAGAACACCCCTGAGTGATGATGATTGGCAGAGTTATTCGACGGGAAACAGCACAAACTCTGCCGGAATGGCTGAAGAGTGAACGAGTGGCAGAGTTTTCATCGCCGAGAGGCATATACAGGGCTGTGAACTCGGCCAGAATGTCTCGAATTGGCTTGATTGGCAGAGTTGAGCCGGGCTGAGCCGGGTTGAGCCGGGTTGAGGCTGGGAAGCGAAAAGTTCCGCAGAAAAAACTTGCATTTGAAAAAAAGTAGTATATAATATATAGGCACGCCATTTCAGACGTGCCTATCATTTTGTGCGAAAACCGCACGATTCCTTGCGGCAGAGAGCTGCCGCCATTTAGTCCACAGGGAGGTGAAACAATGACAAATTACGAGTTGATGTTCATCATCGATCCTGCACTCGAAGAGGAAGCCAAGGCCGCGACCGTGGAAGCCGTTAAGGGCATCATCGAGACCGAAGGCGAAGTCATCGGAGAGGCAGACGTATGGGGCATGAGAAAACTTGCGTATCCGATCCGGAAGAAGAGCGAAGGATACTATGTCGTCATCGAATTCCAGGCACCGCCGACGCTGCCGAAGGAGCTCGACAGAAGACTCAAGATCTCGGACAACATCATGAGACACATGATCGTAAACAAAGACGAGAAATAGGGACAAGGGGAACATTATGAACAGTGTTATTCTGATTGGGAATCTGACAAGAGATCCGGAACTGAGATACTCAACGGGAATGAATCAGACGGCGATCTGCAGATTTACCGTGGCAGTCAATGACGGCTACGGGGATAAGCAGCGCACCAGCTACATTCCGATCGTGGTTTTCAACAAACAGGCGGAGAACTGCGACCGGTATCTCGCCAAGGGGAGAAAGGTTGCTGTCAACGGCCGCATTCAGACCGGCAGCTATACCAATAAAGAAGGCAACAAGGTCTACACGACCGAAGTGATTGCCAACAATGTAGAATTTTTAGGCGGAGGAAATCAGGACGGCGGACAGGGTCGCGGGCAGGACTACGGACAGCAGTTCGGAGGATATGCACAGAACCAGCAGGCGCCCCAGGGAGGCTTCGGACAGGAGGACCCGTATCAGTCAGGCCCGGCCGAGGATTCTTCCCAGGGAATCCCGGAAGGATTCCAGAAGATCCAGGACGATGACATTCCGTTCTAAAAGAAAGGAGACAGTTCCATGGCAATGGATAACAGAAGACGCGGCGGCATGAGAAGACGCAAGGTATGCCAGTTCTGCGCGGATAAAACCAAAGAAATCGATTACAAGGACGTCGATACTCTGAAGGAATATGTCACTGAGAGAGGCAAGATCCTTCCGAAGAGAATCAAAGGCACATGTGCGATGCACCAGAGAGAGCTTACCAAGGCCATCAAGAGAGCCAGAATCGTTGCTCTGCTGCCTTACACACAGGACTAATCGAGATACGACACCAAAGACCCGGAGGCATTCCGGGTTTTGTGTTGTAAAGAAACCGTTTAAGATGATATAATAAAGTGTTATTTTAGGCGATCATTTACGACCGAAAATCAGGGTCCGCAAGGGCCCGCGGGAGGTACGGATGTACGCAGGAAGAATCGAGCGTCTGATCAGCCGGTACTCGCCCATCCCCATGTGCGCGATCAACATGCAGGGGAAGGTGACGAGAGCCAGCGGGACGATTGCAGAAGTTTTTAAGTACGACGGCATCATTGATGGCGATATTTTCGCGTTAACGGGACTGAAGCTGCCGATCATCGCGGACGCGGTGCGGGAGCACCGTCCGCTGTATGTGGAGAGAAACGACCGGAAGTTCAAGCTGCTGGGAGAATTCCTGGGAGAAGGGGACACCGCGTCGCTGCTCCTGTACTTCATCGATGTCACCGGCTATGAGGAGCTGAAGCAGAAGTACGAGCGCCGCAAGCTCGCCATCGGGCTGATCAGCGTCGATAACTACGATGAGCTGATCAACATCGCCGAGGACTGGCAGCTGGAGCTGATCAATCAGATCGACAAATTCATCCGGGGATGGGCGACCAAAGCCGGAGCGGCGATCACCCGGTACAAGGATCACCTCTACAGCTTCACCATGGATCAGGACAGCTACGAGCTGCTGAAGAAGGGCAACTTCCCGATCCTGGACGAGGCGAGGCAGATCGATGCCGGAGCGGACTTCCCCGTGACGCTGAGCATCGGCGTCGGCATGGGCGGAGAGACCCCGGCGGCAAGCGACCGCTATGCCCAGGATGCGCTGGACATCGCGCTGGGCCGGGGCGGAGACCAGGCGGTGGTCAAGGACGTGCAGGATCTGGAGTACTACGGCGGCAGGACCCAGGGCGTCGAGAAGTCGAACAAGGGGAAATCCAGACTGATCGCTCACGCGCTGCGGGCGCTGATGAACCAGTCCTCCCGGGTGTTCATCATGGGACACAAGAATCCGGATATGGACTGCTTCGGCGCGGCCCTCGGCGTCAGCCGCATCGCCCAGACCGTTGGCAAGGACACCTACATCCTGCTGGGATCCTACGATGAAACGATGGCGGATCTGATCCAGGACGCGAAGGATACCGGAGACTACGAATTCGTCTCCGAGGAACGGGCGGTTTCGCTGTACAGAGAGAACTCGCTGGTGGTCGTCGTCGACACCCACCGGCCGGGCCTGGTGGAGGGCCGGGAGCTGGTGGAGATGACCGAAAAGCTGGTCGTCATCGACCATCACCGCAGGGCAGAGGATCTGCTGCCCCATCAGGTGCTGTCCTACATGGAGCCCTACGCCTCCTCCGCATCGGAGCTGGTGTCGGAGGTCGTCCAGTACGCCTGTGAGAAGAAATCCCTGACCAAGGTCGAAGCGGATGCTTTGCTGGCGGGAATCATGCTGGACACCAACCGCTTCGCGGTCAAGGCCGGCGTGCGGACCTTCGAGGCGGCATCCTGGCTGCGGCGAAACGGAGCCGATCTGCAGACGGTCCGCCGGTACTTCCAGGCCAACGCGGAGAACTTCCGCGTGCGCGCGGCCTGCGTGGCGGGAGCGAAGATCATCGACGGACGCATCGCGATGTCGATCCACGAGGGAAGAAACAATAACGCGCAGATCGTCAACTCCCAGGTGGCGGACGAGCTGCTGACGATCAAGGGGATCGAGGCCAGCTTCGTGGCGGGCCAGGACCAGAACGGAGAGACCGTGGTCAGCGCCCGGTCCCTGGGAACCATCAATGTGCAGAGGATCATGGAGCAGTTCGGCGGCGGCGGACATCTGAACACCGCCGGTGCCCGGGTGGCGATGACACCCCAGGAGATTCTGGCGGAAATCGAAGAATTCTTCAAAACTTCACAATAGGAGGATAGAATAATGATAGTAATCTTGACACAGGATGTAAAAGGCAAGGGCAAGGCAGGCGACGTCGTCAAGGTCAACGATGGCTATGCGAGAAATATGCTTCTGCCGAAGGGTCTGGCGAAGGAAGCGACCGAAGGCAACGTGAGGAGCCTGGAGAAGCAGAAGGCGCTCGCCGAGGAGAAGCGGCAGCAGCAGAAGGCCGCCGCGCAGAAGCAGGCCCAGGAGCTGGAGAAGATCACGCTGACCATTCAGTCCAAGGGCGGAGAAAACGGCAAGCTGTTCGGCTCCATCACCTCCAAGGACATCGCGGATGCGCTGGAGGCCCAGGAGGGCATTAAGGTCGACAAGAAGAAGATCGACCTGCCGGCGCCCATCAAGCAGACCGGAACGCAGACCGTGACCGTGAAGCTGTTTTCGGAGGTTGCCGCGAAGCTGAAGGTTAACGTTACGGTTTAGGAGGACACGAAGCAATGGACGGAAGGGTTCCCCCGCACAGTCTGGATGCAGAACGGTCGGCCCTGGGGGCCGCGCTGCTCTCGAAGAACGCTCTGTTTGACGTCATCGAGAACGTCAAAGCCAGGGATTTTTATGATGCGAATCACCGGGAGATCTTCGAGGCCGTGCTGAATCTGTCCAGAAGGAATGCTCCGGTGGACGCGCTGACGGTATCGGAGGAGCTCAAGAGCAGGGGAAGTCTCGAGATGGTAGGCGGCAGAGCCTACATCGCCAGCCTTTCCTCCGGCACACCGACGACGGCCAACGCGGAGGAATACGCGAAGATCATCGCGCAGAAAGCATCCTCCCGCCGGCTCATCGAGGTGGCGGACGACGTGATCGAGAAGGGCTACGAGGGATCCATGGAGCCGGGCGAGCTTCTGGACTACGCGGAGAGCGGGATCTTCGAGATCTCGCAGCAGAGACAGAAGGGGCAGTATACCCACATCAAGGACGTGCTGCTGGAGAACATCGAGATCATCGACCGGGCCGCCCAGATGGAAGGGGGCCTGACCGGCGTGACCACCGGGTTCCGGGATCTGGATGAGAAGACCTCCGGCCTTCAGAAGTCGGATCTGATCATCCTCGCCGCCCGTCCGGCCATGGGTAAGACAGCCTTTGCGCTGACGGTGGCGCTGAACGCCGCGATCAAAGGCGGCGCATCGGTGCTCGTCTTCAGCATGGAGATGGCGAAGGAACAGCTGGGCCAGAGACTGCTGGCCATGGAGTCCCGGGTCGACATGCAGAGCCTGAAGAAGGGCAAGCTGCAGCGGCGGGACTGGGATGACATCAACGACGCGCTGGACACGCTGTCCAAGGCGAACATTCACATAGACGACACCGCCGGCGTCAGCATCATGGAGATGAAGAGCAAGTGCCGCCGGCTGAAGGCGGAGCAGGGACTGGATCTGGTGATCATCGACTATCTGCAGCTGATGAACCCGGAGGGCCGGGCGGATTCCAGGACCCAGGAGATCTCCGTGATCTCCAGAAACCTGAAGCTGCTGGCAAGGGAGCTGGACGTTCCTGTGATCGTGCTGTCGCAGCTGTCCCGGGCGCCGGAGCAGAGAACCGATCACCGGCCGATGCTGTCCGACCTGCGGGAGTCCGGATCCATCGAGCAGGACGCCGATATCGTTCTGTTCCTCTACCGGGATGAATATTACAACAAGGAAGAGGCGGTCCCCGGGGAGTGCGAGGTCATTATCGCCAAGCAGAGAAGCGGCCCGACGGCAACCATCAAGATCGCCTGGCTGGAGAAGATCACCAAGTTTGTGGACAGCGCCGGAAGCAGTTTCGGAACCTTTTAGAGCCGCAGGGGAAGACAGCGATGGGATTTATCAGAGAAAGCATCAACGATTATTTTCTGCTGGATACGCCGGTAGAGAATCTCTTTATCAATGAATATATGAAAGCAGCCCCGGGGGACTACGTGAAGGTCTACCTGTTCGCCCTGATGTATGCCGGCCTCGACGAGAAGCTGACCAATGCGGATGTGGCGAAGGCCCTGGGACTGGAACCGGAGGACGTGCTCAAAGCCTGGACCTACTGGGAGAAGCAGAACCTGATCCGCAAGCACATGAAGGGAAGCGAGAGCGGCTTCGACTACGACGTCGAGTTTCTCGTGCTCAAGCAGCAGCTGTACGGGCAGCCGCCGGCGCACCAGACCGCGGTGCAGAGCATCAGTCAGCTGATGGAGGATCCGCCGGTCAAGCAGATGATCATGGACATCGAGCAGATCACCGGGAGGGTTTTCTCCAGCTCCGAGCTGCAGAAGATCCTTTCCTGGATCGAGGAATACCAGATGCTGCCGGAGACCATCACCTACGCGTTCTCCTACGCCAGGAAGCAGAGAAAGACCAGCCTGAAGTACGTTCAGGCGCTGGTGCAGGACTGGGGCAGCCGGGGACTGCAGGAGGTGGCTTCCGTCGAGGAGGAGCTGGGAAAACAGGACCGCAGGCGCACGATGCAGCGGCGCGTCTTTCAGGCGCTGGGGTTCGCCCGCAACGCCACCGAAGAGGAGCAGCGGATCATCGACAGCTGGTTCGATGAGCTGGGCATGTCGCTGGAAACGGTGCTGGACGCCTGCAGCCGGACCTCCGGGATCTCCAGCCCCAACATCAACTATGTAAACAAGGTGCTGCAGAACTGGAACAAGGAAGGCCGCAGGGAGAAGACCGATACGGATGCGCCCACCGGCCGGGAGATCATGGAATACTACGATCTGCTCCGGCAGACGGAGGAGATGCAGGCGCAGCAGCGCGCCCAGGAGGTATACACGAACGTACCGAAGATCCGGGAGATCGAGGAGCGGATCACCGCCCTGAACAGCGAGCTGTCCAGGATCATCATCTCGGATACCGTGGACAAGAAAAAAGCCGGAGCGAAGATCCGGCAGGAAATGGAACGCCTGAACATGGAGAAGGCATTCCTGCTGACCGAAAACGACTACGAACTGGACTATATGGACACACACTATACCTGTCCGCTATGCAAAGACACGGGATTGCTTGAAACAGGAGAAAGGTGCCAATGCTACGAAAAGGTGACCAGGGATCAGATCAACCAGCTTCTGAACCAGGTAAAGCGATAGAACTGAATAGCGAAACCGACAGAGAAGCGCTTCTCACAGGAGACGAGAAAGCGCAGCATTTCTTTGATGAAATACAAAGGCTGAAAGACGACCTTCATTCGCTGAAGCAGACGGAGGTTCTGGACACATCCTTCGTCGGGCAAAGGCTGGAGCAGGCCTCCGATCAGAAGACCCAGGAGCAGGCTGCGGCGAAGGAGCCGCAGGCGAAGCCGGAGGAGCCTGCCGCACCTGCGGAAGCGATGCCCCCGGCCCCGGCCCGGATGGAGCCCGAGGAGGCGCCGGAACAGGTGCTGAAGGCTGCGGAGGCGCAGGCGAAGACCGCCCCGGCGGCAACGTTTGAGGACCAGTTCCGCCAGCAGATGGAAACGCAGATGCAGGCGGTGCAGGCAGAGGCGGATGAGAGGGCGAAGCAGAAGGCCGCCAGACAGGCGGAGAAGGAAGCCTACCGAAGGGAAAAGGCCAGACGCAACGCGGAGCGCCGGGAAGAGCGGCGGGCCAGAGCCAAGCGCAAGCAGGCGGAGCGGGAGCTTCGGGCGGAGGTCAAGCGAAAGAAGCGGATCGCCGATAAATCCGCGGAGCTTGGCGGAGGTATCATCAACCTGCACGATACCACGGTCAGCACCGAGATCCAGCCCGTCGCCCGGTTCTCATGGAGAGACCTGCTGGGCATCGTGCCCCGGGAGCAGAAGCGGGCCGCCGAGACCGAGGAAGAGCTGCAGGCGCTGATCGAGGAGCAGGAACAGAAGACTGCCGAGGCGAGAGCCACGGCAAGTCAGCTTTCCCGCGTCAGAGCCAGCCGCTACCACAACAGCGCTCTGGGGCGCCGGATGGATGCCTTCAAGAAAGCCTGCGAACGGCATAAGGGACTTCTCCTGACCGGAATGAGCATGGTCCTGCTGGTCTGTGTGGGCGCGGCAGGAGTCATCAATTACTGCACGGCCTACGAGTATTCCTACAACGGGCATGTTCTGGGCTACGTCAAGAGCAAGGACGAGGTGCTGCAGATCACCGATATGGTGCAGCGGGCCCTGACCGAAGATAAAGAAATGGAAGTCATCATCGACGCGAAGGACGACATATCTTTCCGCAGGGTCTCGACCCTGGACAAGGACGTCGTCCCGGACTCTTCGGATGAGGTCCTGCGCCGGCTGACGTACATGGGCGATCTGAACGTGAAGGCCTACGGCATCTATGTGAACGGAAAGAAGATCGGCGGCGTGCGAAGCAAGGAAGTCGCTGCGGAGGTCCTGAAGCAGATCGAGGACCGCTACTCCAGCGACAAGAAGGGAACGGTCATCGAGAAGGCCGAGATCCTGGAGACGGTGGAGGTCCAGAAGAGCAACACGAACCTGCGGAACGTCTATTCGGCGGACCGCATGACGGACCTGCTGTGCACCAGCGGCGAGAAGGAGACCGTGCACACGGTCATTGCAGGAGAGACCCTCAGCGATATCGCCGAGGCCTACGGCACGACCGAGGAGAAGCTCCAGCTGGACAACGAGGGCGTCGATCCGACGAAGCTGGAGGTCGGCAGCACCCTGCTGATACGCCAGCACGCGCCGCTTCTGACCGTGCGAATGACGGAGCGGCGGTCCTATACACAGAAGATCAAGTTCAAGACCGTCACGAAGAAGACCGACGAGATGTATGAGGACGAGCAGATCATCGAGCAGGAAGGCAAGAACGGATCCGAGGACATTACCGAGCGGACGGTCTCCATCAACGGAGAGCAGGAAAGCCTGGAGGTCCTGAAGCACGTCATCACGAAGAAGCCGGTCAAGAAGATCATTCTTCAGGGAACCGCGGAACGTCCGCCGTCGGTGGGCGACGGCGTATATATCTGGCCGCTGGCCGGAGGATACACGCTGACCTCCCACTACGGATACCGCTGGGGAAGACTCCACGCGGGAATCGATCTGGGAACGCATGTAGGAAACGACGTACTGGCCGCGGACGGCGGCATCGTCATCCGGGCGGGATACTTCGGCGGCTACGGATACTGTGTGGATATCGACCATCAGAACGGAGACATGACCCGGTACGGACATCTCAGCTCCATTCTGGTCAGCGTCGGTGATGAGGTATACGAAGGGCAGCACATCGCGGAGTCGGGTAATACCGGCGCCAGCACCGGGCCGCACCTGCATTTTGAGATTCACACCAACGGGCAGTCCCACGACCCGTTGCAGGATCTGCCATAGAGCGGATGAGAACAGGCCGGCATCACGGCAGGGGGATATGAATGGGAAGAAAAAAACGGCGCAGCAGCAAATTCAAGGACAGCAGCACTGTCATTGATATAGAGCAGGCCAGAAAGCAGCGGCAGCAGCGCCAGGAGCAGCGAAGCCAGGAGCGGCAGGTCAGGGAAGAAAAGGAGCGGTCGAAGCAGCAGCGAAAAGATCTGCGAAAGGCCGCCAGGCCCACCAGATCCGGCCGCACCGCGGAGGAGGCCCAGGAGCCCCGGCAGTGGACCGGGACATCCGGAGAGCGGCAGGGCCGCCGGAGGATGGCGCTGCGAAGGCGCAGGAACTACCGCCGGGCGGTGGTCGTCGCGGCCGTGCTGTTCATCGTGGTCGTCCTGGGATACTCCGTCGGCCATATTCTGGTGCTGAAGCATGATCTGCACGTTGCCAAAAAAGAACAGATAACCTATCAGGAAGAAAAAGAGCAGCTCGAAAAGGATCTCAAGGAGATCAACGACCTGCAGAACCTGGAGGAGCAGGCGCGGGATCAGATGCGTCTGATCCGGCCGGGGGAAACACTGTATATATTTCCGGAGAACATGACCACGCAATGAATCTGTATTCGCCGAAAACCATCAGACAACTGAAGGATAAATACGGATTCCGGTTTGCCAAGGGTCTGGGTCAGAATTTCCTGACGGACCCGTCGGTGCCGGAGGCCATGGTGCGCGGAAGCGGGATCGGACCGCAGGATCTGGTCATCGAGATCGGACCGGGCATCGGGGTCCTGACCGCCGCCGCGGCGGAAGCGGCCGGCCGGGTCGTCGCCATCGAGGTGGACGGGCGGCTGCTGCCGATCCTGGGGGAGACCCTGCAGGAGTATGAGAATATCGAGGTCATCTGCGCGGACGTCCTGAAGACGGATCTGGCGCAGCTGATCGACGAACAGATCCGGACTTACGGGCTGACCGGCGCGGTCCGGGTCATCGGCAATTTGCCGTACTATATCACCACACCCATCATCATGAAGCTGCTGGAGGAGGAACTTCCGATCGACTCCATCACCGTGATGATGCAGAAGGAAGTCGCGGACCGGATCGAAGCGGGACCGGGCAGCAGGGAGTACGGGGCGATCTCGCTGGCCGTGCAGTATTACTGCCGCGTGTCCCGGATCATTTCCGTGCCGAAGGAAGTGTTTCTTCCCCGTCCGAAGGTGGACTCGGCGGTGCTGCTGCTGGAGCTTCGGGAAGAAAAAGCTGTCCGCGTCAAAGACGAGGCCAGACTTTTCACGTGCATCAGAGCCGGTTTCGGACAGAGACGAAAGACGCTGGTCAACTCCCTCAGCGGCGCGGGGAACCTGCCGAAGGAAACGGTCCGGGAGGTTCTGGCGGCAGCGGGAATCGAAGAGAACCGGCGGGCGGAAACGCTGTCTATTGAGGAGTTTGCGAAGATCGCGGACGAACTGACATCAAGGGAAGGTTCATCATGGAAGACAGAAGCTTAATATATAGATTTTTTCATAGCAGCGTCGTGATCCTAGCGATCGCTTCGATCGTTGTGGACTATATCGTGGAGGCGCTATCGAGGCACGATCCCATCGGAGCGGCGCTGTTCATGGGACAGCATCCGCTGGTTGCCCTGTGCAACTGCATGCTGATCATCGCCGTGCTCTCGCTGTCGATGCTGTTTCGCAGGCGGGCCTTCGCCATGTGCATGTTCGCGCTGATCTGGGTCGCCCTGGGCATCACCAACTGCGTCATACTGACCAATCGAATGACTCCCTTTAACGTGAAGGATCTCAGCAACCTCAAGGAAGGAACGCAGATCCTCCGCAACTATTTCTCGGTCACGAATCTGATCCTGATCGGAGCCATCATCGCGCTTCTGGCGGTAATCGTGATCGTTCTGTTCCGGAAGCTTCCGAAACGCAAGCAGAAGACAAACTACCGGAATTCCCTGATCGGAATCGTGCTGATCGTGGCGCTGTCCTTCGGCGTGCTGCAGGGCGGGATGAAGACCGGCGTGCTGGACACCTTCTTCGGAAGCCTGCCCCTGGCATACCAGGAGAACGGAACGCCGTATTCTTTCCTGATCACGTGGGTCAAGACCGGGATCGACAAGCCCTCCGGCTATTCCGAGGAATCCGTTGAGAAGATCTTCTCCGGCGGGGAGATGGGAGAGGACGGAATCTACACCCCGGGAAAGGACGATGACCGGACAGCGGAGCAGACCCCGAACATCATCTATCTGCAGCTGGAGTCCTTCATCGATCCGCTGCAGGTCAAGGGATTCGAGTACTCCGAGGACCCGATGCCCAACTTCCGGGAGCTGATGAGCGAATATTCCTCCGGCTACATCACGGTGCCTGCGGTAGGCGCGGGAACCGCCAATGTGGAGTTTGAAGCCATCACCGGGATCAGCGCCAGATTTTTCGGCCCCGGGGAATACCCCCATAAGAGCGTGCTGACCGAGAAGACCTGCGAGTCGGCGGCCTACGACATGAAGCAGCTGGGCTATACCTCCCACGCGATCCACAACCACCGGGGCGCCTTCTACAACCGAAACATCGTTTTCAAAAACCTGGGCTTTGACACCTTTACCTCCCTGGAGTACATGAACAATGTGGTCAAGACTCCGAAGAACTGGGCGAAGGACGGCGTCCTGACGGACAACATCATGGACGCGCTGAAGAGCACCAAGGGGAAGGATTACATCTATACGATCTCCGTACAGGGTCACGGCAAGTATCCGACGGAGCCGGTGCTGGAGGATCCGAAGATCGAGGTGACGAAGGCACCCACCGAAGAGATGAAGTGGGCGTACGAATACTACGCCAATCAGGTCTTCGAGATGGATCAGTTCGTCCGGGAGCTGACGGATACGCTGGCGGCGTTTGATGAAGACGTCGTGCTGGTCATGTACGGAGACCATCTGCCGGCCCTGAACATGACGGCGGACATGATGGAGTCCGGAGATCTCTACAAAACCCAGTACATTATCTGGGACAACTTCGGCATGAAGCGGGAAGAAAAGAATCTGGACGCCTACTACATCCACGCGGAGGTGACGAAGCGTCTGGGGATCCACGCGGGAATGCTGACCCGGTACCATCAGAACTACAGCGGCAAGAAATCCTACATGCGAAACTTCAAGGCCCTGGCCTACGATATGCTCTACGGCAGGCAGTACATCTACGGAGAGAAGAATCCGTACGAGGCGACCGATATGCAGATGGGCGTCAAGAAGATCAAGATCGATAAGATCGTGCAGATCGGCGACCGCTACTACATCAAGGGACAGAATTTCACCGAGTACAGCCGGATCTCCCTGAACGGGGAGGTGCTGAAGACCGTCTACCTCGGACCGACCATCCTGGCTCTCAGCGAGGATGTGGATCCGGAGAAGGCCTCGGAGATGAAGGTCAGCCAGGTCGAGAAGAATAAAGAAGTTCTCAGTACGACAGAGTAAACAGAGGCGCGGCGAATGTCCAGAATCAAGGTACCAACATTAGAGACCCAAAGGCTGGTCCTGCGCGGCTGGAAACGCCGGGACGCAGAGGCGCTGTACGCCTACGCGAAGAATCCGAACGTAGGCCCGAACGCCGGATGGAAGCCCCATGCGGACGTGCGGGAATCGCGCATGATCATCACCCAGATGTTTCAGCAGAACACGACCTGGGCGATCACGCCGAAGCCCGGCAGCGGCCTGGAGGGACCTGCGGATGTGCCCATCGGCAGCATCGGATTCGAGCCGGACGCCTACCGGCCGAACATCAACAGCCGGGAGCTCGGGTATTCCCTGAGCGAGGATTTCTGGGGACAGGGAATTATGACGGAAGCGGCCCGCCGCCTGCTGCGGTACGGATTCGAGGAGCTGCAGCTGGCGTCGGTGATGATCCGGACGGGAGAGGCCAATCAGCGCAGCCGGCGGGTCATCGAGAAGTGCGGCTTCCGCTACGAGGGAACCCTGCGCAGGTGCTACCGGATGTACAACAATGAGATCCGGGACAGCCGGGTCTACTCCATGCTGCGGGAGGAATACGAGGAAACACTTTCCCTTGAACCGTCCGGGGAACTGTGATAAAATCTTTAGGTCTATGGATAAATACATGGAAGAGGCCCTGCAGGAGGCAAAAAAAGCAGCTGCGATGGGGGAGATCCCCGTTGGAGCTGTCATTGTGAAGGACGGGCAGATCATCGCCCGGGGGCACAACCGCACGGAGACCGACCGGGATCCGACGGCGCACGCGGAGCTGATCGCGATCCGAAGAGCGGCCCGGGCGCTGGGCGGCTGGAGACTTCCGGGGTGCACACTGTACGTGACGCTGGAGCCCTGCAGCATGTGCGCGGGGGCGATCGTCTGGTCCAGGATCGAGCGCCTCGTCATCGGCACGATGGATCCGAAGGCCGGAGCCTGCGGATCGGTGTTCAATATCGTGCAGGAGCCGCGGCTGAACCACCATGTGGACATAGAGACCGGATGCATGCAGCAGGCGTGCGCGGATCTGATGAAGGGCTTTTTCAGGGAGCTGAGAAGCCGCAGAAAAAATACTAAACCGGAGGAAGGACAGGAATGAAAAGAATTAGTGCATTGTTATGCGCGATGATCCTAACGATATTTATGATGGCGCCGGCCTGTTTCGCGGCCCAGGCGGATGCGGAGGCAACGGATGCGTCCCAGGTAACGAAGCCAGGCTTTGAACTGGTCTCCTCCTCTCCGGAGGACGGAGCGACCGGCGTAGCGGTGGACAACTTCTCCGTGAAGATCTACTTCAGCAAGGAGATGCTCCCGAAGTCGGAGGCGGTCCGCAAGGCCAACGAGAAGCAGTTCACGCTGGTGGACGAAGAGGGTGAAAGCATCCCCGTCAAGGTCTATTACAGCGAAAAAGAAAAAAAGCGCGGACTGATGATGGTCGCGGCGGACTACAGCAACAACAACGAGAAGAACGTCCAGATCAAGGGCGCGACGACCTACACGCTGACCATCGGGGACGGGCTGCAGGCGGCGGACGGATCCACCTATAACAATACGACCAAGCTGTCCCTTAAGACCCTGAATCAGCAGCGCTCCATGATCGTCTACATGATCCTCATGTTCGCCATGATGGGTGGTATGGTCTACTTCACCATGCGCAGCACGAAGAAGGCGGCGGAGAAGGAGAAGGAAGAGCACGCGACCAAGGGCGTCAATCCGTACAAGGAAGCCAAGAAGACCGGCAAGTCCGTCGATGAGATCGTAGCGAAGAACGAGAAGCAGAGATCGAAGAAGCAGCAGGCCGAAGAGAAACGCAGGGCCGCCGAAGCCGAGCTCGAAGCGAGAATCCTGGAGGAGATGCGCAGAGAGAAGAACAAGCGGGTTGCGGGACCGCGGCCGATCAGCGCGGTGGGCGGAACCTACAAGGTCGAGGTCAAGCGCACCAGACCGAACGCGGAGCCGAAGAAGACGAACAAGGGAACGACAAACCCGAAGAACCAGTCCGGTAAGAAGAAGAACGTCGGCAAGAAAAAGAAAAAATAAGCAAGACCGTGTCGCAGGTGGGGTAACTCACCTGCGATTTCATGTATGACGGGCCGCGGAAGGCGCGGCCGCAGGAAAGGAGCAGGGAAGAGTGGCAAGGACGGAACATGTGGAGATCCGGGCATACGCGAAGATCAACCTTTGCCTGGACGTGAAGGGACTGCTTCCGGGAGGATTTCATGAAGTGCATATGATCATGCAGCAGATCCTGCTGCACGATGACGTGTCGATCCGCTGGGAGGAGCAGGAGGACGCCGCAGGCGCGGCGGCAGAGCCGGCAGGGCCGGCTGCCGCGGCCGAACCGGATCTCCCGCCGGTTTCCATTTCGGTGGGCACCAACCGGCCCTACCTCCCCACCGACCGCAGGAATCTGGCCTGGCAGGCGGCGGAGCTGATGATACGGGAGTACGGGGAAGGCCGCCGGGGCCGGATCCGCATCGATATGAAGAAGCGGATCCCGGTGGCGGCGGGACTGGCTGGCGGCAGCAGCAACTGCGCAGCTGTGATCCACGGGATCAACCGGCTGTGGGATCTGCACCTGGACCTGGAGGAGCTGTGCCGCCTCGGCGGCGAGCTGGGCTCGGATGTACCCTTCTGCGTCATGGGCCAGGCAGCGGCGGATCCGCTGCTTGCTCCAGCCTTTGCAGGAGATCCTCTGGCCTGCCACTGCGCCATCGCCTCCGGAAGGGGGACGGATCTGGAGCCGATCCGGGGGTTGGAGAGCGATCTGGTACTGTCGAAACCGCCCATCAGCGTATCCACGGCCCAGGCCTACCGGGGGGTGGATGAAGCGGAGATCCCGCAGCGCCCGGATGTGGCCGAAATGGTGCAGGCACTGGCCTGCGAAGACCTTGCGGCGGTGCAAAAAAATATGATCAATGTACTTGAAAATTTCACGTTAAAGCAGTATTCTATAGTTGTGTATACAAAGAACAAAATGCAAGACCTGTGCAAGAACGGCAGGGTTCTGATGAGCGGAAGCGGCCCCACGGTGTTCGGACTTTGCGAAAGCCGGGAGGAGGCGAAGCGGATCTGCGAAGAGATGCGGCAGATCAACCGGGAGAGTTTCTGGACCAGGACGACCCGCTGAGGCGCAGGACAGGCGGAGGATGATGGGAATGCTGAACTTCGATATCCAGAATCACAAACCACTGCGGGAGATGGTTTATGAGGAACTGAAAATACAGATCCTGACGGGGACGATCGTTCCGGGGACCCGGATGATGGAGGTCGATCTCGCGGAGGAGATGGGTGTCAGCCGTACGCCGATCCGGGAGGCGATCCGCAAGCTCGAGAAGGAGGGTCTGGTGACCATCGAGCCGCGGCGTGGCGCGTACGCGTCGATGATCTCGACGCAGGACATGGTTGAGATCCTGGAGGTGCGGCAGGACCTGGAGGGACTGGCGGCATATCTCGCGGCCTCCCGCATGTCTCCGGTGGAGATGGAGGAGCTGAAGGAAGTGGCGGACTGCTACAACGAGGCGGTGAAGTCCGGAAACATGCAGGACCTGATCCGTTACGACACGCAGTTCCACCGGCTGATCGTGGACTCCTGCAACAACAAGATCCTGGTGAACATGGTGGAGCAGCTGCAGGAGCTGGTGCTCCGCTTTCGGTACATCTATTACGATAACTTCAAGCGGGCGGAGAACATGCCGGAGGAACACCGGGAGATCATCGAGGCGATCGCCAGCGGCGATGAGAAGCGGGCCCGCGCCGCGGCGGACATACACATCGACCGGCTGAAGCAGTTAGTGATCGAAGAGGGCGTCCAGCAAAAGCTGGTCAGCGAAGAGTGAGAGCAGAGGAACCAAAGCGGAGTGAATCACCCCGCTTTTTTCGAAAGAGCGTATGATTCTGGACATTATTACAGCAGCATTAATCGTAATTCCCATGGGGCTCGGAATGTGGCGAGGGCTCCTCTATATTCTGGTGCGTCTGTTCGGGTGGATCGGCGCGCTGGCGGCGGGGTTTTTCGCGGCGCCGACGCTGCGGGAATTTCTGGAGAACACCATCGTGGGAGACCGGGTGCGGGAGATCCTGACCGATCAGATCGGCTCGGCCGCGGACGGGGTGAGTCAGCAGGCAGAGTGGATGCCGCTGATCCTCAGCGATTCCGTCGATCAGGCCGCCCACAATACGGCGGAGATGATGATCGATACGCTGGAGGGCATCGTTCTCACCATTCTGGCTTTTCTTCTGGTGGCCATCGTGATCCGGCTGCTGCTGATTCTCGTGATCCGGCCCCTGACGAGAAAGAGAGGGAAGAAGATCCGGCTGCCGAACAAGCTGGGCGGGCTGCTGATCGGCAGCGTGGAGGGGCTTCTCCTGGCATTTGTATTTCTGGCGGCGCTGATCCCGGTGATGCACGGGACATCCCCGGAGACGGCGGCGTCGATTGCGGAGAGTCTGAAATTTTCGTATCTGGCAGGCAGTTTATATGACGGGAACCTGCTGCTGGCTGTATTTTAAGGAGGATGGACAATGAAGGATTATCGCAGACTGCAGAATGGAAGTGACATCAGAGGCGTTGCGATCGTTGACCGGGGGCAGGCGGCCGCGGGAGGTCCGGTGCAGATGCCGAATCTGACCGAGGAGGCGGCCGCGGACATCGCGGCCGGTTTTCTGGCCTGGCTCTGCCGGCGGACCGGCAAAAAGCCCCAGGACCTGAAGCTGGCCATCGGGCGGGATCCGAGGATCACCGGGGCCAAGCTGACGGACGGGCTGATGCACGGCTTCGGTCCCTATGGCTGCCGCGTGCTGGACTGCGGGCTGGCCTCCACGCCGGCGATGTTTATGGCGACGGTGTTTCCGGAGTTCGCCTGCGACGGAACCATTATGATCACCGCCAGCCACCTGCCCTTTAACCGCAACGGCTTCAAGTTCTTCACGCCCCAGGGCGGTCTGAACAAGCAGGATATCACGCAGATTCTGGAGTTCGCGGAAGGCCGCAGGGCTGCGGAGCAGCAGGAGATCCTGGGGAATCCGGCCAATGCGGAGGGCTTCGTCCACCGCAGCGGGGAGATCATTTTCCCGGCGGAGGAAGCGGATATCATCACCCCCTACAGCGCCCATCTGCGCCGCCTGATCATCGATGGCTGCGGCATGGGAGACCAGCCTTTGGAAGGGCTGAAGATCACGGTGGACGCGGGCAACGGCGCCGGAGGCTTCTACGCGCGCAAAGTGCTGCGGCCGCTGGGGGCGGACATCAGCAGCAGTCAGTATCTGGATCCGGACGGCATGTTCCTGAACCACGCCCCGAATCCGGAGGATAAGGAAGCGATGGCGTCGGTATCCATGCGGACCCTGGCTTCCCAGTCGGATCTGGGGCTGATCTTCGATACGGATGTGGACCGGTCGGCGGCGGTGGACAGCCGGGGCCGGGAGATCGCCCGCAACGGGATCGTCGCGATGGCGGCGGCGCTGGTGGCGGAGGATCATCCGGGCACGACCGTGGTGACCGACAGCATCACCAGCCGGCAGCTGACGGCGTTCCTGGAGAAGGACCTGGGGCTTTCGCACCTGCGGTTCAAGCGGGGCTACCGCAATGTGATCAACAAAGCCGTGGAGCTCAATGAAGCGGGGACCGACTGCCAGCTGGCCATCGAGACCTCCGGGCACGCGGCGCTGAAGGAGAATTATTTCCTGGATGACGGCGCATACCTCGCGACGAAGATCGTCATCCGCACCGCGCAGCTCAAGGCAGAGGGCAGGCGGATCGAGTCGCTGATCGAGTCCCTGCAGGATCCGGCGGACGAGAAGGAGATCCGGATCCCGATCACAGCGACGGACTTTGGCGGCTACGGCGACAAGGTGCTGGAGGATCTGGAAGCTTTCGCAAAGGCTGAGCCGGGCCTTTCTCTGGAGGAGCCGAACTACGAGGGCGTGCGGATCAACTTCCCGGAAGGCTGGTGCCTCCTGCGCAAGTCCCTGCACGATCCGATCCTGCCGATGAACATGGCTTCGGACCGCCCGGGGGGCTGCGCCGCCATCGAAGAAGTGATGATGCGGTTTCTGAGGAGCTACGACGGGCTGGAGCTGTGAGGCGGGCTGACTGGCGGATGCTGCCAATTCCGGCGGCGGACTGAATGATGCCGTCAACTCCGGCTGCGGGCTGACTGGCGGATACTGTCGATTTGTACCTAAACCGGATTTCAGATGAGTTTTTACAAAAACGAAAGGGTAAATTTGTACCTAAAGCGCAGTTTCAGAGCAGTATTTACAATGACATTTGCCGGTAGTCAATAAAACAGGTGCCGGCCAGCGTTTTTCGCAGATTATTGACTGCGCGACCAGCGCGATTTGAAGAAAAACACCCACAGGATTGTAAATAATAACCTGAACTGCGATGCAGGTTCAAAATCATCAAACAATAATTGTAAATAACGCCGTCAAGTCGCAGTTAGGTACAATTGTGTCAGATATTGGAAGCGGCCCGGGCAGCCTTTGCAGCAGCGGAGAGACGAAACCACCGAGCGTTTTTGCAGGAAGGATGAAAATGAAAGACTACTTTGTGAGCTGCGCTCAGATGAAGATTCTGGAGCAGAATACCGACGCGGCGGGGCTCTCCTATTATCAGATGATGGAGAACGCTGGAACGATCGCGGCCAATCGAATCGTTGAAATTACAATGACATCGCCTATTAACGATGCGCAGATGAGGGCGGCGAGGGATCCTGAAAGCCCGACTCGGTATGCCTACCAGCTGGACCGACCCATCCGGGCCCGGGTCTACTGCGGCAAGGGCAACAACGGCGGCGATGGTTTCGTGGTCGCAAGGCTTTTGCACCAGCGGGGCTGGCAGGTGAGCATCGTCCTGGTGGATGGGGAACCGTCGACGCCGGATGCCATTGCGAATTGGAAATTGGCGATGGAACTCGGAATCCCCATGGAGGATCGGACGGACGGGGCGCCGGGCGAAATCCCCGACGTGGTGGTGGACGCCATCTACGGCACCGGCTTTCACGGACGGCTCCGGGAGCGGGGCGCGGCAGCCTCCGCTGAGATCGCAGCTGCAAAGGCTGGCGGGGCCCGGGTCTTCGCGCTGGATATTCCCTCCGGCATGGGCGGCGACCTCACCGAGGAGGCCGAGCTGGATGAACGCTGCGTCCGGGCAGATGTGACCATTACTTTTCACGCGAAGAAACCGGTGCACCTGCAGCCCTTCGCCGGGAGCTACTGCGGACAGATCATTACCGCGGACATCGGCATCGTGGACCCGCAGCGGGACGCCGCGGCAAAAGCAGCTGAGGCGAAGACCTTTGATCTGCAGTCCGAAGAGCGCTATACGTTCGAGGACTTCGTTCACATCGTTTCCCGCCTGCGGGCGCCGGACGGCTGCCCCTGGGACCGGGCCCAGACCCATCAGACTTTGAAGAAGTACCTGCTGGAAGAAACCCAGGAAGCGGCCGATGCCATCGACAGCGAGGACGATGAGAACTTCTGCGAGGAGCTGGGGGACGTGCTGCTGCAGATCGTGCTGAATTCCCAGCTGGCAAAAGAGAGAAACGCGTTTACCATTGACGAAGTGATCCAGGGCATCTCCGAGAAAATGATTCGCCGGCATCCCTGGGTCTTCGGGGACATGCATGTGGATACCCCGGAGGAAGGCGAGCGGCTCTGGGAAGAAATCAAAAGGCGCGAGAAACAGAAGAAAGGCTGAATCGTGCCCGTTCGCTCAGGGCCGGTCAGGAGGGATCCGGCGATTCCAGCCGTCCCAGCGACAGTCCCAGAAACACGAAGAAGAAGGGCGCAGTATAGAACATAGGCACGCCGAACAGGGACGAAAGGAAGTACCCGAGAGCAGCCAGCGCCGCAGTCAGAACAAAAGGATCGCGCCAGATTTTGCATCGGAGCCACGCAGCGAAAACCGACACCAGCCCCAGAACATAGAATGCAGCACCGGGGATGCCGAAGAACGCCGCGTAGGTCAGGACTTCATTGTGGGGATTCGCCCGGCCCGTCTCGCTCATCAGGATGTCCGAAATTCCTTCGCAGCCGTAGCCGAACACCGGACGCTGCGAGATCAGATCGCAGGTGATCCCCCACAGCATCCACCGGTTGTGGCCGGCGGACCCCGCATCATCACCCGAGAGGACCTGATGGAAGCTCAAGGCAAGGTCGGCAAATTCACTGCGCAGCGGGGCGAGGGCCAGAAGCCCCAGCAGAAGCAGACCGGCGAAACAGCCCAGCAGAATTCCCAGCCGGCGCGCAGCGGCCCGGTTGGTCAGCAGCATCAGCACCAGAAGACACCCCATCGAGATCCCCGCGGCCAGAAGGCACCCCAGGGAGTGGTTCAGCAGCAGCACCGCGAAATTCAGCAGCATGGAGATGAGCCCGAACAGCTCCATCCGGCGCCCCTGCCGGCAGAGGAAGAGCCCCGCGCCGACCAGCACCGCCATCGTGAGAAAATATCCATAATGGTTCCCGTTAAAGAAGATCGCGCTGAGTTCTTTTTTTTGTGCAAAGGCTGGGATTGCGAGGATGCTGTGGTCTGCCAAAGCGGCCAGCGCCGCCAGATCGCTCACAAGAAGAAAGGCCGCCAGAAGTCCCTGCCGAAGGGATGCCCGCTTCACCTGAGAGCTCACAAACAGATAGATGAGGATCAGGGAAAGGAAGTGAAAAATACCGAGATTCCGGTACGATACCCCGTGAAGGGCTTTCTCATCCAGCCCGTTCACCGCCGTGGAGAGCAGGATCCACACCAGAAACAGCCCGAAAAACAGAACGGGAAGAAGCTCGATGCGGGCAGCTTCGCCCGCATGGGCCGGCGCCATCACCTCCCGCAGCCCCTGCAGTCCCTGGGCAGAGCTTTTCCGGCGCACCAGCCAGATCACCCAGAACAGTACGCCGGCGGCGATGATCGCCGCATGAGTCATGCGAAACAGCGCCGGGAAGTTGGTGTACTGCTCCTGCGCCATGCCCGGAAGCGCCAGATCCATCAGCAGGATCAGCAGCGTCATGGCGCACAAAAGCAGCCCGGGGAGGACCGCCAGGTAATCGGCCCGGGACTCCTCCGGAGCGGCCAGCCCAGCCTTTGCATGGGCCGGGGGCTTCTGCGTCTGATGTTTTCGGTGTTTCTGTTTGCTGCTCATGGTGGTGGTTATATTTGTTCGTGCAGTTCCTTCAGATAGTCTCGGAATCCCGGCAGACAGAACCGGAATCGGGATCGTGCGGTTTCTTCAATGATACCTGCCTGAAGGAGGCGCTTCTTATAGGTTGATGCATATCCTGTGCTTCTTCCCAGTCTGCCGGAAATATCGGACAGGATGCTGACCTCCGGATCCTGCAGCATTGCTTCCAGGAAGCGGATATCTCCGTCGGATAATTCCTGGTAGGTGCTCTTCAGAACGCCCTGCCTGAAATCTTCTTCTGCGTACTGAATTCCCTGAACCGCTTCCCTTTGACCGATCTGAGAAGCGGCTCCTGCCATTTCCCACATCTGATATCCCACAAGCTGCATCATATAGGCAAAGCCGTCAGAGGCTGTTACCGCGAGATCAAGGGCCTGAGGATCAATGGATTTGCCGCCGCTTTCCACAGTCTTGAGAAATGCGCATCGGATATCCGAATCCGGAATCCTGCCGAGATAATTCTGGCGCGACCGCCGGAGAAACGAAACGTTATCATTGGTAACCAGATCACTGACGTGGGCAGGCAGACCGGCCATCACCAGAGATACCTTATACCCGTCCCGGATCAAAAGCTGGTATACGGATGCAAGCTGAATCATTTCATCCACATCTGCCCGGACTTCATCCACTGTTATCAGAAGACCGATACCCCTTTGGTTCAGAGCTTTCAGAAGCTGGCCGATGCGGGAGCGCCAGTTAAGGCGGACCTTTTCATCCGCTGACCATGAAAGACCGAAAATGTTGCCGATGGTCAGTCCGGTCAACTGTTTCTTTTCGCTGGCATCGATATGTTCGGCAGCGGAGTCAGAGGCTCTCTGCAGAATATCCTCCAGCATCCCGGTCCGGGCAACGGTATCGGCGACAAGCCATCCGTGCTCTCTCGCAATGTCGCTGATGCATGACAACATAGCGGTTTTCCCGGAGCCCCTGGGGCCGATGAGTATCGTGGAGAGATTCGGATTTCCTTTCCATTCCTGAAATGCCGTTCTCATCCGGGCCAGCGTTTGATCACGTCCGGCCAGGTAAGGAGGAACGATGCCGAAGGTAGGCGTAAACGGATTAGACATAATAGCTCCTGTTCTTTTTGATCAAAAACACGATTTGTTAACGATATTGTAGCATGGTTGGTTGTGTTTTGCAATTTTAGGGATTTTTTTTGATTTTAGGGATTTTTTGTGGTTTTAGGCAAACCAGAAAGTGAGACACGTAATTATAACAGGTATTTAATACCGATAGACTTACTTACAGTCATCGTGATATACTGACATCGATAAGCTACAGAGACTTCCGGGGAGTGAGTTTTGATCCCGGAAGTGAGAGGAAGAGACAAGAAAGGAAGTGTTTCAATGGCTATTGCAGAAAAGCGCTGGCTGCTGTCCGTCGTGACGTCAGTAGTGCTGGCAGTGACGATGCTGTGTGTACCGATGACGGTTTTCGCAGCAGATGGTGGAGGAACCTCTGACAAGGCATTCACTTATGTGAATTCGGACGGACAAGAGGTAGAAGCGACGTATCAGACTGATGATGGAATCGTTTACCACATCAAAGATCTGAATGCGGATATTGAATTAGAGGAAGGAGAATCTGAGCCAGACCCGATGCTGGTGGCGGAGGTCCTTGGCGATCTTAATGCAACGGGAAAGACAGAGATCGTAATTCCGGAGACGCTGGGAGGTTATAATGTGTACAGCGTCGCAATCGACTCGCGTTATCCGGTCAGCGATGAAAGTTACGATAGTATCAAAACAATCTCTTTGCCGAAAACACTGGGGGATCATCACTATCTGAGATTCTTTGAAGCGCTGACGACCGTTAATGTTGACAGCGATAATGAGTACTACAAGAATTTTGGAACGGATGGGGTCCTCTATTATGAAGATACAGATGAGGGAGACCTCATGTGCGGTGTTGAGTTTTATCCCAGAGGAAAGACAGATACCACCTATGTTATGCCGGAAGAAGTAACCGATAGTTACGGTTTCTATGAAGGCTGCCCGGTAGAGAGCATTAAGATTAACTCAAAGCTGGATTATTTCTCAACCTGGATGGTCAGAAATCTGGACAACTTGAAGGAGATTTCTGTTTCGGAAGAAAATGAAGTGCTCTTTGCGAAGGACGGAGTGTTATTCAGTAAGGAAACATATGAGAGCACGGATGATGATGGAAACGATATTACCGTAACAAACAATTATTTGGAGTGCTACCCGAAAGCAAAATCGGGAAAAGAATACACAGTCCCTAAAGGAACTACGTATATTAGTGACGAAGCCTTTGAAGATGTCTCCGCATTGGAAAAAGTGGCATTAGCCGAATCACTGTTGGATACAGATTGTGAATTTTTTGGCTGTACGAATCTGCAGACGATCGAGTTTATCTCAAAGCAAGCCCCGGAACCAGGGTGGTTTTATGGAATTCGGTATGCACTGAGAACAAATCCAGAACTTGAAATCGTTTATCCGGAGAATGGAACAGGATATGAACGGTTCGTGGGCTGGCTTCATGGTGCAGAGATGAACTACTGGACTCAAGCAGCCTACGGTACAGCGGACGATCCGTTTCGCCTGACAAAGGGAGGAAATCTGAATTTTGGATTCCATGCGGATTACGGAGACAGCACTAAATACTACATGTTCAGTACTGAGGAGGACGGCGTATACACGGAAAGCATGCCCGACGGTGTTGACACAATCTATTATATGAAGGCATATGTCGACGCAACTTCGGAGTATACAGGACTGGAATCCGATCCGGTGGCATTCATGTTTGTAACCCCTGATGTGGATGAGGAAACAGGAAAGTATGCAAACTACATTACTTCGGGCCCGGTGCAGACATACTACGGGGAAGACTATTTCGTTGATGCGAATGTAACATTCGGCGAACCAAGGATCGAATACAGAGATGCAGAGGATGACAATTCAGAGTGGACATCCGAGCAGCCGACGGAAGTTGGCAGATACTTTTTCAAGATCACGGTTGATGAAACTGACACCTACAATGGAGCAGAATGGATCAGTAGTAAGGAGATATACTCATATACAGAGTATGATGAAGAAAATGAGGAAGACATCAAGATTGAATCTCCGGTAGACATCCGAATTCTTCCGGCGGAAGGAGAGCTTTATGTGCACTGCGATGACATCACCGAAGGTGAAGCCCTGGAGCCAGAGCTGGAGCTGGACATCTGGGATGGCGGCAATCTGGATTGGCTTCTGGATCAAGTTGAGTACACTTACTATGTTTTCGTTGGAGAAAATGATGAAGGCAATGAGATCTGGGAAGAGTTAAACGCAATTCCAACAGAGCCAGGAGATTACAAACTGACTGTGTCACTTCCGGAATCAGACAATTATACAATCGACAGCGACTCTTCCTACTTCACGATTTACAACAAATCAACTGACGAAGATTGCACACACGAGAAGCTCAGTCAGGTTAAGGCCAAAGACGCAACCTGCGGTGAAGCAGGAAACCGTGAGTATTGGATCTGCGATAATTGTGGCTTATTCTTCAGTGACAGGGAAGGAGAAAACGAAATCGAAGAAAACAGCTGGATCATCCCGGCTACAGGTGAGCACACTCCGGGAGTTGCAGTCCAGGAAAACGTGAAGGATTCCACCTGCGAAAAGGAAGGCAGCTACGATGAAGTGGTTTACTGCACGGTTTGTAAGAATGAGCTGAGCCGCGAGGCAAAGACCATTGCCAAGAAGGATCACACGCTGGTCGCAACGCCGGCAAAGGCTGCAACCTACGATGCGGCAGGAAACAGCGCATACTGGACCTGCAGCGAATGCGGCAAGTTCTTCAGCGACGCGGAAGGAACGAAAGAGATCGCCAAGGACAGCTGGATCATCCCGAAAAAGGTTCCGGCCAATGGCGCTTCGGTCAGTGTTGCTGGTGCCACCGTTACGGTAACCAATGCTAAGGCGAAGACGGTGACGTTCACAAAGGCTGCAGCAAAGGCGAAGAACGCCACAGTTCCGAAGACAGTAACCGTAGGCGGACAGGCATACAAGGTGACCGAGGTCGCGACGAACGCCTTTGCAGGCACAAACGCCACAGCAGTGACGATCGAAGCAAATGTGAAGAAGATCGCGCCGAACGCCTTTAAGGGTTCCAAGGTAAAGACCGTAACCGTCAAGACCAAGAGCCTCAAGAAGAAGACCGTTAAGAATTCCCTGAAGGGATCTAAGGTCAAGACTGTGAAAGTCAAGGTCGGAAACAAGAAGACCAATAAGAAGTTCGTCAAGAAGTACAAGAAGATCTTCACCAAGAAGAACGCCGGCAAGGCCGTTAAGGTGAAGTAATTCAAAACGAGAAACGCCCGATCAAGGGTAGAGCAAACGCAGGAGATTCCGCAAGGGGTCTCCTGTTTTCCTGCCGGCGCCGGTTGCGGAAAAGGGACTTTCGAGTTATGCGGTTTCATAGGCAGGCGAGATCTCGAATGCTCCTTCCGCAAAGGCTGACAAATGCCTTCGATCAGAGATCTCGATGCATTGAATTGCTCGGAATCTCGAATGAGAGCCCGCCTGAGGCATGAAGGTCGACGGGTATTCTGTGGTAAGGGGGATCTTTTCGAGATTCAGGCCTTCCCGGATGCGCGGGATCTCGAATGTCCGTTATGGCTTCTGCGCATCTTACCCGTTTTTGCAAAGGCTGGCCGGCGAGAGGTAATGACTTGCCTGGCTCCGTCCAATAGCAATGACAACAAAGGCACTTTTGATGCGTGCGGATCGAAAGCTCGTATATCTTAGGATCCGTTGGGACAAATCCTCGATTTCAAGCGCCAGTGAATGGGATCATCAAAACAGCTAAATTTCACTTTCGTTTCGTACCGCCGGTAGTCAGATAATGAGTCAAGCCCTTTTCGAGTGCAAATTGTTTTCCTGGTACGATGTGCCATCTACTTTGACATTGACATAAGAGAACAAAACAGAATACAATGTAATAGCACTGAGAAGTACCGGGACACGACATCATGGACAAGAAACGACTCATTCTAATAGCATTAATCGGAGCGCTGATGGTTGGAAGCAGTGCGATCTCTCTGGCAGTTTCAGACCGGAACGCGGCTCTGTACACAAGCAGAAACGAGATGAATTATGAAATGCCGCAGGAAGAGCAGATCGCCGAGGATGTGATCGAAGTTCCGGACGTGCAGGATTCCAATGTTTCTGACAGGAAGAGCGAGAACGCGAAAGAAACGAAGCCCGGAGAACAGGCGGGCGAGCGCAAGTCCGGCGAGGGAGACGAGGGCGGAGCGCAGACACCGGAGCGAAAGCTGGTGTCCATCCAGGCGTCCTGGGCAGGCAGTCACGGCCTCCTGTACGGAATCGATCCGTCGATCTCAGCGATCAGTGTCCGCGGGCATTACAGCAACGGAGACGAAGAGAATATACCCATCGAGAACTGCACACTGCAGGGACTCGACATCAAACGACTGGGCAGCGGCACCTGCACGGTTTTGTACTATGGCCTTTCCGCGAGTCTGAACTACACCGTGAATAACTGGGAAAAGTCGATTTATGTTGCCGGCTGGGACAAGGCGGATCAGTATCGATACGGCGACGCGTTCAGCAAGTCGGATCTTTCGGTGCGGCTCGTCATGGCGGATGGTTCCGAGAAGAAACTTTCGACATCTTCCTTCAATATTTCCGGCATAGATATGAAGAGCGTCGGATCCCATGCGGCAACGGTCTCCTATAACGGACATTCCGCCACCGCCGGATATACGGTACACAACTATCCGAAATCCCTCGCCTCATCCATTCGAAAATTCGCAGTCCGCGGTGATGTAAAATGGAAAGACATTGTCAAGGATGAAACCGTTATCGCGCGGATGGCAGACGGGACGAAAGAATCCCTGAGCCCTTCCGATTACACCGTTTCCGGCTTTTCCACAAAGGAGAACGGCTCTTTTACCGCAGCCATCACCTACCAGGGGTTTACCTTAGAGATCCCCTATCATGTTGAGCCGGCCTATATCTTTATCACCGACCGAAACAATCCCAATAACACCGGCAAGATCGCCATTACACGATCCACGACGATAAAAAGCGAATCCCAGTTCAACATGCAGAAGGAATATCGGTACGGCAGTCAGAACAAGCGGTACCGGCTGGAAGGGATCTATGAGAACCCCGGATATACGAAGCGGTTCGCGGGACCGGTGACCTATGAAGTAGAGAGTGAGTTCCGCATCAACCGGGACGGACTGGAGTGGCAGCAATACACGCTTTACGCAAAGTATGTTCCCGTAAACAGTGACGATCCGGCAGACCCGACAAAGCCAACCGAACCGGACGATCCAGCGAAGCCGACAGAACCGGATGAACCGGACGATCCGGCAGGCCCAACGAAGCCAACAGAACCAGCAGACGCATCGGAACCAACATCTCCGGCGGAACAGGCAGAGCCAGCCAGAAACGATGATCCGGAAGAGCCGGACACCCAGCAGGAGAGTGATCATGACAGCGAACCAGACAGTGCAGAATCTGATCAGTGAGATCGGTAAAGTAATCAAGGGAAAAGACGATATCATCCGTAAGTGTCTGATGGCGATCTTCGCCTCGGGACACATTTTGCTCGAGGATGTGCCGGGCCTGGGAAAAACGACCCTGGCAATGGCCTTCTCGACCGCATTGGGACTGGACAGCAAGAGGATCCAGTTCACACCGGACACCATGCCCAGCGATATAACAGGGACGGCCTTCTATGATGAGCGGACCCGGAAGTTCGAGTATATGCCCGGGGTCGTGATGTGCAATCTGCTGCTGGGAGATGAGATCAACCGGACCTCGGCGAAAACGCAGTCCGCATTGCTGGAGGCCATGGCAGAGGAAAAGGTTACCGTAGATGGAGTGCGCTATCCGCTGCCGAATCCTTTTATCGTCATGGCGACACAGAATCCCATCACAAGCAGCGGAACCCAGCCCCTTCCGGATTCCCAGCTGGACCGTTTCATGGTCAAGCTCTCCATGGGCTATCCCGATGCAAAGGCTGAGCTTGCGATGCTCCGGAATGTCCAGGGCAAGCAGCAGAGACAGAAGGTATCCCCGGTGCTGACATCCGAAGAAGTGCTGCAGATCAGAGATCAGGTCAACGAGATCCACTTTGAGGAGGAATTGCTGAACTATCTCATCCGCCTTTGCGATGCGACCAGACAGAGAGAAGATATCGTTCTGGGGATCAGTCCCAGAGGACTGATCGCCTTCATGCAGATGAGCCGCGCCTGCGCATTCTGTGAGGGAAGAGACTATGTTATTCCGGAGGACATGCTCGCAGTATTTGGCGACTGCTGCGCGCACCGGCTGTTTTTGTCCGGAAGAGCCAAGAGAGAAGGCAGGAGCGCAGTGCAGATACTGAATCAGATCATCGAGGAAACGCCGGCGCCGGAGCTGCTGAAATGAGCGTAAGACGAAACAGGATCCTGTGCGCGCTCGTGCTGATTGCCGTTTTGGCCGTGTATATATGGACGAATGAGAAACTGGCGTTTTATCTGCTCGTCATATTGCTGGTCTGTCTGGCGGTGTCTGTTTTTTCGAGCCTTCTGGCCGGGCGGCTGCTTCGCGGGGAGGTTTCCCTCACCGGCGGTCAGGAGGGAAGGGGATCCCTGCATATCTCCCTGCGTAACCGGATGTGGCTTCCGGTCTTTTTCGTTCGGATGAAAATCGTATTGCGGAATCTCCTGACAGGATCAGAGGCACCTGTGGAGCGGGTCCGTTTTCTTTTGCCCGGCCAGACGAGCCGGGAGGAGATCCCCATCGAAAGCATGTATATCGGACGGGTCGAAGCGGACATCGGGGAGGCGATCTTTCAGGACGCATTCGGACTGGTTCGCGGGAATTTCCGCGCATCCAGCGCCGGCAGCTTCGAGCAATACCCGGTCCTTCAGATCATGGAGGATGAAATGCAGTGGGAGCGGGACAAGTCCCAGAAATACATGGACCGATACCTACACCGCAAAGGGAATGACCCATCCGAAATTCTGGATATCCGGGAGTATCGACGGGGAGACAATGTCCGGCGGATCCACTGGAAGCTGACGGCGCGCCTTCGCAAGACCATGATGCGTGAACTCGATATGCCGTCGGATCAGGATACGCTGGTGGTGTTCGCCCTTCAACAGGAGCCGGCCGGAGAGGCGATCCATAAACTGGTCAGTTATGCTCTGAACCTGAGCTGGAATCTGTTGAAGCAGGAAGTACACCACAATGTGCTGGTGCTCAGCGAGGACGGCCAGCTTTTGCAGAGCTTTAACGTGGCGTCCGGAGAAGACTACAACTATCTGGAACAGCGGATCCTGGAGGGCGGCATCGCACTGACGGCGGAGCTGCTGGAAACGTACATGGAACAGCAGCAGACGGCGAGGAAATACTCTCAGATCCTTTACGTGACGGACACCGAGCCGCAGCAGTACTTCCCTTACGATAATGTAACATATCTGCGGGCAGAGCAATGATTGATCGGGAGGAAAGGATTGAATCCGGCAGACGGCTTTATCATATATCTGAATAAAGAGACCGTACGGACGGACTACGGGAAGCTGATCCTGCTGGCGATCGCGAGCTTCGGCACCGCGCTGCTTCTGGGACAGGGCTTCATCGAGACCCCGGACTGGCGCTGGCTTCTTCCGGCGGCGGGCATCGGCACGGTCTGCGCCAGCATCAACTCGCACCGGTTTCAGCAGCTGGTTCTGGGTGCGGTCATCGTGCTGACAGCGCTGCTGGTCACGGCGGGCAGAGGCCTGTTCCGAACCGGGCTGCTGCAGATGGTGAACGGCGGCATTGCCCTGTTCAATGTTCACTACGGCACGGATGTCTACTACTACGTGCTTCCGGAGCAGATTTCCCAGCAGCTGGGGGTGGACCTGTTTGCCTCTGCGCTGATTTTTCTCATGGCCTACCTGTACAGTGAGCTTCTGAACCGGCGCAGGATCTTCCTGTTCGTGCTGGTGCAGGCGCTGCTGATCGGGCTGATCGCGTTCCTGTACGCCACCGCAGCTTACGGAGCCTGCTGCTTCGGTGTTGTGGCATCTGCCGGCGCGGTCATCTGGAGCAGATCCGGGCAGATCGGACAGAGATCGATGACGGCCCTGCTGGTCCTGCTGCTGGCGTTGGCTCTGGCGGCCAGCCTTTCCTATATGCGGTGGGGAAGCTATCAGCCAGGCGCGCTGGCGGATACGATGCGCATGACTGTCAGCGATCAGGCGGAGACCCTTCGTTACGGCGAGCAGGACTCGCCCCGGGGGGATCTTGCAAAGGCTGCAGGCTATCGCGGAAATGATCGGACCAGGCTGATCGTCGGGGCGGATGTGTCCGGCAACTATTACCTCAAGGGGTATGTAGGAGGAACGTATCAGAACGGCAGATGGCAGGAGATCGATGTTTCCCGCTACAATAAGAAACAGGCGGGATTGTTCGTCTGGCTCAAAACCAGGGACTTTTTCCCCTTGGCCCAGAACTATCAGTACCTGCAGCTTTTGGAGGAAAATGGTCAGACGATCGGCGGCAGGAAGAGCCGCGTGGTGGTTGCCAACCTGAAAGCAAACCGAAAATTCCTGTACATCCCATATGGGATCAGTGACGCGGACATCCGAACCATCAAAGGGATCCACCGGGATATGAATATCCGGCAGACGGAGGACGACGCGTCGGTTATGGAATACGATACGATCCTGTACGACACTTCGGAGGCTTTTTCCGCAGGAAACCCTGCATGGATGAATACGCGCAGAGCCGATGCTTCGGTGGAGGATTTTCGTGAGGCGCAGGTCGAGTACCGGACGTTCGTATATGATAATTATCTGGAACTGGATCCCCAGGCCGAGGCGCTGCTGCGAAAACAGCTGGAGGCTTCCGATGGAGAGGGCTACCTGGAGGCGACGCAGACCATCCGCCGGTGGCTGAAGAACGATGCGCCCGGAATCAGCACCGGGCCCTCGCTTCTGAAGGATCCACTGTACCGGTTCATGTTTGCCCAAAGGCAGGGAAATTCCTGCTATTACGCATCGGCGGGAGTTCTGATGTTTCGGTACTTTGGAATCCCGGCCCGGTACGCGGAGGGGTATCTTGCCAGTCTGGGCAGGCAGAGCTACCATGCAAGGCTCAGTACAGACGTGGATCTGTCCGGGACATCCGGAGAGCTTCCGGAATACCAGAAGCGTATCTCCGGAAGCCATATGCATGCCTGGGTGGAAATCTATAAGGACGGCATCGGATGGGTCCCGGTGGAAGTGACCCCGGATTTCGTAGAGGAGATCTACCAGCAGAAACAGCAGACGCAGCAGCAGATGCAAAGCAAAAGCAACCGTAACGAAGGACCCCAGGAGAAGGAGCCGGGCGACTTCAAAAGGATGATCCAGATCATCATCGGAGCGTTTCTCGCGGCGCTGCTCCTCGCGGCGGCACTGATCCTGCTTCGCCGCCGCAGGATCCTGAAGCGGCGCAGCCGGATTCTGCGCAGGCTCCGGCCGGAAGACCGGTTAGAGGCGCTGCTGCCCTGGCTGAAGGCCAGCCTTTGGATGAGGGGAGACAGTGAAGCGGGACTGCCGGATCACCTGCGGGAGATGCTGCAGAAATACCGGTTCCGCGACGGAACCATGAGCGTTGCGGATTATGAAGAGTTATACGCTTACAGCATGGAAACCTGTACCGCCGCCTACAAGGAGAAAGGCTGGCGCGGAAAGCTGTATATGAAATATATCAAGGCCCTTATATAAGACAAAGAAGCGAGGTGTGACGAAATGACAAAGGGAAACGATAAGCACAGGCCATGGAGCGGAAAGCTTGCAGCTGCGCTGGTGATCACAGTGCTGACAGTCGCCGGCTGCTTCCTTCCGGCCGTCGCTGAGGCGGATGAAGTCGTAGACCTGCAGGATCAGAGCGTGGTTTATCTGACCGGATATGTGAAATGGGACGGTTCGGATCCGCAGACGCGTAAGCCTATTGTGCGGCTGGTGCATGTGGCGGAAGACGGAACGGCGGTGTCCCTGCAGGAGGGCGTCGATTACGATCTGGAGCTGGAGGGCTCCCCGGAAGATGCAGGGTACAGGATCACGATCACAGGTAAAAACAGCTACGGCGGAACGCTGGTAAAGGAGGGGATCTTCACCGAGGGGATCCGGGAGAGCCGCGGCAGCTGGGAACTGCTCCGGCTGACATCCGTGTCGGAGGAAGACAGTGACTTTTTTGGTATCGATGAGGATCTCCGTTCCTACTGCTATGTCACGAAATGTACGCGAACCGATGCGAAGCTGAAATCCGCTTCGCTGGAGAATGTACAGGATGATCTGGATGATTACGCGGATCAGCATCCGTCATGGAACCCGATGGAGATCACCAGGATCCTGCCGGGAACCTTTGAAGGATGCGAGGCTCTTCAGGAAGCGGATCTGTATTATTCCGATTTCCCGGCCTATCTGTTCATCAATTGTCCGAAGCTGAAGAAGGTGACGCTGCAGAATACAGAGGCCGGTTTCCGAAGGGGAGAAGCAGGACCGATGATCCTCGGGCCGGTCGACAGTGACCGGATCCAGATCTTATGCGAGGACAGTGATTTTTGCTGGTGGGACGACAGCGAGGACGACGCGGACGTCTGGACGATCAGGGATTACTGTGAGAGGTTCGGGTATGAGCTGATCGACGGATCCGAAGTCGTGACCAAGGGCGACTGGACCTATAAAGTATATGCAGATGACGAGGAAGCGATCATCGTGGAATACCATGGGTCTGCGAAAAAGGTTTCCGTACCCGCCCAGTTCAAGTATAACGGCGAAGTGATGGATGTGGTAGAGATCTTACCGAACGCCTTCCGGGACAAGGCGGATCTGGAGCAGATCAATCTGGGAGAACTGCAGCCGGTGGCCCCGCTCTGCAGCAATTGCCCGAAGATCCGCAAGATCAGCACCCTGTGGGCCGAAGATCTGGAAGACGCGCTGGAGAACCCTCTGGTGGAAGGGGATCCGCCGGTGGAGGCGGGGCAGCTGCGTCCTGCGGGGGAACTGATCTTTCAGACGTTCCCCAAGCTGACGGTGGACTACGACGACGAAACGGAGTCGTCGATCCTGGTCGAGGATTATTGCGCGAAATACGGATATCTGCATGAGACCTTTGATATTCGGGATCTGTCGCCGAGGATCTTTAACAACAACAGCCGGGCAGTGATCCTTGGGGAAACAGCGACACTGAGCGTTGGTGTTCAGCAGAGCGCTCTGAACGACTCCTACATTTCCCTCGAAAATTTCGCGGAGGGCTATACGACCGGCAGCTGGAAGGCCTCGGTTGCCGGAGAAGCTGCAGATGCGGTCAAGGCGAAGCTGCAGCAGGTTTCCGGCGAAGAGCGGCTGACTGTGACGGGATCCCTGACAGAGCCGGCCTCCATTACGATCAGCTGCAAGGTCAGGACGCCTGCCGGCGACTCGGTGACCGTCTCGACGGAGCTGACCCTTTTCCCCAGATTCGTGCCGGAGACAAACACCTGGCTGACCCTGGGCGCTGAGAGGGCCGTGCCTTTTGCGATGTATGTCTACGAGGATGAGATGGATCTGGAAGAGGAAGAAGAAGCTGGAGAAGGAGAGCCGGAGGATCCGGACGCTTACGAGGAGGACGACAGCTACGAGGATATAATACCGGATCTGGAGGTGGTGACTGTTTCCGCGGATGCCTTCCCGGAGGAGGTGATCGGCGAATACACGCTGGATGAGATCGGCCTGCAGCTGGCGGAGATCGAAGGCTCGTTCATCCGGGCGAAGGAGGATGCGAAGGAAGGTCAGAAGCTGACGGTATCCGCAGTATTGCAGTACAATCAGCAGACCTATGAGCTCTCTGTTCCGATGGAAATCATGGATCCGGAGGCATTGCCGGAGGAACTGAAAGACCTGGAATTCCAGGAAAACGACGTTCTCTGGGTCACCTGCCTGAAGGGAAGCGGAATGCCGGAGCTGATCAGTACCATTCAGGGTCTGTATCCGGAGCTGGCGGAACACATCGAATATATCGAAGCAGACGAAGGCATGGAGCTCGGCACAGCCGGCACCGAAGCGAAGTATCGGTTTTACCAGGAGTATCTGGAAGAGGAATTCCAGACGAGAAACGGGGCCGAAGCTTCGGATCTGATCGCCTGGCCAGCCTTTATGATCCGGGAACAGCTTGGTTCAGATGCGGCGGTCGATCTGAAAGCCCTCGGATTTGACAGCTTCCCGGGGAAGGCGTACTCGTTCACGAAGGATGAGACGATGGCAAATGAGGATGGCGCCGATAAATTGTACGCGCTGGCCTATCGGGTGGATCCTGGCGGATTCCTGTATGACAGGGCAGTTGCCAAAGCCCTGCTCGGGACGGATGATCCCGCGGAGGTACAGAAAAAGATCGGCAGCTGGCAGGACTTCGTCCGGCTGGGAGAGGATCTGCGGCTGGGCAAATCAGAGGCCGCGCCGGAGGACTGTTATCTGCTGAGCAGCGCGGAGGGGCTTGCGGAAGCGGCCATGCCGGCGGCCGGAATGGTCAGTCCCGCCTGGGATGAACTGGATACGGGAGATAAGGTCAGCACCTGGCTGTCCCTTGAGCGGAAGCTGGCGGAGTATGATCTGGTCGCGCCCCAGGGATCTCAGGGACGCAGCCTCGGCCGGTTCGTGACAGCGGCAGAGTTTCCGAATCCGGATCCGTCAAAATACGGTCTGGTCCGGGGCCCCTCAGCCTTTGCAGGAGCGGCAGGAGAATACGTTACGGCAACGGCGGCCCATGACAGCGAAGAAATGAACGCGCTGAAGAGCTTTGTCCTCCGGAGCATTATGGAGAATGAAAGAGTTCTTCAGATGAGCCAGCGGCTGGGAGTGGACCGGATGAACAACAGCGAACAGACCGCCGGGACCAATGCGGCCTGGGATGCCCTGATGAGGGATGCGGAGTACCTCCCTCAGGGACAGGATATCATTTCCCGGCTGGTGCAGGAACAGCTTGCCGGCGGCTATACCATCGACCAGTGGAAGAAAAAAACCGGAAGCAAAAAGACCTTCGGCGTGTCACTGGATCAATTGCTGGATGCAATGGAGAAGGAACTGGGCGAGACCGAATTCCCCTATGCCGGAAGCAGGATGAGGATCATGGAAGACGGCGCGCTTCCGGAAGAGTATCAGCACCCGGGCGTTCGCATGCTGAACAGGATCGACCTGGGGTCCGGGGATCACTGGACGTTCGATCCGGCAGATCCGGATGCACCGGGAGAAGGGATCGCGGCGGTGCTGACAGGAAGCGATGGACAGCTGCTGTGCTGCAGGTCTTTGGACTGGGCCTTTGAGACTCTGTCTGCGCAGGAGGAGCTGGATGCGGATCTTCGGATACGGCTGTTCCAGGATGCGGAAGGCAGCGGTCTGTGGCAGACCGCGAAACCGGTGACACTGGATCTGAACGGGTGCCGCCTGTCGGCAGCAGAAACGGCAGGCGCGGAGGAGACGCCAGAGGCGCTGTTAAGCATCGGTTCCGATGGGGAGATGACGATAATCGATGAGTCCGATCATCAGGGAACGATCGCAGGCAGCGAAGCAACTGCCGCAGTGAAAGCGTCGGGAGGCCTGCGCATTGAGGGCGGCCGCATCGAGGGCCACATTCTGATGGATCCGGACGCCGTGACGAAACTGAAGGTTACCGGAGGAAGCTTCGACCGGATCGCCCTGGAGGATCTGCTTCGGATGATCGGTTCCAGAGAGTACATGCAGCAGAAAGGAAACGAGGATACCTGGGCGTTCATGGCGGACCTGATCGTCAAAGAGGCGAAGGAGCAGAAGGCCTTCGTTGACACGTTTGCTAAGGAAATCGCCAATATTCTTGCTGCGCAGGATGCAAACAGCAGCCTGCTGAAGGAGGCGATGGCAAAGCTGACGCCGGAGCAGGCAAAGGCTGGACTGACCGACCTCGCGCTGGTTATTTATCAGGGACAGGATCGCGATTCGATCACTCCCACCGACGCCGCTGCTGCGCTGGCTGCGGTGGACCGCTCGATCCCAGTGATCCCGTCTGCGAAGATCGCTTCGAAGGTCAATGTTAAGAAAAAGAACATGACCTTAAAGATCCCGGCGGTGAAGGGCGCCCTGAATTATCGCCTGCGCTATCGCAGCAAGGCGGCCGGTGCATGGAAATACCAGTGGACCGGAGGAAAGACGCAGACCACCGTGAGCGGCCTTGCCAGGAACGGCGTCTACGAGGTACAGGTAACGGTCTTTGAGAAGAACAGCCGGGGACAGTGGATCTGCGGCAATTGGTCCGGCAGCATTTACCGGTACGTTGCATCGACCGGTCATAAGGCGGTGAAATCCGGGAAGAAAAAGGTGAAGGTCACCATTAAGAAGTACAGGAACGCCAGCGGCTATCAGATCATCTATTCGCCAAACAAGAAGATGACAAAGGCCAAGGTCAAAACGGTCCGGAGTTCAAAGAAGACAAAGGTCACCATCAAACGGCCGAAAAAGGGAAAGCCGGTTTACGTGAAGGTCCGCCCCTTCAAGAAGGTGGCGGGAAAGATCTACTACGGTGAGACCCGTAAGGCCATAAAGGTGAAATAAGAATCAAATAAGAGCAGAACAAGAGCAAAAGATACGCGAAGGGCTGCCGCATCGGAGTAAAAACCGGGGCGGCAGCTTATATTGTGTCTTTCCGCATAGGTGTTGAGCCAGGCAGGAATGGTGAGGGTGAGGCTATCCTTGAAATGATTCTTAAGACAGACCCAGCGCATCCTTCAAACCATCCTGCAGTATTTTTGACAGGCTGAGATTGTGCACTTTAGCCTCATCAGCAAGCCAGGCAGGGATGGACAGGGTCTTCCGTACAGCCTTTGTATTCTTGCGGTATTTGTTTGGGTCTGCAGAAATGTAGCTTACTATGGAATTGTCGGAAGGTTCAACATCCCGGATATTACGCGGCTGTGGTAACGACTTGCCCTGCTCCAGAAGATCCGCAAGAAACAGTTCCAGCGCTTCACTGGCCATCAAAAAAGTCTCCTCAAGGGTTGCTCCGCAGGACTGACATCCAGGAAGATCGGGGAACTCGACCCAGAAACCTTCTTCTTCATGAAAAACAGCGGGATATACTTTTAACATGATTCGACCCCTTTCCGTATGAGCAGTTTCACAAGTTCTTTCCCCTTCACTAGGGCCTCCTTGCAATTCTATCGTACTGCATCAATTGCACAAAGTCAACGAAATTACATAAATTACGCAATATTATTAGAGGGCTATTGAAATGCGGTACCTTCCCCTGTTGGTGATCAATCACTCAGATTTTATCAGACAACAAATTGTGCTGCGGCTCAATTTAAAACCGCTTCCGCTTACAGCGGGAAGCAATGCCACGGATAAGTGGGCAGAGATTTTGATCTGTGATCAGTAGATCTATGCTTGCGGGGGAGTCCGGAAGTGCGGTTACTGTAATCCGGAAGACGGGCAGCAGGACAGTCATCCATCGGTGACTTTCTTCCGGGTTTCTGCGAAATCACATTACTCTAGAAACCAGTTCGCGGAAAGAATAAAAGCCCAAGCGCCATTGGTCCCGGGTTTCTGCGAAAAGGTCTTCGCACAAAAAATCTTCGCAGAAAAAGAAGTGCATTGAGGCTGTCCTGACAACTTACGAAACAGCCCTTGATCCGAAAAAATACAAAAAAGCTGTTTTTTTCTGCGACATATTGCTGATAAAGGCCCTTTTCGCAGAAAAGGCTTCAATGACGAGGAACGCACGGAACTCATTTCTGCGAAGAACCCGCCAGCCTTTGTAATTTCGCAGAAACCGAGAGAAATCCCACAAAACCCCGAAAAACCGGCCCGAGCCCGCAGGCCAAAACCTGCAACAAAAGGCGCAGACTAATACTGCGGAATGGATCGATTTCTGGTATACTCAGGCTATGAGATGTAGTATCCGGACAACAAGAGGTGAGCGAGAATGAAGAAACGATCCATCTATATCATCATGTTAATGGCAATCATGTTGATGGCCATCGGAGCAATGCCAGCTTTTGCAGAAGCGGAAGAGAATCCAGAATGCATCAGCTTGACAGGCTCGAATGTTGGTGCGCAGGACTATTCTGTATATGGTAAGTGTGTATATTCCTACCTGATCAAAGAGGGTGACGGGTATATGCGCGTACAGGGCAATGCGAAGGAGGGCATCACAGCTGTTTATTACGATAAGCAGTTTAATACCGTTGCCAGAAAGAGCATTCCTCAGGAACTGCCGTTGTTCGGGGGTTTCCACAGTGATGGAAATGCGTACTACATTGTAAGTGGGCAGAATAATGTGAACGAAAGTGATAGTGTGGAGGTCTACCGGGTCACGAAGTATGATACCGACTGGAATCGTATTGGCTCCTGCAGCCTGAATGGAGCGAACACATATCATCCTTTCGATGCGGGAAGCTGCCGGATGGCCAGCAGCAGCGGCAAGCTGATCATCAGAACCTGTCATGAAATGTATAAATCTGATGACGGGTATCATCATCAGGCAAACGTCTCGATTCTGGTCAACACGAATCAGATGAATATCGAAGAGTCTGCCACAGAAGTTGAATACTCCAGATTCGGGTACGCCAGCCACTCCTTCAATCAGTTTGTAATGATCAATGATGGTAAGATCGTTGGTGTTGATCATGGAGACGCATATCCCAGAGCGATCATGCTGAATCAGTGCAATCTCACCGGCTCCTCCGGCATCGGGAGTTACAGCATATTTAAATTCGCAGGCAACAAAGAGAACAATTATACGGGAGCATCCGTGGGAGCGCTTGAAGCTGGCAGCAGCTGTTACCTTGTCGCCGGCAATTCTGTGGTGCAGGACGACACATACAATAAGCAGAACACGCGGAATGTTTTCGTAACAGCGGTGGATAAATCTACAGGCAATATTGTCGGAACCAATTGGCTGACATCAATCAGCGAAGGTGAAGGGACGACAACAACACCGCATATGGTTAAGATCAGTGCCGACCGTTTCCTGGTGCTGTGGAATGAGGACAAAACCGTTCGATACACATTTGTAGATGGAAACGGGAAGAAAACATCGGAGATCTATTCGCTCGAAGGGAAGCTTTCCGACTGTGCTCCGATCCTCTGTGATGGAAATATCGTCTGGTATACCTGGAATAACAGAAAAGAAACATTCTATCAGGTGCCCGTAAATGATCCGGGAAATCCGATCATAAAGGAAGCGAAGAAAGGCCACGAATATGAACTTGATGATGTTTCGAACGGCCTTGCAACAGTAACCTGCAGCAAATGCAATGAGCAGACAACAGGGAAGGTGCCGACATCCTTTAGCGTATGGTGGACGAAACCAACAAATTCTTCCTTTGCAAGCTACTCGTCTGCGATTCCCAGCGGAATGGAGGCTGGTGCCGTTGTCAAATACAGCATCGATTCGATTCGTTATTCCGCAGATTCTGATCTGGAACTGTCTGAGTTCACAGTGGAGTCCAGCGATCCCGAGAATTGCGTCATCGATGAAGATACTCAGATGGTCACATTCCTGAAGGCGGGGACTTACAAGATTACAGTTTATCCGAAATTCAATCCAACGAATACAAAGATCTGTGCCGTTACAATTGTCAAGGAACTGGAAAGCGTTTCTCTGAAAGCAACCCCGGAAAAAGTATCGCCGGGAGAAACGGTGAGATTGGATGCTGTGCCGGAAGGCGGAAAAGGATCCCTGACGTACGTCTTCTTGCAGCTAAACAGTGATGGGACGGAGTCCGTTGTACGTGAAGGCAGTACGATGTATTGGTACAGGGTGACATTAAACGATCCGGGAGAATATGTTTATCGGGTCGATGTCACAGATAAAAACGATGGGAATCGGGTAGTCAGCAGTAACACGGTCAAGATCCATGTGCACGATTATCAGCTGGCCGGAGTTGAAGATGGAACCGCCACGCTGCGATGTGAAGCATGCGGTGAAGAGATCACAGCGGCGGTGCCGACGAATTTTACGATTGCCTGGCGCGATAAAAAAAGCGAAAACTCCGGATACAGATACCAGCCCCCCGCAGGGCTTGAAGCCGGCGATGTGGCTCAGTACTGGGTCTACAGCATAACACCATCAAGTGTAGAAAGCCGGTATAGAGATATTACGATTGAACCCGTGGATCCGGAGAGCTGCACAGTAGACAAGACGGGAAGAGAAATCACTTTCCATCGGGCAGGCGATATTGAACTGCTCATCTACCCCACCTACAACCCGGAGGTGAAGCAGACCTTCACGTTCCGTATCGTCAAGCCGCTGGAGTCGGTTGCGCTGACGGCAGACCCCGAGACGTCCCAGCAGTTTGGCGGCACGGTGAAGCTGACGGCGGCAGCCGAGGGCGGCAAGGGAACGCTGACGTACCGGTTCATCGGGATCGATCCGGAGGGAACCGAAACCGATCTGCGGGCGGCGCAGTATACGGATAATTACACCTGGTCGCCTGCAAAGGCTGGAGCCTACAGCCTCAAGGTGGAGGTGACGGATCCGGGGGACAACAATAACACTGTGACCAGCGAGCTGCTGAAATACGAAGTGACGCCGGCCGAACCGCAGATCAAAGGCGGCAAGGAGATCACCGCAGCCGGCGAGCTCATCTACGGGCAAAAGCTGGAGGAGCTGAAGGTAAACAACGCTGTCTTTGTGGGCATTGATGGCAGAACCGAGCTGCAGGGCACCTTCGCCCTGGAGGATCCGGAGCGCATTCTCGATGCAGGAACCCATGCGGTGAAGTGGAGCTTCCATCCGAACAGCAGCAACTACGCTCCGGTGGAAGGATCGCTGGAGGTGACCGTTCAGAAGGCAGTGCCTGCCGTAGAGGCCGCGCCGGAAGCGCCAGCCTTTGCATACCATCCGGTGGTAACCCTGGGTGAGCGGGAGCTTGCCGGGGGCAAGGCATCGGTGGAGGGCACCTGGGCATGGGCCGATCCGCAGACTGTTCCGGAGGTGCCGGGAGGAAACTTCCAGTGCGTATTCCAGCCTTTGGACGACAGGAACTACAGCAGCGTAACGGCGGAGACGGCGGTTACGGTGACAAAGGCTGTTCCTATGATCGGGGACATATCCGCATCGGAGATCACCTACGGCCAGAGCCTGGCCGCATCGAAGCTGGAGGGGGCGGCGCAGTACAGCGAAGTGGACAAGACAGAAGTTGCCGGAAGCTTCCGCTGGACGGACAAAACCCAGGAGCCTTCCGTCAGCGACAGCGGCAAGACAGAGTATGAAGCGGAATTTATCCCCGCGGACAGGGCGAATTACGAAGCAGTGAAGGTGGGCGTGACCCTTACCGTCGCCAAAGCAGAACATCCGCCGGTGATGCCCTCCGGGGAATACAGCGTACCAAACAAAACCGATCAGCTGACGGATGAGATTCTGGCGGGATCCGAGGGATGGGTCTTCGCGAAGGAAGATCTCGGAACGCAGCTTCCCGTTGGCGAGGCGATGACGTTCACGGCCGTGTACATCGGAGAGGACGCGGAGAACTACGAAACGCTGAGCGCCCCGGTTCAGGTGACCCGCTCCGAGTGCGATCATGAGAAGACGGAGCTGCGGGACGTAAAGGAAGCAACCTGTCAGGAAGAAGGCTATACGGGAGACACCTGGTGTCTGGACTGCGGCGAGAAGATCGCTCTCGGACAGGCGATTCCCATCGATGAGGTGAACGGACACAGCTGGAATGCGGGAGAGGTGACGAAGGAAGCCACGACTGAAGAGGAGGGCGAGAAGACCTATACCTGCACCAGATGCGGCGCGAAGAGGACCGAAGTCATCGAAAAGCTGCCCGCCGTTGATACGCCGGGAGGAGAGACTCCGCAGCCCGGAGACAGGACCCAGGCGAAGGGCGAGGACGGAACCGCCTTCGGCCCGGGAGCGGCTTTGGAAGCGGCAGAGCAGGCCATCGGTCAGATGAAGAGCGATGCGGATCCGGCGGGAACCGTATTCGGACTGCTGCAGGCCAGATCGTCGAAGCAGACGAAGACATCCGTCACGGTCACCTGGAAGAAGGTCAGCGGAGCGAAGAGCTATGTCATCTACGGAAATCAGTGCGGAACCAGCAACAAGCTGCAGAAACAGAAGGTCGTCAGCGGCACCAGCGCGAAATTTACCCGCCTCACCGGAAACAACCACAAGACCGTGAAGGTGAAGAAGGGCAAGTACTACAAGTTCCTGATCATCGCTGTGGACAGGAACAATAACGTCATCACGACCTCGAAGGTGATCCACGCGGCCACCAAGGGCGGCAAGGTGGGCAACCCGAAGTCCGTGAAGACAAAGGCGAAGAAAAACAAAGTGACGGTCAAGATGAAGAAGAGCTTTAAGCTGGCAGGGAAACAGGTTCCCCAGAGCAAGAAGCTGAAGGTCAGGAAGCACCGGGCGGTTTCCTATGAATCTTCCAATCCGAAGATCGCAGCCGTCAGCAAGAAGGGTGTCATCAAGGGCATCGCCAAAGGCACGTGTTACGTGTACGCATACGCCCAGAACGGGGCAGCGGCAAAGATCAAAGTGACCGTTAAGTGAGTAAGTAAGAAATGCGATCCGGGCCGGGACTGAAAGTCCCGGCCCGGTCCGTCTGTCAGAGCTTATCCGGGTTTTCGGTTTCTTCCTTTGACGGAAGCTGGGCGACCAGGATCGCGGCGAACATCAGGACGCAGCCGATGATCTCCCGCGCGCCCATGCCTTCCCCCAGCAGCACCGCGCCGGCCAGCACGGCGAATACGGATTCCAGACACAGCAGCATGGAGGCCAGGGTCGGGTTGACATCGGCCTGGGCGACGACCTGGAAGGTATAAGCGACGCCGCAGGACATGACGCCGGCATAGAAAAGCTGGAACCACCCGGCCTGCAGATCCGCCAGGGTGGGCAGGGTGAATCCGAGCGCCGGATCGATGATGAACATCAGAAGGCAGGAAACCCCGCCCGCCACGAAGAACTGGATGCAGGACATCTTGACCCCGTCCACCTTCGGCGAGAAGTAGTCGATGCAGAGGATGTGTCCGGCAAACAGGAAGGCGCAGACAAAGACGATGATGTCTCCCTTGTTGATGCCGCCGAAGCCGCCCTCCGCGGGAATGCACAGCAGGTAAAGGCCCACGGCGGAGGCTGCCACGCAGGCCCAGAAGATCGGGCGGATCTTTTTCTTCAGGAACAGGCCGGCGATGGGAACAATGATGACGTACAGGGCGGTGACGAATCCGGTCTTGCCCGCCGTCGTATAAAACATGCCGATCTGCTGAACGTTGCCGGCGGCCATCAGGAAGAGGCCGCAGCAGATGCCGCCGATCCAGAGCAGCTTCGTCTGCTGCTTCTTATCCGCGGGATCCGGGTGCTGGTCCGCAGGGGACTCGCCAGCTTTTGCACCTGCCCGCAGATTCATGATGGCGATGACGGGAAGCAGCGAAATGCCGCCGATCACCGTTCGGATTCCGTTGAAGGCGACGGGGCTGATGGTGTCCATGCCGCTCTTCTGGGCGACAAAGGCGGTGCCCCAGATAAAAGCGGTAAGAAACAGCATAATGCTGCCGCGCAATTGTCTGTTCATCTGATACACTCCTCAAATGATCTCAAACCTCAAAGCCGGATAGGTAAATCCATGGTAACAAAAAATCCCCCCTGCGCACAAGGGGGATTTTGAGAAAGGTGGCGAAGTCTAGCGCTTTACTTTTTTCTTCTTGGAATAGGCCGGGGAGAAGCCGCCGTAGCTCTTGGCCTGATACGACTTGATGGTCACCTTGAACTTCTGACCCTTGGGCGGTTTCTTGGTAAAATAGTTCGGGTACGGGGTAAAGGTGGCGGTGTACTTCTTCTTGTTGCCCTTCAGGTATTTGCCGTTGATGTAGATCCCCTTGGTTCCGGGTTTCTTCTTCAGCTTCACCGTCACCTTGTACTTGCAGGTATAGTATTTCTCGGTATAGGGTCCGATCCAGATGTAGCTGTATCCCGTCCATTCATAGTGTCCGGCAACACGGTGTTTGTGGAATTTGACCTTCACCGCCTTGACCTTCACGGACTTGATGGGCGGCTTCTTCGCCTTGCCGGTCTTCTTGACCCCGGTGTTCAGGGGAGGGCCGAGCAGAAGTCCGGTAGAGCCGTCGGCCTTCGTTGCGGTCACTCCGTAGCGGAGCCGTGTCTGGTACTTCTTATTCGCCTTCAGCCCGGAAATCGTGAATCCCTGCTGAATGTAAAGCTTGATGGAATCACGCTGCATGTAGCCCGAGCGCTGCCAGCTTTTGCCCCCGTTGGCGCTGTACTCCAGATAGAGCCGGTAGGATGCATTCCCCCCGGTCATGTTGTAGGGATAAATGTTCAGCTTCTTGGAATATACTTCGAAGACGCCTTTGTAGGTGGGTTTGTCCGAAATTGTCACTGGGATATTCTCTACATACCAAAGCTCAGACAACTCCGTACTCGAAGCCGTATTATATACTTGAAGAAGAAGGCTGTAGTAACCGGGATCAAGACCGGATAGGTTGACGTTCTCGTTGATCGTAGCCGTTTTTTTCCCGAAATCCTTTAAGGCGAATGTAGAGCCTGAGGATGGAGCAAACACATAAAGCAGGCCGAAGCGTTTATCTCCGGTCAGCTTCGCGGAAATATGTCCGAGACCTGTATAATAGCTCTTCCACGAGAATATGGAACTTTTGTTGATAACAGCTGGATCCCCGTCAAGACTGATACCGTTCAGAACGGCTGATGGAAGTGCTTCGGGATCAACGGTAAGGTTGTCTGAGATATCCGCCGGTTCGGTCATTTCCGCGGTATCATTGCTGTCCTGCCCCGCTGCCGGCGCTGCCGCTTCCGGGGATTCCTCTGTAGCGGCCGGGGCCGGGTCGGGAACGGTCACATCCACTGTATCCTGCGCCGCAGCGCCATGAACATCAACATCCGCATCTCCATCTACCTCTGCCTCCACATCCACATCCGGCAGGGTCTCGACGGTTTCCGTGATGGCTTCGTCATCTGCGCCAGCTTCCTCTGCAAAGGCTGCGCCGCCCAACATCGGAATGAACGTGACCGCAATGACTAGAGACAGGGAAAAGGCGAGAGCCTTCCGGGCAATCATTCTCTTCTTCATCTCATCACTCCTCCTCAAGGAATTTTCTGAAAATTTCACATATGTCATTATACACCCATAACAAGAAGCTTGCAAATGATTTGGGCGGGGTTCAAGAAACGGATTTCCGGAAATTTACGGACGCTTTGTGGTACAATAGCAGGCAGGAGGACGGCGCGAATGATCAGGAAGGACGAGGAGGCAATCATCAAGCGAACGCAGGCGCTCATACAGGCATTGGAACGGGCTGAGCCGGCGGACCGGACCGTCATAGATGCGGCCATGCAAAGGCTGGACGATCTGGCCAAGCCCCCGGGCAGTCTGGGCGGCCTGGAGACGATCGCCGCGCGCATGGCGGGCATCACCGGACGGTCGATCCCGGCAGATGCCTTCCCGGGCAAAGGCTGCGTGATCGTTTTCTGCGCTGACAACGGGGTGGTGGAGCAGGGGGTGGCATCGGCGCCCCAGAGCGTGACCCGGGCGCAGACTATCAATTTCACAAGGCGGCTGACCGGCGTCGGCGCCCTGGCGAGAAGCTACGGAAGTGAGCTCCTGATTGTGGACATGGGGGTGAAGGATCCCATTCCGGCGGAGCTTTACGATACGATCCCTTTTCGGGACACCCATAAAATCATCGATCGCAAAATCCGTCCCGCAACCTGGGACATCGCTGCCGGGCCGGCCATGACGGAGGCGGAGGCGCTGCAGGCGGTGGAAACCGGAATCGAAATGGTCCGCGCGGCTGCGCATAAGGGCTTCGATATTCTTGGCATTGGAGAAATGGGCATCGGCAACACGACCACCAGCGCGGCGGTCCTCTCGTGCATTACCGGTGCAAAGGCTGGTCAGACCTGCGGCCGGGGCGGCGGTGTGAACGACACGGGATTTCAGCGGAAACAGCAGATCGTAGGTGAGATTCTGGAGGAATGGCAATCGCGAATAGACGATGCGCAGGAGGGTGTATGTGATACAGCCGACGCGGATTATGCAGGGAGTGACACGCAGGATGCTAGCCGCGGCGCGAGCGATGCGGGCAATGAACTGCATGGCGAAGCTGACGCGCCGGCCTTCCTCGCCGCCCGGCTGGACCGGATCCTGAAAATCCTCACCCGCTGCGGAGGCTTTGATATCGCTGCGATGACAGGCGCCTATCTTGGGGCGGCGATGGAGCGCATCCCGGTGGTGATCGATGGTTACATTTCCATTGTTGCCGCGCTTGCCGCGGCGGAGATCCTGCCGGCTGCGGCGGACGTCATGTTCGCGTCGCATCAATCGGCGGAACCGGGATATACGATTGCTTTGCGGAGACTGACAGAGCACAGCCCCGGCCTGGAGCCGTTCCTGGCGCTGGGCATGCGGCTCGGAGAAGGCAGCGGATGCCCCATCGCCTTTGAGATCATCCGCGGCGCCTGCGGCGTCATGCGGAACATGGCTACCTTCGAGGAGGCAGAGATCAACGACGATTACCTGGAGGAAGTCCGCCGCGGGGGGTGTTTCTGAACGGGGATCCATTCTGCCAATCACAGAGAAAAAGCCGATTTTGGCAGAGAAAGACGCTGATAGACAGGCCATAAGACCCGAGAACTCTGCCAAAGGGAAACTCATTGGACAGGACTGGCAGAGTTTTTACGGACAGGACAACGAAAACTCTGCCAGTACGGCTGGCAAAGCAACTTTTGGCAGAGTCGTGAAAAGCCATCGGACAAAAACATACCGGAGAAAAACCTGAGATGAATGTACTGATCAGCGGCGGAGCAAAGAATGGCAAATCCTACTTCGCCCAGAATATTGCCAAACAGATGGCAGAGGAACAGAAGGTCCCTCTCTATTATATTGCAACGATGATCCCCCATGACGAGGAAGACCGGGCGAGGATCCGGCGGCATGTATCTGAGCGGGCCGGCTGGGGATTTCAGACCCTGGAGCAGGGAACGAACCTCCCCGGGCTTTTGCGCAGGGATGCATCGAACGGCGGGCCGGCAGATGCCCCCGAAAGCGGGCCGGAAGTTAGCCCCGGAAGCTCGCTGACAGCTGCCCCTGAAAGCGCGCCGGTGGATCCGAAGGGAGTGTTCCTGCTGGACAGCGTTACGGCGCTGCTCAGTAACGAGATGTTCGATGCGGAGGGGAATTACGATCCCGATGCCGGGGAGCGGGTCGCCCGAGACTGTACAGCCTTTGCGAGAGCCACGGGAAACACGGTGTTTGTCTCGGACTACATCTATGGCGACGCAGAAACTTATGATACAATGACAGAGGATTACCGGCGGGCGCTGGCAGCCGTCGACCGGGCGCTGGCAGAAGCGTGCGAGCGGGTGGTCGAGGTATCCGCCGGCCGGATCGAAGAATGGAAATCGCCGATAGGCGATGCGGAAGAACTGCGCGATACCGAAGAGCGACACGATACGGAAGAACGGCGCGATGCAGAAGAACGACGCGATGCGGAAAAGCGGCGCGATACCGAAGAGCGACGTAATACGGAAGAAGAATGAAATATCTGAGAGGCTTTCTGATGGCATGGGGATGCTTTTGCTGGATCCCCTGCCCGTATAAACAATGGAACGACGATGACCGGGAGGCGATGGTGGCGATGCTGCCGCTGGTCGGGACCGGGCTGGCGCTGATCACCGGCCTGGTCTGGGCTGCGGTCAGCATGCTGGGCGCACCGGCGGTTCTGGCGGGCGCGGTCGTGACCGCCGGCTATTTTGTCATGACCGGATTCATTCATCTGGATGGATTCATGGACGTATGCGACGCAGTGATGCCGCGGCATCCGAAGCTGGAGGTGCGAAGGAGGATCCTCAAGGACCCCCACACGGGGTCTTTTGCGGCGGTCAGCATGGCGCTGATGCTTCTCATTTTCGCCGCTTCCGCCGCAGCCATGTCCGGCAGCTGGGCTTGGGGGACACTGACATTTGTTGCCGTGGCAACCACATCCCGCTGTGTCAGCGCAGTGACCGTTCTGAGCTGCCGGCCGATGGAAACGAGTCAGTATGTGACCACGGATTTTGGAACCGGCAGAGCTGCCCGGAAGGTTGCTCCGGCGGTGATCATCACAGCGGCGGTGCTGGCAGGATGCGTGCTGGTAAGCCTGCAGCTTCCGGTGCTGGCGATCCCGGCCTCGGATTCTGCCGGCGGATTCATCGGGCTGCAGGGGGCGGCGCTGATGGGCCAGGCCTTTCGCGAGGCGCCGGCAATCATAATGCTCGCCTCCGCCGCCGTCTGCGCGTTGACCGGGGTGATTATCGGCGCTCTGGACCGCAGGTCCCTCGGCGGAATGAACGGAGATATCTCGGGGCACATAATCACCAGCGGCGAGATGGCCGGGATGCTGGCCGGGGCGCTGCTGCTTGGCTGAGGGCCGGACGGCAGCGGCGGCAGCAGCCGGGAGAACACATAGGAGGAAGGACATGATCCTGATTTTCGGAGGGGCATACCAGGGTAAGACAGATTTTGCGCGAAAACAATTCGGAGAAGACGCACCGATCGTCTCCGGCCTGGAGCAGTTCGTCTGGGACTGCTGCGCGGAGGAGCCGGAGGACCGGCGGGAGGCCGCCGATGAGATGCGCCGGAGGAAGGCCGACTGGCAGGACAAGATCCTGATCATACGCGACGTTTCCCAGGGCATCGTGCCCATGGACGCGCGCACTCGGGCGTACCGGGAAATGAACGGGCGGCTGATGCTGTATCTGGCATCGGAGGCGGAGGAAGTCTGGCGGGTGTTCTGCGGCATCGGCAAGCGAATCAAATAAACGGACAGGAGCAGACAGGAGTAATAAGCGAGATGAAATCACAGATCGCATTGATCAGACACGGCATCACGACAGGCAATGTGCGGCGGCTTTACTACGGAGCCACCGATGTTCCACTGGCGCAGAAAGGGATCGATGAGCTGAAGCGGCTCAGAGACGAAGGCGTCTACCCCGACGGAACCGGTGCGCAGTTTTTTACGACGGGACTGGGGCGCACCCTGCAAACGCTGGAGCTGATCTATGGAGAGCAGCCCCATGAGATCATCGAAGACCTGCGGGAGATCAACTTCGGGGACTTCGAGATGAAATGCTATGAAGAGCTGATGGAATACGAAGAATACCGGGACTGGATCACGGCTACCAACGACACGAAGGCGCCGCCGAACGGGGAGAGCATCCGGGAGTTCAGTGAGCGGGTCATCCGCGGATTCAAAGAGGTCCGGGCCCGGCACAGCATCCGCAGCCTGGAACTGCGCCACCACGAGCAGGATGCCAGGAGCATCGTGATCTGCCACGGCGGGACGATCTCTTCCATTATGAACTACATCTGGCCGGGGGTGCACGACAACATGTACGGCTGGCTTCCGAATCCCGGCCACGGCTACCTGCTGCTGCTGGAGGACGATGGGATCTGCAGACACGAGGAGTTCTGACGGCAATAACCGGAATTCCTTAAAAAGCTGGCAAACACCACATGAAATAAGGAACCCCGGTTATTCAGCACCATCACCCCTTGCCCCTTTTCAAACCGGGGCAGACGCAGTATAATAAAGATTGGACCATACGCGGCGCGAGCCGCAGGAAATACAGGAGGAAAACATGAGCGACGAGAAGAAGAGAGTCATCACCATCAGCCGTGAGTTCGGCAGCGGCGGCAGACTGATCGGCCGCAGACTGGCCGAAAAGCTGGGCGTTCCTTATTACGACAAGGAGCTGCTGGATCGGATCGCGGAGGAATCCGGCTTCAGCAGGGAAATGATCGAAGGCGCTGAGAAGCGGGCGAAGAACAGTTTTCTGTACAGCCTGGCATCGGCCATGGGAACCGGAGAGGCCGGCCCGGAGAGCCTGTCCCTGAACGAGCGGTTTTTCCTGGCGCAGTTCGACACGATCCGCAAGCTGGCGGAGGAGGAAGGCTCCTGTGTCATCGTCGGACGCTGCGCGGACTATATCCTGAGGGATCTGCCCTACGCGACCAACGTGTTCATCTATGCGGAGGAGGCAGACAAGATCAAGCGGGCGGTTGAGGAATACGGCGTGCCCGAGGAGAACGTCCGCAAGATGATGAAGGACACGGACAAGGCCAGAGCGAACTACTACGCCTACCACACCGGGCGCAAGTGGGGCGAGCCGGTCAACTATCATTTCTCGCTGGACAGCGGTTATCTGGAGATCGAGGACATCGTCGACATCATCATTGAATATACGAACCGGCAGATTCGCAGAGGCACCACCATATGGGACAAATAGAACTGCCGCTGTTTCGCGTCCGGGGAATGTACTTCAGCGGGACGGGAACCACCGAGAAGATCGTAACAACGGTCGCGGAGGGGCTCGCCCGGGCCGGCAGCCGGGCTGAGGATCCGGAGGCAGCTGCCTGCAGCTTTGCCAAGGCGCCGGACATCAATTTCACGCCGCCGGCGGCAAGGGAGCAGGTCTACCGTTTTGAGCCGCAGGACATCGTCACCTTCGGCGTGCCGGTCATCGCCGGCCGGGTGCCCAACGTGCTGCTGCCCTTTCTGAACACGCTGGAAGGCGGCGGGGCGATGGCGATCCCGGTGGTGCTCTACGGCAACCGGAATTTTGACGACGCCCTTATCGAGCTGCGGGACATCCTCGAGGCGCAGGGATTTCGAACCGTGGCGGCAGCGGCTTTCATCGGGGAGCATTCCTTCTCCCGGGTGCTGGCGGCCGGACGGCCGGACGGGCAGGATCTTCGGATCGCGGCGGATTTTGCAAAGGCTGCCGCAGCGAAGATCGAGGGCCTGGCAGCAGAAGCAGCCGGGCAGGACGGCGGATCCGGGCAGGGCCAGCCTTTGCATGAGCCCGTCGAAGTGGATGGGGAGGAGCCCATCCGCCCCTACTACAGGCCCCGGGACCGGCAGGGAAACCACATCAACATCCTGAAGGTGAAGCCGAAGCTGGACGCGGCGAAGTGCACGAAGTGCGGCATCTGCGTGGAGGCCTGCCCCATGGGGTCCATCAAACCGGAAGCGCCGGGGGTGGTGGACGGCATCTGCATCAAGTGCTGCGGCTGCGAGAAGAAGTGCCCGGAGGGCGCGCTGTATTTCGACGACGAGGGATACCTGTACCACAAGACTGAGCTGGAGCTGGGGTATCCGGAGCGAAAAGAACCAAATATATATCTGTAAAAAGGCCGGACCAGCCTTTTGGAGGAAGAAGCAAATGGCAAAAGACAAAGGAACCTATTACATCTCAACACCGATCTACTATCCCAGTTCGAACCTGCACATCGGACACACCTACTGCACGGTGATGGCCGACGCGATGGCGCGCTTTAAGCGGCTGCAGGGCTACGACGTCATGTTCCTGACCGGAACCGACGAGCACGGACAGAAGATCCAGACCCTGGCCGACGCCAAGGGAGTCAGCCCGCAGGCGTATGTCGATGAGGTTGTGGCGGGGATCAAAGACCTGTGGAAGACCATGGAGATCTCCTACGACGATTTCATCCGGACCACGGAGCCGCGGCACATCAAACGGGTGCAGCAGCTGTTCATGAAGATGTATGAGAAGGGCGATATCTATAAAGGCGAATACGAAGGCTGGTACTGCACGCCCTGCGAATCCTTCTGGACCCAGAACCAGCTGGTGGACGGCAAATACTGCCCGGACTGCGGCCGCGAGGTCAGCAAGGCGAAGGAGGAGGCCTACTTTTTCAAGATCAGCAAATACGCCGACAAGCTGCTGGATATTTTCCACAATACACCGGAGTTTCTGGAGCCGGAATCCCGCCGCAATGAGATGATCGCCTTCATCGAACAGGGCATGGAAGACCTTTGCATTTCCCGGTCTTCGTTTGACTGGGGCATTCCGGTGCCCATCGACGAGAAGCACGTCATCTACGTCTGGCTGGACGCGCTTTCGAACTACATCACGGCCCTGGGCTGGCCGGACGAGCCGGAGAAGTACGACAAATACTGGCCGGCGGACGTCCACCTGGTGGGCAAGGAGATCGTCCGGTTCCATTCCATCATCTGGCCGGCGATGCTGATGAGCGCGGATCTGCCGCTGCCGAAACAGGTGCGGGGCCACGGCTGGCTGCTGCTGGGAGGCGAGAAGGTCTCCAAGTCCAAGGCGGCCAAGGGACAGGATGTCATCGATCCGGTGGTCCTGATCGACCGCTACGGCATCGACGCCCTGAAGTACTTCCTGCTGCGGGAGTACACCTTCGGCCAGGACGGCATGTTCACCAATGAGGTCATGCTGAAGCGGCTGAATTACGACCTGGCCAACGACCTGGGCAACCTGGTGTCCCGGACCGTCGCCATGATCGAGAAGTACAACGGCGGCTTCGTTCCGGAGCTGACGGAGGCGGGCCGGATGACGGCGGAGGAGATCGAAGCGGCCGGCGCGGATTACGATGCGCAGCTGCGGGAGACCGCTCTGGGCGCGGCCCCGAAGGTCGAGGCTCAGATGGACGAGTTCAAGTTCAACATGGCCCTCGAGGAGATCTGGATCCTGGTGCGCCGGGCGAACAAATACATCGACGAGACCATGCCCTGGGCGCTGGCCAAGGACGAGACGAAGAAGGCCCGTCTGGACAACGTGCTGCACAACCTGGCGGAGGCCATCCGGATCATTTCCGTGCTGATCCACCCCTTCATGCACACGACGTCCGACGCGATCCGCAAGCAGCTGGGGCTGTGGTACGCGGAGGTCGCCTGGGAGGACGCCTTTGAATTTGAGATGATGAACGGTGAGCAGGTCAAGAAGGGCGCGGCGATCTTCCAAAGGCTGGACATCGACAAGGAGCTGGATACGCTGTACGAGCTGGGCGCAAAGGCTGCGGATGTGCACGTGAAGGGAAGCGCGGCCCGGGCCAAGGAGAAGGATGCCAAGGCCGCGGAAGCTTCGGCAGCCGGGGCGGCTGAGGTCGCTGCAGGAGCAGAAACAGCGGCGGAAGCAGAGAGCATTCCGCTGGAGCTGAAGGATCCCATCGAATACGATGACTTTGCCAAGCTGGACCTGCGGGTCGGCACGATCCTGAAGGCGGAGAAGCATCCGAAGGCAGACCGCCTGCTGGTCTTCCAGGTGAAGATGGGAACCGAGATCCGGCAGATCATCTCCGGCGTCGCGGACTTCTACAAGCCGGAGGACTGCGTGGGCCAGAAGGTCGTCGTGGTGGCCAACCTGAAGCCCCGGAAGCTGCGGGGCCTGGAGTCCAAGGGCATGATCCTCTACGCGGACAACGAAGTCGATGGCAAGGAGCGCTATGAGTTCGTCGAGACCGTCGCCGCCGACGGCAATCCGGTGGAATAAAAACGAAGCATTCAGAGAATCGTCGAGAAATCGGCGATTCTCTTTTGTTGGAACAAAAACAAATCAAATGTTGTTACAACAACATTTTTTCGACACAGATTCATGTATAATAGTGCGTAAGTCATGAAAAAAGAAAGGTCGAATAAGATGAAAGAAATAAAGACCGTGGATGCCGTGGGACAGGTTCTCTGCCACGACATCACGCAGATCATCAAGGACGTCAGCAAGGGACCGGTGTTCCGCAAAGGGCACGTGATCCGGGAGGAGGACATTCCGGTGCTGCTCAGCGTGGGCAAGGACCATATCTACGTCTGGGAAAACGATGAGACCATGATGCACGAGGATGAAGCGGCGGAGGTGCTCTGCCGGATCTGTCTGGGCGAGAACATCACCCGGGGCGAGGCGAAGGAAGGCAAGATCGAGCTGCGGGCTGCCTGCGACGGCATCCTGAAGATCGATGAGCAGACCCTGCAGATGGTCAACTCCTTCGGCCAGATGATGATCGCTGCCCGGCACGGCAATTTCGTGGTTCATGCGGGTGACAAGCTGGCCGGGACCCGGATCATCCCGCTGGTCATCGAAAAAGAGAAGATGGAGGAAGTCGAGGCGAAGGCGAAGCAGATGAGCGGCGGCAGCCCCATCCTGCGCGTCCAGCCTTTGCAGAAGAAAAGGGTCGGTATCGTCACGACGGGAAACGAGGTGTTCCTCGGCAGGATCAGGGACACGTTCACGCCGGTGGTCGTCGATAAGGTGACGGAGTTCGGCGCGGAGGTGGTCGGCCACGAATACAGCGACGACGATAACGCGCACATCGAGGCGGCGATCCGAAAGCTGCTGGAGGAAGGCGCGGACATGATCCTCTGCACGGGAGGCATGAGTGTGGATCCGGATGACAAGACCCCGGCGGCCATTCGCAACGTGTGCGGCAGCGTGGTGACCTACGGAGCGCCGGTTCTGCCGGGGGCGATGTTCCTGCTGGCGTATTACGGCGATCAGCAGATTCCGGTGATGGGTCTTCCCGGCTGCGTGATGTACGCAAAGCGGACGATCTTTGATCTCGTCCTTCCGCGGATCATCGCCGGCGAGATCCTGACAAAAGCTGATTTCGACAAGATGGGGCGCGGCGGGCTGTGTCTGGACTGTGAGGTCTGCACCTTCCCGAACTGCGGGTTTGGAAAATGTTAGATTCGTCGGGCAGAAACATCGATTATATGCGGATCTCCATCACGGACCGGTGCAATCTTCGCTGCCGCTACTGCATGCCCCAGGAGGGGATCGAGAAGGTGTCCATGTCGCAGATCCTGACGTTTGAGGAGATTCTGCGCATCTGCGGCGCGGCGGTATCCCTGGGCATCCGCAAGTTCAAAGTGACCGGCGGCGAGCCTCTGGTGCGCAAAGGCTGTACGGGGCTTTGCGCGGAGCTGAAAGGAATCCCCGGCGTGGAGCAGGTGACGATGACCACCAACGGCCAGCTGCTGGCCCGGGAGATCGGAGCGCTGCGGCAGGCCGGCATCGACGGAATCAACATCAGCCTGGATTCCCTGCGGGAGGACCGCTACCGCAAGATCACCGGCGGCGGAAGCCTGGAGGAGACCCTGCGGGGCCTGGATGCCGCGATACAGAGCGGTATTCCTACGAAGATCAACTGCCTGCTGCAGCAGGATTTCAACGAGGACGAGCTGCCGGATTTCGCCCGGCTGGCCTTCGAACGGGGGATCGATGTGCGGTTCATTGAGATTATGCCCATCGGCTTCGGCCGGCCGGAGACGGGGATTTCCAACGAGACGGTCCTGCAAAGGCTGGAGCAGCTGTATCCGAACCTGGTGCGGGATGAGCGCGTTCACGGCAACGGCCCGGCGGTGTATTACCGACTGGACGGGGATGCGGCGATGGAAACCAAAGCCGTGGAGAGTGTCGCGGCCGGCTCCATCGGGCTGATCAGCGCCATGCACGCCAGCTTTTGCGGGAGCTGCAACCGGATCCGCCTGACCAGCCAGGGCGAAGTGAAGCCCTGCCTTTGCTACGAGGACAGCATCAGCATGAAACCGGCCCTCGAAGACGGATCGGAAGATGCGCTGCGGCGGGCGCTGGCGGAGGCCATCGAGCGGAAACCGGCAGGACACACGTTCGAGGACCGCGGCAGCGTCGACCGGCGGGCGATGATGCAGATCGGAGGATGAGATAGAGTTCCTGTCTGTAAAAGAAGGCCGAGAACCGACGGCCAAACGAAATTGTCACGCAGACAACAAAAAATGATCGTTTCGTGACAATCTTGGAAACCGTTTGTCACGCCGGAGGCAGAAACTGCGCGTGGCGTGACAATTTACTCCGTCCATTGTCACGGAAACAGCAAAAATAGAGCGGTTCGTGACAAAACGAGTTTTACCAGGTGAATCAAGAGAACGTCTTTGTCACGCAGACAGTAAAAAATGATTGTTTCGTGACAATCGTGAAAACGTTTTGTCACGCCGGAGGCAGAAACTGCGCGTGGCGTGACAATCGAAGGGAGAATACCATGGGAAAACTGATTGCCATATGTATCAGTGAGAAAAAGGGAACGCAGAAGGTGCCGGTGGAATCGGCGGTGCTGCGGGAGGACCACGGGATCGAAGGGGATGCCCATGCGGGAAACTGGCACCGCCAGGTGAGCCTGCTGGGACTGGAGAAGATCGAGGCGTTCCGGGCAAGGGGCGCGGAGGTCGACTTCGGCGCTTTCGGAGAGAACCTGATCATCGAGGGGTTCGATTTCCGGAACCTGCCGGTGGGGACCCGGTTCCGGATCGGCGGCACGAAAGCGGATGCTGCGAACTCCGGCGTCCTGCTGGAGATGACCCAGATCGGCAAGGAATGCCACACCCACTGCGCCATCTACCATCTGGTGGGGGACTGCATCATGCCCAGAGAAGGCGTGTTTGCCAAAGTCCTGCGGGGCGGCGAGATCCGGCCGGGGGATGAAGTCATCGAGATCCCGCCGGCCAAGGACCGGCCCTTCACCGCAGCCTGGATCACCCTGTCCGACAAGGGGGCCCGGGGAGAGCGCGTGGATGAAAGCGGCCCGCTGATCGGGCAGATGGTCACAGAGGATGGCTACGAAGTGATCGAAGAAGTGCTGATTCCCGATGATCGGCAGACCATCGAAAAGGAACTGATCCGCCTGGCGGATCAGCGGCAGGTCAACGTGATCTTCACCACCGGCGGTACAGGTTTTGCGCCGAGAGACGTCACGCCGGAGGCCACCGAAGCCGTGTGCGACCGGATGGCGCCGGGGATCGCCGAAGCGATCCGGGCCTACTCCATGACGAAGACCCCGCGGGCCATGCTTTCGCGGGCGGCCAGCGGGATCCGGGGACAGACCCTGATCATCAACCTGCCGGGAAGCCCGAAAGCGGTCCGGGAAAGCCTGGAATTCGTGCTTCCGAGCCTGCGCCACGGGCTGGAGATCCTGCTGGGCCGGGCCGGGGAGTGCGCGCGGAAATAGCCGCGGGAAAACAAGTCAAGTCAGTCACATGAGTCATAAAAAACCACAATCGCAAAAGGAGGATTTTTATGAACAAGAAGTTATTGGTACTGTTATTAACCCTTGCAATGGCGTTCGTCTTCGCGGGATGCGGCTCCGGCTCCGATGACGGGGCGGCGGACGATTCGGCATCCGCGGATAAGACGCAGGTTCTGGTGTTCGCGGCGGCGAGCATGCAGTCGTCTCTGGAGCTGCTGGAAGCGGACTACGAGGAAGCCAATCCGGAGGTGGATATCGTGCTCAACTGCGACAGCTCCGGCACACTGATGGAGCAGATCAAAGAGGGCGCCCCCTGCGATGTGTTCTTCAGCGCAGCGCAGAAACAGATGGATGAGCTGGAAGGCGAAGGCCTGGTGGTCGAGGGGACCAGAAGCAACGTGCTGAACAACCAGCTGGTCGTCGTCACCTATCCGGACAGCGGTACAGCCGTCAAAGGTCTGGAAACGCTGAAGGATGCGAAGAGCATCGCGCTGGCGGACGGCAGCGTGCCGGTGGGCAAGTACACCCGTCAGGCGCTGATCAACCTGGGAATCCTGGACGAGGCCGAGGACCCGGCGGCCATCACGACAAAGGAAGTCTCCGATGCGCTGGGCGGCGTGGAGATCAGTGAGCAGGGCAACGTCAGCAAGGTCCTGGCGGCGGTGCAGGAGGGATCCTGTGAGGTTGGCACGGTCTATCTGTCCGACACCTATGGGCACGATGGGGATGTGGAAATTCTGGAGACCGTTCCCTATGACGTTACAGGAAACATCATCTACCCGATCGCACAGATCGTCAATCAGGACGCGGATGAAGCAGAGACCGATGCAGCGGCCGATGTCCTCGCCTACTTTACCGATGACGACGCCAAGGCGCTGTACGATGAGCATCTGTTCGATACAAACGTAGAGTAACAGGAGTATTTTATGTCGGAATTTCTCGAGGGTCTGGACTGGAGTCCACTGATCATATCCCTGAAGACAGGCGTGGTCGCAACGATCATTTCCTTCTTCTTCGGGCTGTTCGCGGCCCGCAAGGTGGTGAAGCTTTCCTACCGCGCAAAGGCTGTGGCGGACGGGATTCTGACGCTGCCGATGGTGCTTCCGCCGACGGTGGCTGGCTTCATCCTGCTTTTGATCTTCTCCCGGCGCAGACCCATCGGGATCTTCCTTGACCAGCAGCTGGACATTCAGGTGGTGCAGACCTGGCTGGGCTGCATTCTTGCGGCAACGGTGATCGCATTCCCGTTAATGTACCGGAACGCCCGGGCAGCCTTTGAGCAGATCGACGCGAATCTGGTCTACGCCGGCCGGACCCTCGGAATGTCGGAGATGAGTATCTTCTGGCGCATCGTGGTACCGACCGCCGGCCCCGGCATCGCGTCGGGAACGATCCTGACCTTTGCCAGGGCGATGGGGGAATACGGCGCCACCTCCATGCTGGCCGGAAACATCCCCGGAAAGACCGGCACCGTCTCCCAGCGGATCGCCATGGTCATCCAGGACGGAGACTACGTGACGGCAGGATTCTGGGTCATCGTCGTACTGCTGATCGCGTTTCTGATCATCTTTCTGGTGAACCTGTTCACCGGCAGGAACATGAAAAACATCAAACGGTGGTAGTGCAGAGCAGAGCAGGAGGAGCGGATCGCAGTGGGGATCTCCGTCAACATACGAAAAAAACTCGGGGATTTTCACCTCGACATATCCTTTGAAAGCGATGCCCGGCGCATCGGGATCCTGGGGCCCTCCGGCTGCGGCAAGAGCATGACCCTCAAGAGCATCGCCGGGATCGAGCGTCCCGACGAAGGCCGGATCGTGATCGGAACGCCGGAAGGCGGAGGGGAGAAACCGGTGGGATCCTGCGAGACAGCGACGGGGTCCGGTGAGACATCGGCGGGATCCGGCGGGCAGGCGGAAGGCGCCGTCCTGTTCGATTCGGCGCGGCGCATCGACCGCAGGCCTCAGAAGCGCAACGTCGGCTACATGTTTCAGAACTACGCGCTGTTTCCGACGATGACGGTGGCCCAGAACATCGGAGCCGGCCTCCGGACGGCGGGCCGCAGCCGGCGGGAGCGGGTCGGGGAAATGATCGAACGCTTCCACCTGCAGGGCCTGGAAAACCACCTGCCGGGAGAGCTTTCGGGCGGGCAGCAGCAGCGGGTGGCGCTGGCACGGATAATGGCCTACCGGCCGGATCTCATTCTGCTGGATGAGCCGTTTTCCGCTCTGGACCAGCACCTGAAGGAGCGGCTGCAGCACGAGCTGATGACCATGCTGGAGGACTACGAGGGCCAGGTGATCATGGTCTCCCACAGCCGGGACGAGCTCTACCGGTTCGCGGAGGAACTGGTGATCCTCGACCAGGGATCCGTGCTTGCCCGGGGCAAGACGCAGGAGCTGTTCGATGATCCGGGCACGGCGTCGGTCGCGAAGATGACCGGCTGCAAGAATTTTTCCGCCGCCCAAAGGCTGGACGGCCACACGCTGAAGCTTCTGGAGTGGGGCACGGAGCTTCACCTGCAGAAGGAGATCCCGGAAGGGATCTGCGCCATCGGATACCGGGCCCATTTCTTCGAGCCGGTCTGGGGCGAGCGCAGGGAGAACAGCATTCCGTTCCTGCTGTCCGGCACAGACGAGCTGCCCTTTGAGCGCCGGTATTATATCCGGCCGGAGGACGGACAGGAGCTGATCTGCTGGTTCGTTCAGGACGCGCAGCGCCAGCTTTTGGATGAACGACCGGCCCCGGACTGGCTGCAGCTGCGGGAAGAATCGGTCATGCTGCTGCACGAATAAGAAAAAGGAGAACGCCATGGAATTCACACATTTTGACGACAACGGAAACGCGCGCATGGTCGACGTGTCCGATAAGGACGTAACCCATCGCATCGCCATCGCCGAGGGGACCATTTCGGTCAGCCGGGAAGTGATGGACGCCATCGCCGGCCATAAGGTGAAGAAGGGGGACGTGCTGACGGTGGCCCAGGTCGCTGGGATCATGGCCACGAAACGCACCTCGGAGCTGATCCCCATGTGCCATCCCCTGTCACTGACCAACGCGGCGGTCACCTTCGAAGTGGACGGGGACGCCTGCGAGATCAAGGCCATCTGCCGGGCGGTCACCGACGGGAAGACCGGCGTTGAAATGGAAGCCCTGACCGGCGTATCCACCGCGCTCCTCACCATCTACGACATGTGCAAAGCCATCGACAAGCGGATGGTCATCCGGGACGTGCACCTGGTGGAGAAATCCGGCGGCAAGAGCGGAGAGTTTCGGTTTTGACGGAGCAGGAGTTCTGCGGCTCAGATGAATTGCCAAATATTGACAAAGCCTCGCAAAGATGGTATTATTTACCAAATAATCTGTGCGAGGTGTTTTTTATGGAAACCAATATTGAACTTAGAGCATTTCAGTCAACGCTGGATCTGATATTAGAACTGGAGAAGAGGAAATCCGAGATCCTCAAGAGAGAGTTGGCCGGCCTTCCGAAAGGGCGGCTTCGCATCGTTCCGCGCAGAAATAAACTATATTTTCAAAGCGTCAGGGACGGTCATGTACAGGGGATCACAAAAGATCTGGCGCTGGTGTATCAGCTTGCGCGAAAAGAGTATCTGCAGCTTTTGCTCGAAAGCAGGAAGATCAGCATGATGCTGGTGTATCATGCAACAGGTGAGGAAATGCAGGAGTGGGGCATGACAGAGAAACAGCAGAGGCAGGCGAAATCAGCATCAGGAGTCCGCCGGATGCTGGAGGAAGCGCTGACCCCGATCGAAGAGCTGCTCGACAAATACGGAAAGGCTGGATTGGATGTTTTGCACATTACCTGCTCACAGGAGCAGATTCGGTGGGTCAAAGAGGAATATCGCAGAAACAACCTGCATCCGGAGCAGCGGAAGTTCGAAACGTATTCCGGGATCAAAGTCAGATCCAAATCGGAACAGTCTATTGGGAATGCGCTGGAGATCCGGGGGATCCCATATCGGTATGAGCCGGAAATCAGCCTGGAGGTCGGGTGGATGGATGGGGTGACTGGAGGCGTGTTCGGAACCGGCGGGAAGCGATATAAGAATTATTACCCGGATTTTGTGATCCGGACGGCAGACGGTCAGTATATCATATGGGAGCATCTGGGGCGTATCCATGAAGATGGGTATCGTGCGCATAATATGGAGAAGATTGCTGCATATCGACAGGGAGGTCTCTGCGATGATAACCATCTGATCCTGACTTTTGAAAGAGATCTGGTGAAGCTGGAAAAGCTCGATGAACTGATCCGCAGACGGGTGCAGCCGTATATGTAACCAGGCAAATGGCAGGGGAGCATCGGAACGTGGTTTCTGACCAGCTGGAAAGAAGTCTTTCTCCTGATCCGCAGGGGGCTTTGTCACGGGAAGACCCTTTTCGTGCCGGCGCGTGACAATTTCTCAAGTCAATTGTCACGGTGGAGACCAAAATCGCAGGTCCCGTGACAAACGAAGCATTGGTTTGTCACAGCAAACATAAAAAAGGTGGTTGCTGTGACAAAGAGACCAGCCTTTGCAAGAGATGAAGGCAGAATTTGTCACGAGAAGGACGTTTTTATGTTGGGGCGTGACAATTCCCAAAACCGATTGTCACGGCGGGGACAAAACTCGTTTGTCTCGTGACAAAACCCCAGATCGAGTGACCTGCCGGCCAGACCCAATAACCACCACCCCGGCCGGCGCTGTGCCGCTCTGCCCTGCTACAGCGTTAACGCATTACCAAGCTGCCAAATTTTGCTAAAAGTATAGTCTTACCAGAACATCTTTGATACAATTAATGTGAATAAATAGCTTATAAATCAAAGACATATATGTTCGGTAAGGAAGGAGTAAGATATGGCAGTTGTTATTAATGGTAAGGATCTGTTAATCGAGGAAGTCATTCGAGTTTGCCGCGAGGGCGAGACGGTCATCATCGCGGGGGAAGCCAGAGAGGCGATGAATAAATCCCGGGAGTACGTCGAGCAAAAGCTGGAGGAAGGGGCGGTCATCTACGGTCTGACCACCGGCTTCGGCAAGTTTGCCAACGTCGCGATCTCCCAGGAAGAGACCGCCGCACTGCAGAAGAACCTGATCATCAGCCACACCTGCGCGATGGGCGAGGCGTACCCGGTGGAATACGTCAGGGCGGCCATGCTGCTGCGCTGCAACAACCTTTGCCGCGGTTACTCCGGCATCCGGTTCTCCACGGTCCAGACGATGGTCGATATGCTGAACGCGGGCATCCATCCCATCGTTCCGGAGAAGGGATCCGTCGGATCCTCCGGAGATTTAGCGCCGCTTTCCTGCATTGCCCTTGGACTGATCGGCGAAGGCATGGTAGAATATAAGGGAGAAATCATCGAGGCGAAGGAAGCCATGAAGGACGCGGGCATCAAACCGGTCGAACTGGCGGCCAAAGAAGGTCTGGCGCTCAACAACGGAACACAGATGATGACGGCCGTCGGCCTGAATGTTCTGTGGGACGCTTTTAAGCTGCTCAAGATCGCGGACATCGCTGTGGCACTGACCGGCGAAGCACAGCAGGCCATCCGCAAGGCCTATGACCACAAGGTCCACGAGATCCGCGGACAGAGGGGTCAGATCACCGAGGCGGAGAACCTGAACAAGCTGCTGGACGGATCCGGGAATGCCAAGCCTTTGCATGATACGAGAGTGCAGGATCCGTACTCCCAGAGATGCGCGCCGCAGATTCACGGCGCCTCCAGGGATGCGATCTATTACGTGCGGGACATCGTGGCCAGAGAGCTCAACGCCGTCACCGACAATCCGCTGGTCTTTGCCGAGGACGACGAGGTCATCTCCGGCGGCAACTTCCACGGACAGCCGATGGCCCTGGCCTTTGACTTCCTGAAGATCGCCATCTCCGAGCTGGCCAACGTATCCGAGCGGCGGATCGAGCGGCTGGTCAACCCGGCGATCTCCGAGGGACTGCCCGCCTTCCTGACCAAGAACGGCGGCGTCTGCTCCGGATACATGATCGCCCAGTACGCGGCGGCATCGATGGTTTCCGAGAACAAGATTTACGACCATCCGGCGTGCGTCGACTCCATCCCGACATCGGCGAACCAGGAGGACCACGTGTCCATGGGAACCACAGCCGCCAGAACCGCAGCCATGGTACTGGACAACGCGCAGAAAGTCATCGGCATCGAGCTTTCCGCGGCAGCGCAGGCCATCTGGCTTCGGGAGGAACTGGGGCAGGACGGCATCAAGAATCTGGCGCCGGCCACCAGAGCGGCTTACGAGTACATCCGTAAGTTTGCGGATCCCATCGAGGAAGACATCATCATGGAGCCGGAACTGGCGAAGTTCGACGAGCTCGTGAAGGACGGCGGCATCATCGATGCGGTCGAGAAGGTCGTTAAGCTGAAGTAAGTCATTGAATAGTAATGAAATAAACAAGGAGAATCGCTATGTTGGATAACAAATCGATCGGAAACGCAATGACCATCAAACTGGGAAATGAACTGCCGGAGTATCCGCAGTTCCAGGAAGGTATTCGCCGGGCTCCGGACAGAGGCTTCCGCCTGACGAAGGCACAGACCAGGATCGCGCTGAAGAACGCGCTGAGATACGTTCCGGAGGAGCTGCATGAGACGCTGGCTCCGGAGTTCATGGAGGAGCTGAAGACCTACGGCAGAGTCTACGCTTACAGATACCGCCCGGAGGGCAGGCTCTACGGCAAGCCGATCGATGAGTATAAGGGCAACTGCCTGGCGGGCAAGGCGTTCCAGGTCATGATCGACAACAACCTGGACTTTGAGGTGGCGCTGTACCCCTACGAGCTGGTCACCTACGGCGAGACCGGACAGGTCTGCCAGAACTGGCTGCAGTACCGGCTGATCAAGAAGTACCTGGAAGTCATGACCGAAGAGCAGACGCTGGTCGTCGAATCCGGACATCCGCTGGGACTGTTCCCGTCCAAGCCGGAGGCGCCGCGGGTCATCATCACCAACTCCATGATGATCGGTATGTACGACAACCTGGACGACTGGGAGGTCGCCGAGCAGATGGGCGTCGCCAACTACGGACAGATGACGGCGGGCGGCTGGATGTACATCGGACCCCAGGGCATCGTCCACGGCACATTCAACACCATCCTCAACGCGGGGCGCAAAGAGCTGGGCGTTCCTGAGGACGGAGACCTGGCGGGACACACCTTCGTATCCTCCGGCCTGGGCGGCATGAGCGGCGCGCAGCCGAAGGCCGCCAACATCGCGAACGCCGTCGGCATCTTCGCCGAGGTGGACGCTTCCAGAATCGAGACGAGACACAGCCAGGGCTGGGTCGACACCGTCAGCGACGATCTGGACGAGATCTTCAAGCTGGCCGCAGAAAAGCTGGCCGCGAAGGAAGGCATCTCCATCGCATACCACGGCAACATCGTCGACCTGCTGGAAGAGGCGGTCAGGAGAGACTTCCACATCGATCTGCTCTCCGACCAGACCTCCTGCCACAACGTATACAACGGCGGCTACTGCCCGGTGGGCATGACCTTCGAAGAGAGAACCGCCATGCTCCACGAGGACAGAGACAAGTTCTGTGAAGAGGTGGACAAGACCCTGCACAGACACTATCAGGCCATCAAGGCTCTGACGGAGAGGGGAACCTACTTCTTCGACTACGGCAATTCCTTCATGAAGGCGATGTACGACGCCGGCGTCAAGGAGATCTCCAAGAACGGCGTCGACGACAAGGACGGATTCATCTGGCCGTCCTACGTCGAGGACATCATGGGTCCGATCCTGTTCGACTACGGCTACGGCCCGTTCCGCTGGGTCTGCCTGTCCGGCAAGCCCGAGGATCTGAGAGCCACCGACCAGGCGGCTATGGACGTCATCGACCCGAACCGCCGCGGTCAGGACAGAGACAACTGGATCTGGATCAGAGACGCCGAGAAGAACAAGCTGGTCGTCGGAACCCAGGCGCGGATCCTGTACCAGGATGCCGAGGGCCGCAGGGACATCGGACTGGCATTCAACAAGCTGGTCAGAGAAGGCAAGATCGGCCCGGTCATGATGGGCAGAGACCACCACGACGTATCCGGAACGGACTCCCCGTTCCGGGAGACCTCCAACATCAAGGACGGCTCCAACGTAATGGCGGACATGGCGGTCCAGTGCTTTGCAGGAAACGCGGCCAGAGGCATGAGCCTGTGCGCGCTGCATAACGGCGGCGGCGTAGGCATCGGCAAGGCCATCAACGGCGGATTCGGCCTGCTGCTGGACGGCAGCGAGCGGGTCGACAAGATCCTCCATTCGGCCATGATGTGGGACGTCATGGGCGGCGTCGCCAGAAGAAACTGGGCCAGAAACGAAAACGCGGTGGAGACATCGGTCGCATACAATGCCAACTACGATGGCAAGGGCCACATCACCATTCCGTACGTTGCGGCGGATGATCTGGTCGATCGCATCGTGGATGAATACGTGAAATAAACAGCAAGGGGGGGGATTCCTATGGGCAAGACCCTGATTCGAAATATCGGCTGCCTCCAGACACCGGTGGGCAGCTACAGCCACAAGGGCAGCAAACAAGGAATTAACGAAAAATATCAGAACACGGCCATCGTCATCGAGGACGGGATCATCCGCGAGATCACATCCGGCGGCAGGGAGCCGGCGGCAGAAGGTTTTGACGAGGTGATCGACGCGGAGGGCAAGCTGGTCACGCCGGGACTGTTCGACGGCCACACCCATCTGATCTTCGGCGGCTATCGGCAGCACGAGATCGCCATGAAGCTGGCGGGAGCGGACTATCTGGACATCCTGCGGGCCGGCGGCGGCATTCTCGACACCGTCCGCAAGACCCGGGAGGCAAGCTTTGAGGAGCTTTATGCAAAGGCTGAGGCGTTCCTGGATGAGATGCTGGATTTCGGCATCACCTCCTGCGAGGCCAAGAGCGGCTACGGACTGGATCCGGAGAACGAGATCAAAATGCTGGAGGTCATCCGGGCCCTCGGGGAGAAGCATCCGATGGACGTGGTACCCACCTTCATGGGCGCTCACGCGGTTCCGCCGGAATACGAGGGCCGGGGGGACGATTACATCGATATGATGTGCGAAGAGCTGATGCCGGAGGTCCGCCGCAGAGGCCTGGCGGAGTTCGCGGATATCTTCTGTGAGGATTCCGTCTTCAACGCGGAGCAGAGCCGCCGGTACCTGGAGAAGGCAGCGGAGCTGGGCTTCGGACTGAAGATCCACGCGGACGAGATCGAAGCCATCGGCGGATCCCAGCTGGCGGGAGAACTGCACGCCGCATCGGCGGAGCATCTGATCGCCATCCGGGAGGACGGCATGGACTCCATGGCGGAGGGAGGAACCACCGCCATGCTGCTGCCCGCGACATCGTTCTACCTGGGAAAGACCTTTGCGCCGGCGAAGCGGATGATCGAGAAGGGCATCCCGGTGGCCATCGCCAGCGATTTCAATCCGGGCTCCTGCCCGTCGCTGAACCTGCAGTTTGCCATCAATCTGGGCTGTCTGAAGTACCGCATGACTCCGGAGGAAGTGCTGACCGCGGTCACCATCAACCCGGCCTGCGGCTGCGGCAGAGGAGATCTGCTGGGAACGCTGGAACCGGGCAAACAGGCGGATCTGGTCATCTGGAACGCACCGGACTTCGAAATGGTCTGCTACCGCTTCGGGTCCAATCTGGCACAGCACGTAATGAAGAAGGGAGTATTGGTGAAATAATGAAGCTGATCGAATTAAAGTTAAACGAATATCTGGACATTCTCCTGTCCGACGCTCCGGCGCCGGGCGGCGGCTCCGTCAGCGCGCTGGCCGGGGCACAGGGCGCAGCTCTCCTGGCGATGGTCTGCGACCTGACCACATCCAAGGAGAAATATGCTGAGGAGCACAGCCTTTGCACGGAGATCCGGGAAAAGGCGGGAGCCCTGTACGAAGGGTTCGCGAAGGCGATCGACGACGATACGGCGGCCTTTAATCTGGTGGCGGCAGCCTTTAAGATGCCCAAGGGCACCGACGAGGAGAAGGCGGCGAGAAAACAGGCCATCGCGGACGGCACGCTGGAGGCGACGAAGGTTCCGTTCCACGTCATGGAGATGGCCTCCGAGGGGCTGGCGCTGGCCGAGCGGCTGCAGGGACACTACAACCGCAACTGCGACAGCGATTACGGCGTCGGGGTCCTGAACCTGATGACCTGCATGCGGGGCGCGTGGCTGAATGTGAAGATCAATCTGCCGGGAGTCAAGGACGAAGCCCTGGCAGCGGAATATGAGACGGCCGGCCGGAAGATGCTGGCGGACGGAGAAGTTATTGCAGAGAGAATCTATGGAGAAATCGAGGAGGCGCTGTAAATGGCGAAAATAATTGAGAGCGTACCGAACATCAGTGAAGGAAGAAATAGAGAAGTAATCGAGGCATGCGTCGATCAGATCCGGAACACACCGGGCTGCACCCTGCTGAACTACTCATCGGATGAGGATCACAACCGGACCGTCATCACCTACATGGGAAGTCCGGAGGGCTGCGAAGAGGCGAGCGTCGCTCTGGCGAAGAAGGCCGTCGAGCTGATCGACCTGACGAAGCACGAGGGCGCGCATCCGAGAATGGGCTGTGTGGATGTCATGCCGTTCATTCCCATCAAGGAAGCGACCATGGAGGAATGCGACGAGCTGGCGCACCGCGTCGGCAAGCGGATCGCGGAGGAAGCGGATCTGCCGGTCTTCCTGTATGAGAAGTCCGCGTCGGCGCCCCACAGACAGAACCTGGCGAAGATCCGCAAGGGACAGTTCGAGGGCATGGCGGAGAAGGTGAAGGATCCGGACTGGATCCCGGATTTCGGCGGACAGAGGATCCACCCCACCGGCGGCTGCGTTGCCGTTGGTGCCAGACCTCCGCTCATCGCGTTCAACATTAATCTGGGCACACCGGATCTGGAGATCGCCACGAAGATCGGCAAGATCATCCGGGAATCCAGCGGCGGCCTGAAGTGCGTCAAGGCCATGGGCGTCATGCTGGAGGACAGAAACATCGCGCAGGTCTCCATCAATATGACGGACTTCACGGTGACACCGCTGTACAGAGTCACCGAGCTGGTCAGAGCGGAAGCGGCCAGATACGGCGTTCCGGTCATCGGGACCGAGATCATCGGACTGGCGCCGATGCAGGCATTCTTTGACACGGCGGAGTATTATCTGCAGATCGAGGACTTCCAGCCGGATGTGCAGGTGATCGAGAACCATCTGCTCTAGAGAGAAGCGCAGTATCATTTCGTAACAGCAGTTACTGCTCACGCAGACATTGGTTTGGTAAGGAGGGTCGGCATGAAGCAGGAAGAAATGAGGGGGAATCGGTCTCTCGCCGAGGAAGTGACAGAGATCCTGCGAAACAGGATCCTTCACGGCGAGTATGCCATGGGTGAGAAACTCACAGAAAACATCATTGCGGCGGAGCTGAAGGTCAGCCGGACTCCGATCCGGGACGCGTTCCGCCAGCTCGAGAAGGAGCAGCTGATCGAATACATTCCGAACAAAGGCTGTTTCGCCCGGGGTTTCAGCAAGGAGGACATGAAGGACATCTATGCGGTTCGCGCAGCGGTGGAGGAGCTGGCGATCCGCAGGGTCATTTCGTGTGCGGATGCCCGCGCCATCCGGCAGCTGGAGGAGCAGCTGGAGAGGATGCGGGTCTACACGCAGCAGAACAATTATGAGAAGCTGCTGCAGGCCAATGAGGAATTTCACCTGATGATCTATCGGATGACCGAGAGCCGGTTTATCGTACAGACGATGAAGACGTATCAGGAGTATGTGCACCTTGCCCGGAAGGAGGCGCTGAAAAAAGAGCAGTACCTGACGGAGATTTACGAGGAGCACGAGGCTCTCTTCCAGGCGATCGCGGCCCGGGATGAAGCGGCGGCGATCGAAGCGGCAAGAACGCATCTGAAGAACTCCTCTCAGCGAGCGATGGATCGGTGGGTCGGAGACAAATCGTTTTAACGCGCTAAAATCGTATACAAAAGCCGAAGATAGAACAACCCCAGCCCCGGAATCCCGGGGCTTTTTGCTTGAACGAAGGCGGATGCGATGATAGGATGAAACTGGGAAGAGGAAGCCCCGCGGCGAAGCCAAGATCCCATCCGGATAATCTGAGGAGTGCATCCGGATGGTCCAACATACCTAACATTCCATAGTAAGCACAGACCCTGCATGATCTTCATGCAGGGTCTGTGCGTTCTTATGTAATTCTCTTTAATACACGTACACCTTCGGCAGTCTCTGGCCGAATGCGCAGACGATCTCGTAGTTGATGGTGCCGGTGGCATCGGCGATGTCGTCCGCCAGGATCTCGTGGATGCCGTCCTTGCCCATGATGGTGACTTCATCTCCCGGACGGACGTAAGGTACGTTGGTCACATCCACCATGCACTGGTCCATGCAGATGTTGCCGGCCAGCGGGGCGAGCACACCGTTGACGATGACCTTGCCCTTCATGGAGTAGGGACGCGGGAATCCATCCGCGTAACCCAGCGGGATGGTGGCGATCAGGCTCTCCTTCGTGGCCGTATACCGGCGGCCGTAGCTGACGGTGGTTCCGACCGGAACCTTCTTCAGATGGACGATGTTCGCCTTGACGGACATGGCCGGCTTCAGTTCCAGCTGGTTCTTGTCCACTTCGTGGGAGGGGTAGCATCCGTACAGGATAATGCCGGGACGCACCTGATCGAAATGCGCCGTCGGGATCTCCATGATCGCCGCGCTGTTGGCCAGCGTACGGTAGGGGATCTTGATGTTCCTATCCACCAGCTTCTTATAGAATGAAAGGAATCTGGATTCCTGCATGGTGGAATAGGTCTTGTCCGCCGCGTCCGCTGTCGCGAAGTGGGAGAAGATGCCCTGAATGTGGAAGTTCGGAAGCTGGCTGATCCGGACGGATTCCTCTACCGCGTTCGGATCCTCCGGCTGGTAACCGATCCGTCCCATGCCGGTGTCGCAGACAATGTAGCCGTTCACCGTTTTGCCAGCCTTTGCAGCGGCATCGGAGATCGCCTTCGCGTTGCTGTAGCTGCCGGTGACGCAGGTCAGATTGTACTCGACCAGCGTGTTCACATAAGGATCCGGGGTCAGTCCGATGACGATGATCTCCTCGGTCACAAACCCGGCGTCCCGCAGGCGGACCGCCTCGGACAGGGTGGCTACGCCGAAGGAGGTGATTCCGTTGGCGCGAAGCACATCAGCGACCTTCACGCTGCCGTGACCGTACCCGTCGGCCTTGATGATTCCCGTGATCTTGCGGCTGGGACCGACCTTCTCACGGATCTTGCGGATATTAAAGTCCAGATTGGTAACATTGATTTCAGCCCAGGCTGCTCGTAATGCGTTTTTGTACATAATCGTCGTTTGCGCCGGCACGGTGCGGCACGCTCCTTTCTCCTCATGATACGTTACAGATAGTATAACATGAAACGGGGCCCGGTAAAAGGGCGATTCCGGGATCGGCCGCATCCGGTGCGGAGTATCCGGTGCGGGGCGGATGGATGGCCGGGGCGGGGTCGTGTGGTCGATTGGGGTACGCTTCACAGTGCTGCCTACCACGAAATCGCTGTTTCTGTTCAAAAATGGTAGCAACCTACCATATGCTCCAGCTTTTGCAAATCGGTGGTAGGGGACAGGTATCAGCAGAGACAAAAAGAGCAATGTTGTGATATAATCGGAGGCGCATGAAGCAAACAAATACAATTTAAGCGCTTCAATAAGGTTGTGAGCGCTCTGTTCTACCATTTTTGAATGACTTCTCCTCTGATATGGTAGACCCCTACCATTTTTGCTGACTTTACGGAGAATATGGTAGGGCCGTCCCGTGAAAAGAAACAGAGGCTGCCGCGGCAGCCCCTGTGGATCATATTCAACTTGAAAACACTACTTAACCTTAACCGTCTTGATCTTCGACCAGGTGCCGTAGACTTTCTTTTCCCAGTACTGGTTGTTCTCGCCGCGGGATTCAGCAAAGGCGCGGACCATGATCTGGTATTTCTTCTTTGATTTCAGCTTTTTCACCGTCAGGGTGTTCTTGCCGGAGGTGTAATACTTCCACTTCGATGTTCCGGCTTTGCGGACGGCGAACTGATACTGAATATACTTGCCTCCGACCTTCTTGGCAGTCAGTTTCACCTTCTTCTTGCCAGCCTTTGCCTTAGTGACCTTGCTCTTGGCCGGGAGGATGGTGTAGGTGGCGACTTCATCTGCGCTCCACAGGTACTGGTCTCTGAAAGAGAGCCGAATCTCATAGATGCCGATCTCCTTGCCCTTGATGCCGTAGCTGAGGGAGTACTGGCTGGCCGGAATGACGGTGCCATCGGTGTCCTTGACGATGATCTTCGGCATCTGCAGCTTCCCGTTGTAGGTGAAGGTCCGCGGGCTTGCGGTCACGCTGCCGATGATGCCGTTTCCGATGGTGATCTCCGGGACATAGGGCTCCGTCGGGTCGGTCGGATCTGTCGGGTTCGTCGGCTTCGTCGGATCTGTTGGTTCCACCGGATCGCTCGGGTCCGTTGGATCTGTTGGACCAGTCGGATCGGTCGGATCGGTCGGCTCCGTCGGGTCGCTCGGCTCAGTCGGGTCAGTCGGATTCGTTGGGTCGGTCGGATCGCTTGGGTCACTCGGATCCGTTGGCTCGGTCACGTCGGATCCCCCCGGAAGCACGGGGTTCTCGTGGGTTCTCTCCGAAGATGCGAACTCCAGGAACTGGTCCTTAACCTCCAGCCGGCCGTCATAATAATCGCTCGCGAGGAACGCGGACTTGCCGGTCAGCTTTGCAGCGGTACCGGGGTTGCCGGTGTAGATGTACTTCGAGGCGATCCCGCTGGTGTCGAAGCAGTAGGCAGCGAAGACGTCCCCCTGATCGACGTAGTAGTCGCTGGGCTTCTGCAGACGGATGGTGACGTTGGAGGCAGCATCAATGGAGAGCTTGCCGCCGTAAGCCGTGTCACCGGAGACCCAGCCGCAGCCGATGCCCCAGGCGCCGCCGCCGGTCATGTCCAGCTGAACGGTGGAGTTTTCGATCTTCAGATCCGAATCCTGGCTGTCGATGCCGATATTGATTCCTTCCCCGGCGGACTCATTGGAGATGTTCACCTTCGCGTTCTGAATGGTGACCGCGAACTCCTCGTCGGAGGGCTCGGAAGATTCCTCCTCTTCCTCGTCATAAGCTTCCTCGTCGGCGTAATTGTAACCGGCATCCATGCTGATGCCGTAGAAGAAGCCGTCCCGCGGCGTGCTTCCGGTTCCTGTGATATTCAGGGTTGAGCCGCTGATGGAGATGCTGCGGTTTCCCCAGATCCCAAAGACCGGACCGGTCGTCTCGGAAAAGTCCATGGTGAGGGAACCGCTGCCGCTGATGTGCAGCTCATTTTGCTGCGTGACGATACCAAAAAAGGCAAGTCCCTGCGGCTGGCTGCCCCGCAGTCCGGTAAACTTATTTGTCCCCTTCAGGACCAGGTTCAGATCACTGTACCAGGACTCGATGTAAGCGTCGGTGCCGGAACCGGCTTTGATGGTACAGTTCGACAGAGTGAGGGTGTTCGTCGCCTTGTTATAGGAGACACCCTTCGGCAGGTCGGGATTGACCGACAGGTCTCCATCCGAGTCCTGTAGCAGCACGTTTTGCCCTCCAATGGTGGGGGTCGCATACCACTCATCCTCGTCCGCGTAGGCGAATGCGGTCATTGCCATCGTGGCAAGGATCACAGCCAGCAGAAGACCGAATTTCATTATCGGGTTTTTCATAAATTCCTCCTTCTCAGTTCAATAATACAGGTCGGTGTTATTTTAGCCCCCGCGTCCCGGCTCCTCAACGACCCCGGCAGAAACTGCACGATATCGCGCAAAAACTGCGCAGGCCGAAGGGGAGAGCATCTTCTCGAAATTTTGCAGGACTGGTATAATATGCATGCGGGGCGTTCTGCCGCCGGCGATGGCTGCAGAGCCCGGCAACCGATGACTGAGAAAGAGAAGACAAGCATGAGAACCTGGAATGTAATGGTATGTGATGACGAGCGCAGCTGGCTGGTGCTGGCAGAGAAGATGCTGCGGGAATTCGCGGAGGACACCGGCAGAGAGATCAGAGTGCGGTGTTTCGAGGATCCCGGGGAGTTTCTGAGAGAAACGGAACGGCTTGCTCCGCAGATTTGTTTCATGGATATCGAGTTCGGCGGAGAGGAGCAGGGAATCGATCTCGCCGGGATCGTCAACGAACGGTGTCCGTCCTGTCAGGTAGCATTTCTGACCAATTACCTCCACTACTCCCTGGAGGTCTATCGGACGGAACACATCTGGTATGTTTTGAAGCCCCAGTTCATGGAGCGTCTGCCGGAAATTTTCCAAAAGCTGGAGTACATTGAGGATACGCAGCGCCGCGAGCTGCTCATTTCAGGTCTGGACGGAAGCCTGATCAAGCTCCCCTGCGAGCAGATCCTGTACATGGAGCGCCAGGGACGGATCACCCGCATCGAGACTACCTCCGGCCCCTATGAAACCAGAATGCGCATTCCGACGCTGGAGGCCAGACTTTCCGCGAAAAGCTTCGTGCGGTGCCATAACAGCTATATTGTCAGCCTGCCCCGCATCCGGGAGCTGCGGGGGAAGTCGGTGATCATGGAAGGGGGTGCCGAGATCCTCATCAGCCGGGGATATCAAAGCTCCTTTCGAAGGACCTATCTGGCCTGGGCAGAAGATGTTTCGCTGGTTTGATGTGTGGGGAGGGGTCAGGGAATGACGGTATTCGTTCTGACGCTGAACAACAGTCTGGTCTCTTTCACGGCGATGTACATGAATCTGCGGATCATGGATCTGGTGTTCGACAGGCGCCGCGGGCTGGCACTGTGGGCCGGATATTTCAGTGCAAAGGCTGTGGCAGCGTCGTTTTTCAGCGCGGCGGTATATTGCGGAATGGAGGGGAGCCTGATCAGCAGTCTGCGGATCCTCTTCCTCCTGGTTACGGCCGTGGCTTCCTACGCGGTGCTCTATTATACCTGGCGAACAGACATCCTTCGCATCGGTGTGATTGCCCTGGTGTCGGATTTCGTTTCAGGCATTTCCTCCCTGCTGGGCTCCAGCCTGACGAATCTGATCATGGGCAGAAGCTGGCAAATGACGTTTATGGGGATGGATACGCCGTCGACGCTTCTGGCGGGCGCGCTGGCGCTCCTTCTGTTCTCAATCCTGTTTCGGCTGACCCGGCCGATCATACGGAGGATCGCCCGTATTGAAGCGCGTCACCGGGGACTGGTAAGCCTGGTGATCATTCTGATGATCGCGGCGCTGACCATGTCTCAGCTGGCGGATATCCTGTCGTTTACCATCGCTCAGTTCGTGATGCTGATGGTCTTTTCCGGAGTGACGGTTTTCTCGGCTGTCTATTTCGCGCGGCGGATCCCCAGGGAAACGAGCCGCCGGGAAGCGCTGCGCCGGCAGATCGAAATGCAGCAGGCCTACCGCATATCCATCCGGGAGCAGGCGGAGGAGCTGACGCGCCGGCAGGCTTCACTGCAGCAGATCGAGCAAAGGCTGGAGCGTCTTTCGCGGGAGGATATGGATCAGAAGAAGGCGCATTTGGGGGAAATGCAGGAATATCTGCGGCAGCTGCAAAGCGGGACTTTTTGCGATGAGCCTGTGACCGACGCCGTCCTGACAGCTTTTGCAAAAGAACTCGGGGAGCAGGGGGTAAGGGTGAGCCTTCGCGCCGGATCGCTGGCAGGGTGCGGCGGACAGGCGGCGCAGATCGCCTGGATCCTGCTGCACTGGGCGCAGGAAGTCTGTCTGGATGACGGGAAAGGCCGCAGAAGCCGGGTGGACAGCGTGACGCTGCGGATAATGCGCTGCCGGAATCAGCTGGTGTTCGTGCTGGAACTTGCGGGAGAGCACATCCCCCGCTTCCCGCGGCGGCATCTGGAGAGGGCGGCCAAAGGAAGCTCTGTGACGGTGGAGGACCTTCGCGCCGGAGGAGGCCGGAAGATCCGGGCTATGACGGAGGTGCAGCCATGGGTGTTCTGATAGCGCTGATGGGGATCCTGCCGCTGCTGGCAGTGATGCACATCGGATTTCGCTATATCGAACGAATTGAAGATGAGAATCGCATGCTGCAGGAAAATATGGAGGCGGTCCGCATCTACAGCGAGTCGCTGGCGGAGCGCATGAAGCGGATCCGGCATTTTCATCACGACGCTGCAGGACTGGTGCAGGCGCTGGAGCTGGAAACGGAAATCGCAGCGCAGCCCGAAGACCCTCTCGGCAGCATGCCCCTGCTCCGGTCGGTGCTGGAGCTGAAAAAACGGCAGTTCAGCGAAGCGGGCGTTTCGTACTGCTGCGAACTGCAGATCCCCAAACCGGAGGAGCTTCCCGGGGAGGATGAGCTTTGCCAGGTTCTGCAGAATCTGCTGGAGAACGCCCTGGAGGCAAGTCTTCGCATTGGGGATCCGGCAGGACGGAGGGTCTGTTTGAGAGTGGAGCAGCAGGAAGGGGCGCGCGGAAGCAGCGGAGACGGGCCTGCCTGCGGCGGAGACAGCCCCTGCTGCGGCGGGGACAGCTCCTGCTGCGGCGGGGATAGCCCCGGAGAGGCGCCGGTTCGGATCTCGGTGACCAACGCGGTTGATCCCCGGGAGCGCATTACCTTTCGGAGCCGGAAATCCGGAGCGGATGAGCATGGCATGGGACTTCGTATTGTTGATGAGGTCACCTCCCGGCGCGGCGGAAGCCGGGAAGTGATCCGGGATCCGCAGGAACACACCCTGACCATGACGGTGATGCTGTGAGCGGCATTACAGGTAATCCCGGGATGTTACTGTTCACGCATCGCCTGCGAGATGCACTGACTTGCCAGGCTCCGTCCAATAACAACGACAAAACAGGCTCTTTTGATGCATGTGGATCGAAAGCTCGAATATCTTAGGATCCTTTGGGACAAATCCTCGGTTTCAAACATCGGCGAATGAGATTTGTCCCGATTATTTATATTTTATGAGTTTGATTGGACCGAGACAGAGCATATGGATCGAACCAGCGAAAGAAATGCGGTGTTTCGTTCCGCCATCATCAAAATAGCTAAATTTTAATCTCGTTTCGTACCGCCGTGCCTGAGCCTGATGACCGTATGAAAAGGGGTCCTGGGATCTTCGTATTTGTTCTGATTCGACGTTATCCCTTGCCGTTTCTCCTGCAGGATGATATAATCACAATTGATCACAAAAAATCACAAATGCAAAAAAGAATCACAAATGATCACAAATGAAATAAACCGTCACAAACAGGAGAAATCAGAGAGATGAATCGAGTCGATCCCTTCACCAGAACCCCCGGCGTAGCCGGAGAAGCCTTTATAAACATGCACTATGCGGATGTCATCATTGACCAGTTCAGCAGCAATGCATCCTCAAGATATATTTATAAGATCGTGGGGCTGCGGGGATCCGGGAAATCCGTTGAGTACCGGAATGTCATTAACACGATGGCGGCGAAGGAAGGTTGGTTGGTATACACACTGTCCTCGGCAGGTGATCCGACGACAACATTGATCGCGAAATTGAGCCGAGAGAAGTTTATCGATGAGAAAAAGACAATCACATCCATCACCAGCCATGGTTCCGTCGAGGCAGGCGCAGTTATAGCAAAAGGATCTGCCGATGTTGGCGTAACAAGGACAACTGAAGAAAACCCGCTGTACTACTCGGAAGAAGCAACGCTTTCGGAAATGATTCAGAAGGCAAACGACAAAGGGTATAAGGTGTTGGTAGGAATTGATGATATTGCGAAGACAGATGCGATGGTAAAATTCCTTTCCATCTGGGGAGCCATGCTTCTCGATGACCGCAAAAAAATCTACTTTGTCTGTACCGGCCTTGCTAAGAATGTAGAAGACTTTGCGAATGAAGCAAATCTGACTTTTTTTAAGAGAAGCGACTCCGTAGAGATCAATGCGCTGAATATGTATGATATTGCAGCAATGTACGTGAAACTCCTGAACGTAGAGGAGCGGGAAGCGGTTCGGCTCGCGAAGTTTACACGCGGGTATGCGTATGCCTATCAGGTACTCGGATCCTTATATTTTCAAAAGTACCCAGAAGAAACTCTGGACGATCTTATGCCTTCATTCGACAGGATCCTGTTTCAGGATTCTTACGATCTGATTTGGAAAACTCTTACAGGAGGCGAAAAAGACCTCGTTCGCAGGATCGCGTGTTCCGATACAGGAAAAGTCTCCGAGATCAAAGCACAGATGGAGAGCCCCAGCGGATTCAGTTCTCTGCGTTCGCGGCTGGTTCAAAAGCATCTTCTTGATACCAGCCGGCGGGGATACATCTCGGTTGAGCTTCCCAGATTCAGGGAATACATTGAACTATGGCACGACGAAGAATAGACCATTCCGCTGATAGTATTAATGGAGAAGGTTTTCAGGGAGTCGCGTATGACCCGGATGACCTTCTTTTCTTCTTTTGACTGCATATCTTATCCTCCATCATCTGGGAAAAACCCGCTACGAAGGACAGGGGCGTCCCTATCTGATTGAGGATCCCAATCACGGCCCATATGACACCGGCGGAGGATCTGCTGACCTTCCGGCCTGCCCAGCCCATCGAAGATGTGAGGGAGATCATGGGGTCTGTGCGGCACAGGTATTTTCCGGTCTGCGGCGCCGGGGGGCGGTATCTGGGCCTGATCAGCCGCAGAAATCTGCTGAACCTGAAACGCAAACAGCTGATTCTGGTGGACCACAACGAGAACTCCCAGTGCGTGGAAGGCTGGGAGGAGGCGGAGATCCTGGAAGTGATCGATCATCACCGGATCGGCAATCTGCAGACCGAAGGCCCCATCTATTTTATCAACCGGCCGGTGGGCTGTACGGCGACCATCATCTATCAGATCTATCAGTCGAAGCAGATTACTCCGACGCCGCTGGTGGCGGGTCTGCTTCTCGCTGCGATCCTTTCGGATACGCTGGCGTTCCGATCCCCTACCTGCACTCCGCTGGATCAGGAGGTGGCGGCGAAGCTGGAGGAGATCGCGGGGATCGATGCGATGGAGCTGGCGGTGGATATGTTCGAGGCAGCAGAGGACCTCGAGGGAGAATCCGCCGAAGAGATTTTCTTCGCCGATTTCAAGAAATTCGCGCTGGATGAGGTTACCATCGGCGTCGGACAGGCCAGCTTCATGAGCCAGCAGAATCTGGAGAAGGCGAGGGCGCTTCTGCAGCCTTACGCCGCTTCTGCCCGCGCAAAGGCTGGTACGGACTTAGTGTTCTTCATGCTGACGAATATCAAGGAGCAGACCAGCCTTTTGATCTGGAACGGGGAGGGGGCAGAGGCTTTGGTCAAAGAGGCCTTCGGGGCGGAAGCTGCGGAAGGTGACGCTCCTTTGGTGGAAACGCCCGGGGGATCGGCCAGGCTCCCGGGCATCGTCAGCCGCAAGAAGCAGCTGGTGCCGTCGCTGCTCAATGCCCTCCGGCAGCAGTAGGGACTGAAAGTTTGAAGAGTTATAATTCACTTAATATGTTTTATTTGATAAGATTAAGCGAATTATAATGAGATAACCTATTGACAATTCATAGATAGCGACGATATAATTCACTTAATCTCAGATTATTAATGAGATTAAGTGAATTAATTTCTTAGAGGGAGAACTCATGATCATCGGAAGAACATCGGAAATACAGATTCTGCGCGGCGCGTTGGAAGACACACAGTCTCACTTTATTGCAGTCTATGGGCGAAGGAGAATCGGGAAAACGTTTCTGATCCGAGAGACTTACGAAAATCGGTTCACATTCCAGCATGCCGGGATTTCAGATGGTTCTTTACAGGAGCAGTTGTTTGCTTTTGATGCGTCGTTAAAAGATGCGGGACTGGAACCGGGAAAGCCATCGAGAAACTGGGCGGAAGGCTTTGAAAAACTGAAGGATCTGATTCGGCAGTCGACCGAAAACAGGAAGATCATATTCATCGATGAATTGTCCTGGATGGATACGCCCAGAAGCAATATGCTGCGTGCGCTGGAACATTTTTGGAACGGGTGGGCTTCGGCGCGGAAGGACATCATACTGATCGTCTGCACTTCGGCCACATCGTGGATGTTGTCGAAGGTGATTCATCATAAAGGCGGGCTTTACAATCGGTTGACGGAGCAGATTCATCTGAAGCCATTCCGTCTGGCTGTGTGCGAAGAATACGTTCGAAGCCGCAAGCTGGCATTGAACCGGGAGCAGATACTGCAGTACTATATGATATTTGGCGGTGTACCATATTATTGGAGTTTCCTGCGCAGAGGGCTGAGCCTGACCCAGAACATCGATCGAATCCTGTTTGCCGAAGATGCGCCGCTGGGGGATGAGTTTCAGTATTTATACGCTGCGATATTCAAACACCCGGAGGACTATCTCCGAATCGTAGAGACGCTGGCGCGAAGGAAGGAAGGCATGACAAGGGAAAAAATCATCTCACACGCCGGGTTGACCAATTCGGGAGATTTGACGAAGAAACTGCAGGAGCTGGAGAGCTGCGGCTTCATCAGGAAATATACAGCCTTTGGAAAAAAGGCCAAGGATGCTGTATATCAACTCATCGACCATTTCACCCTGTTCTACTATCATTTCCTGATCGATCAGCCAACGGATGAACATTTCTGGGGAAATCAGCTGAATACGCCTGCGGTCAATACCTGGATGGGGCTGGCGTTTGAGCAGGTCTGTCTGCAGCATGTTCGACAGATCAAAGAGAAGCTTGGCATTGCGGGGGTGCTGACGGATGTTAACGCATGGCGATGCACGGCGGATCCGGAGAAAGGACTTTTCGGATCGCAGATTGACCTTCTGATTGCTCGCAAAGATCAGGTGATCAACCTCTGCGAAATGAAATATTCCGGAACGGAATATACGATAACATCTGCAGCGGCAAGGAGTATTCGACACAAGATCAGTGATCTGCGGACGGGCACCGGGACAAAGTACGCGATACATCCGACCCTGGTGACAACCTTCGGCCTGGTAGACAATACCCACGCTGATCTCATCCAATCTGTGGTGACGATGGAAGATCTGTTTGTATGAGTGTGTTCCGATAAAAATAACAGGCCGCGAAAGATTGCAGCCTGTTATTGCTTATTATCGGTTATCAACAATCAGTTCAGCTGTTCCATTTCGCCGGCGCTGCCGAGGGAGTGCTTGACGCGGTCGGCTTCCTCTGCGGTCTTGGCGTCGTTCCAGTGATCCATGGTGCCCACCAGATAGCCGGTGATGCGGCGGATGCGCTCAAAGGGAACATTGGTGAATTTGTAGTTGAGATCCGCGAACTCACCGTCGATGTTGACGTCCAGAGTCTCCAGCTTGCGATTGTATTTCTTCTCCAGGTATTCGACGTATGCCTGAGCTTCCTTCGGATCTGCGTTTCCTGTAATTGTAACTGCCATAGTAAACCTCCTGTATATGACGCAAGTATACAATAAAACCACAACATTTGGTAGCGAACCGAACAAAAAAACACAAAAAGTACAATCTTGACCAAATTAGTCCAGATTTGCTGGGCTAAAAACAGTTTACTCAGCCTTTGCAAAACGATATAATTATCGTGGAGGAAAAGCGCATTGAGTCAACTGAAGGGATGGCTTCAAAAAGGCCTGTTCAAGGGCCGGCATCAGGCACTGAAATACACCGCGGCGATGATTTTCATGGTCGCCGCTTGTGTTGCGACGATGGGAACGCTTGCCTTCACCAGCATGATCAGCACGGGACAGTACGAAGTGACGGGCCTGGATGTGAAACAGGACGGCACAGGGCTGGAGGTGAACTGGGAGGATGCCGATGCGGACGGGTACGAAGTCTTCCTGCAGACCAACGGAGAGCGGCCGAAGATCTACCGGGCGCAGGAGCCGCACTGCCGGATCGAGCTGGACGTGCTGGATCTGGAATACCGGGTGACCGTCACGGCCGTCAACCGGATCGGCGGGCTTTCCGCGGCCACATCGGATAATGTGACGACGCAAAAGCTGGAGCAAACGGTAGAAACCGAAAAGGATAAATACGTCGGCCTGGAGGACAAGAAGGGGCCGCTGGAGGCAGAGGCCCACGGCGACATCACGTACACCTCCAGCGATCCGTCGGTGGTGGCCGTTTCCAGAAAAGGCGTCATGTCCTACAAGAAGGACGGCCATGCGGAGGTGACCATTCAGGTGGCGGAGGGCGATCAGTACAAGGCGGCGGAGAAGACCGTCGCAGTCACGGTCTATCCGGATACGCTGGACACCCCGCAGATGAAAGTCGGAGATAAGACCGATACGACCGTGACCCTTCGCTGGGATCCGGTGGAATACGCCAAAGGCTACACCCTCCGCAGATACGATCCCGCGAAGAAGAAATACCGCGATCTGATGGAGTTCACCGGAGATACGATCTCGGTGGAGATGCCTCGGGATCAGGCGAAGTACAAGCTCAAGGCAACAGCTACCGTCGGGGAGGACCAGATCGAGAGCGAGCCGTCGGAGGCGGTGAAGGTCAAGGCGACTGCGGCGAGCGCCGAAAGCTACGGCGGCTCTCACAACCTGATGACCCTGGACGGTTCCAACATGGAGGTCGTCGCGCACATTTCCGGCAGCGGCGGAGCTTCCGTTCCCCAGTCCATGAGCCATGTGGGGAATAACTATGTGGTGACCTATGTGGACCACGGGGGCAGCACCGGCGCCCTGGTGACCTACAGCAATCAGGGCGAGCGGCTGGATACCACCGGCATCAGCGGTATGGGCCACGCCAACGGCAGCACCTACAATCCGAACACGAAACGGGTCTACACCGTGAAGACCCACCGGCAGATCCGCTCTGCGGAGTGTTCCGCCTACGATCCGGAGACGGGCAGCCGGGAGAAGGTGTTCCAGCTGCCGAAGGTCACCTCCGGCATCGCCTATGACTGGACGAACAATAAATACTGCCTTTCGAAGGGCAACGAGATCTACGTCTGCGACGATGAGTTCAACGTAGAGAAGTTTATCTGGAAGCGCATCCGCTACAACCACGCCCAGGACATCGGCGCCTACAACGGCGTTGCCATGGTCTGCACCTGGGTGGCGGGCAACACCAGCTACATCGATCTGTACCGGATCAGCGACGGTGCCTACCTGGGCAGCTACAACGTGCCCATCGGAGAAATCGAAAGCTGCTTCGTGGATGACAAGCATCTGGTGATCCTGATGAACAACGGCACCGGCGGGATGGGTGACTGCATCCTGCGTACCGTGGATCCGATCGCGATTCCGTAATGGCTATTCCGTTGCCGTCAGGATCCGGTTGATCAGCTGGTGGCGGCCCTCGATGTTCAGCTTCTTATAGACGTTCAGATTCGCCACTTTCTCCATAACTGGTATAATTCGGAGTCATCGCCCCGAAAAAAAGAAAAAACATACAATAATGTCAAAATATGGTTGACACATAAATCAAAGAAGGGTAGAATATATACAGAAAAATGTTATTGCCCACGGAGACTTCAGGATTATAATAGAAAGGAGGAAGCATGTTAGGAGGATTGGTGATGCAATACAATGTGAATCTTGCATGGGATAAAGAAGCCGATGTATGGATTGCCACGAGCGATGATATCCCGGGACTGGTGCTGGAGTCTGGTTCTTTTGATGCTCTTGTGGAACGTGTGCGATCAGCCGCCGCGGAGCTTATTTCACTGAATCATATGCCCGAAGTGACGAGTATTCAATATAATCCTCAGTGCTTTCAAAGGGAATATGCGTAATGGCGGAATACGAGAGAAGAGTTAGGGAAGTACTTAGGAGAAACGGATGTTTTTTTGTCAGGCATGGCAAGGGTGATCACGAAATCTGGTACAGTCCGCTTTCCAACAGAAATATCACGGTAGATTCAAAAATTAAATCCCGCCATACAGCAAACGCAATAATGAAGCAGGGCGGAATCGATATCAGATTCTAATAAACGGCCGAAACCAGACAGGTTCCGACCGTTTTCTGTTTTGCCGGATCTTATCGCCGGCACTTGACGCCGGCGGCACTCCCAGCCCTTACTTCAGATAGTAATACGCGAAGGGTTCCATGAGCTCGCGCTGCTCGCCCAGAGGATCGTTCTCCATCTTCAGGGAACCGTCGTCGCCGAAGATCATGGTCGCCCGGTCGTTTTCATCGTAGGCGGTCCATTCCGCAGCGTCGGTGGACGGGTTGCCGTCGGTGGCGAAGCTGACCCAGGCGGCGCACATATTGTCCGCCAGTCCCTCATCCATGGTGCCGGAGAAGCCGGCGCCGGTCAGGTTGTGGAAGACATAGGCGGTCTCGGATGCGTGGCAGGCCCCCAGCCATTCCTCGGAATCAGATTTCTTCTCGAAGTAATACATGTAAGAGGTTCCGCCAGCCTTTGCATGGTTCTGAGCGCAGACGATGGACGGGATGCGGAAGCCGGTCTCATTGCCGATTTCCGTCTGCTGCCACCAGAGATCCGTCTCGCCGGACAGCTCCAGGATCTTGTCGACGGCGGCCTTCTCATCATCGTTGGCCGCGGCAGCCATGGCTTCATCGTACTTGACCTGGGCGATGGCTTCCTTGTAGGCCTCCAGGTTTTCGGCAACGGCGTCCGCGTCACCCTGGCCGACAACCGCTTCCGGACCCATCTCGTCGACCCAGTATCTCCACTCATCGGCGTTGGTTCCGGTGATGAAGTCAACATCCTTGTTCACCCCGTCCGCGATGGCCTGGTAGGGATCCTCCGGAATGATGCTGCCGTCACCCCGCAGCGGGAAGTTGTAATAATCCGTGATGGTGTCCTCCCACTCGTCGACGGTCTCATCGCACAGGTACCGGATCATATCCTCCTCGGAGATGGCCATCAGATCGTCCATGTTTTTCGCGCCGGACACATCCATCAGGATCTGGGCCTGGCTCTTGCCCGCCGTCTGCTCGGCGCCGTAGCGGTCACCGACGGTCTTGAAGTCGTCCCGGCTGAAGGTCAGATTGACGCTGCCGGAATGAGCCACCGCGTGCTGGAACAGGCCCTCCGCGTCACCACCAGCTCCCGGCGTCAGCGCTACGTCGGGTTCGTTTCGGTGATTTTCTGCCTCTGGGACATCATGCAGCAGATCGTGGACGGGGGTCTCTACACCGGACGGTTCATCTCCGCCTGGACGGAGGGGATCCCGGACACAACGGCGCCCGCCGTGTTTCTCATGGGCCTGGCGACGTTCCTGTTCCTGTTCCGGGAGGATTTCAGCCCACTGTTCTATCCGGATTCTTCTGCAAAGGCTGGCGGGGCCCCGGAGGGGAAACCCGCGCAGGGCCAGCCTTTGCATGATGAGGAGGCGGAGGCGCCGGATCTTCTGGAACTTGCCGCGATGCAGCACGGTCTGACCGTCCGGGAGCTGGATGTCCTGCGCCTGGTCTACGAGGGAAAGAACAACCCGGAGATCGCGGAGGCGCTGTTCATTTCCCGCAATACGGTCAAGAAGCATCTGCAGAACATCTATGAAAAGACCGGCGTCAGCAGCCGGATGGAGCTCATCTATATCATTAATCTGAAAAACTAGCCACCTGGGTAATGGCCTCCCGGGGTCCGTCGCTCTACAATGAAGTCATGAAGAGTACCGATCCGATGTACGAGGGTGACAGCTTCGTACGGAATGTCCCGGAGGGTGAGGACGTGGTGTTCGTCAGCATCAACTACCGGACCAATCTGTTCGGCAACATCTACCTGAAGGATCTGGAAGGATACACGGACGAGTACGCCAGTGCCGTCAATCTGCACCTGCTGGATCAGATCCAGGCACTGAAGTGGATCAGTGAGAACATTGAAGGCTTCGGCGGGGATCCGGGCAATGTGACGGTCTGCGGCCAGTCCTGCGGCGGCATGGCGATTTCCTATATGCTGGCGAAGGGGCAGGATGCGACGCAGTATTTTCAGAAGGCTATCATCGAGTCCGGCGCGCCTCAGGTGGCGGGCTGTACACTGGAGAAAAAACAGGAAGAAGCGCAGATGATCTTTGATCTTTTCGGGGTCAAAACGCTGGATGAATTTCTGGCTCTGTCTGACACCGACATCAAGGATAACGGACTGGACCAGTATTTTGAGAATTTGCAGGGTCTGGGGCTGATCTATGCTGACGGTGAGATCATCCCGACCGACTGGTGGGACCGGATCCGGGATGGCAGCGCAAAGGGCGTCAAGGTCATGATCGGCTGCATGAGCGGCGAGAACGACTGGGCGGCCTACGACTGGGAGAGCGAAGAGGGCGATCTCTGGGAGGACCCGGAGGCTGTCTGGGAAAACTACATTGCGGCCAAGTCTTCGGATGCGGGAACGGACTACGCGGCGGAGGTCCCGTACTATATCAATCCGGTGAAAAAGGACGGCACTCCGGCGATCGACTGGGATGCGTTCCTCGCGACGGACGAAGATCCGGTGAAGGCAGCGGTGGATCTGTACAACGATGTGATCTACGTGCAGGGTACGGAATATGAAGCGGAAGCGCTCTCCGGGTACACCGACACCTACGCCTACTTCTGGACCTACTGCCCGGCGGCCGAGGATATCGCCGGCTACTGTGAGGCCAACGGCATGGAGCCGGAGATCTCGCCCTACGACCGGCCCCAGCACTCCATGGGAATGCTCTTCGGTCTGGGCAATACCGATGACGGCTACAATGAGCTCTCGGGGGATCCAGCGAAGCTCCCGGCTGATCTGCAGCCCATGATGATGTCCGCCTACTACCATTTCGCAAAGGCTGGAGATCCGAACAACGAGCTGATCCCGGAGTGGACCGTATACGACGCCGCTGACCGCAGTACGATGGTCATGGGTGAGACCTGGTCCCTGGAGAAGGATCCGCGGCAGGCGCAGCGGGAGCTGCTGAATGTCCGTCCGAACGGGGAGAAATAAGCGGCTGAGGCAGGCGGCTGTGGCAGCAGTTGCGCTTGTTGTTGCGGCTGTGGTTGGAGCTGCGGCGGCGCTTGTTGTTGCGGCAGGGGCTGCGGTTGGAGCTGCGGCGGCGGCTGGAGTTACGGCTGAGGCCCTGGTGCGAGCCGATCTGATCGGTGAAATTCGATTGGCGTAAGAATGGGAAGTGTCCGGCGATAGATCCCGCGGGGCACTTCTTTTGTGTTTTGCCGGGTAGTATGTTTGTACCACTTTTCCTGACAGAATTTCCCACAGGTGATGCCGAAGGAAGTACAATTGTACTACCTGAAAGTTACTTTTCAGGCGGGCGCCAGGCTCAAGCACGGCGATGCATCAACTGCCCACCGCTTGTGAACCAGTTGCCCACGGCTCCCTCTCATATGAGGAACAAGAACGATTGTTGCAGACTGACGCTGTCGTTATCTGAATCAGCGGTACGAAACGGAACTAAGATTTGGCTTTTTTGACGATGACGGAACGAAACGCCGCTTTTTTTTCGCCGGTTCGATCCATATGCTCTATCTCGGTCCAATCGAACTCATAAATTAGAAAAAACGGGACAACCTCCCATGCGCCAATGTATGAAATCGAAGATTTGTCCCAAAAGGATCCCAAAATGTATGAGCTTTTGATCCGCATGCATCAAAAATGCCTATAAAAAAGTTGTTATTGGACAGAGTCGTCGCACATCTGCCGCGGAGAGAATCTGCCGGCGGGTATCCTTGAAAGCATATCTAAGTGCCCCGGCTGCAGCAGACGTTGCAAAAGCGTACCAATAAATATAAAATAGTGTCAGGCAGGGAGTAATGTGATATGGCACTGATCGATACCGTGCGAAAAACGATTCAGGATCACGACCTGATCCATACCGGCGACCAAATCGTCCTCGGGCTTTCCGGCGGACCGGATTCGGTCTGCCTCTTTCACGTGCTGCAAAGGCTGGCGGCGGAGCTGGATCTGACGATCCATCCGGTGCACATCAATCATCAGTTCCGCCCCGGGGATGCGGAGCGGGACCAGGCCTATGTCGAGAAGCTGTGCGCGGAAGCGGGCAGGAGGGCCGGAGGTGGAGCCGGCGCGGGGCCGGCTCCCGGCAGCCGGGTAACCCTCTGCCGGTCGTTTGTTGTGGATGTGAACGCTATGGCGCGGGAACTGGGAATGACCTCGGAAGAAGCCGGCCGCAAAGCCCGGTACGATGCTTTCGTGTGCGTGGCGCGGGAGATTGCGGGCGGGAAGATGGCCCAAGAGATTGCGGGCGGGGAGCTGACCCGGGAAGCGGCGATGCAGGACGACCCGCGCGTCAGAATCGCTGTGGCTCAGAACGCCAACGACCAGGCGGAAACCATCCTGCACCGGATCCTGCGGGGCACCGGAACAGACGGCTTATCGGGCATCGCCTATAAGCGATCTGAACAGGGAATCCCGGTCATCCGGCCCCTTTTGGACGTGCCCCGCTCCGAGATCGAACAGTACTGTGATGACAACGATCTGCATCCTGTCATCGATCATACCAATCATGAGCCTATCTATACGAGGAACCGGATCCGGCTGGAAGTCCTGCCGCTGCTGCATGAGTACAACCCGAACATCATCAGCGCTCTGGCCCGCCTTTCCCGGATCGCCGCCGCGGACAAAGAATACCTGTGGCAGAAAGCCAAGGAGGCGTATGGACAGCTGCGGCAGACCAGTGCGGCTGCGGATGGGAGCGAGGCAGGTGTCGGAGCTGGCGAGGGTGATACTGTCGAACATGGCGCCCCGATCGTGCTGGACCGGCAGGGCCTGGCGGATCTCCCCGAGGCCATCCGCCACCGGGTCGTCGCGAGAGCATTCATGGAAGCAGGCCTCACCAGCGACATTTCCGAAGAGCGACTGCGTGCAGCAGACGCGATCATTTCTAAAAAGCAAGCCCCGAAGACCGTCGAGTTTCCCCGGGGGCATCGCCTGACCGTGAAGAAAGGCCGGGTCATTATATCTTAAAGAACCGATAACCGGAATTCCTTAAATCCCTGCACAATTCCCTTGATATTAAGGAATTCCCTCGTGGCTCGGTTTTCGATTCCTTAAAACAGTCTGTATCAGAGCGCTTTTTAAGGAATTCGAAGGAATCCGTGCCTTCAGAAGGACGCCTCCGGGGTGTAAATCAACTAAGATTCCTTATTTAATAGGGAATACGTGGGCAAAATAAGGAATCCCGGATATTGCGAAACCAGGATCAGAACTCCCGCGGCGACAGCAAGCCGCCATCGTGAAAACGATGGTAGTAGTATTGACCTTTTTTTAATGCGGTCCGGATCCCGGAGCTCAGGACTCCGGAAATGACGGTGTCAACATTCACGAATTTGATCCGTTCGTCGTTCAGGCCGGCGGAGTCAGCAACGATTAAAGTAGAGGGATCCTTCATGCCGATGATCAGGAACGTGTGGGCGCTGCGGGGGCAGAGGGGCGCGCCGCTGAGGGAAGGGATGGATTTGCCGGTGGCCAGAACAGGAATGCCCCGGCTGGCGCGGTCAGTAATAAACGTCCGGATCCGCTGGTCCGTTGCCGGATCCTTCTCCGCTCCGGAATCAAGATATTCCGCGTCCATAAACAACTGCAGAATCCGGTAAACGCCGGCGATGTTCAGCGGCATGCGCGCGGAGCGGGCCAGCGGACCGCGCAGTTTCAACGTGTGCGGTCCTGCCAGTTTCGACGGCCGCAGTCTGAGTAGCTGCCGCCTGCGATCTCCCAGCAATGCATTTCGGGCTGCCTCCAGACTCATCAGAATCTCCGCAGCCTCCTCATTCGATGCAAAGGCTGGCGCATCCGGTGCGGGCACTGCGCCGATCAGGCTTGCCAGCGCGCAAAGCGAGCAGCCGTGGGCTGCGAGGTAGCGGCTTCCCTGTCGCCGCTGGGCGTAGATGTGATAGTGCAGCTCAGCCGGCAAAGCCTTCGCGGCCGCCGCTGCCGAGGTGATGCCTGCGGAATCGGTCGCCGACGGGTCGGCCGGCCGCAGTACCACCGCTTCCGTGACCGGAGCGTCCGTTCCGGTAAGCGCCTCGTCCGGGAAACGATAGGTAACATTGTTGCAGCTTAGTTCCATGATCCGCTGCCTCCCTTTAGGACTAAGGGGGTCTAAAAAATATTCCCGCTGCGGCCACCCCACTTGCGGGGCATTTTTATGTTGGCGCGGCGGGTCTTCCCACCAGGGTTCGCACCGTTTCCGGCCTCGCTTTTCGCCGCCGGGCGACCTTCCCAAGCGGGCTGTTTCTTCCGCCGGGCGACGATCCGCAGGCCGGGTGCGTCCGCATCGGAAATGGGCGCGGCCTGGCGGTGATAGTGCGCGCAGTCCGTTCTTCGACAGTCCTTGCCCGGCTCTGCGTGCATACAGCGCTCGCCAGCCTTTGCACAATAGGCCCAATCTTCTTTGTCGGTTACAAATGCTCTGCTCATGGCTATAGTTTACGGGAAATGGCAGCGGAATGCAATCATGACTGAAAAAGCGCAGATTTCACAGAATCTACACCTGAGAGCGTTGAATTATTTGTTCTTGCATGATAGAATTACATTGTATTTTTGTCGGCGCCGACAAAAATGGAGTAATTCAGGGAGGAAACAGAGCTTGAATAAAAGAGGCAGAAATTTAACCGTATGGATCGTCATATTCGCGCTCGTTATCGGGTTCATATGGTTTTTTAATCTGGACAGTACGCCGGAGATGACGGAGGTCAAGGAATCCACGATGATCGGCTACCTCAAGAGCAATGAGGTGGAGAGCATCCGGGTGGAGGAGACCCAGCTGACGGCGGAGCTGAAGTCCGGAGACAAAGTATACACTTATGTCAACAGCGCGGTGGACATGAGTTTCATCTATGAAGATTACATCATGCCGCAGGTCAAGGACGGCACATTGAAGCTTTCCAGTCCGGCTCCGAAGAAGGAGTCCATCTGGCTGAGTCTGCTGCCCACATTGATCATGGTCGGACTGATGATTTTCCTGTTCTGGTTCATCATGCAGCAGCAGGGCGGCGGCGGCAAGGCCATGTCCTTTGGCAAAAGCCGGGCCAAGCTGCAGAAGGGCGACCAGAAGAAGATCACCTTTGAAGACGTTGCCGGTCTGAAGGAGGAGAAGGAAGAACTGGAGGAGATCGTCGATTTCCTCAAACACCCCGCCAAGTACAACAGCCTTGGTGCGCGGATCCCGAAGGGAATCCTGCTGGTGGGCCCGCCGGGAACCGGCAAGACCTATATTTCCAAGGCGACCGCGGGAGAAGCGGGCGTGCCGTTCTTTACCATCAGCGGCTCCGATTTCGTCGAAATGTTCGTCGGCGTCGGTGCGTCCAGAGTCCGGGACCTGTTCGAGCAGGCCAAGAAGAACGCCCCGTGCATCGTCTTCATCGACGAGAGCGACGCCGTGGGACGTAAGCGCGGCGCGGGCCTGGGCGGCGGCCACGACGAGCGGGAACAGACGCTGAACCAGCTTTTGGTTGAAATGGACGGATTCGCGGAGAACACCGGCATCATCATCCTGGCGGCAACCAACCGTCCGGACGTGCTGGATCCGGCGCTGCTCAGACCCGGACGGTTCGACCGGCAGATCGTCATCGGCCGGCCGGACATCGTGGGAAGAGAAGAGATTTTCAAGGTTCATTCGAAGAACAAGCCGCTGGATCCCAGCGTGGATCTGAAGGTGCTGGCCAGGAGAACCCCTGGCTTCACGCCGGCGGATATCGAGAATATGCTGAACGAAGCGGCCCTGCTGGCGGCCAGGAGAAACGGCATCCAGATCCGCATGGACGAGATCGAGGAAGCCATCACCAAGGTCATCGCGGGACCGGAGAAGAAGAGCCGGGTCATCAACGAAGAGGAACGCAAGCTCACTGCCTATCACGAAGCGGGGCACGCGGTCGTGGCCAACTGTCTGCCGAAGACCGATCCGGTGCATCAGATCACGATCATTCCCAGAGGCATGGCCGGCGGCTTCACCATGACCCTGCCGGAGGAGGACAAGAGCTACGGTACCAAGGAAGAGATGCGGGAGATGATCATCCACCTGCTGGGCGGCCGTGTCGCCGAGCAGCTGACGTTGGACGACATCAGCACCGGCGCTTCCAACGACATCCAGCGGGCGACGGATGTGGCCAGAGAGATGGTCACCAAGTACGGTTTCAGCGAGAAGCTGGGCCCGGTCAACTACAGCTCATCGGATGAGGTGTTCCTCGGCAAAGACTTCTCCACGCGGCAGAATTATTCCGAGGAGACGGCGAACGAGATCGACGAGGAGATCAAGGCCATCATCGAGGAAGCTTACGATGCTGCGACGGCGATCCTGGAGGAGCATATGGAGCAGCTGAAGGCTGTGGCCGAGGGGCTGCTGGTCGTTGAGACCCTTGACCGGGAGCAGTTCCTGGCGCTGTTCAACGGAGAGAAGACGCCCCAGGAGCTGGGCGAGGAGCTGAAGGGTCACATGGAGGAGCTGGAGAAGAAGAACCGCCAGGAGGCCCGTCAGGCGAAGAAGATCCGCAAGAAGAAGGAAGCCGAGGAGCGCGAGGAGGCCGAGCGCCAGAAACTGAACGATCTGGCAAAGTCCATCGAGGAGCAGGGCCGGAACGCCCGCTTCAAGCCAAAGGTCATGACCTACGATGACGTCACGATGACGGCGAAGCCGCTGGACGAGCAAAGGCTGGCGAAGCCGGCGCCGGAGGATCCGGACATCGAGGACGACCCGGATCTCGAGGATGGCCCGGAGCCTGAGAACGAGCCGGCGACCGCGGAGGAGCCGGAAGCCGAGGAAGCTGAGGAAGCCGGCGAGGCCGAGGCGGATGAGACCGACGGTGAAGCGGCTGAGGCCGACGAGACGGAAGCTGAAACCGACGCGGCCGACGAAGAGACCGAGGCTGACGAGGCCGAAGACGATGAAGAGGGGAATGACCGCCAGTGAAAGTAACCGTAGAAGACTGTCTGAAGCTGGACGCCTTTCAGGGCGCGCAGGTCGCGGCAGGAAGGACAGAACTGAATAACGAGGTGCGGGGCATTTCCGTGCTGGACGCGGCGGATCCCGCAGAGATGGATGCGGAGAAGCCGGAGAAGTCGGAGATCCTGCTCACCAGCTTCGCGGGGGTCCGCGAGGACGCCGGGGCTCAGTGCGCGCTGATCCGCCAGGCGGCTTCCCAGGGCTGCGCCGCGCTGGCGGTGTACAGGACCGGCGGAGCCGTCCGCAAGCTGGAGGATCAGGTCATCCGCGCGGCGGAGGAAGAAGAGCTGCCGCTGCTGATCATGCCCCAGACCGCCGGCTATTCGGCGGCCATCACCGCAGTGATGGACCGGGTGCTGTACGGAGACAACTTCCGCAACAGCCTGATCAGCAATACTATCTTCCACCTGTTGAACTTCGAGAAGCACAGCAACTTCCAGTCGGCAGTGAAGGAAGCAGCCATCAACAATGACTTCCAGCTGATTCTTCTGAGCGAGGATTTCAACCCGGTGCTGACCATCGAGACCCGGCACCAGGCGACGATACAGGATGCGATCCGGCTGGGCCGGGAGCGGGGCGTCGAGGGCGATTCCAGGGTGTACACCCTGATCGATGTCAACGGCGTGCTGACCTACTGGGGCCCGGTGACCATCGGCAGCGAGAAGTACTACATGTTCATCGTGGACAACGAGGATTCCTATACCGCCGGCGAGATCACCAAGCTGGCGGAGATCATCCGCCTGGCCATGGGCATGTGGAAATACACCCCCGAACGGGATGCCCGGTCCGAGTTCATCAAGGCGCTGATCCGGGGCAACAAGTCCCTGGCATATACGCTGCAGGAGGAGGCCAAGATCGATGGCGCGGACATCGTCTGCGCGTTCTTTTCCAAAGGACTGGCCAAGACCACCGAAGGCCAGCTCTTTGCAGATTTCGAGAAGAAGACCGACCTGGAGATCCTCAAGATAACGGAGAACGACGAGACCTATGGGATGATCCTGAACGTGGGGGACGAGAACCTGCGGATGCAGCAGCAGGGTGACTGCGTGACCCTGTTCAATAAGATGAAGGAGAGCCGCAAAGCCCGGATCTTTCATGTGACGGGCCTGGGCAGCATTGAGGGGGCGGCGGATGCCTACAAGCTGATCAACGAGAGCTGGTCCTTCGTGCAGAGCGTGTTCCCCTACAAGCGGGTGTTCACCAAGTACGAGCTGACCCTGGTGTCCAACTGCATCAACATCCAGATCCAGGGGGGATTCGTCAAGAAGAATTACGCGGAGCTGCTGGATCCGTTCCGGGAGGCCACGGATCACAAGGGCCGCCAGCTTTTGGAAACGCTGGAGACCTTCGTGCTGGATGCGGGCATGAACAGCGGCAAGACCGCCGAGTTCATGGACATCCACACCAACACCGTTCAATACCGGCTGAAGAAGATCAACGAGATGCTGGGCGTGGAGATCACGGGCAACCGGGTCATTCCGGGGCTGACCATGGCGCTGGCGCTGAAGCGGCTGGAGCGGGCGGTAAGTTAGACCATTATTGTAAGTTTCAATACAAAAGGAGTGAAGTATGTATTTCAACTATTTAGAGAAGGCAGACCCGGAAGTGGCTGCATCGATCCGGCGGGAGATCGGTCGTCAGGAGACGAAGATCGAGATGATCGCCTCCGAGAACTTTGTCAACTATGAGATCATGGAGGCAGCGGGCAGC